>NZ_PVTO01000008.1 GCF_003003275.1 Alkalibacterium olivapovliticus
TTCAGCGTTCGACTTGCATGTATTAGGCATACCGCCAGCGTTCGTCCTGAGCCAGGATCAAACTCTCATTTTAAGTTTGACTTGCTCATTGTATTGCTTGTGAGTTAACTAGGTTAACTCGTTTGTTGTCTCCGGCCCTAAACGGACCGAAGACCCTTGCACATTTGGTTGTTTCTACTTTGTTCAGTTTTCAAAGATCTATCTCGTTCGGTTGGTGTTGCTGAATGTGTTTTGCGTCATTAGCAACTTAACTATCTTACCATCAGATCAGCTTTGAGTCAACATCTTTTTTAAATTAATTTCGCAATCAATTTAAATCTGTAAGCGTTCCCTTTGCCTCTATGACAACTACTTTAGTATATCTCGTTGCCACCTGAAAGTCAATACTTATTTCAAATAATTTCTGTTTGTAAAACCTGTTACTGTTTTGCAGCAACGAGATTAATATTAACAGGTTATTTGAAAATAGTCAACCTGTATTGCTCATAATATTCAAATTTCCCACTGATATAGATTATAGTCCTGTAATCCTTCTCCGTTATCATAGTCTTTGATGGTTTTTACAAAGGTAAATCCATGCGCATTATAAAATGAATTCAACTGGTTATTTGTTGCAATACAATCCAGTCTGATTCCTTTTTTCTGGTTATGTCTCGCTATTTCTTTTGCCCCTTCGATCAGATTGTATCCTTTTTTCCCTTCTTTTTTTGTTCTATCTACTGCGATTCTATGAAGATAATAGAAATCTTCATGGTTCTCCAGTCCCCAAAGATCAATATCCCACTTAGTCTGTTTATCCCACAATGCAAACGTTCCGATGACTTCATTATGACTATACGCAAGGAATACTTCTTTCTTTTCTATTGCCTGTTGAACATTATGAACATCTTCTCCTTTCAATAACCCTGCCCACTGAGTTGATCCCTTTTTGCTCAGCCAGACTGCAGTTTCATAAAGGATTCCCTTGATAGTTGATAAATCTTCAGCAGTTGCCTCTTTAATTACAATATTTTTCATATTCCTCTCCCCCTATAGATTAATATTCTAACTCATATGCCTTTTTTTTGGAAGAAAAAAAGGAGAGCAGATTTGCCCTCCTTCCTATTATCTAGTTGTCTCTATTTTACAGACGCTTGTTCAATTCATTCGCTAAGTCTTCAAATCCTGGTTTTCCAAGTAACGCAAACATATTTTTCTTGTATGCTTCAACACCTGGCTGATCAAATGGATTAACAGTGTTCATGTATCCTGATGCTGCAACTGCAATTTCAAAGAAATAGAACAAGTAACCTAATGTATGTGCAGACATGTCAGGTATAGTAATCACAAAGTTTGGAACTTCTCCATCTGTGTGAGCTAGTAACGTTCCTTCAAAAGCCTTAGTGTTAACAAAATCAATTTCCTTGCCTTCCAGATAGCCTAATCCGTCAAGATCTTCTGTCTCTGTAGGTATTGTCATAGATTTAGACGGTTTGTCCACTTTAATGACCGTTTCAAATAGATTTCGTCTGCCTTCTTGAATGTACTGACCTAATGAATGCAGATCTGTCGAGAAATTAGCACTCGAAGGATAAATGCCTCGCTGGTCTTTCCCTTCTGATTCCCCAAAGAGCTGTTTCCACCATTCTGATAAATACTGAAGATTTGGTTCATAATTCACTAATAATTCAGTAACTTTTCCTTTTCTGTATAAGATGTTTCTAAAAGCAGCATACTGATAAGCCAGATTATTCTCAAGACTGTCATCCGAGAAATCTGTTCTTGCCTGATTTGCCCCTTCCATAAGTGCATTAATGTCTCCACCACCTACAGCTATAGGCAGCAGTCCAACAGCTGTCAGTACTGAGAAACGTCCTCCGACATCGTCAGGGATAATAAAGGACTCATACCCTTCTGTATCAGCTAACGATTTCAAAGCTCCTTTTTCTTTATCTGTAGTGGCATATATTCTAGTTTTAGCTTCTTCTTCTCCATACTTATCAATCAGGAGCTTTTTAAATACTCTAAATGCTAGTGCCGGTTCAGTTGTTGTTCCGGATTTAGAGATGACATTAACAGAAAAATCCTTATCCCCAATTACTTCAATTAAATCACTTAAGTAAGTAGAGCTGATATTGTTACCCGCAAAAAAGATTTGTGGTGTTTTACGCTGTTCACTGCTTAACTCGTTGTAAAAAGAATGGTTTAAAAAGTCCAGTGCTGCTTTAGCTCCAAGGTATGAGCCGCCAATTCCAATAACCACTAAGATTTGTGAATCAGATTTGATTTTTTCAGCTGCTTTTTCTATACGAGAAAATTCGTCTTTATCATATTTTTCAGGCAAATCGACCCATCCTAAAAATTCATTCCCAGGACCTGTCTGTTCTTTAATTAAAGAATCTGCTGAAGTTACCTGAGCCTGCATGTTTTTCAGTTCATCTTCATTAATGAACTGTCCTACTACTTTAGAGTAATCAAACTTGATTTTTGTCATATAAATCATTCCTCCATAATAATACTATTTTAATTATATAAGTAAAAACTGGGGTACTCCAGAAATTTTCCATTGCTCAAGTGTGGCGATCACATTATCAGAGTGCTCCCAGGATAAGTCATATGACTCTGCAAGTAACTGATCAGGATCTACCAGATTAATGTCTTCATAAATAAAAACAAACAGTGGTATACGATTATCATCAACTATTGCATTGGTTAATTCGTTTAATTCCAACTTTTCAATATCCAGATTACACACTTCTTTTAGTCGATTGATTACACTTGCCAGCCCGGTTTGTTTAGGTTTAACTGTTGTCGCTAAAAAAGCAAATCCTTCTTCTTCTTTCCTGACAAGAAAGACATAGCGTCCGTCCTTACCTTTAACCAGAATAGTACATGCAACATAATGATTTTCTTTCATCAAATTCATTAACACCTTTCTAAGCATAGGGTCATTGTTTTTGTCTCACTTACTGCTTTTACGTGTATCAATTTCTTTTAATGCCAGTTCAACCCAGCCAGGTAATTTGTCTTCAATCGATTTAAATCCGATACCAGTCTTATTACCGTAACGCGAAATGTTTCTTCTATTAGAAAACGGGTGGAATTTTGGTTTGTGCAGACTCCTCAACGATAAACTGATTTTATGAGAGTATTCATCAATATCCATAATGATGACGTCTACTACATCACCCTTATTAACTACCTCGGAGATGCTCTTGATGTAACCATGTTTTAATTCAGAAATGTGAATCAGCCCCTGAGTCTCTTCATCTATCGAGACAAAGACGCCATATGGCTGAATTCCTATGACTTCTCCTCTAACTTTTTGGCCAATTTTGTACACCATGAATTCCCCTCTCCGTCTTCATGGATTTTTCAAATCATCTTAAATAGTATAGCATGAAAACACTCATTTGTGAAATTAAGGTTAGACTATCCTTCTCTTGATTTTGATCACTAATTGCTTAATACTATAAGGGAGATAATCATCAGAGGAGTGAGGTCATGACATTTGAAAAAATCATTAACCGTAAACAGACGGGGAGCGTTAAATGGGATATGCTGGATTCATTATTCGGAGATGACACGATACTACCTATGTGGATCGCTGATATGGACTTTGATAACCCCTTACCAGTGAAAAATGCTTTGAAGAAGATGATCGATAATGAAGTTCTAGGCTATACTTTCCCAAAATCCAGTCTTTACTCTGCTATTATCCACTGGCAGGCGGAGCATCATGGAATGAGGCTGACTGAAGAACAGATACTTTTTTCACCTGGTGTTCTTTCTTCGGTAGCCGTAACTATTCAAGCACTCACTGAACCTGGAGACGGCATTGTGATTCACGATCCGGTCTACACTCCTTTCGCGATGCTGGCGGAAAGAAATCATCGTCAAGTCTACCGTTCCGCACTTACTATAGAAGAAGGACAGTACAGAATGTGCTTTACAGATATCGAGTCTATTCTAAAAAAGCCAGACGTTAAGCTTTTTATTTTGAGCAATCCTCATAATCCCGGTGGAAGGGTGTGGACTCGAGAAGAATTAATCACCTTAACGGATTTATGTATAAAGAACGAGGTTGTCTTAGTAAGTGACGAAATCCATAGCGATCTGGTTTACGAAGGATACGATTGTCTGTCTCCTGTAACCCTTGATGACCATTACAAAAAATGGGTGGTTACACTTCATTCAGCAACAAAAACGTTTAATTTAGCAGGTGTCAAACTGTCATTTATACTCGTTTACGATCCATCGCTAGCCAAAAAGCTAAAAATGAGTCTAGAAGAGACTGAACTAGATGCAGTCAACAGCTTCGGTATGTGTGCGACAGAAGCGGCATTCCTTGAAGCAGCTGATTGGCGAGAAGAGTTACTTCATTATCTTTCTCATAACAGACAAACTATAATTGATTTTTTTGATCTTCATTTGCCAAATGTGAGTTATATGAAACCTGAAGCTACTTACTTATTCTGGTTTGATGCTTCTCTATTAAATGTTGATGCAACGGAGCTCAAAAGCCATTTTGCTGAAGTAGGGAAAATAGCATTAAATGATGGAATCAGTTATGGTCCAAACGGGCGGGCATATATGCGAATGAATTTCGCCGTCCCTCAGTCAGTATTGATGGATGGCCTGCACCGTATAAAAAAAGTATTCGACTCAAAATAAAAAAGCGATCCTCATTCACTGCTGCACGTTCTGATTAAAACCTTTAATCAAGACTGCATCTCGCGAATGGGGATCACTTATTTTATAGCGCTCTTTGAGCAAGCATTAAACACCCAGTAATGCCGGCATCATCTTTCAATGCGGGCGGCACAATATAATCGTTTAGATCCGGTGTTTGAACATATCCATTAAGCAATTTATCAAACTCGGTTCTGATCAGAGGGAAAAGTTGAGTCTGTTTCATAACTCCGCCTCCGAGAATGATTTTTTCAGGACTTATAGTCAAGGTATAGCTCATTAGCGCCTGGGCTAAATAGTAGGCTTCAATTTCCCATACCTCTTTATTATCTGTCATATCCTGAGCTTTCTTATCGTAGCGCTTTTCGATTGCCGGTCCTGCTGCCAGTCCTTCAAGACAATCGCTGTGGTATGGACAATTTCCATCAAAGCTGTCATTTGCATGTTTTCTAACTAGAATATGCCCCATTTCTGGATGGCCATATCCTTCAAGCGGTTCACCGTTTATAACAGCTCCTCCACCTACTCCAGTTCCAACAGTCAAGTACAAACAGGAGGTCTTTCCTTTAGCTGCACCATATGATAATTCTCCCAGCGCAGCTGCGTTGACATCCGTAGTCCATCCCATAGGTACTGGATACCTGTCTTTCATCAGTCCGATAAAATCAGTATTCTCCCAGGCAGTCTTTGGCGTTGATGTAATATAGCCGTAAGTATCTGACGATGTGTTAACATCGATCGGACCAAAAGAGCCTATGCCAATAGCGCTTACCTGATAGTTATCAAAAAAATCAAATACCTTTTTAAATGTTTCTACCGGAGTTGTAGTGGGTATGGATACTCGTTCTATAATATTGAAGTCATCATCACTGACTGCCAATACGAACTTTGTCCCGCCCGCTTCAATCGCACCTAACATAACCAGCCTCCTTAATTTAAATTAGTTCAGTTTAGTCGATGATCGTAATCGTTTCAATGACGACATCTTTGTTAGGCTTGTCCATTGCGTTTTTCTCAACATTCTCGATTGCTTTAGAAACTTCATGACCTTCAATTACATGGCCGAATACGGTATGTTTCTGATCTAACCAAGGTGTTCCACCATTCTGCTTATAAGCTTCGATGATTTCTTCCGGGAATCCGGCATCTTCAAGCTGAGAAACCATCTGTTCTGGAATATCACTCATCGTTACAATGAAGAATTGACTACCGTTTGTATTCGGTCCGGAATTGGCCATAGATAAAGCCCCATTCAAGTTGAATAATTTTGAACTGAATTCATCTTCAAATGATCCTCCAAACAAACTGTCTCCACCCATACCACTTCCGGTCGGATCTCCCCCTTGTATCATGAAATTAGAAATGACTCTATGGAAGATAATGCCGTCATAATATCCTTTTCTTGCAAGTCCAACAAAATTTTCTACAGTTTTTGGTGCTTCTTCCGGGAATAACTGAATTGTTATTTCTCCCATACTGGTACTCATGACAGCTTTTGGTCCTTTAGCCTGGTCTAAATTTAACTGTGGTAAATCGCTCATTAAATTTCCTCCTATATAATAATCTCTATTTAGTGTACCTTAGTTTTTGTTAATTTCCAATATTTTTAATTGTAACACTTTTTTATCTTCTTATCTGTTTATTCATGTTATTATTAAAGAGGTTTTCACTTTAGGAAAAGGAAGATTCAATTATGGTATTATTTGATAATTACCCGTTAGTAGCTGCATTTTCAGCCATCATTATTTCACAATTAATCAAAGTCCCTGTTGCCTTTCTATTAAAACGTCCCTCTTCTGTGGCTTTAGCTACTTCTACTGGAGGTATGCCGAGTTCTCATTCTGCAGGCGTTACAGCTCTTATCACCAGTATGATAGCAGAGTATGGTATCCAGTCACCTTATGTGGCCATCGCGTCTACTTTTGGAGTGATCGTTATGTTCGATTCAATGGGTGTCAGACGACAAAGTGGGGAACATGGCATTTTGATCAATGAATTACTGGCTGATTTTGAGAATTTACGTAAAACATTTACACAGTACAAATATGAAGACATCGAAGCATTAGATGAAGAAGAAAGACAATCTAGAGGTCATCTAGGTCATAAACCAATCGAAGTCTTTTTTGGTATCTTATCAGGAATAGTGATCGCTTTGATTATTGGTGTCTTTTATTAAGTACAGGTTACATTTATGGAGGGTTTGTTTTGACAGTTTCAGTAGAATTATATGATATAACAATCATAGGCGGTGGCCCAGTAGGCATGTTTGCTGCCTTCTATGCTGGGATGAGAAATGCGAAAACCAAAATCATAGAGTCCCTGCCTGTATTAGGCGGACAAGTATCCCTGCTTTATCCTGAAAAAACAATCTATGATGTTGGCGGTTATGCGGGAGTCACTGGCAAAGAGCTGGTTCATCAGCTGACTGCTCAGATGCAGCATTTCGATCAGACGATTTGTCTGGATCAGGAAGTCAAATCAATCGAAAAGCTGGATCATCATTTATTTAAAATCGAGACCACTAAGGAAACGCACTACAGCAAGACAGTTATTTTGACTACTGGCCAGGGTTCTTTTCAGCCTAGAAAACTTACACTCCCTTTAGCTGACCGGTTCGAACAGACTAATCTTCACTACATTGTCAAAGATCTTGAACAATATAAAGATAAAACAGTCGTAATCTGTGGTGGTGGAGATACTGCAGTGGATTGGGCACTGACTCTTGAAGGGATCGCCAGAAAAGTCTTCCTTGTTCATCGCCGTGAACACTTCAGAGCACATGAAGGTTCAGTCGAAATGATGAAAGCCTCCAATATAGATATTTTGACACCCATGATTCCTTATAAACTGATTGGGGACAGCGACTACTTAAAGGCAGTAGAATTCAAAGAAACGAGAGGCGATAAATTAACGACTGTCGATCTGGACTTTTTCATAATCAATTATGGGTTTGTCTCCTCCATTGGCCCGATCAAAGACTGGGACATCAATCTGGACCAGACAGATATCATCGTTAACTCTAAGATGGAGACCTCTATTGAAGGTATATATGCTGCTGGAGACAGCAATACGTTTGACGGTAAAATAAAGCTGATTGCCACAGGATTCGGTGAAGCACCAACGGCTGTCAATCATGCGATTCATTCCATCTATCCTAAAGAACATGCTCAACCTATTCAAAGTACAAAATTGTCATTTGAAGATTGAACAAAACGACGAGGAGGAATACAAATGGTACAATCAGGTTCAAAACTGCATAAAGTTGCTCTGGAATTATTAGAAAAACGAGGGGTTACATTAGACGAAATTGCTGAATTAGTATACGATCTACAGCAGCCCTACCTACCCGGCATCACCATGGACGTGTGTTTAGACAATGTGAAGGCAGTTCTTAGAAAAAGAGAAGTTCAGAATGCTGTTTTAACAGGAGTTGAACTGGACGTCTTATGTGAAGAAGGCAAACTGTCCAGCCCGCTTCAGGAAATAATTAAAGAAGATGAAGGGTTATACGGTATCGATGAGATTTTAGCCCTTTCTATTGTTAACGTCTATGGATCGATTGGATTTACGAATTACGGCTTCCTGGATAAAACAAAACCAAAAGTAATCGCGAGACTGGACGATCACAAAAATACAAATGAAACACATACGTTCCTGGATGACATTGTTGGCGCAATTGCTGCAGCTGCTGCAAGCAGAGTTGCTCACGATAATCCTGAAATATCAGACGTCATGAAATAAAAAAAGCTGAATGATTCTCTACACTGACCACTCCTCTATAGGAGACAGTTCTGAAGAGAATCATTCAGTTTTTTTATTTAAAGGCATTTTTTTTGCTATACCTGTATCCAAAAATAAATGAGGCTTCGATCAGTATAAAGAACAGAATAAAACAGTACATAAAGAATTCTTGTGGAAGTGCTAATATGATGGGATCAGTTGCCGGGTTAAACAGCCACGCATCATTATTGAAGAACAGTTCATGAAAAATAACGAACATGCGGTCAAAATTAATTGCGAGTAGCATCAGCAGTATTGGCGGCACAAGACTGGCAGCGAAGAATGGTTTCTGCAATGTCCAGAACAGACGATTTTGTTTGACATATCTAATGTAAACATAGCTGGCTAAAGCTGATATCACCAGAACTCCATAATTAATGTAAAATAAGATTTTAACTTCCCAGAAATGGAATAACCCACTTTCCGAGCTTGGAAAATCCGGCAGGTTTAATTCCTGAATCCAAGGAAAATGAAGATATCTTAACAGGACATAATAATTATCGATCAAGGTGTCGTATGACATATTCAATCTCTCAGGTATATCGTGATACCAGGCTGAAAAGTGATAGAGCGGTGTAAACAGGATCACGATTGCTATACTGGCAGTAATAATCAAAAGCAGTAGACTAATGAACCCGGCAATTTTTTTTAAGAGAATCATCTTAAACTCTCCAATCCGCCAAAGTGTCCACTATATATGTCGGCTGACTGGTGACGTTTTTCAAGTCTTCTTTCGATGTGAAACCGGTCAGGACAAGCAGTGTATCGATTCCATTATCTATTCCTGCTAGAATATCGGTTTCGTAATTGTCCCCTACCATGAGCACTTCCGTTCGGTCCAGCCCCAGTTTATTTAATGCCGATTCCATGATGAAGCTTTCGGGTTTCCCTATAAAAGTTGGTTGAACACGTGTCGATTTTTCAATCAGTGCAACGATCGATCCCGCTCCGGGGACCAGCCCTTTTTCGTTGGGTAAATTCGTATCTTTATTTGTAGCAATAAAGGAAGCCCCCTCTTGAATAGCTAAACTTGCCCGCTCACATTTGGCGTAAGTCAATTCAGTATCCAGTCCCACTACCACATGATCAATATCTTCTTCCACTATAGTACATCCGGCCGCTTCAAGAGCTTCTATCAGTCCTTTTTCACCAATAACGAAGACACGATCTCCTTCGAGCTGTCTGACATATTCAGCAGTTGCCAGCGAACTCGTATACACGTCACTGGCTTCAGCCGGTATATTAAACTGTGCTTTTAACTTGACTGCTACTTCATCCGGACTGCTGGTCGAGTTGTTTGTCAGAAAAAGATAAGGCACCTGGTTTTTTTTGAGGTAGTCAATAAAATGGGGAGCTTCTTTAATGGGCTCTTTGCCTTTGTACATTGTTCCGTCCAAGTCTATCAGATACCCTTTATACTTCAATGCGTTCATGCGGATTCTCCTTTAGCTTCTACTTTTTCTTGCGAATTTCAAACCGGGTATTGCCTTTATCATTTTTAACTTCTTTCACTTTTTCAGTCTCATTTTTTACTGACTGTGTGTCCGATCGGTTTTTCTTGGTAAATGCTTTTTTCTCATTGCTTTGAGCCGGCTTGTCTGCTGGTTTTGGCTTTGATTTCGGTTTTGATTTCGGTTTTGGTTTGACTGACGTCTTTCCTGAAGATTTTGATGCAGGTTTAGCTGTCTGCTTATAGTTCTTCTTGACCGGTTTTTTTCGTGACTTGTCAGATCTTCCTTTTTGAGACTTTCTTGAAGCGTCCTCATAGTCCAGTTCAGTGTTAGGATATGACCGGTTTTTCTTTTTAGTTTCCAGACTTTCCAGTACGAAATAAGCACACCCAAAACTGCAGTATTCAAGAAGGTAGTCTTCCAGATGTGATATCTTCATGTCAATAGGCGCTTTTTTGTTGCTATCATAATAAAAGCCTCTCAGTCTTAATTTTCCATAAGACATATCGCCTACTATGAAATCATACTTCTCAAGTAAGTCACTGTATCTCTCTTCCAGTAGTTCTAAATCAAGCGCATCTCTGTAATTTGTTTTGATTGCATACTTGTCTTTGTTTAGTTCAAGAGTCTCAGAATCTATTTTTTTCACTATTTTATTCTCATTTTCGACCAGTGTTTCAATTTCTTCGATTGCTTCTGATGCAGGATTTGTTTCGTTCTCTTTACTGTTATTGACCAATTTGAGTTTCCTTTCCTTTATGAGCTGGGGTATTGGTTTTTGACATAGTTACCAACGATCGTTCTAAGAAAATCCGAGCTGATGATCTTCACTTTTGATGCCTTTTGTAAAACTGGAAAGTAAGGAACATACATCAGATAATCAACAGTAATGATTCGATACAGCCTATCCATGATGATTTTATTATTATCGATTCTAACTTCTTCATCGTTAACATCTATTCCCTGATAACGGATCTCTCCAAAAACTTCTCCTCTAAATCCGTATCCTTTTACAGGGAGTGTTTTTAGATAGTCTTGTTGTCTCTCCATCTCTTTAAGCATATTCATTAAGTGTTTTCCGGTTAATGCCACTTCTATCAGACGCATAGGATGAGGCAATGCTTCGTGTATCTGTTTCCGGTTGGCAATCCCTTCCGGAATAGATTTTAAAAACAAACCGGCATTGACAATCGCTCCATCTCCATTAGAACTGGCTCTCATGGCATCAAGCGTCAGTGAAATCAGATTGGGCTCTTTTGTCCATTGTTTTTCCAGCGGATTAGATAGAACACCCAGCTTTTCGCTCTCGAGCATAGTGTTTCCCAGAGTCATTAAGTCCTCAATCTGGGATCGTTCGTTTTCTATTTCCTTCAAATGGGTTCTGGCATCAATGACTTGAGCTGTCAGATGCCCTGAGTAGGAATGATCCAATTCTATAGTGACTATTCCCACATGGGTCCCGAATTTACCAGCCCCAGCGATAAGGGTATTATTGACTTTTTCACCTTCTGGAAGCAAGTGGTGGGTGTGTCCTCCAAGGATGACTAGAATTTCGGGGAACAAAGACGCTATTTCCCTATCTGTTCCCAGACCAAGATGACTCAATAATATAAAGCCGTCCACTTCATCCTTATATTCCTGAACCACATTAGCTATTGTTTCAATCGGGTCTTTCACTTCCCAGCCCAGAGAATCGTAACTCAGCGGCAAGGGGATAGTACATCCGATGAGGGCCAGTTTATGGTTTTTGACTGTCTCCAATAACACTACTTCTTCAGCCCAGTCAGGTCTCGCCTTCGTCTCTTTGTCAATGAGATTTGACACAACGACTTTGTAAACTGAATCTGCAAACAAATTATTCAGTTGTTGTTTCGTATTCCCTATACCTTCATTGTTTCCAATCGTAATCGCATCGTATTCACCTTCATGAAGTAAAGAGGCTATAGCTTTACCTTCCGTTGCTTCAGTTAAAGAGTGCATACGGTCCGTAGCATCCCCACTGTCAAAAACAAAGACGGTTTCGTTTTCTGATTTCTTTCTCTTTTTTTCATCAGATAAATACTTGGCTATTCTAGGCCAGTACGTCAAGTGAGAATGCATATCGTTTGTGTGATAAATTGTTATTTTTTCCATTATTTCTCCTCCACCCTAATATTATCACACACGAATTCATTCTTCTATTTATCAGTTAGTGTTTTGATTCAGAGGAACTGCTGCCTCTTTTGAACGCTTTAAGCTCCAGTTAATATCTTTAGTGTTTTTATCAAACTGAAGTGCTCTATAGTAGGCATCGTGGTAAAACAGAAACACCCAGTTCTGATCTATCCCTCTGTTAATCCACTGTTCTTTAGTCTCTATCGATTGTAATGGATAATCATCGAAGGCAGTGACCCAGAGGGGATTCAAATGAGCGTGTGTTGGAAAAATATCTGACAAATGGACCGCAACCTTATCCCCATCCTCTATTTTGACTAGACAGAGACCCGGGCTGTGTCCGCCAGCATGAAATAGTTCGATGCCTGGCGATACTTCATAATAATCATCAAACAGAACGATCTGGGATTCGATTGCTCTCCAGTTTTCTTCCCAGTAAGTCCCTTTTGTCCGCTTGATTGGATGACGGATCGCATCCCATTCTCTATTTTCCACAATAATTTGAGCATTGGGATATAGCGACGTCAATTCGTCATTTTTTTCCGTAACTAGACCGGTCACGTGATCAAAATGGAGGTGAGTCATCAGTACATAATCGATGTCTTCAGGTTTAATTGACAATAATCGTAAATCCTTCTCGATAGAGGACTCTTCTGATGCACCAAATATCATTTTTTGTTTCTCACTTAGCCTGCCTCTTCCTATCCCTGCATCTATCAGATAATAAAGACCTGACTGTTCTACCAGCATGGGTTCAGTAACTAATTCTATCTGATTTTTCTCATTACAGGGGTATTTCTTGGTCCATAACGGTTTGGGTACAGGTCCAAACATAGCTCCTCCGTCCATTTTAGTCAATCCGCCATTCAACCACGTTATTTTAGTTTTTCCTAAAGTTAAAGAATCCATATTACCTTCATCCCTTCCATTACATCAAAGGTGCAAATAACCTTAGCACACTTTTCATGATTCGTATGCCTTTTGATTGAGAAATCGTATTCAAGTGTATCTGTTCACTTACTTTAAGCGTCTCATTTATGTCCACTCGTATTTTATCCATTACTGATCCACCATACAATATAACTGCATTTTCGAAGTGCAAATATAAACTTCGGTAATCCAAATTAATTGTTCCGACTAAGGCTACTTCATCATCTATCAATACAGTTTTGGCATGCATGAAACCCGGGGTGTACTCATATATTTTGATTCCGGACTCTATCAGCTCTGCGTAATAGGAGCGTGTCGTAACATGAACCAAGTATTTATCCCATTTCTTAGGCGTGATGATTGTCACCTCTACCCCGCTTTCGGCCGCTAGTATCAGTGCCGTTTCAAGATTCTCATCCAATATCAGGTAAGGGGTATAGATAACAACTGATTTCTGCGCTGCATGGATCAACTTAATGAAGACGTGTTCCCCATAATTCTTTTTATCAGTTGGGCTGTCAGAAAAAGGTTGAACAAATCCAGTCTGATTCATCTTAACAGCTGTCTCACTCGCGAAAACAGGCTTAAGGTCCGGGATTTCAGCATCGGTTAAATCGTCATCCATTGTCTGCCATAATTGCAGAAAAATCAGTGTCAATCCCCAGGCTCCTTTTCCTGTGAGCCTGACACCATTATCTTTCCAGTGACCAAAGCGTTCGATTTCGTTAATGTATTCATCCCCAATATTGATGCCTCCTGTAAACGCCGTGTGTCCGTCGACAGAGACGATTTTTCTGTGATCCCTGTTATTCTGAGATGATGTCAGTACTGGATGAAAGGGATTATAGATCCTGCAGCTTATGCCTTTACTTTCGATCTTCTGTTTTATATCTGAGGGAAGTGTGACAAAACTGCCGATATCATCATACATTATCCTTACATCGACGCCAGCTTCAGCCTTTTCGATCATAAGATCTAATAGACTCTGCCACATGGTCCCGTCCGCAATAATAAAGAACTCAAAAAATATGTATTTCTCCGCTCGACTGATGGCTTGCTTCAATGCTTCATAATACGCTTCTCCAACAGGGTAATACTCTGTCTCAGTTTGATTATAAAGCGGAAACCCAGCTGTCTGTGAGAGATAATGCATCAGACGGCCATGTAAAGGATAGCGCTGTTCAGCTGAAATCAAGCTCTTTTCTTCATATAAAGAATGAGGTAGGTGTAGGTCGTAAATCTGCTCTAATTTATTCTGCAGCTTTCTGGTGTGTGTCTGTCTGTTAAACATCAGATAAAACAAAGTACCGTAAACGGGAAAAATCAGGACTTGAAGAATCCAGGTGATTTTGTAAGCTTCTTTCCCTTTTTTCCAGACGACATGAAAAGCCACACCGATCGACAGCACCGTAAAGAGTGTTTCCCATAAAATCGAGTAGGCCAACGACTGATTGATGACAAATCCAAAAATAACAAATTGAATGATAATAAATAATGCCAGAATGACTCGTCTTTTAAATAAATACATCAAAGCTTTTTTAACCATTTTACACACTCCTATACTCACATTTAAGACTACCTGTTTTAAACTGATTTGTCACTACTTCATTAAGGGTTTTTGATTTATTCAGCCATTTACTTATGGTAAAGTTTTAACAAGGAACGATTCAAATAGGAAAGGAGTTTGCATATGCTTCATCAAAAGAAAAACCGTCTTCTTTTAGGTGTTTTCAGCAGTCTGTCACTCATTATGTTCTGGGGATTATTTCGGTCAATCATTCCCGTATTTCCGGAACACTCATCCTCGATGATCGTTGGTGTGCTGGCCTACCTTGCTTTGATTTTTATTGTCCTGACGTCCGAATGGAAGAATCAGGGTGTGAGTACAACGGCCGGCATGGCAGGTGTCTTACTTATTGCCATACACCTTGTCTTTGAAATGAACATGATAGCGGCTATTCGCTTTCCCGCACTGACCAATCCGTTTGGTTATGCAGCCCTGGCAGCATTTCTGATCGCCCTCATCATGAAAGGACTCAGTATGATCGACCAATGGCAGACTATCAGACAGTATGTCCACGGTGTTATGACCATCGGTGCCGGTTTTGTATACTGGCATGTAGCATCCATTGGAATAGTAACGACTACCTGGACGTTCTTCATTCCTTTTACAGCTCTGCTCATCTGGACCTTAGTCCATTTTGGAGTCGTCATCATTTTTCAGAAAAAAACAGCTGCCCTTCAACAGACTGACAGCTAACCAGTCTAAATCTTATAAAGCAGACACCTTCTTGTTTATGAAGGTGTCTTTTTTCATACCTTAAAATGACCCTTGACTACACCCATCCATTTAAGAGGACGTCCCTTAATCCTCATTGACAAATTCTCTATTCTCTTCTAAAGTTAGATAAGATAAATGAGCAAGGAGATTTTTATGCCGAAAAAATATTATGCTGTAAAAAAAGGAAGACAGCCAGGTATTTTCACCACCTGGACAGAAGCACAGAAAGTCATCTCCGGTTTTTCAAATGCTGAATTCAAGTCATTCACTAAACGCGAAGAAGCAGAGTCCTATATGACGGATACTTCCGCTCCCAAACTGGTGGAAACGGAAGAAACAGTCATTGCGTATGTGGATGGATCATTCGATAAGCGTTCACAAAAATACAGTTATGGAGTAGTTCTCATTAAAAACGGACAAATTATTGACGAACTCTCAAATTCTGGTGACGATCCTACTTATGCAGAAAGTTTTCAGATTGCGGGAGAGTGTTTTGGAGCTTTAAACGCTATCAAGTGGGCTATTAAACAAGGTTATCAGTCAGTGATTATCCACTATGATTACTTAGGTATAGAAATGTGGGCTTTAGGAAAATGGCGGGCAAACAAAACGGTCTCTAAGGACTATGTGACCTACTTTAAAAAGTACGCTAGTCAAATAGACGTTTCTTTTGTTAAAGTAAAAGCTCACTCAGGGATTGACTTCAATGAACGGGCAGATCAGCTGGCTAAAGATGCTTTAAATTAAAAAAGCCGTCCAGTATACTAGATAACTAGTGTACTGGACGGCTTTACTGCTACAACTGATCGATTTTTCTCATATCTTCTTCTGAAAGCAGGAAGTCCATACTTTCTAGGTTAGCTTTCTGGTTCTCTTCATTGTGAGATTTAGGAATCACGATAATGCCTCTTTGAGTCTGATAACGCAATAACACTTGGCTCCAGGACTTATCATATCGCTCACCGATTTCAGCCAATTGTGCCTTGTGCTTATCTGTTGTTTTCATCGGCCCCCATGCCTGTGGTCTGATATCTTCAGTAAACATGTATTTAATCCACTCATTATTCCAGTGTGTTGGATTCGATTTAATTTGATTGACAGCCGGTTTGACAGTTGCAAATTGGTCTAATCGTTTTAAATCATCTATCGAGAAGTTTGATACACCGATCGTTTTGATTTTATCTTTAGAGACATACTCTTCGAGCACTTCCCATGTTTGTTTTAATTTCTCATCATCTTCTATAGGCTTATGAATCAGATACAAGTCAATATAGTCGGTCTGTAAATGATTTAAACTGTCATCTAATGTTTTCCTGACAGCATTCTTGTCTTTAATGTACTCATCATCCGCAGGAATCTTAGTAGTGATAAAGAATTCCTCTCGTGGTATGCCACTCCTCTTGATCGTTTCCCCAACGCCAGCTTCGTTTCGGTATGAGATAGCCGTATCTATCAGACGGTAGCCTAACGTAATAGCTGATTCAAGAGCTGAGAAATCCCCATTTAACTCCCCATTGTAATCATTGTTTTCTTTCCCGTAAGTATTGGTTCCTGTTCCTAAATAAGGTATCGATATGCCGTTATTCAAACGAACTTTTTCCATAGTATCTCTCCTTCAGTTCAATCGTTAGTTACAGTTTACCTGTCTTTACAGTTCGATTTCAAGTAATTGTTTCTTTAAGGCTGTCATTTCTTCATTACTTAGTGTCACACCTTTTCCCATTTTAGAGTGATCTGGACTCCATTCTCTAATATCAAATTTAGCAGGACGTTCATTCCAGCTCACCAGATTCAATTCCTTAGTCCATCCTTTTGGAGACGTGGAGAGTACGGCTAAATGTTCAAGCACCTCATAAGACAGTTTATCCATTTTCAACACTCCTTTCAAAATAGCGGCCAACATCATCCGGATGATGTGCATCTGATCCGTACGACAGCGGGATAGTCATTTCTAAAGCTTTTTTGACCAGCTCTGCTTGTGGGTAAGTCTTCTTGTAATAAGGTTTATCCAAACCAGCAAAGTTATAATCCATACTATACCCTTCTTGCTTTATCTTCTTTAACAGACGTATCCAGTCAATCTGATTTTCTAAAAGATGAGCCTGCTCGAATTTATTGATCAATGTAATATGACCGATGGTTTTTGGGGTATACTCTCCATAGGGGTTTGACAACGCCAGATGTAATGTCTTCTCATAGATAGCTGCAATTGTTTCAAAGCCGACCTCGTTTAATTTAGTCAGGAAATAATCTTTATCATAATCAATACAAAAGTATTCATTATCAGGTAGTTTAATAAAATGGACACTGAGGATGGAGTAAGGAATCATATCCGGGTACTTTTCTAATAAGCGTTGCGTCTCGGCTTCCATGCCTTCAATGTAGTCCACCTCAAAACCCAGGTTAATTTCTATTTGCTCCTGGTACCGTTCTTTAAGCATACGGCCTTCTTGTCTATACAAGTCTATATCTTCCACAGTCATCGCACTATTTTTTTCAGGGGTAGTATCTTTAATGACAAGAGGCGCATGTTCTGTAAATGTCATCCGTTTCAATCCCTTGCTTATAGCAGATTTAACATAATTTTCCATATTATAGTCTGAACCGTGCGGACAATAGTGTGTGTGGATGTGATTGTCAGAGTGCATGTGATCCTCCTGTTAAATCAGCAAAATGAAAACAGCTTTCACAATTACTAATTTTATGTTAGTATTTTTTTAATTAACTGTATCATACAGTTATTGTAACAAAATCATACTTAAATAGAAATGAGGAAACGACTAGTGCTATTCGAACAGAATAATCACCATATATTAGACAAAAAACATAAAGAGTGGGAGTTTCTTCATCATTTTACCCACCTGGGGTATGATCTTCTTGATTTATCCATACTGGAAGAGTTCAAGTGGGATCGTTTATCTCCTGATGATTTGAAAACAATGACTAACCGATACACGTGGCAGTCTAACGATTCTCTACTCTCTCTGAGGAGTGACTGGACTGATTCGATTGTCAGATACCGCAAAAAATATAAATTACAAACATCTAAGGTAGCCTATTCTGGACCTGTCTATCCATATAATCAGGAAAAAATGCAATTTGGAGTAGAAATATTCTCAGAGTCTATTTCTAAACAACAGGACTCTATGAAAGAATTACTTGATTACATTCAAACGAGCTTGAACCAGAAATTATCGGTTGCTGTCATCAGTCATTACTCTCTGCTTAAGAAACTCTTAACCAAAGATGATCTGGAAGACCCAGATATCAAACATTTGCTGCGGGAACGAAATCTTGATGGTCTGATCCATCAACTAGGTACTGAACACCCTGTGGTTCAGCTGATGAGCCAGCCAGTACCGGACCAGCTGCACTTTGCGAAAGCTAAATTTCCCGATTTGAAAGAGTCCGTAAATGAAATCATCGAGTGGTCTGCTATTCTTGAAAAGAAAAATATCCCGACAGTATACAGCGATTTGTTTTCGCTCCCAGCCCAGTCTTATTACAAAGGAATTTTCCTTCAATTTTATACTGATCAGTTAGTCGAACCGATTGTGACGGGTGGACAGTATTCAAGCCCGACTAAAGCATTTGGAATGGCTATCAATTTGACCGACCTAACCTATTAATCAATTCTCCGGAGGAAACTGACATGTTAACCATTGCATTATCAAAAGGAAGACAACTGAAAGATTTTATAGATTTTTTAAAAAGTAAGGAGCTGCATCACTTAAGCGATGCTCTAGAATCTGTTTCCAGAGAACTAGTTGTAGAAACAGATTCCATCCGTTTTTTACTGGTGAAAGGGGAAGATGTGCCCGTATACGTTGAAGAAGGCGTTGCTGACCTTGGCATTACTGGTAGTGACGTGCTGTATGAACAAAAAAGGCACATCAACAACCTGATGGATCTGCCATTTGGTTACTGCCACTTTGCACTGGCAGCCAAACAACCACAGGAGACCTACCCTGTAGTGGCTACTAAATACGTTCAATTTACCCAAGATTATTTTGATTCAATCATGCAGCCAGTCAAAATCATCTATTTAAAAGGGTCTGTTGAATTGGCAGCAACCATAGATATGGCGGACGCCATTATGGACATTGTTCAGACAGGTACCACACTAAGAGAAAACGGACTTGAAGAACAAGTACAGCTTAACAAAATCAATGCCCGTCTCATTGCAAATAAGCATGCTTTCTTTTCTAAAAATAATGAAATTCAATCGATTATTAATCAATTTAAAAAAGCAGGTGCATAAATGTATACAACTCAATCATTCAAAACTAAATTTGAGACTATTAACAGTGTCGACTGGACTAAAACTACTGCTGTAATGGAAATTGTCCAAGCCGTTCAAAAGGATAAGGATCGTGCGCTTAGACATTACAGTGAACAGTTCGATCATGTCGAACTGAATGAGCTGGAAATAAATCAGTCCGTTATTGAATCTGCTGCTGAGAATCTCAATAAAGATTTATTAGAAGCAATGAAGGCTGCACACGAAAATATAAAGAACTATCAGCAATCAATTAAACTGTCTGACAGTCAGGGTGAAGAGTTATTTCAAAAAGTGCACCCGTTAAACCGTGTTGGGATCTATGTTCCCGGTGGCACTGCTCCTCTTCTCTCAACCGTCTTAATGACCGCCGTACTGGCTAAAGTTGCAGGTGTCAAGGAAATTATCGTCACAACGCCACCTCAAGAAAACGGCGTTCACCCGGCGATCCTGGCGGCTTGCCATATTGCCGGGGTTGACCATGTTTATCAGGTAGGTGGTGCTCAGGCGATTGCAGCTCTAGCATATGGCACAGAGACGATTCCTAAAGTCGACAAGATAGTTGGCCCTGGCAATCAGTATGTCGCTCTTGCTAAAAAGCTGGTATATGGAGATGTCGGTATTGATTCAATAGCCGGTCCCAGCGAAATTGTAATTGCAGTGGATGAATCGACCAATGCTAAATGGGCAGCGTTTGATATCCTTGCACAGGCAGAGCATGACGTTGAAGCCCGTACTTTTCTGGTGAGCTCAAATGAGTCCAAGCTTCAGGAGATTTATGGAGCTGTTCAAAAAGAACTGAAAAAACAACCTCGCTCAGCTATTATCCAGGAAAGCCTGGCGAATCATCATTATAATATTTTAACCAAATCAACAGACGAAACAATCGACGTTATTAATCTGATTGCTGGAGAGCATGTATCAATTCAAACGAAAGATGCCAATGATTATATTGAGCGGATCACAACAGCAGGTGCCTTGTTTATCGGCGGATTTTCTCCAGAGGCCATTGGCGATTATGTTGCAGGTCCAAGCCATGTGCTGCCTACAGGCGGAACAGCCCGTTTTAGTAATGGGCTGACCGTAAATGACTTCTTGAGAACAAATTCAGTGATATCGCTGAAAAAAGAGACCTTTATGCAAATGGCTCCAAGTGGCATGCGCATGGCTAAAGAAGAAGCGTTGTCCGCACATTATGATTCACTGGCAAGCCGATGGGAGGATTCAAAATGATTAGAATCGATAAAAACGAAAGTCCATACAGAGCATTAACAGAAGACGAAATAGCTAAATTGGCTGTCGACACTCATTTCAATCAATATGCTGAAGATGAGTATCTGGAACTTCAGAAAAGTTATGCAAAATACAATAACCTTGACCCCGAACTGATATCATTCGCTAATGGTTCTGATGAGTGGATTCAGAAAGCAATGATTGTGTTAGGCGACGGACCTGCTTTAGTATTAGACCCTGATTTTGTCATGTATGAGGAATACGCCAAGCAATTCAACCGTCCTTTGACTAAGCTGAACTGTCTCGAAGACTGGACTTTTGATTATGAAGAAGTCTATAAAAAAATAATAGAATTGCGCCCTTCCGTTTTTATTTTTTCTCAGCCGAATAATCCTTTCGGAACTCTTCACCCTTCAGAATTCATACAAGCTGCAGCTGAACTGATGAAAAAAGTTAACGGGTATTTTATAATTGATGAAGCATATGGGGAATTTATTGAAGATGAAGTGACCTATCCTGAAGGAGATCATGTTATCCGTCTCCGTACATTAAGTAAAGTTTATGGACTGGCCGGTTTACGTGTAGGAGTAGCAACGTCTACAGAGAAAACAATGGCACTTTTGAATTCCATCGCTCATCCTTACCCGCTCAATACCTTCTCTTTGAATGTTGCTAATTATCTATTGAATCAGACAGAACGACTGGATCAGTTTATCGAGCTCAACCGAGTGTTATCAAAAAAACTGTTCAAAATATTTAAAGAAGAAGTTGGAGATGTCATCAGTATCCTGGACAGCTCAACTAACTTTGTATTTACGTATGGCGATAAAGCTGCTGAATTAGGTGCATATGTAGTTGAGAGGGGATTCTTGCCTAGAATGTATCCTGAATCTGAAAACCCTGCATTGAGAGCAGCAGTCAGATATTCCATTGCTACAGATGACCAGTTGAATGAACTGAAAGCTATTTTAAAAGATTGGAGACAGACTCAATGACCATCAAAAAAGAACGCAAAACTAAAGAGACCTCTATCGAACTAAGCATCAGCAAAGGGTTAACGGATTCACATATCGATACTGGTGTAGGTTTTTTAAATCATATGCTGGACTTGTTTGCGTTTCATGGTCATTATGTCATTGACTTGAAGGTTGATGGGGATGTTGACGTCGACGATCATCACACAACTGAGGATGTGGGGATTCTGATCGGTCAGGCAATTGCTGAACTGATGAATGATAAAAAGTCTATCGAGCGATATGGAACTGCTTATGTTCCAATGGATGAAACCCTGTCCAGATCTGTTATTGATATCAGTGGTCGACCTTACCTTTACTTTGAGCCTGAATTTTCAAGCCAGAAGGTCGGATCCTTTGATGTACAACTAGTGAAAGAATTCTTTTATGCCTTAACGATCAATGCTCGTTTAACAGCACATATCGATCTCATCCGAGGTGGAAATACGCACCATGAAATCGAATCGATTTTTAAATCTTACGCTCAGGCACTTCGTAAAGCGTCGAGTGATTCTTCGATTTCCAGGCTTCCATCTTCTAAAGGAGTGATCGAAGCATGATTGCCATTGTGGACTACGGATTAGGGAACATAGCTAATTTATCAAATGCCTTACACTTTCTAGGCTATGAGGTCCTCGTCACAAATAAAATCAGTGACCTGGAGGCAGCGGATCAGATTATTTTGCCAGGTGTCGGTCACTTTAAAGATGCCATGGCCCATTTAAATGATCTAAAACTGGTTCCCGAACTGGTCAAACTAAAAGAGACAAAACCGTTTATTGGCATTTGTCTGGGTATGCAATTACTGTTCGAACACAGTGAAGAGGGCGATGTCGACGGACTGAACTTTTTGCCAGGTCAAGTAAAAAAAATGACGTGCCAGCTACCTGTGCCCCATCTTGGTTGGAACAAATTGAATGCCTCCCTTCCTTCCTTAGAAGAGGACGTTTATTTTATCCATTCTTACAAAGTGCAAACAGATGAAAATGTAGTTGCTAAAGCCAACTACGAAGAGGATGTGGTTGCCATCGTTCAGAAAGATAATATAATCGGTATTCAGTTCCACCCTGAAAAGAGCGGAGACAAAGGACTTCAAATACTAAATCAAGCATTAAAAGGCGGTTTTAATCAATGATAGAATTATGGCCTGCAATCGATCTGATCAACAATCAAAGCGTGCGGTTAACTGAAGGCGATTATGACACTAAAGAACTGATGCCCCGCACTCCACAAGAAGCAATTGTCTTCTACAATCAATTTGAGCAAGTTAAACGTATCCATATTGTCGACTTAATGGGGGCACTGCATCAGAAACCTGCTGAAGAAGCGTTTATCAAAGAACTAATTCAAGTGAGTGAGCATCCAATCGAGATTGGGGGGGGCATTCGCTCTAAAGATACTATTGATTATTATATCGAAAGCGGAGCCTCTTATGTTATCGTTGGAACGCGTGGTCTTCAGGACTTCAACTGGCTGACTAAGATGACACTGCTCTATCCTGGTAAAATTTACCTTGGTCTGGATGCAAAAAAAGATCAGGTTGCAGTTAACGGCTGGACAGAATCAGTTGGTCGAACGATTTTTGATGTCGCCGAGGAAACAGCTTCTCTTGCACTTGGGGGCATAATCTATACTGATATATCCAAAGACGGTAAAATGCAGGGGCCGAATTTCGAACTGACTAAAGAGCTCGTCTCCTCTACCCCTCATCCTGTTACAGCTTCCGGAGGCATTCGCAGTTTAGATGATATGAAACAGCTTGAAGAAGCTGGCGTTTCTGCTGCAATCGTCGGAAAAGCCGCAAATACAGACGCATTTTGGGAGGGCATCAAGTAAATGATAAAAAAACGAATCATTCCCTGCCTCGATGTAAAAAATGGCGTAGTGGTCAAAGGAATCCAGTTTAAAGGTCTGCGTGAAATCGGAGACCCGGTCGATCTGGCCAAGAGATATAATCTGCTGGGAGCAGATGAGCTGGTATTTCTTGATATTTCTGCAACTCAAACGGGCAATGCATTGATGCTTGATGTCATCAGGAAGACTGCTAAAGAATTATTTATCCCGATGACCATTGGCGGCGGTCTGAAATCCATCGAAGATATTTCCGCAGTGCTCAATGCCGGAGCTGACAAGGTCAGTTTAAACTCTGCTGCACTGAACAATCCGCAATTAATTAATGAAACAAGTGAGAAATTTGGAACACAATGTATTTGTATCGCCATTGACGCAAAGTGGGAAGAAACTGAACAGGACTGGTTCTGTTACACTCATGGCGGAAAAGAACGAACAAACATCCGCACGCTTGACTGGATAAAAGAAGTCGAAGAACGGGGAGCTGGAGAACTCCTGGTCACCAGCATGGATTATGATGGCATGCAGAACGGATTCGATCATCGTTTACTGTCAAAAATCCAAAAAGAAGTCTCTATTCCTGTTATCGCATCAGGTGGAGCCGGTAGTGCTGACGATTTTGTTTCTTTATTCCTGGAAACAGATGTTTCGGCTGGCTTGGCTGCCTCAATTTTCCATGACGAAGATGTTACGATACAAGAAGTAAAAGATTTATGCGATTCGAAAGGAGTACCGATGCGACATGTCTGATTATAGTTTATTAAAACCTGATTTTTCTAAAGGTCTTCTCCCAGTTATCCTGCAGCATTATACGAGTAAAGATGTCCGCATGATGGGTTATATGAATGAAGAGGCCTTTGAACTGACTAAAAAAGAAGGCGTTGTCTGGTTCTTCTCCCGTTCAAAAGACCGTTTATGGAAAAAAGGAGAATCGAGCGGAAACGTTCAGTATGTGAAAGACATGCATCTGGACTGTGATCAGGATGCTTTGCTGATTATGATCGACCCGGTTGGCCCTACTTGCCACACTGGTGCGGACAGCTGCTTTAATCTTGCCCCTTCTTTCACTTTAAAAGATATTGAATCCACGATTTCTGATCGGGCAACATCTTCTGAGGAAAAGTCTTATACTAACTATCTCTTGAAAGAAGGCATCGATAAAATAGCCAAAAAATTCGGTGAAGAAGCATTTGAGATTGTGATAGGGGCTAAAAATAAAGATAAGACTGAGATAAAAAACGAAGCTGCCGATGTGTTGTATCATCTAGGTGTCTTGCTCTACAATTCTGGCGTATCTGTTGCTGAAGTAGAAGCTGTACTAGCTTCTCGTCATGAAAGTAAGAACAATTTCAAAGGAGAACGACAAACGATACAGGATTGGTAATGCTTTCTGACAGTTAACATCTGATCTAACTGAATAACTTCAATAAACCCAAACGCTTTAGGAACTCTATCAGACTTCCCACTTGCCGTTTGGGTTTTACTCTTTTCCTGTTAGAGTCCATTGTCAGTGTAGTCAGGTCAGGTCTTTGAAATCTACCTTCTTTTCAGATGCTTTCGGTCCCCCATTTTTTAATTTATAAGGACCCTAAAAAATAAGTAATAGCTAAATTCGTGCCATCAGATATTGAAAACAGCTGGACAATTATATACTATTAATAACATTATGACTGACTTGTGGAGGATTACAGAATGCCTAATCAGATAGATAAAGTTAAATTGGCTGAACGAGGAGCTAAAGTCAGTATCAGTATTTATATCATACTTGCGCTGACAAAAGTTATATTGGGTTATGACTTTCGTTCATCTTCCCTACTCGCTGACGGCTTTAACAACTTAACTGACGTTGTATCTTCCGTTACAATACTGATTGGTCTGAAGACTGCCAGAAAGCCAGCTGACCATAATCACCCATATGGACACTGGAAAGCAGAACCAATTGCCAGTTTGATTACCTCCTTCCTCATGCTGTTTGTCGGGTTTCAGGTTTTAGAAAGCAGTATCTCTCGTATGCTGACAGGGGAAATCACCCCGCCAAATGAATTGGCTGCTATTGTTTCTTTGATCAGTGCCGTTATATTATTTAGTTTATACCGCTATAATTTGGCATTAGCCAAGCGAGCCAACAGTGCCGGGTTGAGGGCGGTTTCCAAGGACAACCTGGCGGATAGTCTAACCAGTCTTGTAACGTCTGTTGCTATCATTGGAGCTTCTTTTGGATGGATATGGCTTGACCGCATAATGGCTGTCATAGTCTCTCTCATTATTATCAAAACTGGGATTGATGTTTTTAAAGAAAGTGTCTTCTCATTATCAGACGGATTTAAAGATAATCACCTCGCTGAATACAAGACTGAGATTATGCTTTTGCCGGAAGTAAAAGATGTCGCGTCAATTAAGGCGCGGATGTATGGGGCTAATACTTATGTGGACGTGACAATATTAGTTGACGGGGATATGACTGTTCAGGAAGGCCATGACGTGACTGAACTGATCGAAGAAGCACTGTATGAAAAGCATGATGTCATGCACACTGATGTTCATGTTGAACCTGATAATTTGAACGACCAGTTTAATCGGGATCAGATGTAATTGTTCATTAAAAAAATGACATGAGCCAGTAACAAACTGGCTCATGTCATTTTTTTCTTTTGTCTAACCGGTCGCAATTACTTTGAAATTCTGATTCACTGTGGCTTTTACAGGTGAATGAAGACTAAAATAATCCCCCATCAGCTCATTCATCGGTATCGTGACTTCGCGAATGATTTTGGATGCATCGAACATATCATAGTCTCCTCCTCCTACTGCACGGTACTGATTAATAACGATTTCCAGACTGTCATCAGGCTGCACGGGTTCATTCTTATAATCCAATTGGACAATCCGTTTACCCATTGGCCTGGTCACATCGATTGTGTAGTCAATACCTTCATACATATCGTAGTTATACATTTGCGGCTTTGGATTTACAAACTGAGGATTCACGATTATAGCTCCTGAATCATCCAATTCAAAATAAGTGGCTGAGCGCTCCAGTGCCGCCTTTAAATCTGCCCCGCTGACCTTGAGTACCGCGAGTGTGTTAGGGTAAATATAATTCAACACAACATCACGCATCGTCACTTTTTCTCCAAATCCTTTTGCCTGATTATTGAATAAGGCTGTTCCAGATATATCACACTCCGCGTAATGCATTTGAACATTGTGGACAAATTCGACATACGGGTGTTCCACTCGTCTAGCCTGTTCGACATCATCGATTCTCATGTTTCCTTGAACTTCACCGATAGGACTATCAAGCCACTCTTCCACTTCATCATTGACCTGTTTGAATTCTTCAGTTAATTTCTGATGTACAGGTACACCTTCCGTCGACAGAACTTCCGGTATTGAATCAATTACCTTGAACTTGCCATTCACTTTCTCTACTTCAAGTGTCACCTTTCCTAAGTACGTTCCTTTATCTCCAGGCATGACAACAGCTGTCTGATTAATTTTTTCAGCAATGACCCTATGCTGGTGCCCTGTCAGTAAGACATCGATTCCTTCTACTTCATGCAACAGAGCGTATCCTTCATTTTCTCCAGTTTGAATCTCAGTTTCTTTTCCTGAAATCAAGTCTTTTTCAAATCCTCCGTGATAGCTGACCACCACAACATCCGCTTGTTCTCTAAGAATAGGCACATACTCATGTGCACTTTCAACCGCTGATTTGAACTGTAATCCTTCAATATTCTCTGGGTGTTCCCAGTTGGGAATATAAGGCGTTGTCAGACCAAGTACAGCGATTTTGACACCCTCTTTTTCAAACAGTTTATATGCCTGCCCAAAGGCCGGTTTGCCTTCTTTGTTTACTATATTGGCACACAAGATAGGATAATCGGCTCCTTTGACTGCAGAGTTAAGGTAGTCCATTCCATAATTGAATTCATGGTTCCCAAGAACTCCAGCATCGAACTGACATCTGTTGACGGCATCCATGACGACAGTTGCCTCTTTTTTTTCTTTAACGATGTAATGCGTTAAGGGTGATCCTTGAATGATATCCCCATTTTCAATAGTCAGACTGGGGCCTTCCAGACTGGCTCTTTCATTCTCCAGTAAAGTGGCGATTTTAAACAGTCCAAATTCAGCTTCATGTTGGCGTGTCTGGTAATCGGTGGGAAACAGATACCCGTGTATATCACTTGTTTCAAATAACGTGATGTTCATCTAATTGTCCTCTCATCATTTAGTTTAATTGCGGTTCCTTAACTCAATCAGCAACTCAGGATTGTCCGTCATAATCCCATGTGCACCCAGATCCATGAGTTCCAGCATCGTTTCCTCATCATTGATGGTCCAGTAATAGACTGCCATTCCTCTATTCTCTGCTCCTCTGATCAATTTCCAGTCAGCGAGATTAAAGCCTTCCTGCTCTGTCGGCAGTTGAAACGCATCTGCTGTCGGCTGATAGAGAGCATTCAGGAATGCTTTATGAAGGGTGACAAACTGTCTCGTTTCCTGCTCACCAGCCCCTATCGCCACAGTCCCACCTGATACTTCATTGAACCTTAAATTGATTTCATGATCAAAGCTGGCGATCAGCACAGTATCGTGCATATCGTATGCCTCAATCAGGCGCCACATCTCCTGAATCATTGCTTCATATTGATCAGAATCGTTAGTGGCTTTCAACTCGATCAGTTGTCTTTTCGAGCCGAATTCCTGAAAAACTTCCTCGACTGTCGGAATATATACACCCTTCCCTCTATAGCTGTTTTCGCCCTGTTCATTTTCAAAATGATAAGCGGCATCCAGCGCCTGAACAGCCTCTAAAGTCAGGTCGTTTACCCTTCCGGAGCCATTTGTCGTTCGATCCACAGTCTCATCATGTATCACTACTAATTCACCGTCAGCTGTGATGAAAACATCGTACTCTAAAATATCCACCCCTATAGTCTGTGAGTGTCTAAAAGCCTCCAGAGTGTTTTCCGGAGCATGATCCAGTCCCCCTCTGTGTGCGATGACTAGTGTTTCATCACTCTTTTGAAGGAAGTCCTGCTCTCCTTCTGAAGTCAGAGGAAATAAGAATAACAAAAACCACACAACTAAAAGTAAACCAAGGACCATACCCAAAATTTTCAGCACTTTTTTCATATTATGCCTCCTCGTATACTCAGCCGATAATCAGCGCAACCACTGCAAATGATACAACTACAACTAAACTAGACAGTACCATCGCATGCACAAATGGCTTCCACCCTGTCTTGACAAATAGTTTGATATCTGTTTTCAACCCAATTGCCGCAAGTGCCACGACCATCAGAAATCGGCTGACTGATCTTAATGATTCTGAAAAATCAGCCGGGAACAAGCCAGCAGTGTTTAAGCCAGCCATCAGTACAAATAGAATAATGAACCAGGGAACAAGTCCCTTAACAGATACTTTTTCTTTCCGTCTGTTCGGTTCTTTCAATTGTTTATTATAATAAATAATAGAAAAAATAATGACTGTTGGAATAATAGCCAGTGTCCGAGTAAGTTTGACCATAGTAGCAATCTCGCCGGCACGTTCAGAGAATGCAAAACTGGCAGCCACTACACTCGAAGTATCATTGATAGAGGTCCCAGACCAGTAACCAAAAAACTGATCACTTAAAAACAAGAGTCGTCCCACTATCGGATAGGCAATGACCATCAGCATATCAAAAACGAATGTGGCTGATATGGCATAGGACACATCTCCATCTTCTGCCTCTATGACAGGAGCCATAGCTGCTATGGCAGAGCCTCCACAAATCGCAGTTCCCGCAGCGATCATGTTACTTAATTTCCAGTTGACCTTGAACAGCTTCCCTAAAATAAAGCCTCCACCAAAAGCTGTCAGCAATGTAAAAATCAACACAAAAACGGTTCTGCTCCCAACTTGCAGGATGATGGAAAAGTTTAATGAAGCCCCTAATAATATAATGGCAAATTTGAGTACTTTTTTAGAGGTGAACTTTATCCCCTCTTGAAAAAGAGTCTCATTGTAATATACAGCTCTTATCGCTATCCCAATAAACATAGCCAATACTGCTGATCCTATGTAATGTCCCGGTAACTGGGACTCAATCAGTACAGCTAAAAGTGCTATACCCGTTGCTAGCAGGACCCCGGGTAAACTTGTTAAAGCTTTTTTCATTTAACCAATCCTTTCTTTTTCTAACAGAACAATTATAACATTAATTAAGTCCAAGTCATGACGTAATCAGTATTAGACAGCAAAAAAAGACCTGAAATAAAGAAGAGTGATGACTCAGATCACCTTTTTATTTCAAGCCTTCTTAATTGTTACTATTTTGCCTTTTTTATATTACTGAATCCAACAATTGATGAAGCGAGTACATGAAAGACGATTCCCATGGCACATACAATAGTCAATAAAAAGAGCTGGTTTTCGTTTTCAACGATAATACCTGAAAATGCCCAGACAAACACGAGCGGGTAAATCCAGTCCATGTGTGCCAGCGCTACAAACACAGCTATTATTGTCGCGATTACGAGTAAAATCAAGGTCCACTGGTATTCATCCAGTCCGATTAGTTCCTCGATGCCCTGATCTTTTACCCAATCAACTATATTCACAATCGTAGCGACAGTACCCCACCCGAAATAAACTGAAAAAGGGACACGATCAAACCTTCCGGTTGACATTTTTGTCAGTTTTTTATAAATCACAACAAGAGTAATCAGGAGACCTATTATGACTATCACAGAAGCTAATATCCACCTCTGAGTAAACACAACAATCCATAAGGCATTCAGGATGAAATTAGCGACGGGCCAGTAATGAAGCTCTTCGTAAACCTGACTTCTATTGTTGTTAAGTAAGAACAGCCGGATGATCCATATAGCCAGAAGGACATAAATCAGTCCCCAGATCGAAAACACATAACCTGCCGGTTGAATGATGGCCTGATTTTCATCAGCGACCGTCCCGACATCAGTTCCAATTGCTCCGACCAGATAATTCATCCCGATCATAAATATAAAAGCTATACTGTAAAGCAATCCAAATCTTTTCTTTATTGACATTTTATTCACTCCTCAATTGTTATAAATCAAAGTAATAGGATTCCAGTAAATAGGTGCTATTCTGTTTTACTGCCAATCTTTTTAAGAACCGTTTGGCTTTAGGCAACGACTCTACAGACAGCTCGACCTCTTTTTTGTACTTCTCATATGCTTTTTTTTCTTTGATATCTGCTTCATTTGAAACATATCCCCAGACATGATCTAAACTGTTAAGCGCATCCTTTGATGAAGGAACAGTTTCCAGCGCTTCTTCGATCAGTTCGTAAAAAGAGACTACAGGATATGCGTTTTTGTCTTTAAGAAGCTCTCTGATCAGTTGATAATGCGGCTGGGATTTTTCCAGTATGGCATATTTATACCGAGCCCATTCTTTTTCCAGATTTTTAATGCCTTCCTTATCTGAAGTGGCAAGGATACACTTGACTGCCGACAAATTTTTATCCTTTACTTCCAGCATTATGTCCACATTTAGTGGTTCTACAGATTGATAATACCTTAAAAATTCTTTGATTCTAACAGTGTAAGAATGTGCTCCTTCTCTGGCACCATACTGCTGCTGGGAATAATGGACTTTAGCTTTTCCATCCTGGTCTTTCCAGGTTGCTTTAGCTTTTTCTATCCAATAAGCACCTGAACGATCAAGCTTACCTCCATTGATATAATGATGAAGATTATCATACACAACCGGCGCTCCCGTTTGATCGCTGATTTTAAGCACATCCTCTATTGTAAACAAACGGTCGTCATTTTCGATGATCAGGCGATCCTTGACAGCATCTTCTAATCTCGCATACACTTCAATAAACCGGTCGAAGGCAGATTCTTTGTCGCCATAAACACCACCAATGTGAAGAATGATTTTATGTTCAGGTCCAACACCCAGATTATCTATAAACTGGGTATGATATTTTAAATCATCCATAGCCCGTGATACAACATCTGGATTGGGTGAATTCAAGACAGTATACTGACCGGGATGCATCGATACTCTTATCTGATTGCGCCGTATTTTGCTCCCAATACGTTCAAAGCAGGTTTTAAAAAGTTCTGACCAGTTTAAATCATTTACTTCAAAATCAGATCCAAACGGAATAATATCCGAACTCATCCTAAATAATTTTATCCCTTGCTGCTGATTGTAATCAATCATGTCTTCCAATACGGCAAGATTATGTTCAATCAACTGGGCCAGATTTTCTTTAGTTGCATTCTGTTTTCGACAGGTTTTGTACCTCAAATCATTGACTCCTCTGGTTAAACAGGCATAGCCTATACTCATAAAATCCCCCTTACTTGTGTTAGTTAGTCCTAGTTTATCACTCATTTAACCTTATCTCTAATATTGTGAATTCTGTTTTCAGATTAGTCATCTGATGCATATCATTAGGTATTTTGTATTTTTATTTGCTATACTCAGCTTATCAAAACAAAAGGAGTTGGAAATAATGTTGTGGACAATAATAGGACTATTAATTTTATTCTGGATTTTAGGACTTGTATTTGAAGTTGCAGGTGGACTAGTTCATATTTTACTTGTAATTGCTTTGATCGTATTCATCTTTAATATGATTACTGGTAGAAAAGGAAGGTAATTCAGTACTTACTTAATCCTGAATAAAAACGGTTTTCTGATGATTTTCATCAGAAAACCGTTTTTTTGTTTATAAACAATAAGGGTATCATACCTTTTGTGTTAAAATATAGAAATAAACAATTGGAGGTTTTGAAATGACATGTCCCTCATGCTCTGTAAGTAAACAGCGCGTCACCCTGGAAATCCCTGATCAGTTAAAAGTGATGATTCTTGATCACTTCGATCAGAGAGAGTATCCTTATACATTTGTAAACAATCATATATTGACTACTGAACAGGCTACTTCTGATTTAACTGATTTTCTTGAAGCGATGACCTTGTCAGAAAATGTCTATTACAAGATTCAAAACCAGGAATGGTTGCCCATATTAGAGTTCAAACATTATACAACATCCTCCTGGGTTGATAAAATTATTAGAGAACAATACATATCCATGCACTTTCAGCCTATCATCACGCCCAGCGGTCACATATTTGGGTATGAAATGCTGGCTCGCTTTAAAGATGAAAACGGGGATACTGTCTATCCAAACGTCCTATTCCCTGCCGCAAAAATCAGAGGGCGTACATTCGCTCTGGACCGTCTATGTCGAATACAGGGTGTCAGACAGATCACACGATTACACTCAGATCAGAAAGCTTTCATTAATTTTATTCCCACAGCGATTTATAACCCGGAGTACTGTTTAAAGACAACTACTGCTGTCGCTAAGCAACTGGAAATAAAAAGTGACCGCTTTGTATTTGAAGTTGTTGAAACAGAGAAGATAGATGATACTGATCATTTGAAATCAATTCTGCTCTATTATCAGACTAATGGTTTCAGTTATGCTCTTGACGATGTTGGTGCAGGGTACAACACCATAGATTTGCTTTCTGACCTGAAACCGCCTTATGTCAAACTGGATATGCAGTTTGTTCAAGGCGTCCATTCGTCAGAAGAAAAACAGGCTGTCGTTAAAGAATTTTTAAAAAAGGCAAATGAATACGGTGCTATCACTTTAGCCGAAGGAATTGAGGATATTCAAGATTTTATCTGGCTTAAATCCAAGGGATGTCAACTGTTTCAAGGGTACCTGTTTGGAAAACCCAAGCCAGATCCTCTGAGTGAACTGTCAATTGACTTAACGCGATATTAAGGATTTAGTACGATTAAGATAAGAGAGTTTAGCGTAAGAACTGTTTTAATAACAGGTATCTCTATTACTGGAAAATAAATGATTGCTGAGCAGCTCCATAAGCTTGGCTATTGCGCTATTTACCTAGATTTAGGTAAATAGTCAGAACGGATCGGAGACGTCCTTAAAAGGGCCGTTTCCTCCTTTAAATTCAGGACAACACTGGGCATGAGTGATTGACTCTCTAGTCATTTACCTGACCATTCTGCTGAACTAGATTCTTATTAGCCATTACACTCAATCACAGATGAATTAAAACAGCTAAAAGCCTGATATATTTCAGTCTTTTAGCTGTTTATTTGTTTTGCTGTTCTTTGGGTACGCTATTAGAACAGTAGAATAAATATAGTTGCTCCGATAGTCAGGAGTGCAGAAAAGGGAACTGTCACTCTAAAAATCGTTCGTCTGGTTTTGTGTCTGAACACATTCATTCCGATCCAAGCCCCTACCCCTCCAAATACTATAGCAGATAACAATAATCGTTTTTCTGAAAGTCTATACTGTTTTTTTATCGCTCGCTGTTTATCCACGTAAAACAAAATCAAACTGTGCAGATTAATTAAGACTAACACTCCAGCGATCACCAGTTGCATTTTTGGTATCATCTTTATTCTCCCTTCTATTCGGTCATATGACCTATTTTCCCCATTTAACAATAGATTCTTTCAATAAGTATAGCATGGTCAGTACAGAAATGATCGATCGTCTTTTAAAGAACCCGTCTATAAATGATCCCCTATCACTCTCCCCTACTTGTACATATGCTTAACCTGAACAGAAGATGTGTTAAATAGATCGTTTCCTAAGTAAAAAAACCTGAGCCAAAAACAGATCGAATCGACCCATTTACCCAGCTCAGGCATTTACCGCTTATTCCGTTTTCAACTGATCACTCTTCAGAAGATTCTTCAATATTTAAGCGAGAGTTTGTTTCTTCAAGAGACCGTCTCAGGCGATTCTGATAGGTTTCATTGAATTCACCACTGTCAAGTGCAGATTCGACGGGAAGGATACGGTATGTATACTCACTGTCTCCTTCATACATATGACGATAAACCCATGTAGGAGTGTAATCCACACCTTGAATCGTTGTTTCGCCTGTTTGTTCGTTTTTCTGAACATCGACATTGAAAATGACACCATCTTCTGTTGCTGCACGCTCTTCTCCCAACGTTTCCGTTCTCTGATTAGAAACAAAATTACCCAATGAATAGGCCACGACTGATTCATTGCCATCTACTTCAAGAAATTCTGCTCCTTGAATTACATGCGGGTGGCTGCCGAAAATAATATCGACTCCCTCACGTGTCAGGAATTCTGCGTAATTCGTCTGAAATTCATTGGGCTCTCTCTGATACTCATCACCCCAGTGCATAAATGAGATGATTAGATCTGGCTCGGAAGCTTTTGCTTCTTCGATATCAGATACTATTCGCTCTTCACTGATAAGATTGATTTGAGCATTCACCTGCTCAGGCGAAAATGCCGCATCAACACCATTCAAGTGTTCTGTATAAGCTAAGATAGCGACCTTAATGCCCTGAACATCTTTTATCAAGACACGTGAATCCGGTTCGCTGGCGTATGTTCCAACTGGATCCAATCCTTTTTCTTCAATAACTTCGACCGTCCTGTTAACACCATCAAACCCTGTATCCAGACTATGATTATTTGTCGTGATGATTGTATCAAATCCAGCCTGATCCAGTGCATCAACAATGCTGTCTGGGGTATTGAACATCGGGTAACCTGAATAAGGCAGTCGTGAGCCGGCTAATGTCGTTTCAAGATTGGCGATAGCCAGATCAGCTTCTGAAATATAAGGCGTTACATCTTCAAACACAGAAGTAAAGTCATATGTGTCCGTTTCTGGAACATACGCGCTGTTGACCTGGGACAAGTGTCCCATAACATCTCCTACTGCAGAGATTCTGATATCAATAAACGTCTCTTCTTCTATCTCTTCAGCAGTATCGTCAACTTCCTCATTATTTTCCTCTATTTCACTGTTATCTGATTCTTCAGACTCAGACTCTTCTACAGTCTGAGTCTCTCCATTCGAATCGGCTGCTTCATCATTTCCCTGTGCTAAGTTGATTGCAAATGCAGTTGCTCCAATCAATATAATTGAAAAAAGAATGATTAAGCCTATTAATTTAAACGGCTTCTTTTTATTCTGTCTATTCGTTGATCTCAATATCTATCCCACTTTCAATTAAGTATTCTTCATATGTCAGGCCACTTTCAAATACATCAGTAGCTACTTCTTGTCCAAGATAGCGAAGGTGCCAAGGTTCATACTGGTATCCAGTAATGTCTTCTTTTCCCTGTGGATATCTGATGATATAGCCAAATTCATGACTGTTTTCTTCTACCCATATCCCCTCCGGAGTATCACCGAATGCTTCAGTCAGCTGATAACTGACGCTTTCGCTAGTCACGTCCATACCCAATCCCGTCTGATGCTCACTATGGCCTGGTTGCGCGCTGTACCGATTAGCAGCTTCTTCACCATGATTTGACACATAGCTGTTATAGAGCTGAACTTGGGTCTGATAAGATCTGTAGCCTGACCTGGCGTGGAGAAAAATCCCCTCTTCTTCAGCCGCATCGAACATATCTTTTAATGCCTCCGCTGCTTCAGTTCTCAATTGTCTGATCTCAGGATTATCAAGGACTGTTGGCACTTCTACGGTCACTAAATCTGCTGGTTCATAATCTTCAGGCAGTGCATACTGTTTATTGACTAGGACTTTCAGACTGTCAGGATCCATCAAATCATCCTCAAAATTTAATGGACTGTCCTCTTCTTCATCAGCTGAAGAATCCTGGGCAGATTGGCTTCCGGTTTCTCCTTCATCATCTGTTTCTTCCTGGTCTTGTGATTCCTCAGGATTCTCGCCTTGAGACTCGTCAGTTCCAGTCGTACCTTCAATCTCCGTTTCCTCTACTTCACTTGGTCCTGTCTCTTCCCCGTTACCACTAGCACATCCTGCAAGAACAATAAGACTGGTGAAAAGACTGATTGACTGTGTCATGCGTTTAACTATCAATGAGTAAACTCCTTTTGTTTCATTAGATTTAATTTAATTAATTACAACAGTTATAGATTAACATAGTTTGTTTGCTGATACTATAAAAGCACGTGACGATTTTGTTAAACTATTATCTTCTAATACAGAATCAATCGTTCTCAAGTAAAACTGACATCATTATGTCCACTACCTGCTCCTGCTGATCTTCTTGAGTTATAGTGGCTGCGCCATCACCTGACTGAAAGCCATAGTTTCCAAACCCCGCATGGTTTCCTCCATCAATGGTATAGAAAACAGTATGATCCGGAAGATTGTCTTTGGACTCATCGAAACGCTCTTCATTTACGATTATATCATTAGCTGCTGTAATGGACACAATAGGGTATGGCTTTTCTGACAAATCACTTGAATCACTTGGATAAGCAGCCAGGAAAAAAAGCCCGTCAATGGTTTCTTCTTCACTTGCTGCATAGATAGAGGCGCTTGCTCCACCAAGAGAGTGCCCACCGATCCACCACTCCTCATCCGACCTATATTCCTCTATTATTTCTTCAAAGGCATTACTATTTAAAATAGCTAGATTTAACGGCATATATGGAATGAACACTCTAAACCCCTCTGTACTCAGTTTTTTCGCCAAAGGTAAATATGCTTCTGCCTCAACGAAAGCCCCTTGATAAAAAACGATTGTGCCGATTCTATCTTCTGCTTCTATCTTAATCCATCCGTCTTCCTGACTGACCTGTTCTTCATTTAAAATAGCTCTTGCTTCATCCATCGCCTCATAAGTGCGCGACTGGATCAATAGATACAGGCCGACTGTCATCAGACTAAATAAAACGATAACTCCTATCAACATCTTTTTCCAGTTGACTTTTATTTTCTGCATGTTAGTTCATTCCTATACCTATTTTTATGTTTCAATTGTGACTCAAGAAAACCTGCGGGGCATTAATACACTCAGACCATGAGCCTTAAGCGTACTGAAGATGGGTTTCCAGCCATTCTCATGAATGACAGGAGCTTTTCCGTCAGCGATTCGCTTGATCTGCTGCTCATAATAACTGATTCCCATAAATCCACCTGCTTTACCATCCAGTAAAGGAATGTTTGTCGTCAGCCTAGGCATTGTCACTTCTGACAGTTTCCCTTCCATCATCCTCTGCGGAAGGTCAGGGTACAACACTAATGGTCGTGCTAAGCCGATCATGTCAGTCTTTTTCTCGTTTAATGCCTTTTCCATTGTTAAAAGCGTGCGAAAGCCACCCGTGACGACTATTGGAGAACTAATGACTGACTTCAATTTTTTGGCATAATCTATAAAGAACACCTCTTCACCATCCGCTTCGGCGAACATACGGGGGTTCTCATAATTTCCTCCTGATATTTCTATTAAATCGATACCTAGATCTGACAGTTTCGTCATCACCTTTAGAGCCGCTTTCTCATTAAAGCCACCTTCATTAAAATCAGAACTATTTAATTTGACACTTATCGAAAAGTCCGGACCCAGCACCTCTCTGATACCAGAATATATGTCGATTAGAAAACGCATCCTGTTTTCGCTTGAACCTCCATAGTCATCCTGACGCTGATTACTTAGAGGTGACAAAAACTGACTGACCAGGTACCCGTGTGCCCCGTGAATTTGAACACCGTTAAAACCTGCTTTTCTGATGATCTGAGCAGACCTGATAAATTTCTGGATAATTTCTTTCACTTCCTCAGTCGTTAATTCTCTAGGAGGACTAAAAAATGATCTGTATTTCTTATCCAGGGAGAGTGCACTGGGAGCCACTGGTTCTTTTGAAAGAGAACGGGGAGATTGCCGGCCGGGATGATTTAACTGTACCCACACTTTTGTATTGTTGATGCTCCCTGCTGCTGCCCATTCTTTTAATCTAGCTAAGTCCCGTTCATCATCGATCACGACATTTCCAGGCTCTCCCAGTGCATCACGGTCTATCATTATATTTCCGGTGACCACTATTCCTGCTCCGCCTTCAGCCCATTGCTTGTATAAGCTGACAAGCAGTGCACTAGGGCTGTTGAAACGGTCGGCCAGTGTCTCACTCATTGCTGACTTAAAGAATCTATTTTTTACAACCACATTGTTCGGTAATATTAATGACCGTTCCACTTCAAGCTTGTTCATATCTAGTCTCCTTAAACTCCACCACTGAAAATGATACTTGAATTTATCTATTCAACTTTTTCCAGCTGGAGTGCATATAATAATTCTTCTGCTTTCTCTCATATATATAGGCTGACCATTCATACGACTTAGTCCATTCCTTGAATACAGGCGCAGTCCTGTACAAGAATCGAATAGACCATTTTTCTGGAACAGGAGACCATCCCTCAGAAGGATAACATTTTATCTTGATTGTCCTTCCTCTTTTAATCACCTGGTATCGCCCCATTATAAGACCTAAAGAGGAGTGACAGCTGATTTGGAATAACCCTTCTTTCATCTGATTGTTTTCCAGTCCCGTCACACTTGGGAATGGCGGTACAAATGTCAGTTCTAAAGGGTGTAAGGGATTAGTCTGTCTTATTTTTTTGATGGATGGGCAGTCCTCACTCCAAATCAATTCAATAAAAGTTGATTCCTTCTTTACAACCTCCTGCTGTCCAGTCAATTTGATCAAGCTGACATGATCGTCTAAAGAAGGATTAAACCCTGCAATAAGCGGCTTTGAACTGTAGCGCGTGAAATACATCTTCATTCCATCCATGGGGAAAGAAAGGGTATCCAAGGCATGCTCTTTTCCGTCTATTTTAATGGCGATAACTGTATGGTTTTTTCTGACAAAATAAAAATCAAACAAATAAATAAGCGGTAGGCAGGATGGTGTTTCAGCAGCGGATTCCATAGGAGCCAGGAGACTAAATGGCTGTCTTTTTTTGTAGTTTCTTTCGTTAATTTTGATTTTGACCGACCTTTGATACTTATCAGTAAAACGATAAAGTGCCTGTGCCCCTCTTTCATTAATTTCAAACGATGCCACTTCAAACAAACACTCTATTTTGTCTGCCAGACCCTTTCCTGCTGTATCAAAGTTTTTTTCTGATAAAGCAAGACTCTTCTGATAATAGACATCGACTTTGCTGTCTCTTCTCCAGCCAATCACAAGATGTCCCTGCCCGTTTATTTCGTCATCGAAAACCTGCACCTCAAACCCTATATAATACTCATCAGGATCCCTTTGAAAGTTGATCAGTAATACTCTTTCCATGGGATCGACTGCGAAATGAAAAGGATTGATTAATAAAGATTGCTCAGTATTCATAATGTCACATCCTTTACTGGACCAGTAAGATAGACTTCTGAGAACAGACACACTTTACTGCTTTAACTCCATGGGTGTATCCGAGTTTACTAGGCTAACGGCTGACATGTATGACATACGTTGGCTTTCGATTATTCAATTGTACTTTCTTTCTATTATCACCTTTATTATACAATGTTTGTCCAAAAAGGCATACCCTACTGCACGGTCATTTAAAATCGTCTGCTGGTTCAAAGAAGTATCAATAAGCCCTTATATCTTAAAGAGCATCTGTTAAAAGGTAACAGATGCTCTTTAACTTCTCATTATTTAATAACTTCCTTCACTCTACCGACTGTTTTGTCTTCCAGCATAACTTTTATCCCGTGTGGGTGTGTGGGTGAATTAGTTAGCAGTTTCATGACGACCCCTTCAGTCAGTTTGCCTGAACGCTGATCCTGTTTCTGAACCACTTTGACTTTATCCCCCTGTTTAATATTTGCTCGCTTAGTTCCATCCATATCGTTAATCCCCTTATCGATTAATCATTCTTTAGTTATCTTTAAATTCCTAATATCAGTATACCTTTTTGAAGGGACTTTTGCAGTGTCAATAATCTGAAGTGATATCGCCCTTCTGTTTTTTCTAAACAGTATTCAGTCGAGATAGTATAGAACACTATATAACGATTGTTATGGTATTATGACTTTAACAAATCAATCTTTAAACTGATGTAAACTAAAGGAAATGATGCTTATCAGGCAAGTCTTATATCTCAATGCAGCTTACTATTCGAAAGAAGGTGTTCGTCTTGTCAAAAGCCATCACATATTCATCATTAAAAAGATTCAATCTGATCATGGGCTTTCTCCACCTTATTCAAGGGTTACTCATGCTCGGCTTTGCTTTATTCATTGATCGCATTGCTGATTTCAGGATTCCTGTCATGTCTAATTTTCTGACATTCGATGAGACTCAGATGCGTCTTGTCACCGAAACAGACATGATTGCTGAACTGCCATTCGGGATAACCGTTTCTTTATTTCTCTTTTTATCTGCCCTTGCACATTTTATAATCGTCAGCCCATGGGGAAACCCTAAGTATAACGATGACTTAAGTAAAGGGATGAACCGATTTCGCTGGTATGAATATGCGCTCAGTTCTTCTCTCATGATTATGCTGATTGCCTTACTCTTTGGCGTCTATGATATTGGGGCACTCATACTAATCGTTCTCATCAATGCGTCAATGAACCTGTTCGGTCTTGATATGGAAGAGATCAACTATTATACAAAAAAAACAAACTGGAAACCATTCATCTTCGGCACTATAGCTGGTCTGGCACCATGGATCGTCATCCTTCTATATGCATTCGGGAATTCTAATCCGGCTGAAATCCCCTGGTTTGTCTATGCTATAGTCGGCAGTTATTTTGTTTTTTTCAATCTATTTCCGATCAACATGATTCTGCAATATAAAAGGATCGGTAAATGGGAAAATTATCTTTATGGTGAACGAGGGTACATTATTTTGAGTTTGTTTGCTAAATCCATACTCGCCTGGTTAGCTTTTGCAGGTGTCATGCAGCCCTGATCTTATATTATATACCGAGTTCCTGCTCCTTTGTCTGTTATGTAGCAGATTTGAAGGGGCAGAACTCTTTTCTGTCTTATTTAAGGCGCTTTTAGCCTGTTATCTTTCTGTCCCACAGTCTAAAGTTCTGGTATAAATCGGTCGATACACTAACTCGCCTTCTTCTCGTCTGCTCTCCATCAATGAAATAGTGTCAACTTCCAGGCGTTCTTCTGGCACTTCGACTAAATTCACAACTTCATCCATTGAGTCTGATAGTACAATCTGTCTTCCTAAAGTGATATGAGGAGTATATTTTAAATCATCAGGAGTCGAGTCCTTTGCCAGCGCTCGTCTGATCGACTGATTCAATGCATGAAGATGAGTTAGATCTCCTTTAAGACCAATCCATATAATGTGTTTATTTTTTTTTTGAAAGTGACCAATTGAATTTAATCTCAACTGAAACGGGCTTGTCCGTTCAGATACTTGATCGAGTGTCCTTTTAATCTCCTCAGTCTTTTCTTCATTTACTTCTCCTATAAAATGCAGCGTCAGGTGAAAATTGTCCACACTAGTATAGTTTCCTTTATCAACTATCTGTTTAGTTTTTTCCTGTACATCTAGTACGCGTTTTTTTAAGTCATTACTCAGTTCGATTGCTATAAATACCCTCATGACTAAGCCTCCTTACTTCCCATTTCAAGACTGTTCCACATCTCTTGAAATAATGCCATACTGATTCCTGCTCTCAAATAACAGCTCTATGAAGTTTGGAAAATAAGGGATAAAATAACCCTTACTGATCATGTCTAAGATTTCATCTTTCGTAGCCCACTTAGCTGCCTGCACTTCTTCTTCTTGCAAAGACAGATCCTCTATCGCTATATTTTTATGAATGATATAAATATCATCAAAGCCATGATCATAGTTTATAGTCAGATGAGGTCTGACTTCTTCAAAATCTATTTCAATCCCGAGCTCTTCCTTTGTTTCCCGTTTTATAGCTGCCTGGCTTGTTTCTCCACTTAATGCACTGCCACCGACAGAAATATCCCACATATCTGCCCAGCCTGCCTTATCTGCTTGTCTCTGCTGTATCAGCATCCTCTCGTTTGAATCGAACAGGCACAGGTGGACGATCATATGCAATTGACCATTGTCAAAGGCTTCTCCTCTGATCATCTTGTCAGCTGTTATAACTCTATTTCTATCATACGTATCCCAAATTTCCATTGTCATCAGCTCCTTAATTATACGGGCTCTCATCCTTTAGTCCCTCATTCATCAAACTAACTAGCCGACGAGTAGTATTGATATTTCTGATTGTCATTTTTTTGTAAAGCCGTGACCCGGCGAGCTTCATTAATCCGCTCTTCGTAACGTTTTTTCTATCAACAGACCATATGACAGCTCCTGGGACATAAAAGACCGTATCGATCGCTGGCACAATAGACAGCTCACCTATAATAGAAGGCGTATCAACTTCTTCAAATAAAAAGAGCACATCACATTTCATTTGCTTATCATTCGTCCAAAGCTCAGGTACTTCTGCCATTAATGTGCTCATCTCAGATCGACTGCGTATCAGAATGTCCAGCTTCAGCCCGAAGTCTTCATAAATGACTTCAGCTATATTATCTTTGAATTCAGACTTGTTGTCTGCAGGCAAATTAAAAATGACATTTCCAGTATTAATATAGGTTCGAACACCTCTCACTCCAACTCTTTCAACTGACCGCTTTAGCTCAGGCATACTGACTTTATTTTTTCCGCCAACATTTATTCCTCTTAACAGTGCTACATAGTCCATCTGATCACTCCTTGTATTCTCTATTGAAATTCCGTCTTAGAGTTATTAGGGTATGTCCTGAAAAAAATGCCTTTATCCGTATCTAGTATTAAAATCGAGTTGTCCTGTTTAATTATTGTTAAATATAGTGCTTATTATACATTATTTGGTTGGACTCGCTTAGTTGCAGCCTCTAATTATGCAAAAAAAACAAGCTGTTATCCATTAAATTAGATAGCAGCTTGTTCTCATATCATGTTGTCACTCTTCACTTAAAACGACAATACACCGGCCCAGGATAGAATATTTACCAATACTATAAGGACTGGGATAGATAATACTGTTCTAAATAAAAATACTTTAATGACATCCCAAAAATTTAATCCGATTTTAGTTTTCACCAGAATCATTCCCGTTTCAGACATGAACACTAATTGGGTAAAGGCTAATACACCAATGAAGAAACGAGCGGCTTCTGACTCAGCGCCAATTATAAATAGTGCAGGCAGATACATATCTGCGAAACCTGCTACAGAAGCCGGTGCCATTTGCGAGGCGACCTCACGACTGTATCCGAGAAAATCATAAACAGGAACGAGTGGGGCACTGATGATATCAAAGAATGCAGTATACTCTGCGATGATCAGTGACAATGTTCCAACAGCCATAATAATTGGAAGAAAACCGACATAGATATCAACCACATTTTTTAAGGCTTCCAGAAAAGCGCCCCCTATGGAAGTCTGTTCTGCCTGTTCAATGGCTGAATCATACGAGTGTTCCACAATTGTTTTATCCTCAGGTATTTCAACTGATTTAGGTGTTTTATCTTCAAAATAAGTAGATTCAAATTTCTTTAAAGGTAACCGTGCAGTGATAAAGGCTAAAATCAGTGTGACGACTACAATAGATCCATAAAAGATCGGGAAAATACCGCTGAATCCCAATTCTTCTGCCACTGCAGCTGCAAACGCGATCCCGACAATAGAAAAACTGGTGGAAATAATGTAAGCTTCTCTTTTATTATAGTATCCTCTCTGATACTGCTTATCAGTCACAACAATTCCAATTGTTCCATCGCCTACAAAAGAGGCAATCGCATCAATCATAGAATAACCGGGTACTCTAAATAATTTTTCAACTAAGGGGCCTAAGAGTATCCCGACAAATTCTACGATTCCAAAGTGAGTCAGTAACGGAAGGGCCAGGATTCCTACGAAAAACGTAATATACAGGGTTGTTAAAAGTCCTTTACTCCCAGCCATCAACCCACCTGTATCAGGGTCCAGGATCATATCGGCTACAGCATTACCTGCAAACCAGTTATTGATTACCATCAGATAAAGAAATGAACCGACGAGTCTCAAAACCACGTTGATAGGCGATGCTTTGAATATCTTGTTGAGAAAACCACTTTTTGACGTGTAAAAAGTAAAGATAACCGTTGCGACTAAGACGATCCAGGCACAGATGACTGTGAACAATATAAACTCGTCCAATATATTATCTGTTACTAAGTAGATGATGTGAGAAATCATAATTCGACTCTCGCCACCAATAGTAAATGGAACTAGAAAAAATATGAATCCAATCAACGATAAAAATATAAACTTAAACTTATTAATCATGTATAATACCCTCCATTATTGTCGCTTATCAGAATAGCATAGATTGAGGGAATACACAATTAATACCTCAATGTGATCACCAGTCATTTTCAATCGAATGAATAAAGATACTTTTAAACCGAAAAAAAAGAGACTATCTTTAGTCGGTAGTCTCTCCGTACTGACCTTATCACTCAGCTTCCTGCCATGCTCTATCCAGCTCAGCGATGTCCAGTTTTTTCATGGTTAAAAATGACTGAGTCACTCGATTAATCTGTTCTTTTGTTCCATTTGACAGTAAATCATCCATTGACTCTGGTACGATTTGCCACGATAAGCCAAACTGATCTTTGAGCCATCCACACTGCTCAGACTCTGGATCGAAAGATAACTTATCCCAGTAATAATCAATTTCTGCCTGATTTTCACACAGCACCATCAACGAAAAGGACTCATTGAATGATAGATTTTCATTCTTTGCATTATCCATAGCGTAAAACTGTCTGCCAAACAAGTGAAATCCGGAGAATTTAACTTTAGAATCCGTGTTTTCAGCTTCTCCTGCCTCATAATACTGCATTTCTTCTATTGAAGAGATCGGAAATAGGTCCGTATAATAAACAACCGCATCTTCAGCTTTACCTGATACAGCGTCAGAAAATAAAAAATTGGGTATTATTTTCTGAACGACTGGCTTGTCAGAAAGTAAAATCTGCCAAGTCAGACCATAACGATCTTCAAGCCATCCATACCGTTTACTGAACGGATATTCTCTAAGCGGTACTAATTCTTTTCCGCCTTCAGTCAGGGTCGTCCATACTCTATCGACTTCTTCGTCTGATGAACACTGTACCATCAATGAAAAAGAACGATTGAACTTGAATAGAGGACCCGCACTGAAGGCGGTAAAAGGCTGACCTGATAATTCAAAGTTGATTGTCGTAGTGTCTCCAGATGGGGTGTTTTCCAGGACCTGTATACTAGTAATCCTAGACTGGTCAAATAAACGTGTATAGTATCTCACTGCTTCTTCTGCCTCATCATTGAACCACAAGTTGGGAACGATGTCTTTCATTTCTTAACCTCTCCTTTTAATAGCATTGAATATGTAATAAACAGTCACTAAGAAGGGCTTTACGCTGATAGTATACCACTAGTCCCCTAATCTGACGGTTATTTGCACCTATGATTATAAGGAAACCAATTAAAACAAAAAAAGGCAAGGACCATGATTACTCATGTCCTTGCCTTTAACAGTTTAGTTTATGTTAATTAAGCCTTAGTAACGTTTGCTGCTTGAAGTCCGCGTGCGCCTTCTTCAGTATCAAAGTTTACTGCTTGGCCTTCATCTAAAGATTTGAATCCTTCTTCTTGGATTGCTGAGAAGTGTACGAATACGTCGTCTGCTCCGTCACGTTCGATAAAGCCAAAACCTTTTTCTGCGTTAAACCATTTTACTGTACCTGTTTCCATAATTAAAATTCCTCCTTGTGCCTTCAGCACAAATATTTACATTATTGCTTAAGGATCAATTCGGAATGCATTACACAGTTCTTAAAATGTCTCTTACAATATGTTAAACACAGTATAACACACTCTTCCAAGAAAACCTAATGAATATTGAAAAGACTTTAAAAATTATCTTTCTACGAAGTCTTCCGGCTTATCTAAGTCTTCAAACGTCAGGCTGTCCAGATAGTTCATGTGTTCTTTTTTTAATTCAAAGTCAAAAATCTCTGCATTTTTTTGAATTCTCTCTTCATGAACTGATTTGGTTAATGGAACAAACCCATGTTGGAGGCTCCATCTTAAAAGGATTTGAGCAATCGATTTGCCATATGCCTCACTCATTTTTTGAACCTCTTCGTCTTCATTCAAGTGTTTCATTGGTGAAAGAGGTGACCATGCCTCAACCACGATATCGTGTTTACGGCTCAACTCAACCGTATCTTTCTGCAAGACACCAGGGTGTAATCTGATCTGATTGACCATAGGCTTGATTCTTGCTGTTTCCATTATATTAGTTATATGAGGGACAGCAAAATTGCTGATTCCGATTGCTTTTAATTTCCCTTCATCATAGAGTTCTTCCAAAGCGCGCCACGTTTCTCTATTATCTTTTTTCCAGTCTCCGCCGTTATTTTTAACCACAGGCCAGTGGATCAGGAATAAGTCAAGGTAATCCAGACCCAACTTCTCAAGTGATATAGCTACTTCTCGTTTCGTCGCCTCATACCCATGATTAGTATTATTTAGTTTACTTGTCACAAATAAATCTTCTCTAGGAACACCACATTCTTTGATTCCTTTTCCGACAAACTCTTCATTTTTGTACATCTGGGCTGTATCAATATGACGATAGCCAGCTTTAACTGCTGCTTTGACCCCTTCAACCGCTTCGTTTGGATCTGTAACCTGCCAAGTCCCATATCCCAATACTGGAATCTCTAATCCATTAGATAAAGAGTATGTATCTGTCAAACTATTCATATTCTGTTCCTCCTTAGATTGTCATACTTTAAAAATCTTTACTTACTAATTATACATAAAATCAGAGAACAGGCTAATTAAATGTTTTATGATTGACAAAAGGAGCAGACTCGTTGCCAGAGTTTTTAATAATCATTTTTTTAATTAGTTGCGCCTGTGGTCGGACAGAAACTAATTAAAACAAAAAAAGACAAGGATCATGATTGCTCATGTCCTTGCCTTTAACAGTTTAGTTTAGGTTAATTAAGCCTTAGTAACGTTTGCTGCTTGAAGTCCGCGTGCGCCTTCTTCAGTATCAAAGTTTACTGCTTGGCCTTCATCTAAAGATTTGAATCCTTCTTCTTGGATTGCTGAGAAGTGTACGAATACGTCGTCTGCTCCGTCACGTTCGATAAAGCCAAAACCTTTTTCTGCGTTAAACCATTTTACTGTACCTGTTTCCATAATTAAAATTCCTCCTTGTGCCTTCAGCACAAATATTTACATTATTGCTTAAGGATCAATTCGGAATGCATTACACAGTTCTTAAAATGTCTCTTACAATATGTTAAACACAGTATACCATATCCTTTCAAAAAAACCTAATCTTTTTTTGCACTGGTTAAAATAATTTGAATTATAAAAACTCTAAACCTCATTTCCAACAAATTGTCACTTAATTTCACACTGCTGCAAATAGTCTAAATTCCAAGTGATCATTCTTTATTTATATAATTATTTGCTTTAAAGTTATGGTTAAAATATAATTATTCTGACATTAAATAAGTAAAGGAGAAAAATCATGGCATTATTAACCAAACAAAATCTCACCTTCGGCCTTCTCGGTTTAGTTTCTCTGCTCGGACTGCCTTTCACACTGAACTACTATAACGTCTCTTATAGTCCTGTGATAACACTTCTACATATTATTATGATGCTGTTATGTGCTTACTCCTGGCACCTCTACCGGGAATCAAAAAAAACAAAGGACTCTAACCAGGAACTTAATGATAATCGCAAACAGATCCTATTAAGAGAGAACGTTTTAAAATCACTGTTTGACAATAACAATTCATACTTGTGGACGATCGATTTTGCTGAAAAGACTTTCCTTCCCTCTATAGGTTTCGAACAAGTTTACGGATTTTCCAGAGATGAGTTTATGAACAACTATGAATTATGGAAAGATCGGGTTATTCCAGAAGATATGGATATAGCTGAAGAACATTATGCCAGACTCAAATCTGGGCTGCCTTCAAACAGAATGTTTCGTTTCAGGAACAGTAATGAAGAAATAAGGTGGCTTGATGCTTGGGGCACCCCTATTTTTAATGACAAGAAAGAAGTTACTCATCTGACAGGAGTGGCTTATGACATTACGGACCGTAAAGAACTGGAAGAAAAACTCTACCATAGTGCTACTCATGATGATCTGACTGGCCTGCCCAATCGCAAGAAATTAATGAGCCACATGAAAAGTGAGATAGAAAAATGTCAAGAAAAGAATCAGTCTTTTGCTGTTTTATTTCTAGATTTGGACCGATTTAAGTTTATAAACGATAATTATGGACATAATACAGGGGATAAATTACTTATTCAAATTGGGAACCGTCTCCAGACTTTTATTGATGGCAAAGGAATTGTGTCAAGGCATGGCGGCGACGAATTCATTATTATCATCCGTTACAACAAATACAAGCAATTCAAAGAGCTCGTCAATGGAATCCTGGACACATTCAAAACACCATATGACTTGAACATTGAAAACAGTACAATCTCAGCAAGTATTGGGATCAGTATGTATCCGAAAGATGCCACGACGATAGAAGGACTGATCGGACAGGCTGACAGAGCCATGTATAGAGCCAAGGCTCAAGGTAAAAATACTTACCGGTTTGCTAATCCTGTACTTGAACAGGCTGAAATACGCAAGAACAGCATTGAGAAACAATTGAAAAAAGCATTAGAGCAAGATGAGTTCGAATTATACTACCAGCCAAAAGTCGTCTTAAAAACTGGAGACATATTTGAAGCTGAAACGATAATTGACTGGCACAATTCTCATTTAGGAAGAGTATCCGCTACTGAATTCATTCCACTGGCGGAAAGTCATGGTCTAATGGATGAAATCGGATTATGGGTTTTAGATGAAGCAATGAAACAAGGAAATAGATGGAAAGAAATGGGGATAGATATCCGTCTTTCCGTCAACGTATCGATTATTCAATTTGAAAATCCTCTATTTTTGAGGAATATCAGCAACCTGCTATCCAAAAATCATTATAACGCTGAAAATTTAACTTTGGAAATTACCGAGAATATTCTGCAGAATACTCAGCACGCATCAAATGTTATCCACCAGCTGCAAAATATGGGGTTTGAAATAGCCATTGATGACTTTGGAACAGGGTATTCTTCTTTAAGCGTCATCAATGCTCTGCCAATTGATACAATAAAAATTGATAAATCCTTTGTTTTGAATATTTTGGAAAACGAGCATAACGCTAAGTTAGTAGAAACAATCATCAGCCTCGGTGATGCCATCGACTGCAAAGTAATGGCTGAAGGAATTGAGACTGTTCAGCAATCCGGCTTTTTAAAGCAGATCGGCTGCTTATATGGCCAAGGATCTTTCTACAGCTCACCTAAGAAGGCTGAAGAATTTCAGCAAATGTATGAAGAACAATTAGCTTAAGTTATCACAGTTCGTCTCTTGAAGACTCATCTTTAGCCGCTCACCCATCCTATTTAATCAATGTAAAAAGGACAGTCTCTCAACATACTGAGTAGACTGTCCTTTTGCACTTTTAATTAAGCTTAATTTCGATAAAGTTATTCTGTCTTTCGTCTTCTACTGGATCGTCATAGTGTTCTTCAAAGTCATCCAGCAAGGCACGAACCTCATCAGTGGTCTGGGTTTCCATTAACTGAACTCTCAAATCACTCGCACCACGCATTCCTCTGACATAAATTTTGAAAAATCGGCGCAGCGGCTTGAATGCACGTCCAGCATCGACTCCGTATTCATCAAAAAGATTCAAATGCAGTCTTAAAAGGGCAAGCATTTCTTCACTGCTGTGATCTTTAGGGTCTTTTTCAAAAGCAAAGGGATTCTTAAATACGCCCCGTCCTATCATAACGCCGTCTACACCGGTTTCCTCAACTAATTTCAACCCGGTTTCGCGATCGGGTATATCTCCATTGATCGTGATCAAGGTGTCTGGCGCTATTTCGTCGCGAAGCTTTTTGATGTCGGAAATTAGTTCCCAATGAGCGTCTTTTTTGCTCATTTCTTTCTTTGTCCGTAAATGAATCGACAAGTTTACGATATCCTGTTTCAGTAAATGGGTGATCCAGTCGCGCCACTCATCCAGTTTAGTATAACCCAACCTTGTTTTGACGCTGACGGGCAGTCCTCCAGCTTTGGCTGCTTCAATTAATTCAGCTGCAACTTCAGGGCGCAGGATCAGGCCACTGCCTTTTCCTTTTCCGGCAACGTTTGGTACCGGGCAACCCATATTGATATCGATACCACTGAATCCAGCCTCTGCCATCCCGATACTCATTTCTCGGAAATGTTCCGGCTGATCTCCCCATATGTGAGCCACTAGTGGTTGCTCGTCTTCAGTAAAAGCAAGACGTCCACGCAGACTGTTTCGACCTTCCGGGTGACAGTAACTGACGGAATTTGTAAATTCAGTAAAGAAAACATCTGGCCTGCCCGCTTCAGCTATGACATGTCTGAATACAACATCCGTGACATCTTCCATTGGAGCCAGGACAAAGAATGGCTTCGGCAAGTCTTTCCAAAAGTTTTTTTTCATAGTCTGTATATCCTTTCACTTTTAAAGTTCAAATTATATTGCATCATATAATGCTATTTCAGTTGGTTATACTTCATTTACTCATTGTAACCAAGTTAACTCTATCTATTTTAACGATTATAGCCAGTTTGTCAAATTAAAATTCAGTTATGCCAGAATGTTTATCTTATATAAAAACCCGTATGCAGAATCACTTGGACGGTGACGCATACGGGTACCCTAATTCATCCTGATGCATAATGTTATTAACTATAATGCTTGCCACTTCATCACACATTCAACTTGGGCTACATTCTCATCTACCTGCTCACTTGTAATACAGAAGCCATTCTTATAGTAAAAATGCACAGCTCGCCTATTATTCTTGTAGACATGCAGCATTAGAGAAGATTTAGACCGTTTAGCATAGTCTAACAAAGCTTGCCCAATCCCTTTAGACTGCTCACTTGGTTCAACAAATAGTCCTTCTATAAACTGATTGTTTAGTCCGATGAAACCCAAATTCTGACCATTTTTTTCATATACCACTATGTCTGCTTGTGGCAGCATAGATTTTACCTGCTCATAATTTTCTTCCCAGTACTGTCTACTGATAAAATGGTGCGCTTCTGTATTTGCTTTTAGCCAAATAGCCATTACGTCATCTAGATCTTCTGGTTTAAATGTTCTAATCATTACTAGCTCCTTATAACTATGCACAATGCTGTGCTTAAATTAGTGTAAACATACTTCAGATAAACTGTTTAATAGTCGTTACATAAAGCCCTTAAGCTTATATTGGTTATACTTTTTAGAAGAAATCAGTTTAATTAAAAGCAGCACTTCTACGCCTATCTTCCTATTATAAGACCGTTTTTTCAAGTCATTTACTCATAATAAATCGTTGGAGATGATGACTGTATCTCATTAATATATAGCGAACTGAAAGGGATAGAGTCAATATTCTCCATAAAATCTTCAGCTGTTCCGTAAATAAGAACACCATACGTTTCGACTCCATTTTCATTAATGTAGTTAAGCGCATGATCATAAAATTCTGTTTTATGAGGATTATAATCAATTATTTCGACAAACTCATCTCGGTGACTCAAGTAAGTCAAACGAGACTCAAAATGTGTCTCGTATCCTTTAGGAAAGGGATTCTCTGAAGAAGGAGACCTGTCAAATACGTCACTTAAGTTAAATAGTGGATAGACCTCTGGATCAGGTTTCATATTCCCTTGCGGCTCGTCACTCATATTTGGATTAAACCCGATTAAGTGATTAGGCTGATTTTCACTCCACCTGGTACCGGGTTCGATCGTTCGTACTCCTACCCATTTAAAATCCAGCATCTGAACTTCTCTACTCAAATCATACAATTCTTCCATAGTTAAATCTTCCTCAAACACAATACTCATTGAAATATATGATAAAGGATTCAATTCCTCTAAATAGTTGAGTGTGATATCATTTTTACGTTGCCTGTCCCCTTCTCTGTATTCTTCAGACATCCCAGAATCGTCATCCGTTACAGGAGAGTATATGTCATCAAATCCACTCCATATGTCAAAACGGTTAGTATAACTAAATATCCCGTCATGAAAGTTCCGAGGGATTCCCCTGTGAATGTCTATTGAATGACGTTGTTCTTCATTTGTGAATAAATCTCTTAAAAAGTAGCCTGTTTCATACACCCCAAACCCTTGTGGTTCTTCATATGTGAATGAACTTAAGGTGTGTCCAGGAATATTCAAGCTGACATATGCTTTCATATCAAAAGAGAAGTCAGATTCTGGATACTCCTGACCCTCATAGGCAGTGATCGAGGTCGGATCATAGTGCAAGCTGTCTACGATACTGGACAGCCCATAGAAAATGCCTACATAGAGTAAGATAACGCTAAGCACTGACACTAAAACAACCTTTGCCAGCTTTCGGTTAACAACCTTTTTTATACTGGCTGTCTCCTCAACATCTTTAGTCACTGACTCCTCTGTCTGGTCCTTACTGAAAAATAATTCATCAGATAACTGATCTGAGAAATAATGTTCGATCGATTCATACTTCTCCAGCTCATTCTGAACGATCCGTTTCTCTTCTTCGCTTGCAGTACCTTCTTTGTAGCGAGTGATTAAGTCTTTAAAATTCATATGGATCCTCCTTCAGTAATCTTCCGAGCTTCTTACGGGCACGATAGAGTGTCGTTTTAGTATTCCCAGTCGAGAGTGATAGTGTGAGAGCAATATCTTTTATACCCATATCGCCATAGTAGAATAAGAAAATGACTTCTCGGTATATCTCCGGTTCCAGCGCTACCAGATGCAGGTATAGCCGCTCGTCTCTTTCTTTCGTTATGTATTTGTTTGCAGGTCCTTCTTTCCTGATTTCTGAAAATCCCGCTTCAAATTGACCAATAGGGTGCAGTCTGCTTTCTTTTCTCTTGAAATCAATAAACTGATTTTTCAGCACTCGAAACAACCAAAACTTGAAAGAGCCCTCTGGTATGTCAGAAGCAATAAATGCTTTGTAAAATGCTTCATTAACCAGTTCTTCAGCCATATCTTCTTGTCTGCAGAGACTAAGCGCATATAAGTATACTTCTCTGTAATATTTTTTATACGCCTTTTCCATTGCATCTGACTCCATCGAACCCCTCCCTTCACTTTATATACGTTTGAAATTGAAAAAGGTTACACTATAGTGTGCAACTCATTTTAGTGTTTGAGTACGCAAAAGCCGACTGAACTTTAACCAGTCGGCTTTTGCTTATAGAACAGTCTATTTTATCAGATCGTTTCACGCTCTAAAGAACTAGAAAACGTTTGACTTAGTTTGAAAATAGCTTCTCCCTTACCCCAAATCAATTTCAAGCAGCAAAGGTGTATGATCCTGGCGTATACCGGAATCGATCATTTCAGATTTAACGACTTTATCTGCCGCGCGGTCACTCACCAGCCAGTAATCGATTCTCCAGCCGGAATTGTTCACTTTGCTGGTTTTAACCCGCTGATTCCACCAAGAATACTGTCCTGTCACATCACCATGTATGTGTCGGAACGTATCTGTAAAGCCTTTGTTAAGGAGCCGCGTGAACCCCTCACGTTCTTCATCTGTGAAGCCTGCTGACAGGTGATTGTTTTTGGGATTCGCCAAATCGATTTCTGTGTGCGCTACATTAAAATCGCCTGTCGCCACGACGATTTTCTTCTCGTCCAGTTGAGCTAAGTACTCAGCATATTTTTCATCCCACAGTTGACGTTCTTTTAGTCTCACAAGCCCTGATCCTGCATTAGGCGTATAGACTTGAGTCAAGTAAAAGTCCTCAAACTCAAGCGTAATAATTCTTCCTTCAGAATCCATAGTATCCGGTGCTCCGATTTTTGGAAGTGTAGCTGCAGGAGTTAAATGGTTTTTATATAAAAACATCGTTCCGGCATAACTTTTTCTGGCCGGTTCTTCCGAAAGACTCCAGACAAGTTCATAGTCAGGAAATTTTTCTTTTAAAACTTCCAAGTGTTTCTTTGAAGGGCCGGTTCTGGGCAATTTTGTTTCCTGAATGGCAATCACTGATGCATCCTGTTTGATGATCGTATCCAATACATCACGTGACATCACTGCTCGAGCAGAATCACTCGTCAAAGCTGCATTTAATGAATCAATATTCCATGTAATAAATTTCAATGTCATTCTCCTCTATCGATTATTTACTTCTTTCACACCTACTATATTAACATTAAGACTCAAATAGAACGACTTTTTTGTGATTTTTTAATAATCGAGGGGTCAAACACGAGGCGATTCTTATCAGTTTAGTCATAAATCAGAAACCTTCTATGCATTATCAGCAGCGTTCCTCTTAAACTGACTTACTGATAAATCACAAGTCCAGGCTGTGGTTCAAGCTCCAGTACCTGTTCTGGAGTCATGAGGGGGTCATCATAGTGTACTCCCGGTTGATCAGAAAAATGATACCATAACTTAAAGCCTTTATATGGGATATTTGTAGCTTCAGCCGTGTTGTCATGTGTTGCTTTTTTACCTTCAGGAGAACCCCACCCAGAAGTATTATGAACGAGCAGCACTTGTTCATAATCAGTAGTGACGTCTTCGATAGTGTGAATCATTTTTTCAACAAACTGATGGAAAACATATTGTCTGGTCCCTGGTATTTCGTTAGATAAAAGATAGTCCTGCATGATACCCTGTACTTCATTGATTTCTGCACCTGTAACATGGCCAACTTCCTGCATTGGTTTGTCAGTACGCCATTCAGGATCGAGAGCCAGATGCACATTCGGATACCTTAAGAATGACAGAATTTCTCTGATGGAATACGCTGGATGGTGTCTGCCCATCTGATGATCAATATAGACCAGAGCGCCTCTCTCGTACGCCTCTTCAATGTATGACATTACAAGGTCATAGTTCATTTTGTAAATCTCACCACCGGGCTGAACGGTTCCGTAGACAAGATAAATGGCCGGTACAGCACCTTTACTGTCATCTGCAGCATCATAAGAGTCAGCCGTTTCAACCAGCAAATCGATCAGCTCTTTTACTGGATGTCTGCCTACGATCCCCATCACTTCAGAATTGGGGTGTCCATAATAGGCAACGATTGTATTTTCTTCAAATAGCGTGGGTGAAGTGAAAAATTCATTCAGTTCATCATTATCAAATGATGATATCGAATGGAGGTCATTTAAGTTGCTAACTGTAAATTCAGAAGAAATCCATCCTTCATTTACAGTGGGGTTATGGTGAGCGACTTGATACCAGGTTTCGTTTTCAATTTTAGCCTCGTTCATCACTTTAACTTCATTTCCTTTGACTAAACTGCCAAGTGACTCGCTCTCTTCTCTGCTGTCGGCTCTAACGGTCAATCTGTCTGCACTTATGTAAACAGTGTCTTCCTGATTGCCGAATATCGAAGCAGTCTCTTCCTCTTGCTCTTCCATATCATCTTCAGACTCTTCTGCTGGGTCTTCATTATCTATTTCGTCTTCTTCATTTTTTGATAATTCATCACCATTATCAGCGTTATCCTCATTTTCTGCCATGTCTTCTTGTTCGACCAGTTGCTGATTAGCATGATCCTCTAGAGTAGGATCTTCCTGACTGCAGGCCGTTAGACTGATTGCTGAGGCAGCAATTAAGGCTAATGCAGTTAAATATGTATTTTTCACTAGTTTATCTCCCTTCACCTTATAATGGCGTTTATCCTCACCGGTTGATGCTTTTCTGTCCTCAAGCCGCCCGCATCCAGAGGTTCAGTGCCAGTCCGTCAACTGGAGAATCATCCAGCAACCGGCTTTCTCCTGTCGACCGCCTCGCATTGTCCGTTTGACCAAATGCCTGCTTCTGATTAAATAACTACTTTCCTAATTCACTTTCGGTTTAGTTACTGATCCACCCGTTTATCTCTTCACTCTCTTCCATCGGGTATACTAAGCCTATTTGTCTTCTGCATTCATCCATCAATGCCATTACATCGATCGTACTCTCAGGTGAAATGATTTCTCCTGCTTTTTTTCCAGAACGAATCTCGGCAGCTACATTGGAAAATTGTCTGCCATATAAAAGATCTCTGACTTCAAAGGTTTCTTCTTTCGTCTCCGTCTTAAGAATCGCCTCTTTCGCCATATGAAATTTCGGAATAGAAATAGACCCTTTCGTTCCTTTTATTTCAAAGAAGTGACCACCCGCTTCTTCCATCGACACAAACAGGTTGGCTTTAAATTCAGGATAATTAAATACTATAGTTTCACTGTAATCAACTTTGTCCATTTTAGCTGTACAGTCAATTTTTTCGGGAATACCAAACAGTTCATAGCAGTATCGGATATTATAAATACCAAGGTCCAGCAAGGCACCACCCAACATGGCAGGCGTCGTAAGTCTGGGATTAGTGTTGTTACTTATCAACGGTACAGCAAATGAAGAATCAACTGACTGAATATCACCAATCACTCCAGACTCCACCCACGTTTTGACCTGTAAAGCTGTTTTATTGTGCCAGGTCCACATCGCTTCAGACACATAGACATCTTTGTCTTTAGCATAGTCAAAAATCGCTTTTGTCTGTTTGGCATTAACTGTAAACGGCTTTTCGCAAAGGACCGGTTTATTATTATCTATTGAAAGAATTGTAAACTCAGCATGTTTATCTCCATTCACATTCACGTAAACGCCTTCCACTCCATCTGCATTGATCGCTTCTTCAGCTGTATCGTAAACAATACCACCATATTCTTTTGCAAAGTCTTCAGCTTTTGACCTCGTTCTGTTCCACACTGCTACTATCTGATTGTCATCAGTCTGTACCAGTTCTTTTGCTGTACCATGAGCAATTCCTCCGCACCCAATGTAAGCCCATCCAAATCTAGCCATTCGTATTCCTCCGTTTTTTAAATATGCTATTAAAGTCTTTCTAATTCTAATATAAACCGAATCACAAGTAAACGCTATCACCTTTTTTCATTCATAGACATCTAACTTTACAGGATTGGACCGCTGTCATTTTTCTTTCATTACCTCTGATGATCACGTCAATCTGACTCATCACTCAAATAGTCAGTCTCAATTGACTGAATAAACTGAATGACACCAGCATCTATTTGTTTAGTTAATGCCTTTAACTGATCAAAATTTGGGTGCTCAACCACTACATTTTCCAGAATGGCTGACATTCCTTTTCTATTATCAGTTAACGTATAGTTTTTCATTTGATAGTGGCTGAATTTAGTATGATAGTTAGACATGACGGCTCTATTTCTTCCAGCAAGCCATACTTCAAACTGCATATGTTCATAAGTGAACACGACGATATATTTTAAATCTTTTTGTTTAGTCAACTGACTTCTTAGAGTGAAGAAAGTTAAGTCCATATACCCCTGATAAAAATTCGAAGATACGTCATATTCAGGATAATTCTCTTTAAAATAGTTTCTCAGCTCTTTAATATATAGTATTAATCCTTTATAAGCCTGTTGACTGTTCGTCTCCTTTAATACAGTACGAAATTCCCATAAGTGTTTGTCAAGAGAGTCCATATTTACCCCATCCTTTCACATATATCCAGTCAGTAAAATAAGCGATCACTTACAAGTCCAGTCAGCGAGACAATGCCTTCTCTCTTCTCTGGAGAAAAAGCGATAGTTAGTGAACGACTTTAGGATGTGCACATCATTTTAGTAGCTGGAACTATTAAATACAGTACTCGCTAACTGTAATTTAGTGCCTTCCTGATCATGATTCTTTTATTTCCATAGCATACCAATTCTCTGCTCTTTTTACACTTTTTTTCTATTAAGCGTCTCCTGCTTCCCTCTCTTCAGGTCAAGTAAACCATTCGAACTTAACATAGTGACTGTGTAAAAAAATGCCCACGAACTGATATGTCCGGGGCATTAAGTAAAGTCCAGTTTAACTTTGTTCAGTTATTCTAATTGTAACTGGAAGTAATCTGGGACGATTTTAGGCTCTTTTCGATCTAATAAGTGTAATACCAGTTTTGAAACAAGTACTCCAGGACCTAATGCCTGTCCTACACTAATCGTTGGGATAGATCGATTCTTAAGCCAGCCTGCTATTTTTTCCTCTGTGGCATAATCTGGGAGATTCTGAGTATATAATGCTGGTGGAAAAGTCTGTCCTCTCAAGTTATCGATCGATATATCTTCGGGTATTCCCACATATTCCTCAAGTTTTAACCCCCTAGGAGAAAATGTCATCACAGAAGTCCCAAATCCAAGCGCGACCGCAGTTGTTATAAATAAGTTCTTCAGTCGAGCTGCACGGTGGAGAGCAACCGCCTCAGGAAATGCAAAATAGTCTATGGCATCAATTACATAATCAGCTCCCTCGACAAAAGCTGGCGCATTTTCTTCACTTACGCCTTCATTGTAACAGACTACCTCCATATCGGGATTTATAGTCAGCAAGTGATTTTTCAATACTTCAGCTTTTCTTTGTCCGACTGTCAGATGTGTGGCTGCACATTGGCGATTGATATTAGACACATCGAACGTATCCGGATCAGCTAGGACCAATTTGCCCACACCCATTCGCGTGAGTAGTTCAGCTGAAAATCCTCCTATACAGCCACAACCCGCTATAGCAATCGTGGCGTCATGTAATGTCTGAACTTCTTCTTCAGACATTATTCCTAAATTCCGACTGAATTGTTCATTAATCATGATGATAGCTCCTCCAGTTCAATAGTGTCATCTTTCATTAAATAGTCATATAATGTGCGGCGTTTCTCTTTAAGAGTGGCTAAACATTCTGAAAGATTCAGAACACACGGAATAGTCTTAGAACCTAAATAAATATTTGGTTCTCCGATAACCTCAAAAGGAAATTTAAATATTCGGTGCATATATCTGTAAACTCTCTCATCTATACAGCAGACCCAATGCGTCAAACCGTTGGTTAAAGAATAATTCAATACTGTTTTGATCAGGCCCAAACCGACATCATGTTTTGGCATTTTAGTAAATGCACTGATCTCTGCATATTTATTTTTTTCTATACCCGCAAGCTTCATTTTCTCAATATCGAAAATAGTAAAATGTTTCATGGTCGGTAAATCGTTCAGTGACATAAAGATCAGTCTAGTTACACCCACGACCTCTTCCATATCTGGAGTTTGTACAACAAAATAAGTAGAATAGTTTATGTAAGGATCATCCTCATCCTGTTTGTGAAATCCCACGTCCTGATAACGCTGATGATGTAAAGCTATTGCTTCTTTCGACAATACCCCTTCCGCTTCTCTAAAAATATATTTTTCTTCGTTCTCCATCTTAACACTCCCTTATTTTAATATCCGTACCTTCCTATTAAACGTTAATTCCCTTTGAATTGGTAGTAAAGTTCACAAAACGTTTATAGAATGTATAGTTATTCAGTCAAATAAATGATAAACTCTTACAGGATAGGCTTATAAAATAAAAACAAGAATTAGGATGATCCATATAGTGAATAAAATCACAAATAAAAAAGAACAGTTATTAAAGAGTCTCACTCAGAATTATGATAAGCGTTTGAATGACCAGATACTAAAGATCATTATGATCTATATTCTTCTCAGTATTGGATGGAACCTGGTTTTTAGGTGGTTCAATTTCCCCTACTCAAGAGCAACGATAAGTGTCCTCATGCTCTGCTTTGTTGCCTTATCAGCCGTTTTTCTTCTCTTCCGTTTTACTGGCTTCCCTCTTAAAATAAGGACACATATTGTCTTAATGCTCGTTGTGTTTGTCATTATCAGTTTATATTATGGCTCAGGGTATTCAGAAGCCTGGAGTTATTTCCTTCTTATACCAATTGTAACCAGTTTATATGGCAAACGAATCTTATCGATTGTCTATTCAGTAATGGGGCTGCTTAGTTTATCTTTCGTCAGTATTGTACTGCCTCTAGAGACGTATTACACGACTGATGGTATAGATATTTCCAACCGCATTTTACTCTATATTATTGTGGCGACATTCAGCTATCTGCTTCTATCCAAATTAAATTCACTTTACAATAAGCAAGCCAACACAGTGATTCATTCCATGGAAACAACACTTGAACAAGTTGTTCAAAGCTTTGTTGTGGCTATGGAAGCAAAAGACCATTACACATTCGGCCACAGTGAACGTGTCAGTCAATATGCTGTTGCGCTGGCAAAACACTTGCCTGAGTATCAGGATAGTCAAAAATTAAAACACCTGCGTTTAAGTGGTCTCCTTCATGATATCGGCAAAATCAGTATCTCTGAACACATTTTAACGAAGACCACTACATTAACACCAAAAGAATATGATGAAATCAAGACACATACAACTTTTGGCGCTCAAATGGTCGAGAAGATTGAAGGATTAAAAGGACTAAAACCAGGCGTTCTCTATCATCATGAAAGATGGGACGGGAAAGGATACCCGACTGGAGCTAAAGGAGATTCAATCCCGTTAGAGGCCCGAATATTAGCCGTGGCGGACTCATTCGATGCGATGACATCTACTAGATCTTATAGGGACGAAATATCGGTTAAAGAAGCATTTAATCACCTTGAGCAAGGATTAGGCACACAGTATGACCCTAATTTATCTAAAGTCATTAAAGCGACAAAGAATGAATTTTTAAAGATCTATGCCGATTCTCACGATCCGCTGGAAGAATTTGAAAAACTCACTGATTTTTTATAAATACATCACACCCCTCACTTATGGAGGGCAATGAAAATTGCCTTCCATAAGTTTTTTTATGGGTATAATTTTAGAAACGGATAATTTAACTCTTATATGCACCTGATAATTACAATAATCTTTCAATTACTCTACCACCTGACTCAAATCTGCGTTGCTTCATTTTTGATTTTTTAAAGATAGTATGTGTAACCTATTTTTATTTTCATACTAAAATTGCAATTAAACCCCTTTCTTTTATATAATACATATAGCTATCTGCTTACACTAGCCACTTCTTCATTAATTATGACATTTTTATGCTGGATGACATCAATACAATCAAATAGTAAGCGGCTGATCAATTACTGCAGTCACACTTTTAATAGGATAATACACTTTTAAAAAAGAATAAGGAGCGATTACATGAATTATTTTGTGTCAATAAAAGGAAATGATCAGGCCAAAGGAACAGCTGATCAGCCCTTTCAGACAATATCACAAGCTGCTGCCCTGGCTCTGCCAGGGGATACAGTTACTGTTCATACCGGAGTCTATAGAGAATGGGTTAACCCGGCTAATGGAGGAACCCAAGACCAGAGAATACTCTACAAATCTGCAGAAGACGGTGAAGTCGTCATTTCAGGGGCAGAACGTATTGCTGACTGGACGGCTGAAGAAGGCGATGTCTGGAAAGCAGAAGTTCCGAACACTCTGTTTACTGAGCGTAATCCGTTTGAAACAGAATTGAGTGGTGACTGGCTCTTTGATGGAGAGTTGACTGCTCATCTCGGCGAGGTCTATATAGATGGAAAATCTCTATATGAATGCGAGAGTATTGATAACGTACATAAACCCGAAATCTGGCCTGAAGCAAAGTATCCAGATGATTCACTGCTGAAATGGTATGGAGAAGTCGGTCCTGACACTACTAAAATTTGGGCAAACTTTGGTGGAAAAGATCCTCGCAGAGAGAACGTGGAAATCAATGTCCGTCCACATGGTTTCTGGCCTGAAAAACCTGGTCTTGATTACATTACTGTTAGTGGATTCACGCTTCGTCAAGCATCCCCCCAATGGGCAGCTCCTACTGAATTCCAGGAAGGCTTGATTGGTCCTCACTGGAGCAAAGGTTGGATTATTGAAAATAATATTATCAGCGAATCCAAAAACGTCGGAATCAGTTTGGGCACTGAAATTGGTACTGGTCACATAGATAAACAAAGTAAAGGTGGCACTCAACGTGAACAGGAAGTTATCTTGAAAGCTTTACGTTCTGGTTGGCATAAAGAAACTGTTGGGAGTCATATTGTTCGCGGAAATGTTATACACGATTGTGAACAGGCTGGTATTGTAGGCCATATGGGTGCTGTTTTCAGCGAGATTTCACAGAACCGTATTTACAATATCCACCACAAGCGTCTCAGACATGGTGCTGAAGTTGGCGGAATCAAGCTTCACGCAGCTCTGGATACTCACATTACCGGAAACAAAATCTACAGCTCCTACCGTGGACTCTGGCTAGACGGGCAGGCACAAGGCACGCGTATTAACCGCAATGTGTTTTTTGATAATATATCCGAAGACTTATTCGTTGAAGTCTGCCACGGTCCTTATCTGGTTGACCACAATCTCTTCCTTTCACCAATTAATTTCAGAGATATGGCTCAAGGAGGTGCTTTTGTCCACAACTTATTTGCCGGTCAATTTGTAGTACAGTCCGAGGTCACACGCACGACACCCTACCATTTCCCACACGAAACTGCCATGGCTGGGTATTCTAATATTACGGGTGGAGATGACCGGTATTATAACAATATCTTTTTAGGCGATGCTGAAACAAATAAAGAACCCGTCCCGATCACTTTCTTTGAGCATCTTCCTCTCAAACCTAGAGAGGAAACTGGAGAAGGCGGAAAAGCTGTAATGGACGGTGTTCCTGAGGATTCTATCTGCTATCTGCATCCCGTAGGACTGGGTGGATACAATGAGCACCCTAATGTCAGCGACAAGAAATGGTGGGAATACACTAAAGAGGAACTTGCTAACTTGGAAGGTGCTGCAAAACCCTTCCTTATTGGAAATGCAGTCCTTCCAGTAGGATTGGATGGAAACCTGTATCTTAACAGTGCGGTTCCGAGCAGTCATGAGCCCGAAGCAAAAGTGTTTAAACACAAGGGTATTATCGTTGAGACCAATACTAAGCAAGGCACGGTCCAAGTTCAGATCAATGAGCCCTCAATAATTGCTGGAGCCTCTGCAGCCCTGATCACTACTGATACTCTAGGTAAAACGTATCATGCCGATATGAAACATGAGCAGCCGGACAGTACGCCTTACTGCTTCAATTCTGATTTCTTCGGTCAAAACAGACCTGAAGTAGTTGCAATACCGGGTCCATTTGTATTATATGGAAATGATCCTATTGAGTTTGACTGTTAAGGATAATATTATTTATCTTCCATATTAACTTGATCTTTTTCAATCATTTATATGACTTAGTGTGTCCTCTAAAGCTGACAATCATATAATGTAAACTAATTTAAAGATAGTAGGATGTTAACTATTATGTATGCAAAAGTAATCAATCAATTAAATCGAGTCATTACTCGTTCAGTCTATGCGACTTATCCTGTCGTTCTCATACTGCTGGTTTATTGGGGAGATTCAAGATTTTGGAGAGTGCTGCTGGCGCCTTCCATTTCTTTTGTACTGGTAAGTGTGTTTCGAAATATGATTAACGCTCCCCGCCCTTATGAAGTGACCGGCGTTACGCCTATTATACAAAAAGATACTCAAGGTAAATCTTTTCCCAGTCGCCATGTCTTCTCTGTGTTTGTTATTGCAACGACATTCTATTTCATATCCCAACCGTTAGGTATAGTCCTGATGGTCATGGGCTGTGTTTTAGCCATATTAAGAGTCATAGGTGGCGTTCATTATGCAAGAGATGTTATAGCTGGAGCGATCATCGGTATTATCTCTGGGGTGCTAGGGTTCTATTTCTAAATGCTCCGTTAAAGTCTCCTCTGTTTAGAGTAATTAGAGTAAACAGCGAAGTGTCCCTGGTCTGTTCAGACTTGGACCTTCGCTTTTTTCATACTATCAGACTGCATAGAAAGGTAACATATTTTTAATCCGCTACTATCTACCACTGCAGAGAACGTTTAATTTTTAAAAAACGCCAGTCATCACTGATAAGTATCAAGTACCTAATCCTTTTTGAAATACTGCTTGACAAGGAAAGCCATGAGTTCATCAGGCTGTTCTTTTAAAAACTTAGCAGTATCTCCGAACACCATTGCGTATGTCGCTTCGGCTGTATAGGGTTCCCATTCTGGCATATCTTCCTCATTAGTCTCTTTCCCATTCGGATTTCCGGAAGAAATAAAATTGACCAGGTAATTGCTCATCTGACGAGCCAAGTCATAATGTTTACCTGTAAAGGGTCTCCAGCCTTTCGCCAGAGTCTCGAAGAAGAACCACAGATCTGCAGAATGAAATGTCCCAGGATTATCCCAACCAGGTATTTCTGGATCAAAATTATAATAATAAAGAGGCATTTCCGCTCCCCTATCAGAATTTGCCTGACCCGCTATACGTATGGCATATTCAATCGTTCTGACAGAAGCATTACTTAATACGTCATTTAAATTACCCGATTCAAACTGACACAGATTTAGATAGTCATCCGCATCGGATCCAAACCGCTCAATTGCCATTTTCTTAAACTCGTCCAGACTGTCGACGTTCGGTTTACTATAAAACTCATCTGATGTGTGCCCTAATAATACAGGGACCATTAGACGTTTGTTTTCAAGAAAAAGGGTGAGCGCATTTCCCATAACAAACTGTTTATCTATGACTGGTCCCCAAAAGGACTTGTATTCTAACGCTTTTTGTCGAAGTTCTTCACCATCAAGCTCACGAGCCTCTGCCAGGGATGAGACACCAAGGAAGTCAAAAAACGTAACACCCTCATTTTCCACTTGAGAAAGCGTTCTTCCGCTACCCGGAATCCCTCCACTTCCGTAAACGTTTGCAAAAATACCACTGAGAATAACAGCTTTATTAAAGAGCCCTTTATTTTGAGGAGCCGTTAAGTGATGCATAACGCTACCTCCACCTGCAGACTGTCCCCCAATTGTGATATTATCAGGATCGCCTCCAAACGAAGCAATATTTCGTTTGACCCACTTTATACCCGCTTGCTGATCCAACAAACCAAAATTTGTAGGTGCACCGGGCGCTTCTGCGGTCAGTTCAGGATGAGCTAGAAAGCCAAATGAATTTAAGCGGTAGTTCACTGTGACGATGATCGCTCCTCTGCGAGCTAATCGTTCTCCGTCAAATTCCATTTCGGATGTATAGCCATACTGGAATGCCCCGCCAAAGAACCACACATAAACTGGCAGGTTTTCATCGCTACTGGAGGCTGGTGTCCAAATATTAAGATAGAGGTTGTCCTCGTCCATGGGAACATCCGGATCCACGTGCCATTCTCTTGCATAAAAATCATCTTTATTTAAGCCCGGTGTAGCCTGCATAGAAATAGGTGCAAATTCAAAAGCCTTTAATGTCCCTTCCCAGTTTTGAGCAGGCTGTGGCGCGTGCCATCGGTTTTGTCCTACAGGTGGAGCTGCAAACGGTATGCCTTTAAACGTGGTGATACGAGGATCTGCAGCTGGCAGACCTTGAATTATTCCATTTTCTATTTTCACTTTTCTTAGCATTTATAATTTCTCCTCTCAATAATTGATACTTGGTAAAAAGTGCCGGCTATACTGTACTAAACTAAAGAAATTGCAGAATTGTAAGACTATAATAGAGCATCTTCATAAATAGTTTAGTAAAGGGATTTTATTTTTAATTAATGTATGACTAATAATAATCTACCACACAAGCTAATCCTTACATTCACTCTATACTCCCTTTTAAAGAAAACAATGGATAGATTTTTAAACATAGGCCCAATTAAATAACTTTTTTCATTAGCAAACCAGGTTGGGTCAGAATTTAAGGATAAATAGTATAACCACCTTAAACGAAGACGACATTACACAATCAAAGTAAAGCTTCCAAAAATTCTTTTGCTTTTTCTTTTCCTCCAGACTCTTTAAAACTTTTAGAAATATCAGCGGTCGCTTCTTTGTACTTTGTGTTACCTATAACGTCACTAACACACTTAGCAATAGCCGACGGATTAGATGAGTTTAGTATTGCTCCGGCTCCCAATTCACTTGTCCTTTTAGCGACAGCCCCTTGTTCCCTAGTCTGAGGAAACATGACGAGTGGCACTTGGTAATATAGAGCCTCTGACACGGAATTCATTCCACAATGTGTGATGAAAACATCCGTAATAGTTAAAACAGCCATTTGATCTACAAAATCATATACTTCAATATTATCTGGCAAATCAGAAAGGGGTTCATCTCGCTGACCAAGGGATATTATAACTTGGTAGTCGGTATTCCTTAAAGCTTCAATACAATTTCTAAAGAAATTAGAATCTTCTACTACAGTTCCCATAGAAATATATATCGTTCTTAAAGCCTTTTTTTCCATAGGTTTTTCGATAGGTCTAATGGACGGTCCTATAAAACAATAGTTATCTGAGAATGTTTCTGAACAGGGCTGGAACGCTTTAGATGTATAGACTATTGTATGTGTATTATTATCATTTTTTACAATATCCATAATCCCTTTAACAGGGTAGCCATTTCCCTTCAATCTCCTGATTTGTTTAGTCACTTTCGGCATAGAGAAAATTAACTTAAACACATCACTAATCCCATGAACCATATATTTCGATGAATATTGATTAAAGGCAAATGTAGTTGTTGAGGATACGTAAGGTATATTGAATTTTGTAGCAACCATCTTTCCCCAATAAGCGACTGAATCCGATATAATTACATCTGGGTTAATCTCCTTCACTTTTGCTGTAATCATTTTATCCAGTGCCAAGGTTGAATTAACCATAAGTTCAACGGCAAATGCGATGTCTTTTCCAACTCTATCAGCATTTTCTTTATCGTCCATATCAAAGTCATACCCATCACAGGATATAAACGTAGCTCCTGCATTCTCTATTTTCTCTTTAAATGTTTCAAAAGAGAAGTAAACTATTTCATGTCCAGCTTCTGTCATTTCTCCAACAATATCCAGAGTAGGATTCGTATGACCGTGCGCTGGAATGCAAAACCATGCAATTTTCATTAGTCATTTCTCTCCTTGGACATCTTATTTACCTTTCTCACAAAGGTCTTCTCTGTCAAAACAACCAGCTCCTGTGCTTCATATCCGATGTCCTGCAAAATAATTAACCCTATTTCTGTCTTCTATTATTGAATTCTCTCATCAGCCTACTCTCTTTAGAAGTTATTTTCAGTAAGGAAATAAATATAAGACAAGCTTGCATTTATTTCTCATCTCTTTGTCTTTCAGCCTTTTATAGGTATAGACCTCTTAACTAAAGAGAATAATCATCAGAGGCTTAGATCATTTTTTTCGATCAAAATATCTTGACACTGAACTATAAGCTCGGGCATTCCTTCCCCGTCTCCAGTGAATAGCATATGTACCTCATACCCGTCTTCAATACGATATAGCTCTTCATACAGACATATACTTCCAACAATTTGCCCTTTCTGTTTTATGATTTTAGATGCCACAAACGTAATCTCATTAAAATCGGTAAATCCTCCGCTTGTATCCAGTAGCAGGACCACATTATTTTTACCAACTATAAAATCTATCGTCTCACAATCGTGAAATCCAAACCTTTCTTTAATGATGTGAGGAATACTTTCCTCTTCCTGTACTTTCATATACTCTTTAAAAATTCGGTTCATTTCATTCTCATTTTCTTTACTGAAAGCTTTTAACTGTTTTTTCATATTTTTCGTGCAGTACCCTAAAGAAAATAGCCGTATATCTAAAATTTGCTGATAAAGTTCGGGAGACAGTTTATCAGCTGTTTCTTTTATTTTCAATTCATGAATAAATTTAAAATGCTCTCTGCATTTTTCTTCATCAAACGGTGGACGACTGTCGTACTCTTCTATCAGTTTTTGAATATGGTCTTTTTCTTCGGGCGACATATGATAAATGATGATGTCTTCATCTTTTATACCTTCTTCCTCTAGAAACGCATCAAGAGGTATTAATGTACTTTCATCGTTTTCCAACATAAAACGTGGATCTTCATCGTACAATTCACGCTCAAATTCTATAAATTTTTTCTCTTTTCTTTTATAGAGCCGTGAATATAGCGCGTCGTTGTAATCCTCAGCACCGCTATGAATTCTCATGTCAAAATGAAGGTCTGTATGCTGACTTATTCTATACCATTCCTCAGTTAAATATCTCATAGTTTATCCTTTCATTAAACACACATTAGGCTTCCCGATAAATCTAAAGACGACAAAGGGTCTACCCCGTCGTCAAATACTATCCATCAAAAAGAACCCCTGCTGAACATCTATTATTAAAAGTGTCCCACAGAGGTTGCTAAATAAATACGATTAATAACTACTTATTTTCAGTTAACAAACTGCACGATTAATAGCTGAAGGAAAGAGTCCATCTTTAGCAAACCTCTTTATACAGTGTTTTACTTTTTCTTTGAATTCATCCCTAAGCTACCCACTTTAATCAGCCGTTTTTTTAATCCCCGCGATGCCGATTGCTCCCGGTCCGCCATGACTGGAAATCACAGCTCCCGCCTTCATCCAAGTCGCATTTTGAATACCGTTTTCTTTCAGAAGCTCGAAAACTGTCTCTTTTTGACTGTCTTCAACACCCGGAGCCCCTACTATTAAAACCGTATCCGGGTCTATAGTATCGTTTTTTAAAAATTCATTAATCATTTTTTTCAAGCAGTTAGCAAACGATCCTCGGTATTTCGCCCCAGACACCAAGTATCCATTTTCTAAGACAATGGATGGTTGAATCTTCAGCAAATTTGCGCTATGAAAAGCCAGATTTGACACTCGTCCCCCAGCTTTCAAATAGTGAAGTGTTTTGGGCATAAACACCATGTGCGTACGCTCTCTTATCTCTTCGACAAAAGAAATAATTGCTTCTGGACTTGTATCAGGGTTATTTTCAATAAATTGAGCTGTGGCCTTCACAACAGCGGCTGCTCCAACAGAAACGTGCTTGGAGTCTACAAGATAGACATTATTAAAATCTTGAGCTGCAATAGTTGCTGCATTGAAGGATACAGTTGTAACGGCAGAATATCCGATGTGGATGATAGAAGCATCTGGATGTTCTGCAAAAACACGTTTGAAAACCTCGGCATTATCTTGAGGTGAAGTCCCAGATGTTTTAGGTAGATTTCCTGTTTTCTCATAATAATCAAAAGCATTCTGCACATCAAAACTACCATCAGAATAGGTTTGATCTCCCATTGTCACATGCATGGGGATGACTTGTATATTATACCGATCGATTAAGTCTTTAGATAAATCTGAACCACTTTCGGTTGTCAGGATATATTTATTCATAATTAACCTCCATTAATTTGGTGGATTATAGTGCTTCTATTAACTCTAGTCTATGATTATTTTATATATAATAATTGTACTTTAAAAGCTATATAACAGACTAATTTTTCTATGCAATCTTTCAGATTTTCTTTTAAAAAAACACTTTACTGTCCCTATCGGAATGTAATGTTGTCCTTATAATGTATACAATTATATTATACCGTATATATTACCACTAATACTGAAAAGTTGGATAAAAAAAGTCTACTTAATACACAATATAAAACCCCTGAAACCGTATAATGACAGTTTCAAGGGTTTTAAGATTATCTTATTTGACTAATAACGTGACGCTCTCCACATGTGTGGAGATGATAGTACGTACAAGACAATTATATTGAAGCAGTACTTGCCATACTGATATTAGTATGAAATCCTGGACATGCTATCACCCTTTTCCTTTTTTTATAAGATATCATTCTCACAGTCTTTACTGCTCCGGTAAAAGTCCTAAAGAACGTTTATTACGGGTTACAGTAACTGCAGTGCCCAGGGTCTGCTTGTTCTTTTCCTAGCGGATATAACCTCTCTTCATTATAATTACATTTGCTGCACTCATAATGAAGCGAGAGCGTTAATTCTGTCGGTCTTTTACACCATCCACAAGGTAACCCTTTTTTGGAATCCGTCACACTGTACCCTGGCCAGCTGCACTGTGGACATAAGCTAAGAACATTCTTGACTAAATCTTTTGTTGCCGTTTCGATAGTCTTCATCCGTTTTGGATTAAATAAAGCTCTCACATCTGTTTCAATGAATATGGTTTGATCCGTTGATTTGAGTAATGCCTCATGGACTGATTCTTCTAAGTGCCGGTGTGTAGTTATTCCTTTGAAGATATCTTCTGGATCTTTAGTCCCCTCACTGACTTTAACCACCATTCCTGTTTCAGGAAATCCTGCGGATAAAGCAAATGCGTGTGCTTCTGAATGATTTCTGACCACTTTATGCTTAAAAGCTGTTTCTGTAGTCGCTGCTACCCCGCTGATTTCAATGTCATTTTCCTTATCGATCAATAAAACGATTTCTCGGTTATACGGGAGAAATGGAATCATCGGATGAGGACCAAACGATCCTTCACTTGAAATAGATAGCGTCTGACCAAACTGATTCATTGCTCCTTCAGCCTTGAGTCTAGCTGCTTCCATCTGATTTCCTGTTCGCTTTGTTTCTCCAGTAAATGTTCCGAACTGATCTGAATTAAACCCTTCAGGTACAATAAGCTCAATGCCAAGGGTTTCTTTCAGTATAGGAGCGATGACAGTTTCTTTCTTGTGCATCGTCGCAATGACCGCTTCTCTGCCAGTAAACATTGTCAGTCCACATTCTTTCTTAGTCACTCGTTTCTCTCCTTCTGTAACATTCTAACCTTCGTTTTCTAATTCTGAAGTCAGTTAATTTCTTATATCATACCAGTATAGAATCTTCAATGCATCCCATTTATAACACTATCATTAAATTCCCTGTTTTTTAAAAAAGGCAGCAAGAACAATGACTGATCTGCTCTGTTTTTTTATCGCATATTTAATTGTGGTTACAACTTTTGTATTCAAGCCCAATAATATTATTTTCTAGTCAGTAACGTAACGCTCTCTACATGTGTTGAGATGATAGTGCGTACAAATCAAAAATATAAGTAGTACTTGCCATGATACTACATATATAAAAAGTCTTAATAAGCTTCATTGGACATGTTGCAATTTAAATAGTTAATCGGTTGCTTGATCGCTTCCCTTGACAGGTAAATTCTTAAGCGTATCTAAAATTTTGGCTTGGTCTAGTAATTTTTGTTCTTGTATTGGAGGAAATGTCTTAGCCACTTCATTAGAGGCACTTATAGCCGCTTCAAAACCAACCCCTTTACTCAATAACTTATCCATATTCTCTAAGACTTTAGTCATTCTTGAATGAATTTCAGCTTGATTTTCTAAATCATTAGTATCAAGATATTCATCGGCTAGTTTTCCATACAAGGCAAGATTAAACTCCACTTGAGCTTCAATCACTCTTTGTTTAGTATCTTCTGTCAAATCAAGTGATTCTAGTTGTCTATCCAGGGCTTTAATTTGTCTGTTTCCAACTTGAGCCCTTTGTACAATGGTTACTAAAGATCCAAATAGTTTAACAGCTGAATTTGATAATAAAGATAGTATAAGCCATTCCGATCCTACGTCAAAATTTTCTATAATTACCTCTGATTGAAAATCCTTAATTGAACCATGTAGCAACTTAAAGACATTATCTAAAATATTGATAATTTCATTGAATTCAATTATAGATAATTCTCTAGAAGGAAGGTTAATTATTAGAGATGAATCATTTTCTAATTCGGAGTGGAGACTACTGGTGATTAGAGTTTCCATAGCCTCAGACTTGTATGCAACTCTATTTATAACTCTTATGAACTCAATATAGGAATTTTTATCAAATGTCATAGTATTAGAATTTACCAAACTTAATAACTCTTTTGATTCAATTATTTCCTTTTCTGGCTCAAACAGACCTGTATTCAGCAAATTAATAGTAGAAGCTCTTATCATATCATACGCATGTACTCTCTTGTATGAAGTACCACTTCTACTAAAGTCTTCACCTTCAATATTTAAAAGATTTGGCAAATTATCAGCTATTACCTTTTGTACTTCTCTTAATCGCATAACTTCCTCCTTTTATTTATTAAGTCAAGTCCATAATATTGTGTAAAATACAGTACACTATCTTTGTGTGTTGAGATAATAGTACGAACAATTCAAAAATACTGGAGTAGTACTTGCCATGGTACATACTTTAGTTCATAGGAATTACTTTTTTAATTTTATTGATTGTAATAGTAGCCTATCTAATTCACCACTAATACGCTGTTGTTCTCTCAATGGGGGTAATGGCAGGATTGTATTAGCGATGTCTCTCATAACCCAGTTTTTATTGCCTACTCCTCTGGTATTTTCTCTAGCTTGAGTCTGTACTAAAGGAGATTGAATAGCGTACTTTAAGTATTTATTAAATAGCAAATCTGTATTAAATTTCAAAAGCGCAACACTAACAAAAAGACTGAATTGATTATTAGTATTAACGATTACAGGTATTCCAGTAGTTCCAACTTTCGTTAATAGTATATCGTCTTGTTCAGGATTACATCTCTTATAGAGAGAATCATGCTCCTCTTGGGAAATAAACTTGGTATTTGTAAAATCAATTTCTCCACCACTAATGTCCTTAACAGATATGAACGGAATGCCAGTAATTGTATATTTCGGAGTATGGTGTGCTCCATCTGTTAATTTTGTCAGTAAATCACCCAACCTTACCCATTTCCAGCTTGCAGGAATTTCAAAAGGAATCTCATCGTCAGTAATTTCGGGAAGTTTCTTAGTTTTCTTTATCTTACCCTGCTTAACCAGCTGTCTCTTCTCTTCTTGAATTTGATTAAAGAGTTGCTCAGCTGTTCCTTTTTCTTCTCGCTGTTCGACAAGCTTACCTTTCACAGCATATTGCAAGATAGACTTCTGCATATCTTCTGGAAAGCTTTTATTTAGCTCCTGCACTTCAGAATAGGCTGCATCGTATTTATCAATAAATGGCATTAGCTCTTCAATCTTCTCTACGATACGCTTTTGTTCTTCGAATGGTGGGAGCGGTGCTAGGTATTTCCTTAAAAAGGTTAGTGAAACAAACGATTGTACACCGCCAGCAGATTTTCTTTTCATACTTTCTTGTTCAAGCATTAAGTAATTAAGAAGATACTCCATATCAAACATATTATGTTTAATTGGTTTAAATAACGCCATGTTCTTAATTGAGAAGTCTCTAGTTTTTTTTACGAGTACAGGATTTCCAATTGATCCAATCATTGCAAATAATAGATCTCCATCATCAACACCGGATCTCATATTGATTTTTTTTGAATCTTCCAAGGAAATAAGTTTGACATTATCAAAGTCTAGCTCACCTTTTTTCAAATTTTTGCTTGTTAACAATGGAACGCCACTTGCAACATACTTTGGAGTATCGTGAGTTCCATCGCGTACATCTATTATGTCTGATAATCTGACCCATTCCCAGCTCTCAGGAATATCAAATGGCAACTCATCTTCTGAGATTTTAGGGAGTGTCTTGGACTTTTTGATTTGACCACTTTTTATAAGCTGCTTCTTTTCCGATTTAATCTTTTCAAGTAGTTCCTTCGCAGTGCCTTCCTCTTCACGCTGCTCTACAAGTTTTCCTTGAATGGCTAGTTGAAGAATACTGTTCTTTAGGTCCTGTGCATTCATTTAATTACCTCCAAGCATAGAAGTAATCTGTTCTAAGACATGATCAATTTCTGCGTTAAGAGTAGCCCGTTTCTCTTGGTATTCTTGAATCAAATCCATAGGGTCAAGAATTACTTCCTCTTCATGAGGGAAACCGCATAGGTCAATGTTGTAGCTTCTTTCCATGATTTCTTCGATGGAGTACCTCTTAGACTTAGGAAAACCGTCTACTTCAATATCTTCTCTATTATCCCACCAATTGAGGGCCGCGTTGAAGTGTTCTAGTTTCATTGGCCTTGTCTTGGAGAAGTTCTTATATCCTTCAGGCATATCCACACGGTAAAACCAGGTTTCTTTGGTCGGTTTTGTGTTATCAAAGAACAAAATGTTTGTTCTTATAGAAGTATATGGCGCAAAGACACTATGTGGCATTCTGACTACCGTATGAAGGTTGAACTCACTCATCAGCTTTTTCTTAATATTGAACTTGCCGTTATCTGTACCAAACAAGAACCCATCAGGTAAAATAACCGCAGCTCTTCCCTCTTTCTTTAGTCGATACATAATGACATTCATAAACAAATCGGCTGTCTCAGAGCTTCTAAGTTCCGTTGGGAAGTTGACCTTGACGCTTTCTTTCTCACTTCCTCCATAGGGCGGGTTCATTAAAATCACATCGAATGGATCCATTTTACGCAATTCTTTATAGTCAGTTTCTAAGGCATTTCCATGAAGAATATTCGGGTCATCAATATCATGTATCAACATATTCGTGACACATAACAAGTGCGGGAGAGCTTTCTTTTCAATCCCGTAAATTGACTGGTTATACACTTCTCTATTTTCTAAGGAGTTGCCGACTTGACGCTCCAGTTCGTTTAATGCAGACGTAAGGAACCCACCCGTACCACACGCAAAGTCTCCTATTCTATCACCTAAGACTGGTTTAACCACTTTCACCATGAAGTCTGTGACCGCTCTTGGTGTGTAGAATTCGCCTGCATTACCGGCACTTTGAAGATCTTTAAGAAAAGACTCGTAAATATTACCGAACTCGTGACGTTCCTTATACTCTGTGAAATCAATTTCATCAATAATATTGACTACTTGTCTTAATAGCACACCATCTTTTTGATAGTTATTGGCATCTTCAAAAGCATACCGCACAACGACTTGTCTAATTGGTGTGGTGTCATCAATCTCTAAATTCTTAAGTGTTGGGAACAGAGTATTATTAACAAAGTCCAGCAAACTGTCTCCAGTGAGCGCCTCGCCATCTTTTTCATCAACAGCCCAGTCTCGCCATTTTAGACCCTCTGGGATTATTGATTGATAGCTCTCCTCATGAAATTCCCACATTTCTTCTTTAGCATCATATATTTTCAAGAATAAAATCCAGACAATTTGTTCAATTCTCTGCGCGTCACCATTAACCCCTGAATCATTTCTCATAACATTTTGAATTCGTTTTACAAAGCTACTGTTCGCCATTAGTACTTCCTACCTTTTCTACATTCAATTTATGCGGAATATATCTCGTTTTCCAGGTCCTTAACCGCCTTTAAGTAACCTTTTTTGCCTCCAAAGGCTTTGACAATTTTCATGGGACTACCTATTTGTGCAAACTCTTTTAGGTTAAGTACCCTAGTGTCTTCTATCTCTCTAATTCCATCATCTGCGTACTTATTAAGTAACGCCTCAATGACTTCCTTAGCAGTATCAGAGTATTTATAGAGGTAATGTCTTTTCTTTACATTGTTAACCCGCTCTTGCTTGGTTAGCGGTGCTTTATCGTAAGCAATATGACAGATCAAGTCAAAGTCATCTAAGTCATCCTGACCTAACTCTTCCCTTACTGCATCCAGCAACACCCCGTCATCTTGAAGCTCATCAATGATAGCTTGCTTTTTCTCCGCTGTTGTCCAGGTCCGAAGAAATTCATCTAACCGAGAGTATTGCTCAAGTATATTTTTCTTTGTATAGTCAATTAAGCTTTCGGTTATCAATTTTCCATCCTTGTCAACGTACTGAACGCGTTCTGACAGCACGCGAACTGTTACATCCCCAACATAGTACTTCCTTGGCTTGTCATCTCCTTCATCATCAAAGGGTGGAAAGTCGCCAGGTCCGTATGGTTCTGTTGGATCATTGATACCTTCATTTCCTGCGTCTTCACCGAACGACTCTTCTTCATCGGTAGGCTTATCTGGCTCTTCTACGGCATCGTCTTCTCCTAGCTCTAGTACCACTTCCGGCTTGCCATCAAATTCGGGGTCTGCAAAGAGTCTGCTAGCATTACGGAAGTCCATGATAGTAAAGTATTTCTTGCCATAATCTTCCAGAAGGCGTGTACCTCTACCGATGATTTGTTTGAACTCTGTCATGCTATTGATGTTGTTCTCAAGGACAATCAGTTTACACATCTTTGCATCCACACCAGTTGTCATTAACTTACTCGTGACTACAATAACAGGATACGTACTTTCTTCGTCAATAAAATGCTCAAGTTGTGCCTTACCCTCATCGTTGTCCCCTGTTATCCGCATGACATAACGGTCATCTTCTGCATAGAGGTCTTTGTTCTGATTAATGAGTGCTTGACGCATTCTTTCCGCATGTTCAATGTCGACACAAAATACAATCGTCTTACTGAAACGGTCTGTCTTTTTCAAGAACTCTGTTATCTTTGAGGCTACTACTCTCGTTCTATCATCAATAACAAGATGTCTATCAAAGTCTTTAGCATTGTACTCTCGGTCTTCTATCTCGTGTCCATGCTTATCTCGTTTACCAGCTTCTGGACGGTATCCTTCGAGGTCCTTATCTAATCCAATACGCACAACTTTATAAGGAGCAAGGTAACCATCGTCAATACCTTGTTTCAACGAATACTCGTATATTGGCTCCCCAAAGTAAGTAAAGCTGGAGGCTTCCTTTGTTTCGATAGGAGTGGCTGTACAGCCAATATGGGTAGCTTCGGTGAAGTAATCTAAAACTTTACGCCAGGCAGATTCCTCCTTAGCACTTCCTCTATGACACTCATCTATCACTATGAGATCAAAAAAGTTTGGCTGGAACTGTCTGTAAGCTTCCTCACCGTCTTCACCGACTAGCTGTTGATACAAGGCTAGATATATTTCATAGGAACTATCTAGATTTTTATTCTGAACCTTAGTCATCTTTCCACTAAACGGTTTGAAGTCACCAGTCATAGTCTGATCAATCAGTACATTTCGATCTGCCAAGAAAAGAATTTTCTTCTTTAAACCTGACTTCCATAGCCGATAAATCATTTGAAACGTCATATACGTCTTACCAGTACCAGTTGCACTGACCACTAACACTCGGTTTTGTCCCTTTGCCACAGCATCTACAGTACGGTTGATCGCTATTCGTTGATAGTACCGCGGCTTCTTGTAATTGGGTATGTAATAATATGGTTCAAGCATTACCTTTTCTTCCGCTTCGTCTATACCCTTATCTACTCTGTATCGTTGGTACAACGTTTCTGGAGAAGGAAACTCTTCTAATTTTAATTCTCTTACTTCCCCTGTAAGCAGGTTTTGTTCAACAAACCCATCTCCATTTGATGCGTAGACGTAGTGTACATCCAAAGCTTTAGCATATTCTATTCCCTGTTGTAGCCCAGCACCGACAGAGTGATTGTTATCCTTAGCCTCTATAATAGCTAAAGGCAAGTTGTTTTTATATGACAGAACATAGTCTGCTCGTTTCCTTTTACCTCTGGCAGTGATATTTCCACGTAATATAATACGACCTGCTGTAAATGGATATTCAAAGCGGACTTGTTTATTAATATCCCATCCAGCATTGATAACTGCTTTAGTTATATATCTGGCTTTTATATCCTCTTCAGACAGATGGCTTTTCCCCATTTTCCTTACCCCTCTCATGTAAGATTAACAATTAGTTATATGAAGTATACTGATACAATAATATGCTTTTCCTTTACTTTGAAACTGGTTATGGCAAAGCATTATTATAGCAATTATAACATACTGTGAGGGTCTTAGATTCGTGATTTGTCCAAGTTGTCATAATAAAAAAGCATTTAAATTAATATTACTAGTGAGAAGAGATTAATAGCATGGTATAGTCTAAGCAATAGGAGGAATGCATAATGGGTGCACGAGAGCAGGATGTAACAAAACTAATCAACGATATTAACAGCTTAGGAGGTGGATACTCGACAGACTTTGGAACGTCTAATAGTGCAAAGCCAAATCAACAGTTACACGTCTATAAAAACAATGCAACTAAACCTATTGCCAAAGTATCTCTAATGCTATCTTGTAGAGTGAATACGCTTTTCAACGGTGTAGGTAAAAACGAGAAAGAGTTACTTGATTTGCTTGTTGAGTTCTCTAAAAAGGTCTAAAACTAATTATAATAGGAGGCAATAATGGATAACACTAGATGGGTTTGCGATAAATGTTCAGAATATATTAACACACCAGAGGAAGGCTATGTAGAATGGTATAGAGACAATAAGAGCAACAAGTTGCACAATTTCCACATAGTTCATCAAACTAAGGAATGTATGTACGATGAACAAAGAGTCTTTAACAATGAGAACAGCAGTACACCTGGAAACCATTTATTTGCTTTCTTAGGTAACGATGGTCTGATTAGACTCCTAAGGTTATTAGGTAGTGAAGATTTACTAGACCGTCAAGAAGTGATTAATTTATCTTTAAGACTTCAAGTACCTAGCTATGATACTGGACTAAATCGTTTTGATGAAGCTTGGAGTAAGGGGTATATTAATGGCCCTATTAATGGTGTCTACTATCCTTCAGTAGGCCAAATAGAAGATATAAATAACGAATTATAAATACCGCTCTTTTTGAAGTGAGTCTAGAATAGTAGTTCTCTAGGACGCATTATTGCACTGAAGTATATAGCACCATAGACCACCTCTCTACTGGATATTAAGTGGGGAGGTGGTTTTCTATACTGTGAAACACTGTATACACTTCTTAAAAGCATTCAACTTCTACGTTTATAGTTTCATAACTTAACAGTTTTAAAACGAAACTTGAAGTGTTATTCTGTCAGTCTTTTAAAGGTTTCATTACTTAGTTTCATAAGCATATGATAAAATAGTAATACATAAATATCAATATGAGGAGTGCTTGCATGAGACAAATTAAAAAAGAGGTATACGAAGAAATACAGAAAGATCTTCCAAGGATCGAACAAGCAATGTCTTCCAGAAATGGTTCACAGAATTTATGGGCTAAACTCAAGAGCAAATATCCTATCTTACTACCAGGTATATTGGCACACGTAAGACAGTCAGCAAAATTCAAATCAGTAGATTTGGAGCCCGACTTTCGACCAGAGCTTACACAGTTGAAAGAAGCTATATTAGCATATCTCATCGTTCATCCAGTAGAAGAAGGTACGAACGAAAAGATAGAAAACAAAGCAAGCGAACAATTGGAGCAAAGCACTTCTCAATCAATAGACGAAATTGTGAACAATAAAATCGAAGAATCAAAGCTCTACATAAGAGATACTGACTCTGATAAGAAACAAATTGCCTTAGAAAAAATTTGGGATGGCTTTGAGAGGTTAAAAACTGTTTACGGAGAGGATAAGAAAGCTTCAGTTAAAGAGCTAATTACCGCCGTCAGTAATGGCTCTGCTGAGGCTGAAAAGGTATTAGATGATGAGTTCAACGAATTAACGGCTATCGGTAACTCTTATCAGATAAGACATTTCGAAAACGGAAAAACCCTAGTTCACTCAGATCATCAGAAGGAATATTTTTATTTCAGAATGCTTAGCTTAATTAGCTACTGTCTTAACGAAATGAAGTAAGGATGGGATAAAATGAAATACGGATATGCAAGAGTAAGCACGAGAGGACAAGACTTGAACAGTCAAATAGAAAAATTGAAACAAGAGCACTGTGACACTATATATGCGGAGAAGATGACTGGAACAACTGCTGAACGTCCTGAATTTCAAAGGCTACTAAATACTATTGAATCAGGAGATACATTAGTAGTCACTAAATTAGATCGATTCGCTCGAAGCACTCAAGAAGCGCTAACCATCATAAAAGATTTGTTCGAGCGAGATGTCAAAATTGATATACTTAATCTAGGACGAATCGAGAATACGCCTTCTGGTAGACTGATTTTTACAGTCTTCAGTGCGTTTGCAGACTTTGAACGCGATTTGATTATCGAGCGGACTCAAGAAGGTAAAGCAATCGCCAAACAAAATCCCAATTTCAGAGAAGGTCGACCCAAGAAGTTTTCAAAAACACAGCTAGAACATGCATTAAAACTACTAAATACGCATAGCTATAAGCAGGTCTATGAATTAACAGGTATCAGTAAGACTACCTTATGGCGATACAAGGAGTCTAAAGTTGTAGTGAACGACTAAACAATCTAACAAGCAAATAATTCAAGGTAAAATTTACCCTGAAATATTTGCTTGTCATATACTGGTAACTAGCCATTACAAAATCAAATCATGATTTCCTTCTGTACAGAGCAATGCACAAGTTACTTGTCCATTGCTTTGCTTTTTGTTGTATTACACTCAATAAGCTCTTATACAATTGTACAATTTGTAAAAAGCTACAGAGAATTAAAATCTATAAATATTTCTGACCCCTACTAGGTTATACATTAGTGTCCCTTTACTCTAATTATAGCCCCGGGGTGGTCATTCTATTAATCTAGCTTTCCCTTCGGGCCACTAAAACTATCTGTATACTCAGCAAATGTCCCCGAAGCCCCTTGATTAGCCCCAGAAGAGCCCCCTCATACTATTATTGTTATATCCTAAACTTCAAGAAAGGTATTAGTGCTTTAATCTTTGTCCGTTAAACACATCACTTAAAATCGAAAGGAAGTCATTTTATGTATACTTGTCAATTTTGTTCAACCTCATTAAAGAAAGCTTTCACTGGAACATTCAAAGGAGAACACATTCACTCATGCAGCAGCTGTTTTAAAAGATCTCTATCCCCTATTGAGTTCGATCAGGAGTCAGTCTACTATCCTAACGTTGGAAGAAGAGAAATCCAAATTGAAGATTATATAGTCATGTACGATACTAACGTAAATGAAGTAGTGAGAATCCCTTTGAAAACCTATGAAGAAGGATTGATAGGTTTATTAAAAGAAGACTTATCACAAGATATCCAAATCGATACTAAAGACATTTTAGTTGTGATAGAGCCATGGAATACTACGTTGGTAATTGAAGAGTAAAAGCTTTAGTAACAGCTTATTAACGAGTGGGCACTCGGTGCCCGCATGTCTAGTAGCGGATCCTACAAGCACTCCTACATTCAAGGAAACCTAGACCTGCATGGTAGGGACGGAAAAATTGCAGTGATAGGCTTAAATGAAGTGGGTACTGAGTGCCCACTTCAAAATAGGCATAATAGGTATATCAAAAAAGTATTAAGCAACTAGCCCACAGAACATTATATTTAAGAAGTAATGTAATACAAAACATGCATATACGCAGCAGCGACCAATGAATCGTTTTGGTTAATAGATACACCATATTTATTCATTCAGAACGTCCACCGCACCTCCTCAAGTCGCGTATAGCAATCAGCCCTATACTAAGGTGTATTGACCTATACTGGCGCTGAGAAGTCTTCTCTGAAGGTTCACTTGTTTTCAATATATATAGTTATACTAGAACACCTGAAACTATATCGTGAAATATACCTATAGATTTTGATTAGTCGATTATTTAAGCACCCATTTATTGTGATACATTTGTTGATGTGTTTTACTAACTGATTCAAGTACCTTACTCATTTCTAAGCACCAGAGCGCTGGAGAGGCCTTGTGAAGTTCGCTAGTGGATAAAATGGACTATGTGTCGTTCTAAGATATATTAACCCATTGCAAGCTTTACAGAAGGGACTATAGAATCCTATTTAATATATGCAGAACACATAGTAACATTGTTTATCAATCGAATTCTCCAAAGAACTCATTGGTCTAATCATTGTCTTAATTTAATTTTTATACGTTGACTTAAGCTTCCGCTTTTTGCAGCAAGCAACACACAAGCTTACTCATGATAACGAGTCTCCTATGCAAGTAAATATTTGAATGCAGCTCCATCTTCTCTCAGAAGACGTTTGAGAATCTTTACGAGCTATTTTTAATCACATACTCTGCTTTGAATCGTATTGCAAAATAACAATGAAATTGAAATAAATGGTTCGCTGTACCTAGTTAGTTTGGAATCAATTACTATAATAGAACATCTCAATCTGTAATCTGAGACGTCGTTTTTCATAAATAAGCTATCACACGCTCCAAGGGCTCTCTATCCACCCATAATAGACTGACTATCTATAATATATAAGGTTTACTGGCTGAAGTTACAATATGTATAAGTTTCTCGAATCATGTGTATTACAGAGTACCGTTACTATGCGTTTACTGGATATTACACATGTAGAGGCTTTTTAATTACTATCCTTTGTATATAAGAACTGTTACTAAAAGGTAGTCTACGCGAGCTTGATAAAACCAAAAACTGTAACACATAAATCAATGTAGAATGAAAGAGGCTTGTAGTCCTACACAATTGATAACTAAGTATGAGTATAGCTATAATTGATTAAGTTTGGGGCTGTTGACAATAGAAACCCCTCCATAACAGTTATAAACTGAGTGGGCAACGGTTGCCCACTCAGTCTAACGCATTGTTTATTAAGAACAGAGTAGGCGTCTGATTGATAGTATAAAAATAGAGCGGATAACTAGTATCCACTCATACATGCCTATTAGAATCTTTCTGATAGTACAACAGGACTTAGAATTATCACTTATCAAACTGCTCCCGCATTAGGTAATTTATGTTCTTATTCTAAGTCTATTAACTGTTGGTGACTTGCTATTAAGTCAAACCATCACTGCCAGTCTATTTCATTGTCTTCATGCTCATTAATGAGCCATACAATGTATTCTCTTAAGCTTAAAGGGATTGACTAGCTTAGTTTGATCCGTTTCATTTGAGATAAGTATTGGATTGACTCCTAACTCTCTTAATTTTTTCAAATGATTGTTAAATAATTGTCTATTACTGTGATAATAGTTAGGCGAGCTATTACTGTTTTCTTCAAGCAACACAATAGCTTCTCTCAAGTTACTGACTTTTCCTATAAAATCTAACAGATTGATTAGCTTCGATTTCATAGAGTCGTTGGCTGTGCTTCTAATAATAGAATGTTTGGCTTGGTCATAGCTATGAAAGTCTTCTAGGCCAACTGTTCTTGTATAAGCTGTGGAGAGCACGTCTAAAGCTATTTCAGAATCAAACAAAGCAAATAGTTCATGAGCTTCATACTTGTTCCTTAAATGCCTGATAGCTTTTGTAGCACGATATTGAACTTCTACCCGAAAAAGACCTTCGCTTCTGTCTATTAGTGCTTGAGAGAGGTTTTGCTTCTTCATATAGTCATGCTTATCATAAAAATTGTATCGTATACTTTTTGACTGGAGATACATGCTTCCCTGCTTCTTAATCTTGTCTTCGTAGTGATAAGGGGCCTTTGACTTCTTGGCAAGCTGTACAAACGCTTGTGTGTGATCCGTATGAACCTGTATAGCATAATCTATCCTGGACATGTACCATTCGTCGTGTAAAGCAGGAAGGCCTCCATAAAAGTCTTTAATGTGTTTGTTCAAAGAAGAAACTAGCGCTTCATTATTCATAGTTGTACAGGCATACAAATCCACTGTCAGTTGCTTTGTGAGTAGTGCCTGTGGTTCTATTTCTAATGTAATATAGAAGCTCCCCTGTCTGGCATTAGTTACTTTAATTTTTCGTATACCCGGTGTAAAGAGTGGGTTAAGAAGCTCCACTGTGTTGTTAGCTGAGTGAATCAATGGTTGGCTGAGCTCTTCTTCCAGTTCTCTTACTAGACGAGTAGTTGTTTTAAGCTTTAACTCAAAGGTGTGTAGCATTTCCTTCTCTCCTTTTCATTTTCATGTCTTGTATCTTTTAACTCTATACCTTCAAAAACAGCTATATTTAGTATGAAATACAAATTTTTCTCAGTTAATGGACAATGACTGTTCGAGAAGCTCTAAACCGTCATTAAAACGCCTGTCGGTCAACTGATTATTCTCTGTATTTTCGTGTAAAAATTTTAGTGTGCAGATGATCTTTCTAAAATCTTCCTGGGTATACTGAGCGGTTAAAAAGTATTCTATAGGTTGGTCTAAAATATCTGTTAATTTAAGCAGATGAAATACTTTCAAATCGGTTTTACCCTTCTCCAACCGCCAGTAAGCGTGTATATCAATCTGGCGTTGGTCAGCTACTTCCTGTAAGGTATAGCCTTTCAAAACTCTGCCTTCTTTTAGTTTGGTACAATCAAACATCAACATAATAATCCCTCCGTGTATTAATATTTCTATAAATGTATTACTTTTAGAAATCTCTATATACACGAAGGATATTCATTTTATGAAAACAGACTTATTTTATTGGAAGACAATAATCTTACATCCATCAATATAAGTTTCTAATGTCATTAAAAAAGTCTATCTCTCTTTTAATGTTGTCCAACATAAATTCATAGTATTTCTTGATTACTCTAAAATCTTTTATAGAGTCCCCTCTTTCGAGACGACCTAAGCAACTAACACTCACATCCATTAACCTGGACATCTCCTCTCTTGTCACACCGAGTTTCTCGCGACTCTCTCGCAGTTGCTGAGCCTCACTTATCTTCATCTCCCTATTAACCTCTACCCATCGTTCTTTTCTTTGTACCCATTCCTCATTCTTCTTGCCTCTTTCTTTGCTGTCTTGTTGCTGTGTAGCTGTGTCCATTCTATTTCCTCCTCTTAATATTGTTTTAATGAACAAAAAACGCCCAGCCATCAAAAATAGGGTTCAGTAAATAAACCTATATTCTTGACGCCTGAGCGCTTTATCTTAAGTGTAGTGTGTTCTGTTGTCTTTTTATATAAATCCGTGTATATCGATTTGTGTTGTGACAAAATAGAGGTTACTCTATTAACGTCGTACTGTCAAGTCAATTTTCAGATTAGATATTTAACTATCCAAGAATATCAGTAATTATCCAAAGAGCTAACTCGATGCTAACTGCTTTATAGACTGATATGAAAAGGCTGAGAGCACCTCCACCATATACCGAACAATAAGACTGCATAGCTTTAACCATCTTACTCATCCTATTGTCCAGTGAGATTAACAATATGGATATCCCGCTAATAGTCTGAATGAGCCGGTAATTTTAAATTTTGTATTGACATCCATTAAAAAACAGTGTATTTTTATCTTTGTCGACAAATTACACTATGATAAGAAGTACTGTATACTTTACATACTCCAAAACACACTTTTAGATAAAACGCGACTGCGATAAGACTACCTTTCCCTCATCAAATGCTGAGGGGATCTTTCTTATTGCAGTCGTTTTTTGTATGGTCTTACTCATTCTATACAAATGACATGCATACACTCTAGAGAAATTTTATAAGCAAGTCTCGTAATACGGAGGAAACAACGATGTCAAACAAGCAAACTACTATCCAAATATTGGATAGAACTTTTACAGGTGAAGAGAAATTAGATGGAATACTACTTGCCCTTGCAGAATACGTAATTGACAAATCAATTGGTAATTCATATGATTTACCTATGGCAAGTGCTACTTCGAAAGAGGTGGCCAAATAATGAAAGCAGCATTATATGCACGAGTTAGTACACATAGGGAAGAACAAAAGAACAGCTTGCATAATCAAGATTTGATTGCACAAAAATTAGCTACTGATATGGGGATGACTATAGAAAGGAAATATATTGAAAGCGTGAGTGGAAGAGTTTTAAAAAATAGAAAAGCTATCCAAGAATTGTTGAAAGATGCAAGAAACGGTGTTTTTGAAGTGCTTATTGTCAAGTCTGTATCTCGCTTGAGTAGAGATTTAGTTAAAAGCAAAGAAATTGCTAATCAACTTGAGCGTTTAGGAGTCAGATTGATTATGCCAGAAGACCATTATGATTCAGACGATAGTGACAATACTTTTAATTTTAATCTAATGGCTTTATTTGCTGAACATGAGTCTGTTAAGATGTCTGAGAAGATAAAGCTAGGCATTAGAGCAAGTGCACGAGAGGGAAATTTTACTGGTTCTGTAGCTCCATTTGGATATCGGCTCATTGAAAAATCCAAACGATTGGAAATAGATGAAGAGACTGGTCCTTTTGTACAAGAGATATTTAATCTATACTTGTACAATGGTTGGGGGATGAGTAAGATAGGGAATTATCTGATGGAAAATAACATTAAAGCCCCTGGGGGAGGAAATCGATGGCATCAGAACACAGTAAGTGGAATTCTTAAAAACCCCCACTATACTGGTATGCTGGTCCAACACAGAACTAGTACATCAAAATTCCTAGCCGAGTCTGAATCTTATAGATTGAGAAACAGTGTGGAAGAGAACAATCAAGTGAGCATTGAAAATGCTCATCCTCCACTTATTAGCCATAAACAATTTCAAGAAGTACAAAATTTAATAGAATCTAAGAAACAGAATAGAAGCAATGGGAAAGAAAGTTTGTTTGCTCATATTGCCTTCTGTGCTGACTGTGGTATAGGCATGAACTATAAAGCTGATCGACGAAAAAAGGGTGCTTACGTGTGTGGTGGGTATGTTAAACACACCAAAAAGTTTTGCTCTTCTCATATTATTGAAGAAGCAAAATTGATTGAGACAATTAGCCAAGATGTATCTTCGATGGTTGAGGGACAGCATAATAGGAATGCCTTCTATGACCTTGCAAAGATGAAGGCATCTGCTCTGCAAACCACTATAAATCAGCAAATAACCATTCTTGATAAAGAATATAAATCATTAGACGATGACTTTGAGTATTATGTCTCTCTTCATAAAAAGGATCTTTGTACTGATGTTCAACTACTGAACAAAAACACTGATATACAAACACAACAATCAGAAATACTAGAACGAAAGATGGAGCTTGAAAGAGAAAAAGAACAGAAAAAAGACATGGAAGCGAACATCCATGCCTTTGAACGAATTATCGACCGCTTTTTGAAACTTGATATACGTGATAAGGATATCCTGAAGAGTGTACTCCGACAGCTCATAGATAAAATCCTTGTATATGAAAATCAAGAAATCGTAATTCACTATAAATTTTTACCATAAGAGTTTAAGTCAAGGTATAGCTCTAACCAGCTGTACCTTTTAAAACAAGTTCTACTATCGTCTCCACATGACTAGTCTGCGGGAACATATCCACTGGCTGAACTGTTTTGACAGTATAGCCACCTTCAACAAGCAAAGCCAGATCACGTGCTAGGGTTGACGGGTTACAACTGACGTAAACCATTTTCTTCGGCTGCATCTTGATAACTGCATCGATGAATTGTCCTTCCAGTCCTTTTCGAGGAGGATCAACAACTAGTAAGTCAGCTTCGCGGCCTTCTTTGCTCCAGTCCAGCATAACATCTTCAGCTGCCCCTACTTGATAAGTCACGTTTTCAATCCCATTAAGTTCTGCATTACGTCTCGCATCTAAAACTGCCGGTTCGATCAATTCAATTCCGTAAACCTGCTTCGCTTTTTCAGCTAATGCCAGCGTAATTGTACCGATACCACAGTAGGCATCAATGACCGTTTCTTCTCCAGTGAGTTCAGCGAAATCCAAAACTTTGCTGTAAAGGATTTCTGCCTGTGCCGTATTGACCTGGAAGAATGAGCGATGAGATATTTCAAATGTGTGGTTCAGCAATTTGTCCTGGTATTTGTCTTCTCCATGAAGGACGATCACTTCCTGACCTAAGATTACATTTGTCTTTTTAGGGTTCACATTCTGGATGATACTGACCACTTCAGGAAGTGCCTCCAAGATATCTGGAACAATTTTGCTGTGTGGGAACAGTTTAGGTGTACGAGTCACAAGGGTGATCATCATTTCTCCCGTATGATAGCCGCGACGTACAAGTATGTGACGCAGGTTTCCTGTGTTATCTTTTTCATTATAAGGCTTCACACTATATTTACGCATAATGTCACGAACGGCGACAACTGCTTTATCGATTTCCGGATCCTGGATTTTAAAATCTTCCATAGGAATCAGGTCGTGGCTGTTCTTTCTAAATACGCCTGTTTCCAGTTTATCTTTGATTTTACGGACAGGAATCTGGGCTTTATTACGGTACCCAAACGGATTGTCCATACCGATAACGTCATTAACTTTTACATCCGGTAATTTTCCGATTTTTGTCAATACATTTTCAACCTGATTTTTTTTGAATGTCAATTGTGCTTCATATGTTAAATGTTGCAGTGGCATAGTGCCTGTTTGAGCGTATGCTCTGTCCGTCACTTCAACACGATCTGGACTTTCTTTTATTATTTTAATTAGTTTAGCTACACCAAAGTTTTTTCCTACTTTGATGACTTTAAATTCCACTGTTTCGTTAATAAGAGCTCCCTCAATAAATAGTGGATACCCTCCTAGTTTTACTATACCTAATCCTTCGTGAGTTAAATCAATGATTTCTCCTTCGAGTACATCATTTTTAGCTACTGGTGCAGTTTGTTTATTATTCGTCATTATTTGTCTCCTCAATTTGTCTATCTCTTTTCAGTATACACTGCCTATTAAGAAAGCGCACAGACAAATACTGTGCGCTGACTTTCGAATCAGTCGTCCTCTAATTGAGAAACGCCCTGAATAAATTCACTTTCTTTTTCAACTGTTACAGCATCACGGCTGTCAATGGCCAGATGCATACGATTCAGATCAGCTACGATATCCATGTGCTGCTGATGCATGATGAATTCTGCCGGAGCATCTCCGCCATACTCTCCATCTATGTTAATCATCAGCTGCTTATCATTGAGCGTTTCTGCCACTACATTTGATGTTTTAGTGTAAATGATTTTGGAATGATTGACGTGTTTTCCGTCATTTATAATCAGCGTCAACAATCTCAGAATTTCTGCAATATTAGTTGTCTTCACGATGATCAGTGTGAATTTTCCGTCTCCAAGCATTTTGTCCGGCGCAATATTCTCGAAACCTCCAACTGAATTTGTTAAAGCGACAAATATCAAAGAGGCATTGCCTTCATAAACGCCACCGTCATAGGTCACTTTGACAGGGACTTTTCCAATTTGCGGTAATAACTCTGCCCCCTTAACAAAATAAGCTAATGAACCAAAGATCGATTTCATATTGGCAGGCACATCATACGTTACTTCTGTTAGAAAGCCTGCCGCTCCTATATTCATAAAGTAGCGTTCATTGAATGCAGTTTTCATTTTACCGATATCCATTTTGACAGATTGATGAGCATGAATCAGTTCTGATGCCCGGACAAAATCGTTCCGCGGAATTTTTAAAGCGCGCGCAAAATCGTTGGTGGTTCCTGCCGGGATGATGGCCAGTTTAGGTCTGTGTTGATGTGGTGCAATCCCATTTACGACTTCATTTATTGTTCCATCTCCACCTGCTGCTACAATCAAGTCAAAGCCGTCAAGTGTACAGCGGTCTGCTTCCAGCTGAGCGCTTAAGGGAGAGGGCGTTGTACAGAATGCACTTGTTTCGTAACCAGCTCTTTCGTAGACATTTAAAATATCCGGGATGGCTCTTTTGAGTGTTTCTCTTCCAGAAGTCGGGTTATAGATTATCCTAGCTCTTTGTCTCATGTACTCGCCCCCTCTCCTTTAGTTATACTTATCTTTTATCAAGCTCTTCTTTTAACAGTTTATTAACTATTCCCGGATTAGCCTGACCTCTAGTCTGTTTCATTACTTGACCGACAAGGAATCCTAGTGCGCGGTCTTTTCCGTTTTTATAATCTTCGATCGACTGTTCATTTTTATCTAGCGTGTCCGTTATCAATGGCAGAAGTTTGGATGGATCACTTAATTGAACCAGTCCTTTTTCTTCAACAAATACTTTAACGTCATCGCTGCCCTTAGTGACCAGCTCTTTAAAGACTTTTTTTGCAATTTTAGAAGATATCGTGCCGTCAGCAATCAGATTGATCATCTCAGCTAATGATTTAGGTGTTAAAGCTGTCTCAGAAAGCTCGACTTGTTCACTATTCACGTAAGCTGATACTTCACCCATCAGCCAGTTTGATGCCTGTTTAGGATCGGCGCCGTATTCGACTGTTTCCTGGAAAAAGTCGGACATTTCAACTGTAGCGGTTAAAACAACCGCATCATATTCTGGAATGCCATATTCTTTAACATAACGAGCCTGACGTTCTTTAGGCATTTCAGGAAGAGACGCTCTTACTTTACTAATCCATTCTTCACTGATTTCCAGATTAGGAATATCTGGTTCAGGGAAGTAACGGTAGTCACTTGAGCCTTCCTTCGTACGCATAAGAAGTGTTCCACCGGTAGTCTCATCATATCGTCTTGTTTCCTGCTGTAGTTCCCCACCGGCATTCAACACTTTTTCCTGACGGTTGATTTCGTATTCCAGACCTTTTTTAACATAGGAGAATGAATTCAGATTCTTGATTTCAGCTTTTGTTCCAAATTCTTCCTGCCCGAATGGACGAAGAGAGATATTGGCATCACAACGCATTGATCCTTCCTGCATTTTCACATCTGATACCTTGGTGAACTGTATAAGCTGCTTAATAGTTTCCAGATAAGCGTGCGCTTCTTCTGGTGAACGCATATCTGCTTCAGATACGATTTCAATAAGAGGTGTTCCCTGACGGTTTAAATCGACATAAGAAGCGCCATCTTCTCCATGCATATTTTTACCGGCATCTTCTTCTAAATGCACACGTTCAATACGGATTCTCTTTGCTTCCCCGTTGACTTCGATATCTATCCATCCATCATATCCAATCGGCTGATCGAATTGAGAAATCTGATAAGCTTTCGGGTTGTCCGGGTAAAAATAGTTTTTACGGTCGAATTTAGTATGAGTCGCGATTTTACAGTTCAAAGCCAATGCAGCTTTCATTCCAAATTCAATGGCCCGTTTGTTGACGACTGGTAAGACACCAGGGTGTCCCCAATCGATTACATTGGTATTCGTGTTCGGTTCGGCACCAAAGTGAGCCGGAGATGGTGAAAACATTTTTGAATCAGTCTTCAACTCAACGTGTACTTCTAATCCTATAACGGTTTCCAAATTCATGTCTTATGCCCCTCCCTTAAGTGATGGTTTTCTCGACAGATGATCCGTTTCTTTTTCAAATGCATAAGCTACACGGTACATCATCTGTTCATCGAAATGCTTTCCAATAATCTGCATGCCAACCGGCATATCGTTTGAGAAACCACACGGAACGGATAATGAAGGTACACCAGCCAGGTTCACAGGAACCGTTAAAATATCTGACATATACATCGCCAGTGGGTCGTCGATCTTGCCACCAATATCAAAAGCAGTTGTCGTTGTCGTCGGCGCGACCAGAACGTCGACTTCTTTAAATACTTTGTCAAAATCATTTCTAATTAGTGTACGTGCCTGTGCCGCTTTCTTGAAGTGAGCATCATAAAAACCTGAACTCAATGAGAATGTGCCCAGCATAATACGTCGTTTAACTTCCAGTCCAAATCCTTCTGATCGGGATTTAACATAAATATCTTCCAGTGATTCAACGTTTTCAGAACGATAGCCGTAACGAATCCCGTCAAAACGCTGAAGATTACTTGAGGCTTCAGAAGAGGCAATAATGTAGTAAGCGGGTATCCCATATTTTGAATGCGGAAGGCTCACTTCAACAATTTCTGCACCCATCTTTTCATACAAGTCCAGTGCTTCACGCACAGCTTTGATGACGCCGTCTTCTTTCGCATCTTCATTATAATACTCTTTTGGAACACCGATGCGTAAGCCTTTTACGCCTTTATCAATGCCTTCAGTAAAGTCAGTTGTCTCACCGTGGTAAGACGTTGAATCTTTTGAATCATAACCGCTGATCGCGTTTAATACTAATGCGTTATCTTTAACTGTACGTGTAAAAGGCCCGATCTGATCCAAACTTGAACCAAACGCAATCAGTCCATAACGGGATACTCGACCATATGTAGGTTTAACACCTACCAAGCCAGTGAAAGCTGCTGGTTCACGTACAGATCCACCAGTATCAGACCCTAGTGAAACCGGAACTTGTCCTGCAGCAACTGCCGCAGCAGAACCACCAGATGATCCTCCAGGTACTTTATTCAGATCCCATGGATTTCGAGTCAATTTATAAGCAGAGTTCTCAGTGGATCCTCCCATGGCAAACTCATCCATGTTCAGTTTGCCAATCGTTATCATCCCAACTGCTTTTAGTTTTTCAACAACCGTTGCATCATAAACAGGTACAAAGTCTTCCAGCATTTTAGAAGCAGCGGTTGTAACAACATCTTTAGTTAAGATGTTGTCTTTTATTCCAATAGGAAGCCCACTCAAAATATTGTCCGGATCGATTCCTTTTTCATCTGTTTCCCTGGCTGCTTTTAGTGCATCTTCTTTATTCAGACCAAGGAAAGCACCGACTGATTCATCTGTTTCTTCAATGCGCTTATATGACGCTTCAACTAGATCAACAGCCGTCACTTCTTTGTTTACTAATTTCTCGTGCAGTTCTTCTAAAGTATAATCAAGAAAATTCATCAGGCTTCGCTCCCTCCATTATCAAACATTGCAGGGACTTCAATATATCCGTCTTTGCGTGTTTTGACATTTTTAAATAGTGCTTCTTTATCTGTACCTTCTTCAGCCTTATCTTCACGCCATACATTATGGTGAGAAATACCATGATAGGTTCCTTCTACCCCTTCGGTATCCAGCTCTTCAAGCTGCTCTACCATGTCGATAATTGAATCCATTTCTGTTGTAAACGTTTGAATATCCTCTTCTTTTATCTCCAGTTTAGCTAATTTTGCTACTTGCTTGACTGTTTCTTCGTTAATCGCCATCTTATTCTTCCTTTCTTATGCGCACTTGTTTTTAATTAAAGATATAGACTTCATAGTCCTCTTCACCGCTGTCTCTGTAAAGGAATGACTCCATGCCATTCAAGGATTCAAGTCTGATTTCAACCGGTACATCTGCAGGAAGAAAATTCGTCGCTGCTTCATTAATGAATTGTGTAAAGGCGATAATTTCACCTTTTCCATAGAATTGGGTCATAATGTCGATCTGTAAATGAACAAGCTGCTCTTCAACATAATGAGCCACACCCGTGATCCCGCTTACGTTAGGAAAGAATCCCTCTACTTCAGACCGGAAGTTGGCAAAATTATTACCCTCAGCGCTCTGCATATTTTCCAAAGGAAAGACAATACGGTTTTCGTTGACAGACGTCCAGTTAGATATCGATGTATTACCATTCTCGCTGATCCCTTCAGCAATATAAGTACCCGCTGCCAGGTTATCTTGTCTCGACTGTTCAAACAAGGCCACCATGATTGGAACGTCTTCGAGTCCGCTGATTTCTCTCATTTGAGAGATAATCTCATCACTCATTCTCTTGCCTTCCTGTAGCAGTTCATCTGTTGGAATTTCCTGCTCGAGCGTTGGACCAAACTGGTATTCAGGGTAATAGTCTACAGAATTCAAAGCAAGACCGATACTCACTCCGGATAATTCAAGTCCATCTTCTGTCTGAACATAAAAATTGTGTTCAAGAATCGAACTCAAGTAATTCGGATTACGTTCATTTGGATCAGTACTGCCTGTCGCCTCAGGGTTAAGACCCCGATCAACTGTTTCTTCTGTTTCTTCAGAATCCTCAGATTGCTCGTCATTTTCAGGTTCCTGACGTCTTAACCAGCTGGTCACTAAGTCAGATGGAATATACTGACCTTCCTGAAAAAAATGGGTATCTGTCGGGAAATATCTTTGGGACAGACGCATCAAGTCATTTTCAAAGGTTTTAATATTTATATTGGAATTAAGATTTTTAGTGATCCCTCTAGACTGACTGGGTGCATAGGTTCCATCCTCATTAATGACAGGACGGTAGTACCCTGAGTCGATCTGTACTTCTACAATAGACGTTTCATCTTCAGTCTCGTCATTTTCCTGGCCTTCTTCCACCTGATCCAAGTCCTCTTGAGCAGGCTGATCAGGATCGACTGGATCCGGGAAAAAACCACATGCTGAGAGAAACAAAGCACTGGTCAACAGTAGGCTGTATAGCTTATTCTTTCTCACTCGCTGCCACTCTCATTTCTTTTCATTCTTCAATCTCCTCTATTACTTTTGCTTCATCGATTATTGTAACATCTAATTCCTGTGCCTTCACACGTTTACTACCCGCTTCTTCTCCAGCTATCAAATAGTCTGTATTCTTTGAAACACTGCCTGTCACTTTTGCGCCTAAGCTAATGAGTTTGTCTTTTAGTTCATTACGGGTGAACTGATTTAATTTACCTGTGATCACGACAGTCTTTCCACTGAAGAACGAATCCATTTCAAGTCGCTCTTCTTTCTTTTTGCCTTTATAGACCATATTGACATTAGCCTTTTCCAGTTTGTTCAATAGTTCTTCCGCTTCTTCCAGTTTAAAGAACGAATGGATACTGTCTGCAATTTTATCGCCTATTCCTTCAATCTCAACGATAGATTCCAGAGACGCTGATTTAATCTGATCCATAGTTTCAAATTCTTCAGCAAGCAGTCGTGCGGCTTTTGATCCCACATGCCTGATTCCCAATCCGAAAAGCAGTCGTTCAAGAGAATTCGTTTTCGAGTCCTCGATAGCGCTCAACATTTTGGTGGCCGATTTTTCTGCTATTTTATCCAGTTCCAGTACTGCTTCTTTTTCTAAATAATATAAATCAGCAACGTCGTTTACCAGGTCGCGTTCGTATAATTGACTGACTACTTTTTCACCTAAGCCATCAATATTCATCGCATTCCGCGAGACAAAATGACTCAATCGTTCTTTAGCCTGTGCACTGCACTTAGGGTTCATACAGCGAAGAGCAACCTCTTCTTCCAGGTGCATCAGTTCACTGTCACAAGCCGGACAATGTGTCGGAAATGCATAAGGCTGACTATTTTGATCACGTAAATCTTCGTCAATTTTGATGACTTCAGGAATGATATCGCCTGCTTTTCTGACTACAGCCGTATCTCCCAGTCGAATGTCTTTTTCGATCATCAGATCAACATTGTGCAGACTTGCTCTCTGAACAGTTGTCCCAGCTAATTGAACTGGATCCATTATAGCTGTAGGTGTGACCACGCCAGTCCGTCCAACAGACCATTCTATGTCTCTTATGACCGTCTTAGCTTCCTCAGCCGGGAACTTGAAGGCGATTGCCCATCTAGGTGCCTTAACCGTAAATCCGGCTTTCTGCTGATTATCCAGCTCATTTACTTTTATCACTATACCGTCGATTTCGTACGGGAGTGTTGCACGCTTCTCTTGGTACTCTTCCACAAAAGCCAGCACATCGCTGATTGACGAAAACACTTGTCTTTCAGGATTTGTTCTTAATCCTACTTTATCCAGCAGGTTTAAAGCTTCATCCTGAGTAGATACCGAGATTTTCGAGCTAGCGTTTAAAGAATACAGAAATACATTCAAATTTCTAGAAGCCGTGACTTGAGGGTCGAGATTTCTAAGGGTTCCTGCGGCTGCATTACGCGGATTGGCAAATACAGCTTCTCCCTGCTCTTCTCTCTTCTCATTTAATTTTATAAAAGAAGACTTAGGCATATATATTTCGCCTCTGGCTTCAAGCGTCAGCAGTTCTTTTAGTTTAAGTGGTATGGATTTGATGGTCCTGACATTGGCCGTTACATTTTCTCCAACCGTCCCGTCACCTCTAGTAACAGCCTGAACCAGTCTGCCTTCTTCGTATTTAAGAGAAACAGCCAATCCATCTATTTTAAGTTCACAGTGATAGGTATAAGGTCCGGACACTAATTGAGAGACACGATGGTCAAAAGCAATCAGTTCCTCCTCTGAAAATGCATTATCCAGACTCAACATCGGGCTGTCATGCGGGACTTTTTCAAATCCTTCCAGCAATGCACCGCCCACTCTTTGCGTAGGTGAATTATTCTGAATCAATGTTGGATACAGTTCCTCTAACTCTGATAATTCTTTGTACAGTTTGTCGTAGTCTTCATCAGGAATAGACGGTTGATCTAACACGTAGTATTCATGACTGTACTGGTCCAGCAGACTGACAAGCTCTTCAACACGCTCTTTAGCCTCGTCAAAAGACATCTCAAAAGACGCCATGTGAAGTCCCTTCTTTCTCTAAATGATTTTATTGATCGGGGCAAAACTAGCCAGTAATGGCTTGATTCCAATTCCTGGGAAAGCAATATCCAGCTGAAGATCGTCTCCAGTCCCGCTTATTTTTACAACCGTTCCAATACCCCAGACTTTATGCTGAACCTTTTCGCCAACAGTCCAGTCCAGCTTCTCAGCTCCACTGTTTCCGGTGGGGTGAGCAGTAATCTTAGGGGCTCTTTCTTTTTTAGCCGTTTTGGAAAACGGATCATTGACACTGCTTCCGAATCCTTTGTACATTCCGTTTGAAAACGGTCTGATAGAGTTTGACTCTTCTCTCTGAACTGCTTCTTCATCTATTTCATCTAAAAAACGTGAGATTCTATTAGACTGGACGCGTCCATATAATGTTCGGGTCGATGCATTTGTCAGGAACAGTTTTTCTTCAGCTCGCGTGATTCCGACATATGCCAATCGCCGTTCCTCTTCCATTTCATCTTCGTCCATTTCAGCTCTTGATAGCGGAAATAACCCTTCTTCCATCCCAATCAGAAAGACGATCGGGAACTCCAGACCTTTAGCTGCATGCAGTGTCATCAGAGTCAATTCACTTGTCGGTTCTTCTTCTAGTCTGTCAATGTCTGATATAAGCGACAAATCAGTGAGGAAGTCGATCAGACTCTTATCTTCCTGCGCTGATTCATCATACTGGTTTGTAACCGTCAGTAGTTCCTGGATATTCTCAATTCGTGTTTCAGATTCCAACGTGCGTTCTTTTTTTAACGTAGGAAGATAATCAGATTTGTCTAGAATTTCTTCAGTTAATTCGGTAATAGGTAAAAATTCGGCCATTTTACGGAAATCCTGAATCATCAGTGCGAATCCTTCAACTTTTTTTGCAGCACGCGCAGATAAATTCATACTTGAGGCATTCAGTGCAGCTTCGTAAAGACTCCAGCCCATTTCTTCAGCAGCTGCTGCCAGTTTATCAACAGTACTTGCTCCGATTCCTCGTTTGGGTTCATTGACGATCCGCGCAAAACTCAAGTTGTCTTTAGGATTTGCAATCAGTGTCAAATAAGCCAGCGTATCTTTAATTTCTTTACGGTCATAGAACTTATGTCCACCAACCATTTTATACGGAATGTTAGTCTTGATCAGCGTTTCTTCCATCACACGTGACTGAGCATTGGTTCGATACAGCACTGCAAAGTCTCCGTACTGCTTTTTGGAGTCATTTTCTAATTCTTTCTGAATCTGCTGTACGACAAACCGTGACTCTTCATGCTCATTTCCTGCTCTATAATATGTGATTTTTTCACCACTATGATTGTCTGTCCACAGACTTTTGTCTTTACGGTTAAGATTATGTGAGATAACATCATTAGCTGCTTTAAGTATTGTCTGAGTTGAGCGGTAGTTCTGCTCTAGAAAAACAACACGGGCATCTGGGTAATCTTTTTCAAAATTCATGATATTTTCCATATCTGCTCCACGCCAGCCATAGATACTCTGATCCGCATCACCGACTACGCAAATATTACGCAGACGGTCTGCCATCATTTTGACCAGTTTATATTGCGCATGATTTGTATCCTGATACTCATCAACATGAATATACTGAAATTTACTCTGATAATATTCAAGTACATCTTTGTGGTCTTCAAACAGTTTAACAGTCAGCATGATCAGATCGTCAAAATCAACTGTTTCTGCCTGCCTCAGTTCTCTCTGGTAGTGAGTGTAACAGTCTGCCACGATTTTTCCAAAAAAGTCGTGAGTCTCCTTACTGTACTCTGAAGCATCCTGCAGTTTATTTTTAGCGTTACTGATTTCTGAGATGATAGCTCTCGGATTATACTTTTTAGGATCTATATTCAGTCGTTTTAGTATTTTTTTCATTAATGTCAGCTGTTCTGAGGGATCGGCTATCGTGAAAGACGAGCTGTATCCGATTCGGTCAATCTCTCTTCTCAAGATACGCACACACATCGAGTGGAATGTCGATACCCAGACATCACTTCCACCATCCTGTGAAAGCTTAGTCACTCTGTTTTTCATTTCTGAAGCAGCCTTATTAGTGAAGGTGATTGCCAGAATATTCCAGGGATTGACTCCTTTTTCCTGAATCAGATAAGAGATTCGATGTGTCAAGACTCTTGTTTTACCAGATCCTGCTCCGGCCATAATCAATAAAGGGCCGTCAGTGTGCTTTACTGCCTCTTTTTGCTTCGGGTTCATCCCCGTTAATATATCGTCTCGCAGTACCACTTTATTCATCCTTTCAAGTCTTCATACATTGTCTTATTATACAGAAAATAAGGGGCTCTTACCACAACTGTATTGTATAGTTTACACATTCGTCATTAAGTGTTCGCCCATTTCCAACGCATAAAAGAACCCCTCTAAAGGTAGCCTTTACCATATAGAGGGGTTCTTCTATTATTATACAGTTGTCACTCCATGCCCTGGATCAGATTGATCAGTAACTGGTTGAGTAATATCCGAATTTCTCTTCTCGCATAAATGTAATCCTCTCTACCGATCAGACTGGTGAGGTTTTTATAATGATCAAGCTTAACTGATCTGCTGTTTCTAAAGATTTCACCTGCATAGTCATTTGTTGACACAAGTGACGTCAGAGTATTGAGGATAGACTCGTTCATATATTTATTATCATGATGACTTAAAATAGTCTGCCAGAACTGCTTTTCATGCTGTTCAAACCGAACAGACGGGCTAGTCAGGTTCTTTTCCATCAATTCAACACTGTCAGCGTAATCTTGATTTCTGATTGTTGTTTCAGATAACTCAAGCGTATAGAGAACATGATGAAGCAGCACCTCAAGATAGTAGAGTCTCTCCTTGACACCTTTTAGATCAATCGGAGGCCCTGCAACAAATACGCCTTTGTTTGGTGCAATCACAACTAGCCCTTCTTTTTCCAATCTTAAAAAAGCATTCCTGATAGGTGTGCGACTGATTTCCAATGCAACAGAAATATCCATTTCCTTGATCTGCCTGCCTTCAAGCCAACTATCAGTCGTTATCTGACGTTTTATATAATCATAGGCTTTGTCTTCTACTTTCCGTCTGCGTCCCATAGGCAATCCTTCTATTCAAAGATTTCGTTTAATGAACGAATCGCTTCACTTACATCGTCGGTCTTAAGCGTAACATATCCTATTTCTCTTGCTGATCCACTCGCGAGGTTTTCAAAAAATCTAAATGTCCAGTCAGGGTTCATCTGAGCTTGAGTAAAGGCTGACTGTTCATGCTTACTGCCCAGTATCTGTGTAATTAGTGTATGTGGCAACTGATGCTTCACAGTCAGTGGCCAGCCTGTTACAGCTTTAATGTGCGTATCATATTGTGACAGATCAGGAAAGTCACTTGTGTAGTGATTAGAACGATGCGGATGGGCAATGATTTCATTGACGTAGAGTGCCCCACTTTCAGTGCTGAACAGCTCTACAGCTATCACACCGACAAAATTTAACGCTTCGGTAATAGCAGTGCCGATTCGCTCGACTTCCAGTTTCATGTCCTCGCTTATTCGTGCAGGTACGATAGACTGGTTTAATCGGTTCTCTTTAAATCTCATTTCATTGACAGGATAAGTCACAATTTTTCCTGCCTTATCTTTTAATATTCCTACGCACAGCTCTTTGTCAGACGGAATCCATGCTTCAAGTACACATGTCCCATGACTCAACAGTCTTTTAGCCTTCTGAATATCTGCTTCTTCGTGCAGCACAAGATGATCTTTGACCCGTTCGTTTGTGGTGTTTGTTTTCAGAACGCAAGGAAAACCAATTCCCTGAATAGCTTCTTCAATATCACTTATAGAGACAATCGTCGCGTAAGGTGCAATATTGACACGCACAGATTCAAGAAATGCTTTCTGAAGGACTCTGTCTTGTGAGACCGTCAATATTTCTTCTCCCTGCGGGACCGGAACTGTCCGTTGCAGCTTTTTAATCACATCATGGTGCACAGTCTCAGATTCATATAGTATGACATCACATTTCATTGCGAAGTCCATTAAAACTTTTGAATCATTAACTTCTTCAGTTATCTGCCAGTCAACTACTGTTGCTGCAGGACAATTTCGCTCAGGATCAATCACTCCTACAGCATATCCTAATTTCTTCGCTGAAATAGCCAGTAATCGGGCTACACTACCTCCGCCTATAATACCAATGGTATGCCCTGGCTGAATCCAATTAGTCATATCTCTTCACTCCAATAATTTACTCTTCACTAAAAGGACTTTCTTGTGGATTATCTCTTACTTGTCTTTTGTTTGTCTTCATTCGTTTAGTCCAAAATCCACCGTTAATGTATTTAGGTTCATACGAAATAATAAAGGCCCGTGGTTCTATCTGGTGAATGAGCTTATAAAGACTTCGTTCGTTAGATCTTGGTGTCAAAATTTCCAGTACAAACCGGTTTCCTTCCCTACCATATGCCTGTGATATTGTTACACCAAATCCATTACCCCGAATCTCCTCGGCTATTTCCCACCCGTTCTCGGGCATGATCGTTGTGACTAGGATATGACCTAATGCCAATTTATCTTCAATTTTCATTCCGGCATAGATGCCTACACCGAATCCCACTGCGTAAATAACTACGTTTATGACATTGTCCAGATTATCCAGAACAAGTCCTAGACCCACAACATATATGGCAACTTCTACCATCGCCACAAAGGGCGCGACCGTTTGGTACCCTTTCATTGTCAGCATCATTCTGATGGTGTTGAGTGTCACGTACACCACGTTGATGACAAAAATTGCGATGGGTATACCCCAATTTATATCCACTGCTAAATTCACTACCTTTTCTGCATGTTAAGAATAATGGCTGAGGCAACTAATCTGCCTCAGCCAACAATAAGAGTACAGGTTAGTCCCCTTAGTTACTCTTCTTCCATTCCATTCAATTCTGTTTCTTCATTTTTTAATTCTAATTTCTCTACATACAAACTGCTGATTCGAGACCCTTCCATTTTGCTGACGGTCAGTCGCAAAAGCTGAACTTCAATATAGGCCGCTTCTTCTTCACTCGGAATACTTCCATACTCCGTTATGAAGTAACCGGCTATAGTATCAACATCTTCAGAATCTATATTGGTATCAAAAAATTCATTGAAATAGTCGAGTGGAGTGGCTCCATCTGCACTATAATGAATATCGTCGATTTCTTCAATTAAATTGTTTGACTCATCATATTCGTCATCGATTTCTCCAACTATTTCTTCCAATAAGTCTTCTAGCGTTACAATCCCTACTACTCCACCATATTCATCGTTCAGTATCGCCATCTGATTTTGTGTTCGTTTCATTTGAAAAATCAGGTCATCGATATAAATCGTTTCAGGAACAAATAATGGCTCATTACTTATTTCTTTCAAATCGATTGAGTATAAAGGTTTATGCTTAGAAGCTTTCAGTAGATTCTTAACATGCACTATGCCTAAAATATTATCCTTGTCTTCAAAATACAGAGGTACTCTTGAATGAGGTGTTTCCAGCATTTCCTGAATGTTTTCCTCATTTGGATCATCATAATCCAGCATAAAGGCATCGGTTCTCGGAACCATGACTTCTCTGGCAATCTTATTATCCAGAGAGAGCACGCCTTTGAGCATTGAAAATTCGTCCATATCGATTACTTCATGCTGATGACTGTGTTCAAGGAACGAGCGAAATTCATCACGTGTAATCGATTCTTCATTTGCATTAAACTCTATGGGTATGAGTCGTTTTAATCCTCTAAGTCCAATATCTAATAGCCATACTAAAGGAGCAGTAAACAATCTGAGTATGTTCACAGTACCTGATAATGCCATAGCTGTATTATTAGGCTCTTGAGCGGCTATAGCTTTTGGTAATTTATCTCCTAAAAGCAGCAGAATCAACGTTGCTGCGATAGAACTGATAATTAGAGTAATCCCTTGATTCATAATTAAAGGTAATTCTATTATAGAAAAGAACATTGAAAAAATATAAACTGAAAAACCACTTATCAGCAAAGCTGTCAACGTCAATCCGACTTGAATTGATGTTAAAAAAATATCTGATCGATCCAGCAGCTGTAATACACGCTTTGCTTTCTTATTTCCTTCAATGGACTGTTCCATCATTTTAGAAGGATTCATCGATACCATGGCTATTTCTGCCGCTGCAAAAACAGCATGTATAATAATCAAACTAATTACCATTAAAATCGGCCCAATAAAGGGCTGTATACTCACGGGGTCACTGTTCATAACTATCTCCTTTTATGTTTAACGTACGTTGTAAAAAACAAGGTCACTATATCATATTACTTTACCCTATACAATGTTTATTTTGAAAGGCACGCTCTTCAGCTGTTTAATTCGACGCATAATCTGATACCAGTGGTTTCAATTGTTCTAGGAACGGTTCAAATCTCTCGATAACATCCCCGCTTCGCTGTCCTTCAAGAAAGCCTATGAAGGAGTATGACAAGTCATCTGCATCAAAGACATATAAAAACCCGTTAGTGTCATTTCCTTCTTCTCCGGAAATTTCAGCAGTCCCTGTTTTAGCGCCTACGGCATAACTTAATGACTGAAGATTAGTTGACGTTCCATTAGAATCAGTAACACTGCTGATCAGATTGTTCTTGACGATGTCAGCTGTTTCTTCGCTGAATAACTGATCAGTGTTTTCTTGACTGTCTTCAAGCAGCAGCGAAGGTAACGTCAGTTGACCACTGTTGACAGCTGGAGAATAAAATACCAGCTGGTGGATACTGTTCATTAGCACCTGACCCTGACCATAAGCCGTATCAGCAAGCAGCGTGTCACGGTCAATCGTATTATCATTTGCATACTGAGCAGGCTGCATGTCGAATGGAAGCTCGAAGTCCTGACCGAAAGGCAGACGATCCATTGCTTCAGTATAGGCTTCCTGTCCCATTTCTAGTGCTTCCATCGCAAAGTATATATTGTCAGAGTATATCAATGCAGTTTCTAAATCAACTTCACTTACACTGTCATTTACCCTGGTGATCTGATGATTCCCAAAAGCGTCTGTTTCAGGCGACCATTGCAGTCCTACTATCTCATTGGTTTCTTCAGGGGTCACCTCCCCTTCTTCGAGCAGCATAAGCGAAGACAGAATTTTAAATGTCGAGCCCGGTGCATAACGACTTGTATAGCGATTGACAAACGGTGTGTTTTCGTCATCCATATAGGCCGAATAATCTTCTGTTGAAATCCCTCGTGCAAAAGACTGGGGACTGTATGAAGGTGCACTGACCAACGCTATGATTTCACCTGTGACAGGATGCATGACCGCACCGGAGCCCGGTTCTTCTTCGAATGAATCATATAGAAGCTGTTGGACTTCACTGTCAATCGTCAACCTGACAGACTGCCCATTTTCCTTTTCATTTTCCACTATAACGGCTTTTACTTCATCCTCGGCATCCACTATGGTGATTTGACCGCCAGTATGCCCTCTCAGTTGAGAATCAAATACTGATTCAAGACCTGTTTTCCCCACGATCTGACCGGATGCAAGGGTCGGGTTACGTTCAATATCTTCTGCAGTCACTTCTCCAATGTACCCTACGAGATGCGCCGCAGCTTCATCTAAAGGATATAAGCGGTCACTGGTACGCTGGTAACGCACACCCGTTACCTCAGGTGTTTCCCCATCGCTGACAGTCGCAAATGGAACAAGACTCTCTTCCGTTACCCAGCTTTGATCCAGTAAGCTTTCCAGTCGTTCCACAGAAACATCAAATATGTCACTGATAGCTGCCAGGTTTTCACTTCGTTCATCTCCATCACCTATCATGACAGGATAAAGTCCCGCTTGAAAGGCATCTCCCTCACCCGCGAGCATATTGCCATGACGATCATATATTGATCCTCTGTCCGGTTCCGTGAAGGACAAGCGGACACTGTCTCCTTCTTCCATCTCCGGAAGAATAAGGGAAGGTGCCCACTCGATCTCTCTATCCTCTTCAGTCTCCAGCACACGTGTTTCAAACTGAAGATCAGATAATGGCCCAAGTACAGTCTCCATTGTCATTACGTACTGGACCGAATACTGATCCGTTTCTTCATCAAGCTGGACAGTGTAGTCCTGTACAGACATAGTGTTCGCTCCGATGCCCTGGAACACTGTTTCGTACCGTTCGGCTAATTCCGTTTCCGTATAGTCGTAATCAGCTAAAGACTCAGCTGAAAGATAGGACACAAAACTGTCAAAATCTCCGTCTGCTAGTGTAGACAAGTACCCTTCTACTGTTGCCACAACATCTTCCTGCCTCTGGATGGCACGTTGTTCTTCTCTCCAGTTTGAGTAGAAGAACCACCCACCGATCGCAGCAGCCATTAACAGTACAGCAACTAAACTGATGATGATCCATTTTTTTGATTTTCCACCGGTCCTTGCACCTCTAGTTGATTTCACTTCAGCAACTCCTTTGATTTAATGATTAATCTTCTTCAAATCGATCTTTCTCCCGTTCTCTATAGTCCATCATCTTGCGACTGAATAACTCTCCATTTGAAGGAGGTGTATAGGTTATTGCATTCGCTCCAGCTTCAATAGCTTCCAGTATACTTTCATTCGTCGGACCACCAGTTGCTATAATAGGCAGATCAGGATATTTTTTCCGCATTTTTCTGACTATCTTACTCGTTTTGTTTGCGCCGGATATGTTCAGTATATCCACCCCGGCTTGAAGCTTTTCTTCTATATCCGTATATTCTGATACAACTGTCAGAATAATAGGGATATCGATCACTTCATTTATCTTCTCAATCGTTTCAGTTGGAGTCGGAGCGTTGATCACCACTGCTTTGCATCCATGAGACTCAGCAAACAAAGCCATATTGGCAGATCTGATTCCCTGAGTTGTTCCACCTGCGATTCCTGCAAAGATCGGGATAGTGGACACTGCAGTAATCGCTTCAATAATCGCTGGATGAGGTGTGAATGGATAAACAGCCATTATAGCATCCGCATCATTATTCATAATCAGTGCGATATCAGTTGTAAACATAAGTGCTTTGAATCGTTTCCCGTTTATCAGAATCCCACTTGATTTTCTGATCACTTCAGGTACAGCGATATAGTCTTTAAACAAATGCGTGCGCACGTGTGGGTATTTTTTATTGGTCATAGTATTTACCTCTTCATTCTTAAGATTAATTATCGTACTGGTCAAGGTCGTAAAGTTCAACGATTTCGATTAACTTAATAGGGTAATTTGGATCTGTTGCATAACCTGACGCTTTTAGTGCATGTGCAGCTTCTTTGTAGTCCGCCGCTTCAACCACCGGCTTATACAAATCTGGATTCCAGTTTGTTCCGCCAGCTATCAGTTCTGCATAGTCTTTGACTGATTCTTCTAACGACGCATAACTTCTGAATGAAGCCTGGATTTCGACCCATTCATCTTCATACTCTAAAGTAGCATAGGATGGCTGGGTTGAATCCCCTTTGATTCCGAAGTAATTGTGATCATTAACGGCCAGCCCACTTTCACCCCAGTTGGATTCAACAATTGCCTGAGCAATGGTTATACTCGGTTTTATCCCATGGGTCTCCTGCAAAGGAACTGCATATGATGCAACATTTTCTATAAATTCTTCTCTATTTAAACCAGACGTTCTGGAAGGAATAGGACTCTCCCCTCTTTCGATTGAAGAAGCTAATAAGGCTAATGTTCCGATAAATGCCAGAAAAATCAGAAGTATACTGCTTAATAGATTGACTCCTTTGTGTTTCGTTTTTTTCTTTGCCAAAGTAGTCCCTCCTTTACTTCTGTTCAGTTCTTCTACTTTATTTAAATAGTTCTGTCAATACAAAGCGAGGATCCTCACTCTACCTGTCCTTTCCTCTCATTCGTACTTTCTCTTCTATTTTACCACAAGTTATTTTCACTCGATAGTGACTCAATCAGATTCCTGCACCTCATGCAAGAGTAATTTTGTTATAATATGATTATCAAACGAATTAAGAAAGTAGGGAAATCATGGAAAAAATCAAATGGGGAATGATCGGACTTGGTGACATTGCTCATCAGTTTGCTCAGTCATTTCAATCAGATAAAGCTGAATTGGTAGCTGTAGGCTCCCGTACACTACAGAAGGCCTACGATTTTTCTGAAACCTATACTATTCCGAAAGCTTACGGAAGTTATGAGGAACTGGCTTATGATCCTGAAATAGATATTGTCTATCTTGCCACCCCGAATAGTCATCACAAGGATAATATGATGATGCTCTTAAAAGCACGGAAACATATTCTCTGTGAAAAAGCGATTACGATGAATAAAAAAGAATTAGACGATGTTCTCGCTTTTGCTGAAAAACAAGACTGCATCGTTGCCGAAGCTATGACCATCTATCACATGCCCTTATTTGCAGAAATAAAACAGCGTATCCGTGCAAATGAATTCGGCAAATTAAAAATGGTGCATGCCCTTTTTGGCAGCCTTAAACCTGATGAGCCAGACAATCGCTTTTTCAATCCTGAACTTGGTGGTGGCGCTCTTTTGGATATCGGCGTTTATGCCTTGTCTTTCACGAGGTATTTTCTTTCAAGTCAACCGACAGACAAGCAGACCCTGGTCTCACTTCATGAGAGTGGAGTAGATGAGCGCAGCAGTTTTCAATTCTTGAATCAGGATGATGAACTAAGCACTGTTTCTATCAGTTTTCGTTCCAAAATGCCTAAGCAGGGTGTGATTGTGTGCGAAGATGCATTTATTACCATAATGAACTACCCTAGAGCCGATAGCGCAGTCGTTACTTATCCTGACGGCACGACAGATATTATTCGCTCAGGTGAGCATGATAAGGCACTCAGCTATGAGATCAACAATCTGTCAGAAACGCTTTTAACTGGAACTGATCTGACTCATATTGGTCTGACGAGAGACGTCAACGCCTTGATGGATTGGGCTGCACATGAATGGAATATGAACTGGCTGTTTAAATAAATAGAAAATTGAAATGGGATTCTTAAGGGACTTCCATTTTTGTTTTGTGTCTCACTTCACTTTCAGATGCTTAGCCTATCTCTTGCTCAACCGTTTGTTCTTTCGCAAATCTCTGATCCTACATCAAGACAAAAAAATGAACGGAACCTAAATCTGTGAAAGATTTAAAAGCTCCGCTCGTTATTATAATTGATCAGACAAGTCTGTCTGTCACTCAATCAATCCATCAGTCCTGAGTTTTTAGTGCTTCTACCATATCGATTCTCTTCAGTTTGAAGTGCATAACAACCATGACTAAACTGGAGAAAAAGAACATCAGCAGGAATGAATACAGATAACTGGTCATCGAAATCTGTCTCGAAAAGCGCATGATATCTATTTCTGCCGTCTGCAGCACAAAGCGGTGCATAATGACGCCCAAGACAAAGCCTATCAGGATCCCAAGTACAGTGAGCACAAAATTTTCTCTGTAAACATACAAGGTTACTTCATTATCGTAAAATCCCAGTACTTTAATTGTAGATAATTCTCTAATCCGTTCTGACACGTTGATATTTGTCAGGTTATAAAGGACAACGAAGGCTAATGACGCTGCCGACACAATCAGTACCAATGTCACGACATCCAGGCTATCCATTGAGTCCTGAAAGGTTTCTTGTATTGAACCTGCAAAAGCGACTCCCTGGACAGCATCTTCACTGGTAAGCGCTTGGCCAAGCTGATCATCCTCTACCTGTTCGGTATCGTACCTTAGTAATCTGGTATTAAAATCATTTTCGTCATCTACCAGCCCGGCATAGGCTTCCGGTGACAAATAGATATAATGCTGCACATACTGTTCTGCTATGTCTGTGATTTCCACTTCAAATGAAGCAGAGTCAGTTGGTTCTACTACTATAGTATCCCCTACATCGCTGTCTAAAAGATCAGCCAGCTTATCCGTAATGACAGCTCCCTCATTTGGCAGTTCCAGATTTCGCGACTCGTCTTCTCTGTCTCTCAACACAATAAAATTACTCAGCTGATCTGGCTCACTTGGAATAAACAGATTGACTTCTTGAGAAGATTCTCCCCTTTCGGCTGTCGCATTTTCCTGGATGACTGATAGGTCACCTTCATATCCATCAATACTCTCTAGAGTCTCATTATACTCATCTATTTGAGCATCTGATGCATCTGTATTTTCCGAGACAATAGCCTGATACAAGTTGATTTCTCCAAACTGAATATCTCCTATATCGGCAATCGAATCTGACAGTCCGTAACCAGTCAAGAGCAGCGCGGTTCCTCCTGCTACACCAAAGAGTGTCATCAGCATGCGTCGTTTATATCTGAATAAGTTCCTGGATGCCACTTTTTGGGTGAACGTAAATCTGTTCCATACAAACGGTAAATATTCCAGGAAAATCCGTTTTCCTTTTTTGGGTGCTTTGGGTCTCAGCAGATCTGCTGAATTACTTCTCAGTGATAATCTAACAGATACAACTGTTGATAACCCCGTAGCCAGTAACGCTCCAAAGATGGAAATGACCGCATAGCTCCAGTAAAACCCTGTCTGAGCAGGTGGGAGATTGTACAGCGAACTGTATGCGTCAATAATCACATTCGGGAAGAGCCAATACCCCAGGAACAGTCCTATGGTTCCACCTGTTACTGTAGCAATAAAGGCATACACAAAATACTTGGTTGCGATAGCAAAATTACCGTACCCTAATGCTTTTAATGTACCCATTTGATTTCGGCCTTCATCGACCATCCGGGTCATAGTGGTCAGTGAAATCAGCGCAGCCAGTAGAAAGAAGAACACTGGGAAAATTTGCGCGATAGAACTGATCCGTTCTGCATTTTCTTCAAATTCTGAATATCCCTGCAGGTCTGATCGGTCCTGAACAAAATATTCCGGTTCCTCGAGATCAGCAAGTGCTTCTTCAGCCTCTTCAAGATCGACTAATGCTTCCTCGATCTCTTCATCAGCTGTTTCCCGTTCTTCTTCAAATTCAGCAAGTCCCTCATCATACTCTGATTCTGCTTCTTCCAATTCAAGTCGGGCAGCTTCCAGTTCACCTTCCGCTTCCTGAATAGAATTAGTCAATTCAGTTTCTGCCTGTTCAAGCTCCGTCAGTCCTTGCTGAATCTGTTGTTCCTGACTATCGATTTCAGCCAAAGTTGAAGGATCATCCACTTGTGCAGCTTCCAGCTGGTTGCGAGTGTCTTCCAGTTCTGACTGAGCTGCCAACAGCTGATTTCTCTGACTGTCTATTTCACTTTGAGCATCTGCTTCTTCCTGCTGGAGTTCAGCAAGTCCGGCTTCATACTCTTCCATGCCTTCATCGATCTCGATCCGAGCCTCTTCAAGTTCGGTTTCAGCATCAGCCAGTTCCTGTCTCGCTTCTTCAATTTCATCGTATCCTTCGTTTATTTCATCTTCGATTTCCTCATATAGTTCTTCATAGCGTTCAGCTGGCCTATCCGCTAAAACGGCTTCGACCTCAGCCGTCTTTTCTTCGATCACACCCTCGTATTCCGGAGAATAGACATCATAGTCACGTGCATTATCAAACGAAAGATAGGCATCCGTATAAACAGCCATGTCAAACGCTTCTTCTAAGACAACTGAGAACCCTGCAAGAGAGCCTGTCCCCACCTGAGTGTTCCCTCTGTCTCCATTTTCAATAAACTGGGGGTGATTGACGAATCCAACTACCTCAAAAGCAGTCTGAGAAAACGAGTCTTCGAATTCATCGGGTGTTCCTTCTTCTATCTGAACAGTATCTCCTATTTGATATTCACTAGTGTAATCCATAACGTTATCAAGTGCGATTTCATCAGGCTCTTCAGGAAGTCGGCCTTCGACAATGACAAGCTGATTGATTCCCAGGTCCTGATCAGGTAAGCCCATGACTTTCGAGGACAGACCCGTTTCCTGGAACACAACATCCATGCTGTATGTATAGTCAAGAACGGTCTGCTCCAGGGAACTCAATAATTCAATGTCTTCATCTTCAAGTCCCATAGTTGAGAACACATGGAGATCACTCAAATTCTGATCTGAATAATACTCTCCTGCCGTGTTGATCATGACTGGACCCGTTGCACTCAAACCTGCAAAAAATGCCACTCCTAACAGAATAATCGCGAAAATAGACAGAAAACGTGTTTTCGTTCGCCAGATTTCTCTTATCGTATCTTTCCATAATGATTTAGACTTCATTTAAACACCTCTATTCGTTTCTGCATGGGCTTACCACTCAATGCTTTCTACTGATTGAGGATGCTCATTGATGGTCACTTTTCTGACCTTCGCATTGTTGATATCGATCACTCTGTTTGCCATGGGCGCGATTGCTCTATTATGAGTAATCACAACAACCGTTGCTCCATATTCTTCTTTTGATCTGTTTAATAGATCCAGCACTTTTTTGCCTGTCTCGTAATCCAGCGCACCAGTCGGTTCATCACACAGTAGTAATTTGGGCTGTTTTGCCAACGCTCTGGCAATGGCCACACGCTGCTGTTCTCCTCCAGAAAGCTGAGCTGGGAAATTATCCATACGGTGTTCGAGTCCCACACTGATCAGCACCTCTTCTGCATCTAATGCATCTGGAGAAATTTCAGCTGCCAGTTCAACATTTTCTTTAGCCGTCAAGTTAGGAATCAAGTTGTAGTTCTGGAATATAAACCCGACATCATTACGTCTGTACTCAGTCAGTTTTTTTGAGCCGAAACCGACAATGTTAGTCCCGTCAATAATAACTTCTCCTTCGTCAGCTGCATCCATTCCACCCAATATATTCAAAACAGTTGTTTTGCCGGCCCCACTTGGCCCTACAATAACTGCGAATTCATTTTGTTCAATATCGAATGTGATTTTGTCGTTTGCAACCACGACCGTTTCACCCGATTTATATTTTTTCACTTCATCTTTCACACTGATATAAGCAGTCATTTTTTTCATCCTTTCTCTATTCACTTAACTATTTTAGCATAATAAGTCAGATTGACCCTAAACCTAGAGCTATACTCTTAAAATCTTCATAAAAACATCATATTATCTAAAAAGGCATTGTCTGAGTACACAATAAAGTATACTCAGACAATGACCTGTTTAGATGACGACTATTTAGTTTGTACGCTGTAATACGAATATTTTCAGATAATGCCCTTCAGGGTAACCGCTGCTTACAGCGAAATCTTCAGGCAAGTCATGTTCATTCATAAGGTAGGCATCGACATTCAGTTCTTCGAATGCATCGTTGACCATATCGTAAAACTCGTCTCTGCTAAGCGCCCACGAATTAGTTGACGTAATAATAACACCGTCTTTAGCTAAGACTTGTACCGCATCTTTTACTAAAGCTGTATAATCTTTTTCAACACTAAACGTGCGTTTTTTGGCACGTGCAAAAGTTGGTGGATCTAAAACAATCAAGTCGAATTTCAGCTGATGTTTCTTAGCATAATCCAGATAATCCAGAACATCCATTACACGAATCTCATGATCGTCAGGATTCAATCCATTGATCTCAAACTGCTCACGGGTCCGTTCTTTGCTTCTGTTAGCCACATCGACGTTTACAGTTTTGACTGCACCACCCATAGCAGCTGCTACTGAGAATGCACCTGTATAACTGAAGGCATTGAGTACTTTACGCCCCATACCCCATTCTTCCATTATTTTATTTCTGACGTTACGCTGATCAAGGAAAATCCCCGTCATCCAGCCTTCATCCAGATAGACATTGTAACGAATCCCATTTTCAAGAATGGTCATCGGCTCTTCTGCTCTTTTCCCTTCAACAAACTTGGATTTTACAGAAGCTGATGGGTAACGCAGTTTTTCATATATCCCTTTGAAATCGGGAATAGCTACTTTGAATGCCTGTAAAATCATATCTCTATGCTGATAGATGCCTGCACTGTACCACGAAAAGACGTAATACCCTTCGTAATAATCGACTGTCAGTCCACCGATGCCATCGCCTTCTCCATTGAAGAAACGGAAAGCTGTTGTTTTGGTGTCGGCGTAGAAGGCTGACCGTTTTTGTCTGGCTACTCTAAACTGTCTATCAAAGAAGTTAGTATCCAGTGTGTCAGAATCGTCTAATGAGAGCACCCATCCGACCGTTTTCTTTTCATCTCCAATGTATCCTAAACCAACAAATCTTTTGTTGGTATCTGTCAGTCTGACGAAATCGCCTTCGTTATTGTCCAGCTTGTTTTTGAAGTCGAAACTTTCCAGAGCCGGATAGCCATTTCTAATGCGGTCGGCTGCCAATTTTTTTACTTGTAAAGTTATCATATAGTACCCCTTTAAATTTATAATCGATTTTTTGATGGTATTTTCATTATAGCATAATTCACCCTGAATTATTCATACCTCTAAATGTGGATAACTATTTCTATTAAACTCACTGCTTTTTTAGACATTTTTAAGTATTAACTGTCTATCATGCCAC
>NZ_PVTO01000009.1 GCF_003003275.1 Alkalibacterium olivapovliticus
ATACCATCCAAAGGAGCTATGTCCTTCAGCTGTTATATCAGCCAGAATACGCATTCGAGAAATTAACACCGGAAGAATCACAATGCCTGTTTGAGCAGTATCCATTTTTCAAAGAGCTATACGACAGTATACAGACATTTAAAAAAATGCTTTAAACGCATGACGGTAAAGGAATGGGAGACTGGCTTGTTCAAGCGGAGCAGTCGCCCTACAAAGAATTGCATAGTTTTGTGGACGGAACAAAACAGGATTTAGACGCGGTCCTCATGGCTATTCAATCCCCATACAGCAACGGCCTGGTTGAAGGATCGATCAATAAACTGAAAGTGATCAAGCGCATCATGTATGGTCGTTGTTCCTTCGCTCTTTTAAGAAATAAAGTCTTATTGTTGGAGAGATTCCATTCAGTCAACTAACATTGGAAAGAACCTAATACAGTTTAGCAGTCACACCCTAGATAACTTATTTGCTCTTTAATTAATCCTAATCTCTAATATTATGAAACTAATACTCATCTAAGATAAATTTAGTTGTCGCGAGAAATCTTATCTGCTCTTACCTGTCTTTATATTAACTGATTCAAACCTCTTACTCAGGTAGAGTGTACTAATCATTAAGATTATATTAAGTATAGCACCGGAAACACTGTAGAAAGCTACTGCTATTACATCACTTGAGTACCAATAGTATCCCAACAGTAATAAACCTACTCTCAGAATTAATTCCAATGCTGTATAGATTAAATGAAATCTTTGAGCTGCCAGTACCGGTAAGGAATTTACACAAGGTTTGTTAATAAATTCAAAAAACACTCCCAAAGCCATCCACCTTGCGTATTCTCCTGCTACTATCCATTCGGCTCCAAAAACGAAACCGAATAATTGCGGACCAAAGACTATTACTAGACCAAAAGGAATACATCCTACTACAGATAGACCTACAATAGCTTTTTTTATCAACTTTGTAATATTTTCTCCATTCTTTGCAGCGTCTGAAATACGCGGATAAAATACATCACTTACTGACTTCCCTAATAGTGAGGTTGGAACTACTAACACTGTTTTACCGATAGAATAAAAACCAGCTGAGGCAGGTCCAAAAAAACTAGTCAAGATTAATATTGGTAAACTTTGAGATATAGAATATAAAAAAACCTGCGGAGCTCTATATAGAGGAAAATCATTATACTTTAGACCGACTTTTTTTAATTTGCTGAAATCATGGAATACATTATCTTTGTAATTAATTTTGTAGTGAAAGTTGATTTTTGAGAACCTTATCATCAAGATTGCTTTGAGTCCATTTCCGAATACACTTATAATAATTAGGACTGCTGCGACTGGTTGATATAACCCAATCATAACTTTACTACCATTTAGTATTAGGGCATGATAAAATTTCACTTTTGCTGAAATCAAAAATTTTTTTTTGCGAATAAGCCATTGTTCTGTAACTTGTAATACGCCGGCTAATAAAACAAAAATAGGTACTAAATACAAAAAAGGCGCTATCTGTTCTAAACTAAACATTTCAATGATAATTTTATTGAAAAATATTAGAATCAACCCAGTAAAGATTGTTATTATTGTTGATATTAATAGTGATAGATGGACTATGCCTCTTGCTTCATTATCATTACTCGGTAGTACTATTGCTATTGGATAAGTTAATGTTGATATAGGTGCAAGAAGACCTACAATAGCCATGAATACTCCTAGCAAACCATAACCTTCTGGTCCATAAATACGTGTAATAACTGGTTGTAATAAAAAACTTACTAGTTGAGCAGCAACTGCTCCAGTTGTCATTATTAATATATTTTTGATAAAAGGTCTTTTAGTGATCTTATTTAAAGTCATTCTCATTATTTATACTCCCTGTATAAAATATCTATTGCTATTTAGCACAAATCATTAAATTTTAAATCAATCTTTAAATAAATGAACTGTCGAAAAATATAAATAGCCGTAATTAAATTTTTAAGTATAATTTAACTCCACCTATGATTTTTAATTAAACCCCTTTTAAAAATGCTATTTATAACTAAATAGATAAACTGACTTTTATGCTTGAATACTCCATAAAAATTAAAACTTGTACTCAGAGAATAATTTAGCTAATTAGTTTAATTATAATAGCAACTAAACTTTTTAAAAAAACTTTAGAAAAAAATAAATTTTCAAAAATTCCCTTTCGAAATTTTATAAGTAATCTCAAATTATCTATTCTAGTTAAATCCTTGCTTATTATTGAGTTTAACCACATCCAAAAAAATGTTTTCCGAATTTTATTATAACTTTTATTTCCGTCCAGGTAAGTATAATATTCGGGTACAGCAATATTGCCTATGTTTATTTTTCTACGACTTAACGATTTTTCATCATAGTTAATATATATCATTTCATTACTAAGATAGAAAACGTCTGTTTTAAAAAAAAGAGGAGTGAAGAATAACCAATCTTCAAATTTTTCTACATCAATTTGAAAACGTAAATCCGACAAAAGATCTATTGAAAAAACTGCAGATGCACTCCCACCTAATGGAAAACCTCCATTGATAAGGGTACTTTGTTTATCTTTAACAATATAAGTATCTTTCTCTAATTCGAATAAATATTTTGATATTGAGTTCAAGCTTGGTCTATTAAATTTATCGTAATAGTTGCGGGTAGTAAGTATGTATTTAGCATTATACTTAGAAACAACTCTGGCAATATTATTAAAAAATTGAGAAGAAGATATTTCATCATCTGCATCTAGAAAAATTATATAATCACCAGTAGCGACACTAATCCCTCTATTTCTACTATATGAAACACCTTTATTGATATTATTCTTTAAAAGTAAAAGTTTATTGTTTTTTTCTCTGATTTGTAAATTCTTTAGAATATTGTAGCTATCGTCTTCACTAGAATCATCAATAACAATTACTTCAAAATTCTCATAATCTTGAGATAAAACACTCATAATTGAATTTTCAATAAACATTTCTTTGTTAAACACTGGAATAATTATAGTGATTTTTAAATTCATTAATTTACCTTTCCATTCGTTTCTGATACTATCTATGTTTAACTTTTCTAAAAGCATAATTTGAGTAAATATCTTTTCCTAAAATTGCGACTTCACTTATTTTTATCTTATTTTTCCATAAAATGAAAGGAAGAGAAATTTGATCTCTTTTGGAATATTTGCTAAATTCTTTCCACCATTCCTCCATTATCCGTACACAATCTGGATTGTTATGTTCTCTAACAATTACAGGCGCCTCGAGCATTCCGTAATTTTGCGGCATACCAGATGCCTTAAGATGATTCATGTGTCTTAGTAAATTCGCTTCATTATCTTTTTTTATTTTTATACAATTGTTGATTTCTTTATAAACACAGCTCTGTCTATAGTGATTGTGCAATTTCAGTCCATAACTGTTCATGTTATGTATAAACTCTGTAAAGTCAGTTGATATTTTAATATTACCATCTACATAAATTGAATATTTATAGTCAGAGAATAATTCGTGAGGCTTCATTTTGAAATATCGATTTTTCTCAATATTAGATTTATCAATAAGTGAGTAAGTGTCAAGTTCCACATTAAATTTTTTCCATTTAGAATTTTGTGAAATGTTATTATCTGTAATAATGAAGTAATCACAATTATCAGGAACATAATCTGGCTCTACAATATTATCATAGTTTCCAAAAATAACTGTATATATTACTATTCTATCTTCAGAAAAATAATTCGAGGATGTATCAATTTCTTTGATATCGTATTTGTTAAATCTTTTGACATGCTTTTTTAAAATCCCAAATCTATAAAATGAGTAAATAGCTTTTCTTTTGATATTTTTTTTCCAGAAATCTTTTTTATTTACTAATTTAACTTTTAAAAAATCATTATTTATTTTTTCTATATCAACATTTTTATTAGCAAACATTAAGGTACCCTCAATTCATCTTTATAGTTTGAGAATTTCCAGCTAAAAATATAGCCTTTTAAATATTATTGTTATAACACACATTTTCTAATTTTTTTAATTTAACACTTAAATAATTATTGTATATTTGCGATTTATAAGATGCATAAAAAATTTAATCTTTATAAAACTCCTCGTATATAAACTTATGCGATGAAAAGTAAAATTGTGCTCTTTTCTGATAATTAAGGCCCCCCGTACTAGTCTTTTCATTATGGATAATCTCAATTTCATTATTACAATAAGACTTTTTATTCTGTTTTGTAATTAGTTCTGCTATGAAGTTCTCTTCCCCAAATAAGAAACCTTTATATTCTTGATTTTTAATTATTTCCATAAATTCTATATTTAATGCAAAGAAACATCCCTGAACTGCGTAAGCGTACTGGCTCTCTTTTTTTATTCTTTTATTCTTTTTAGCTTTATATTTTCCCAAAGTTAAATACAATGAAGATAAGATAGGTTTGTCATGTATATAAATACTCTTTTTCATTTTATTAGCAGGAATTCTATCGATATATTTTGGGTTATCATATGTTTCATTTTTTAAATTATATACAGAAGGTGCTATACACCAGATATCCTCAGAATATTCAGACTCCAGAAATTTTTTAAAGAAGTCTTTTTCGTTAATTATAATATCTGTATTACTAATAACTATCCACTGAGGTCTATTACTAGCTGAATTTATGTATTTTCTATAGCCAAAGAATGCCCCATTTAGATATCCTAAGTTACTTTTAGGATCAAACAAATGTGTGGTTATGTTTAAATCTTCTAATTCTTTTTGGAAATCTACTTTGATACCTTCACTGATTTTATTATTAACAACTACTAATACTATATCTTTAGATATACTTTGCTTAGATAGTTGAGTTGCATAGTTTAGCACTTCTTCTTCATTAGCATAGTTAATTACTATATTGAGAAATTTACTCATTGTTTAGCTCCTTTTCGATTTTACAAAAATTATAAGTTGTAATTACTAACTAAAAAAAAATTTAAATGGGACAAACGAATCATAATAATTATAAAATCCTAAAAAACCAAATACTAAAACCACTAGTAAGTAAAGAGATGTGAATAAGATTTTAATATATTTATTGTCTATAGACTGAATATAATATGATGCAATTATAATTTCAACTAACCTGAACCCTATTGATAGCCTACCTAATACTGGTACATCAAAGAAAATAAAATATAAAGATATACCGACGAAATTTATTAAATATATTAAACTCGTCTTTGATCCTAGTTGTTTAATTCTTTCATAAAATAATACCATTAAGCCCGCTTGCATAAAATAATACAAGAAGCCTAACCATCCTCCTTCTCGCATCGCATGTCTTCTATTAGCATGATTCACAATTCGATTTAACCCAAATTGTTCTGAGAAAATATTATAGTTTAATCCACCAATAACTTCTCTGTAAAAGGGGCCTACAATTAAAAGACCTAGTACTATGCTTACTGAGAAATATATTAAAAGTTTTTTCCTATTCAATGTAATATTTTGCAATGGAAGTAGAATCAAAAAAATCAAAGCGCTCGCATGGAAACTTGCAGCTACTATAACTATAAAAATAAATTTTTTCGTTTTCTTTTTATCTAAATAGTTTATAGAATAAAGTAATATTAATACTGACATGGACATTCTTAATCTAGACATATTTTGATGAAAGAAATATAGAGAGTAGTAAATATACAAACCTAAAAAAGGGTATATTGAATAGGTTTGTAATACCTTTGTGACTAATATAATACTGATTAGAGAGTATACAGTCAAAAAAAGAGTGTACTCTCCTTCGATCAGAGTTATAAAATAGCTTAAAGTTGCATATCCTGGTTCCTGAAAGTCAACTATACTTAACGTTCCATTACTTATACTCTCAAAATACTCAATATGCAAAACATTATCATAACCGATGTCTAAAGCTCTAAATGCACTTAAGACAAATAAAACTGATGCGAAAAAATACATTATTACTTTTTCTAAAATATACCTATAGTTAAAATTTGTGGTAAATATTATCGAAAAAACAAAACCTAGCAAGTATAGAATTGTGAAAATATCAAAGTTCATAAAGTCCCAACTATCTAATATAAATTTTTATAGTTTAACAGTACAAAGAGATCTTTTACCTGTATGAGCGGAGTCGAAACAGAGCATTTTTCCACTTCTATCCCATCTAGGATGTAAATCACACCGTACTGTATCTTTAAACCCACGTGGAGACCATAACTTAGCTATAATTTTTTTATGGTTTTTTTCTATATGAAATATATTTAATTCCTGAATTCTAAATCTATTTGGATAACTATCAGTTACTATAAGACCTGACTCGTAACAATACTGCGGGTGACCATCTGAAGTGAAATTACCAGAACCAACTTTAGTATATTCATCGCTCTTATCTTTGAATATATGGTATCCATCACCATGCTTTTCGGTATTACAATATGCAAAAACCTCATTATTAGATTTCCACGTAATATGAGATACCATATCTCCAGTAGGAAAAACATGTATATTATCCCCATTAATGTCACAAGAAATCATTCTTGAATGTAATTGTTTACCTTCTTGATACCACCTATGCAAGAATAAGAAACGATTACCTGTAGGTGAAAACAAGCAATGTGTGAAAAAATGATAAGCATCTATCATTGTTTCATTAGGATCATACTCTGATATATCATAAACTGAGAATATTTCTTTTCTGTTTCCTGTTTTCAGCTCTATTATGCTCATTCCTGATTTTTTTGGTGCTTTGTCTAATTTATACTGATCATTTTCATTTGCATAACCATATCCATACATTCCTATATTTAGACGTTCAAAACTATATGAGGTTGCAACTACTCCATTATTGTCGACAGCACTTATTGATCTGTCTAAATTTAATACTTCTTTTCCTTCTAGATCTATAATCCTAGCAATATTATTTTCGCCGTCCCAGTCATTGAAAATAATTCTATTTTCATTATTCATCCACTGAAGCATTGATCCTTGTTGCCAATTCCAAGATTCTGTTTTTCCTAAAGACTTGAATTCTTTAAAATCCTTTCCATGAAAATATCCAATTTCTAGCTGTTCTCCTTTAGTTGGCTCCCTATTTGGAATATTGAACTTGTGAGATAATAACATCTTATTGTCATGTGACCATGGTATTTTGTCGTGAAATCCAAAAAAGTATCCTTCTCGCTCGATTATATTATAATTACTAACAATTCTTTTTTGTGGTATTACTGCTAATATAAATTGATAGCTATCTCTAAAAGCATTTTTTATCTTAGTATTTTTTTTTACTAGATCATATATTGTTCTTTCCAACCTATTCATTAAGCTTCCCTCAAATCATCATTTTTTTAGAATAGCACTTCACCTCAACTTAAAAACAGTTACGACAACCCAATAAATAATTAAATAAGTAGACTTTAGTACAGATAAATTTTCAATTTCTCTATACACTTTCCAATGATATTTAACAAGATTTGACTTCTTTTTAGAAAGCGATCCACTTCTTATTCTATGACTTGCAAGAGATTCTTCCATACCATAGAGCATCCCAGCATTCTTGACTACGCTTAACCACATCACATAATCATTTCGCTTTCGTATATTAGGAATATTGACTTTACCGATAACCTCTGCATTATAAATCACTGTTGAATTCCCTGGATTTTTCTTTAATATATCCACATAGGTACTTTGTTTTCTAACACCAATTGTTCTATTTAAGTACATACCATTTTCATCAATTTTGGTATAACTAGTGCAGGTAAACAGATAATTGTTTTCTTTCATAAATGATATCTGCTTAGTTAATTTATCTGGAAACCATACATCATCACTATCCAGAAAAGCTATGTACTTTCCTCTTGCAAGTTCGACAGCAGTATTCCTTGCGACTGCAGCCCCAAAGTTTTTCTCCTGTTTATGTAATTTAATTCTTTTATCTTTTTTTGTATACTTTTTAACTATCTCATCAGTGTTGTCACTAGAATTATCATCAATAACAATTACTTCCCAATTTTTGTATGTTTGTTCCAACACTGAATCCAATGTAATACTAATAAAATCTGCACAATTATAAGCAGGCATTACTATAGACACTAAGCCCTCATTTAAAATTTCTTTATTTTTTTCCATAGCGCTTATTTCTCCATTTCAGTATTTTTGATTGAATCATCAAAACTCACCACTATATAATTACTTTCAAAACCAGATAAATTCTGATTATAAACCAAGTCACCGAAAATTTTATTCACTATACCTACCTTCAATAACTTTAATACTGGGTTAAATAATTTTGTCAATATTAATTTTTTTCCTCGAAATTCAGCGATTTTTTTAACCATTTCACTAGTATTCACATATTCAGAATTTTGTGGAAAGAATAAACCAGTACTTTTATTGTTAATTACCTGCTTTATGAATTCAGATAGATTATCAATATATATCATACTACGTTTATTATTGTATTTTGGAAACAGTGGAGTCTTAACAGCTAAACTTGATAGTTTAGTATAATTCCCTTTACACCCTTTCCCGTATACCATCGGAGGTCTTATAATAGATACATTAAATGAATCATCCGCAAGTTAATTAATTAACTTTTCAGCTTCAACTTTAGACTTACCATAAGCATTTTTAGGTCTTAGCGGAGTGAATTTAGTAATATACCCACTATCGATTCCATAAACACTCATTGAACTTAGAAAGATAAACTGATTTACTCCATTTTCTTTTGCCTTTTTTGCAGTTTCGTATGCCAAATCTCTATTCACTTTATAATAGAGACCTTGATTCTTACTAGTCTCTTTTATATGTGCTATCCCAGCAACATGAAACACAACATCATACTTAGAAAAATCCATTTCTTTCCATAAGCCATCTCTCATATCGATTGTATCGACATGATAGTTATCCGGTTCTTTCATAATCCAGTTCTCTACTGAAGTTCCTATATAACTTTTTTTTCCTGTTATTAATACTTTTTTCATCTTTAAACAGTCTCCTTAAGTCTAAGATTCATCAGCTGTTCTGCCTTCTATTACACCATCACTTTTCAGAACACTAAAAATAGTTCCGAAGAAACATCTTATGTCCATTATAAAACCTATTTTCTTAACATATTCACCGTCAAGACTAGCCTTTACCTTTATTGGTAGTTCGTCTCTACCATTAATCTGAGCCCAACCAGTTAGTCCTACAGGGATATCATTCGCATTGTACTCGTCTCTTTCCGCAATTAAATCATACTGGTTCCATAGCGCTGGTCGTGGACCTATGATGCTCATTTCACCTTTAAAGATATTAATGATTTGAGGCAACTCATCTAGAGACGTTTTTCTTAAGAACTTCCCTACTCTTGTGATCCACTGATCCGGATTTTCAAGTAAATGCGTTGGTGTATCATTTGGTGTATCGATACGCATCGTTCTAAACTTCAATATGTAGAAGTGTGCTTTGTTCATGCCGACTCTCTTTTGTTTGAATAATACGGGACCTTTTGAATCAAGTTTGATTGCCAGGACGAGGATCAATAAAAGTGGTGATAATATGACTAATGCTCCTGTTGAAAGGATGATATCAATCAATCTTTTAACTTTTAAATAACTCATTTTAAACCTCCTATTTATGTAAAAGCTTCAACTAAATTATAGGGTCGAAGCCTCTACTTTAAGCATATGCCAGTGATGATTCCTCATTTGATTGTTCAGTTGTCAGTTTTAATTTACCGTTCGCAAAGTCAACGAGCTGTTCTTTTAGTTTACCATCTTCGAGTTGTTCTAATTCTTTTACAAAGAAAAGAACATCGTTGAGTGGCTCATTATTCACTTTACCAACAAAAATCTTCTCATACACTTGTTCTTTAGTACTCTCTTCAGTGCTTAAGAGTTCTTCAAATAGCTTTTCACCTGGACGGATCCCTGATTCAACAATTTTTATGTCTTTGCTCTTAGACCCACTGAGCTGGATCATTTGTTTTGCAAGATCAACGATTCGGACGGGTTCACCCATGTCCAACACAAAAATTTCTCCACCTTTTGCAAGTGATCCTGCCTGAAGTACTAAACGGCTGGCTTCTGGGATCGTCATGAAGTAACGGGTCATTCTGAAGTCCGTGATCGTGATCGGTCCGCCTTTTTTGATCTGTTCCTTAAAGACAGGGATCACACTGCCTCGACTGCCCAGTACGTTACCGAAACGGACGGCCACGAAATTGGTTTGTCCTTCTTCATTCAATCCAGTGACGATCATTTCAGCTATCCGTTTGGTTGCGCCCATGACGTTTGGTGGATTGACTGCTTTATCAGTTGAGACCATCACAAAACTCTGGACACCGGCTGCTTTAGCGCCTTCTGCCATGTTCTTTGTACCGTAGACATTGTTCTTGACTGCTTCAGTCGGATTGTATTCCATCAGTGGCACGTGCTTATGCGCTGCGGCATGGTAAACACGGTCAGGTTTATACTGTGCCATCACATCAAAGATGCGGTCACGGTTCTGAATGTCCGCAATGACAGGGATCAGATCGACTTTGTTTTTGTCGGCGATAGGTTTCAGTTCTCTGTGAATCAAATAGATCGAGTTTTCACCGTGTCCTAAAAGCAGGATGCGTTTGGGTGAAAAACGGATGATTTGACGACAGATTTCTGATCCAATCGAACCACCTGCTCCAGATACTAGAACAGTCTGTCCTGATAACTGACTGGCAATTTTTTTCATATCGAGTTTGACTTCTTCACGACCAAGTAGATCAGTCACATCGATTTCCTTGAATTCATTTACATCATAGGTGCCCATTACAATATCTTCAACAGATGGCATCTGGTTGAGTTTGATGTCTAATTCAGAACAGGATTCAACTATTCTATTTAATACATGCGAGGGTAATGAAGGTATGGCAATGGTGATTTGATCTATCTCAAATGTTTCTGTTATGTTTTTGATATCGTAGGTATTACCTAAAACAGGGATTCCAAACACGGTTGTTTTTTGTTTGTTTTTGTCATCATCTACAATACCCGCTATTTGGATAGCCGGATCATGTTTTAAATTTTTTATGAACAAGCTCCCACCCGCTCCAGCGCCTACAATCAATGTTCTCAATACTGGCTTATTAGCTGCTTCTCCAAGCTGGTTTCTTTTCACTTTGTGCTCAATAATAATCCGCCACGCTACTCGACTGCCAGGAATGATAACAGCAGCTAGTATGTACCATAAGAATGTAAAGCGCTGGCTCAAGGGAGTAAATAAAGTGTTGAATAAGTCACTTGTAAAGTAAGCTGCCGTTACAATCAGACCATGTACGATCGTTTCACGTATGCTGGTGTAGCGGTTTATTTTATCAAATAATCTAAAGTAGAAACCTAAACTTCCATATACTAGTACAATAATTACTTGAGATACTATTATTTCACGCAAAGGTAATTGAAGATAGGGATTTAAAAAGAGATAAGAGAACAGACCCGTTAAAGTAATGATTGTCAGATCAAATACTCCTAAAGTTATTCTTTTCATATGTCTGTTCATCAAAGTCACTCCTTATTTTATTTAAACCATTTCGAGATAAATGTCTGTTTGACACTCTGTGTATCAGGTGCTATTACTGGATCTCCATTTAATAAATCTTTAGTCGTTTGATTGAACAAACTTCGTTTACTTCTTCCATAGTCTTTAGCCAGTAAGTCATAGGCATCTTTCATGTAGAACCCACGGTTAGTAACATTATGAGCATCGGACGCTATGAAGTGTACGAGGTTCGCTTCAATCAATTGTTTGCTTAATTTTTCGATTTTCTTTCCGAAACCACCAGTATAACTAGCCGCAGTCAGTTGAGCCAAAGCGCCTTTATCAATAAAGTTCTTCAGTCGATTAGGGTGCTCTAGTATCGAGTGATTACGTTCAGGATGAACAATGATTGGCGTTTTCCCGTGAGACTGCAAATCATAAAAAAGGCGTTCTGCATAAGTCGGAATAGAGGCTGTCGGGAACTCTACTAAAATATAGGTACGTGTGTCATCCGTAAATAAAATTTTGTTATCATGAATGTCTCTTTCAAGTTCACCGTATATACTGACCTCTTGACCTGGAAAAATAGTTAAGTCAATCTCCCTTTTATCCAATTCTACTTGAAGGTCTTTGACACGTTGAATAACATCATTTTTTTCATTAATCCACTGACGTTTATGGTGATGGGGAGTGGCTAATATATGTGTGATACCTTCGGAAACGGCTGCTTCTGCCATTTCAATGGAATCATCCAATGTCTGAGCTCCATCGTCCACTCCGGGTAGTATATGGCAATGTAAATCATACATATTAGTCACTCCCTATAATTTATTCTCCGTAATAATAATAATAGCTATCGTCTGATTTATCGACTCTGTTTAAAATAGCGCCTAAGACATTTGCCTGAACTTTTTCAAGCAAGTCTTTCGCTTTGATAACTTCTTCTTTATTGGCTAGGCCTTTTGGTATAACGAAGATAACTCCTTCAGATTTTGAAGCCATAACTTGTGCGTCTGTTACCGCTAGAAGGGGTGGTGTGTCAAAAATAACCATGTCGAAATAGTCCAGCATTTCCTGTTTGATCTCTTCCATTCGTTTGGAAGCCAGAAGTTCTGCAGGGTTCGGTGGAATCGCACCACTGGTTAAGACATATAACCCATCTGAATGTGTTCGGTAAATAACCTCTTCCAAGCTGGCATTTCGATCAGTCAGTAGTGTTGTCAATCCATCATTATTTCTTACTTTAAATGTTTTGTGCACAGTCGGTTTGCGTAAATCTGCATCGACTAATAACACTTTTTTCTCATTTGAGGCAAATGTCGCAGCTAAATTAGCCGCAATGGTGGATTTCCCAGATGCTGGTCCAGCTGATGTAACCACTATGGTTCTCAACGTCTCATCTACCATGGAAAACTGAATATTTGTTTTAACTGTTCTAAACTGTTCTGACACCACTGAAGATGGTTTGTTCAGTACAACTAAACCAGGACGCTCAGCTGATTCTACTCTTTTCTTTTTATTAAACATGATTGATTACTCCTCCTATACTCTTGAGCGAACAGCTCTGGATTCATTAGTACGCTCTGGCAAGGCTTGACGTCCGTCAGATTTCAATTCTTCTGTGTTCATTTCTGAAATACGGCCTAAACTCGTCCACCCTAGTTCTTCGACGATAAATTTGTCATCTTTCACAGTATTGTCCAGGAATTCAAGCAAGAAGGCTAGTCCAACACCGATCATCCCGCCTAACACAAGCCCAATCGCAAGATTCAATGTATGGTTCGGAGAAATAGGATTAGTGGTAGCTTCTGCCGGTGAAATGACCGTTACGTTATCTACACTCATTATTTCATCTAAGTTCTCTTGAAAAACAGTCGCCGTTGTATTAGCAATTGAAGCAGCGGTATGTGGGTTAGAATCATTAACAGTAATAGAGAAAACCTGTGAATTGGCTTCATTAGCGATTGTGATTTGACCTCTTAAAGCGCCGTGACTCATTTCTAAATTCAAGTCTTCTCTCACTTCATCCAAAATAACGGGTCCTGTTATGATGTCTTTGTATGTATTAATCAGTTGAATATTCGTATCAATGTCTGAGCGTTGAATGGCATCTGTTTCTTGCGTTCTGTTTACTAATAATTGAGTATTAGAACTATATTCAGGTGTTGCTATAAAGAATGTATATAATCCAACTACCAGTAACCCTGCAAGAGTTAGATTGATAATAAGTGCTAGTCTCTTCTTCACTATCTCAAATAGTTCTTTTAAGCTAATTTCGTCTTCCATTTTGTCCTCCTAGTTATATCACACAATAATAAATTAAAATAAATTAATCTCATCTTTGTCATTTATAGTATCATATAAAATAACAACTTTGTATAAGTTTACATGATTGAACCAAAAAAATGTCATAAATTTAAAAAAAGTTGTCACATTTTTAGTAAGTAAATTGTACAGCTTAATACATCAGTGTAAACGGTCAATAAAGAAAATTTTTATTTTTCCTTTATTGTAAACGGCTAGTAGCTTCCGCTATACTTTATTTATAATTTATAGAAGCCGTTAGCCTGCGCTATAATACTGTTTATACCACTCAACGAATTTACCAAGTCCTTCTTCGATACTTGTTGTGGGTTTAAAGTTGATATCCTTTTCTAAATCGGTCATGTCTGCATAGGTGCGTTTAACGTCCCCAGGCTGCATATCCATATATTCTTTAACGGCTTCAATACCCAATGCTGACTCTAATGCATTAATAAATCGCATCAGTTTAACTGGACTGTTGTTGCCAATATTATAAATTTTGTAAGGGGCTGTGCTTTCGCTGATATCCCCTTGGCTTTCGTCCCAGTCTGGATTTGGTTCAGGTTTCTTATCGACTAGTTTCATAATGCCTTCCACAATGTCATCAACATAAGTGAAATCACGTTCCATTTCGCCATGATTAAAGACTTTAATTGATTTCCCTTCAAGAATATCTTTAGTGAATGAGAAGTAGGCCATGTCTGGTCGTCCATAAGGACCGTATACAGTAAAGAAGCGCAGACCAGTAGTTGGAATGCCATAAAGATGACTATAAGTATGTGCCATCAGTTCATTTGACTTCTTAGTCGCAGCATAGAGTGAAACGGGGTGATCAACATTATGGTTAGTCGAAAATGGCGCGATTTTATTGCCGCCATAAACTGAACTGGATGACGCATAAAGTAAATGCTCAACTGGATAATGTCTACAAGCCTCCAGAATATTCATAAATCCAACCAGATTAGACTCGACATAAGCATGCGGGTTTTCAATTGAATACCTCACACCTGCTTGCGCAGCTAAATGAACGACATGAGTGGGTGCTTCGAATTCAAATAAGTCAGTTATTTTCTGCTTATCACTGACATCTATTTTATAGAAAGTAAATTGATCATTTTTTTTAAGAATTGCTAATCTGTCTTCTTTTAACTTCGTATCGTAATAATCGTTAACGTTATCCAGTCCAACAATTTCAATGTTTTTTCCCAGCAACGCTTTAGATAAATGAAAGCCTACGAATCCGGCTGCTCCAGTTACTAATAGTTTCATATTTCTTGCCACTCCTACCATTTGTGTATGTAAACTTAAGTGTCCATTATAACTAAAACAATCAAGATGAACAAGGTTATTATCGATTATCACTAAATATTAACCACTCGTTTGCCTTATCTTCTTACTATTTTTTACAAAAAGCTAGTCGATCATTACTTTGGGTAAATAACCCTGATCGACTAGTGCAATACCTTTAATTATTATTGTACAAATCTCTCGTGTATACTTTTTCTTTTACATCTTCTATGTCTTCAGTAATACGGTTAGCAATGATAACATCTACTTCATTTTTAAATGACTCCAAGTCATTATTGACTTTAGATCTGTAGAACGTCTCTTCTTCAAGAACCGGCTCATAAACGACGACTTCGATACCTTTGGCTTTGATCCGCTTCATAATGCCCTGTATCGCACTCTGACGGAAATTATCTGAGCCTGATTTCATGACTAAGCGGTAAATCCCGACTTTTTTAGGATTTTTAGCAATGACCTGATCGGAAATAAAATCCTTACGCGTACGGTTCGCATCTACGATTGCAGCAATCAAATTATTCGGCACTTGATCATAGTTAGCTAGCAGCTGTTTCGTATCTTTCGGCAGGCAGTAGCCCCCATATCCAAACGACGGGTTATTGTAGTGGTCGCCAATACGAGGATCTAGTGACACGCCGTCTATAATGGACTGTGTATCTAATCCATGTACTTCAGCATAAGTGTCTAGTTCGTTGAAGTAAGCAACTCTAAGTGCTAGATACGTGTTAGCAAATAATTTAACAGCTTCAGCTTCTGTTGATTTCATCAACAAAACATCAATGTTTTCCTTAATTGCCCCTTCGACCAGTAAGTCAGCAAAGGTTTGAGCACGCTCTGACTTTTCACCTATGATGATACGACTAGGATGCAGATTGTCATAAAGCGCATTGCCTTCTCTTAAGAATTCTGGAGAGAAGATGATGTTCTCCGTGTTGTATTTTTTACGCAGTTCCAGCGTATACCCAACTGGAATTGTCGACTTAATGATCATCGTAGCGTCTGGTGCATACTTCAGTACATCTTCAATGACTGATTCAACTAAAGTCGTATCAAAGTAATTTGTTTTGTCATCGTAGTTAGTTGGTGTAGCGATAACTACATATTCTGGATTATGTAAGTAAGCCTCATTTTTATCAGTTAGTGCAACTAAGTTTAACTGTTTAGTTTTTAGATAGTTTGATAATTCAACATCAACTATTGGAGACTGTTTATTATTGATCATCTCTACTTTTTCTTGAATGACTTCCAAGGCTTTTACATTATTATTCTGAGCTAACAATACAGCATTTGACAATCCTACATAGCCCATGCCGACTACAGTAATATTCATACTATTCATCCTTCCAAAATAGGTGCTTATAATATAATAACCTGTAGTGAGTAATATCACAACAGGCTATTTATAATTTATATTTAATTTGCTTATATTTTCATTTATTAATTTAACTCTAACTCACCATTTAAATGTTCACGTACACGTGTCAACTCTTCATCAGGAATCATCTCATAGTAGACACCGTTTTGCATCTGTCCGTGTCCTGACAGTTGAAGTTGTTCCACATTGCTCACAGATCCTCTGTAATTGTTAAACATATCAAACATATCATCGAAAGACATATTTGTTTTCATATTGGTACTTAATGATTCGAGAATACTTCTGTAATTTCTTAAAGAATCGAATGAGGCAATGCTTGACATCGTGCCTTCGATGACTTGTCTTTGTCTATGCTGTCTACCATAGTCGCCATCTGGATCGTTATAACGCATCCTAGAATATTCTAGTGCCTGAGCTCCCCCCATACTGACAGGCTGGCCTTCATTGAACTGGTAACCGGCTTGCGAAAAAGTGATCGGCGGAACAACGGTAATACCCCCAACTGCATCTACTATCTGTTGCATACTTTCCATATTGACAGAAACGTAATAGTCGATTGGAATGTCAAATAAATTCTGCACGGTATTCACAGCCATTGCTGTGCCACCAAATGCATAGGCATGATTGATTTTATCTTTCTCGCCCCTACCGATTATTTCGGTATACGTATCTCTTGGAATACTCACAATGCTTGTCTGATTAGTATTAGGGTTTACTGTCAGAACCATCATCGTATCCGTCCGCCCAGTTTCGATTCGTCCATATTCTCCTGTATCGACTCCCATAATCAATACAGAAAAAGGATCTTCACCATCATCAACGACTACTGGTCTATCCTGACGACTACTGTGCTGTTCCTGTGCTTCCACTTCTTCATACATTTCGTCCGTAGTAGTCCTTACATCTCTATATGCTTGCCACACAAAATAACTACCTATTGTGGTAAGAAACATAAATATAATTGAGAATATGAAGAAAACTATTCTACCTACTGATTTCTTTTTTCTTTTATGACTTCGTCTTTTTGTACGTGAACGATCTTCCATTTGAAACCTTCTTTCTTTAAATGTACTGAAACTATCTTTATTATTGTACCAGTTATTTTTGATATTACAATCGTTCGTTTTTGAAATGATTGTGACTGTTTTTCTTAACTTCTCCTACTAAAAAAGCCAGAGTTTTAGTTACTCTGGCTTTTTCATTCTTTATCTCTTAAAGTATCGGTCTATTCCATCAGCCATTGCCACAGCTGCACGTTCTTGAAACTGTCGCGAACGGATTAGAGCTAAATCAGAAGCATTATCAATAAATCCTAGTTCCACTAATACAGCAGGCATATCAGTCTCTCTCAATACATGAAAATTATTTCCTTTCAACCCTCTGTTATACATACCTGTACGGTTTATTAGCTGAGGATGTATTGCGTCTGCTAATCTTAAACTCTCAGCAATACGTGGATCTTCTGTCCTGAAATTATTACGATTTGTTTCTTGTCCATAACCACTTGCTACTCTGTGATAAATGAATGTTTCGATTCCACGAGCTGTACCGGCTGCTGCACCACCCATCGCATTGTGATGAATACTGAGGAAAATATCGGGATTCAATGCATTAGCATCTTTAGCTCGATCCGCTAATGATAGAAACTGATTACCTGTCCTAGACATAATGACTTCATAATTTCGCGCTTTTAATATGTCTCTCAATATGAGAGCACTCACTAAATTGCGTTCTGCTTCAGTCGTATTTCCATTGGTAGCTCCCGGATCACTCCCTCCATGTCCGGGATCGATATAGACAACAGGTAACTGTAATGCTTTTCTATCTACCCATCCAAATACTCTACTGCCGATCTGGATCAAAGCGTAGCTTCCTGTTTGTCTTCGTACTGTTACTTCCTGATTTTCATAAAACTGGGTTCGGGATAGACGTTCATGTCCACTGACCCCCCAGGGAAGTGTATCAATGGTGTATCCTGATTTTAAACGGGCAGAATAACTGACTACTGATCCTTCATTGTATGTCTTTCTTTGAGGTGTGCCATTTAAGGCGGATTTGTCTATCCATCCTAAAGGCGTTCCACCTTTTTCAATCAACACATAGCTTCCATACTTTTGGGTCACTTTTACAGTTTCACCCGTAATATTTTGAGACCACTGAATGCGCTGATACCCTTCTACTCCCCATGGCAAGGTATCAAGGGAATAGCCTCCTCTGGAGACGGTAGAATAATAATCTACGGGAAAACTGTTGTTTACCATGCCTACCTGATACGTCACTTCTACTGCACGGTGATCAATCCAGCCAAGTAGACTGCCGTTCCTCTCAGCTAAAAGGTAATTTCCATTATGTGTCTGACGTACTACTCTTATCTTTTCGCCAAGGTAATGACTAGTATTATCAATCCGTTGGTACCCTTGTGTGCCCCATGGCAATGAATCAATTGTATATCCGCCTCGATTGAGGGTTGCTTCAAATTGTACAGTTGTAGACTGTCTCGGATTACCAGTCTGAGCTAAGCGCAGTGCCCTCCGGTCCACCCACCCAATTAGTTTGTCTTCTTGTTCAATTAAAACATATTCTCCGTTGCGCGTTTCCTGAACCACTTTTACTTGCTGGTTTTCATAGGCTCGTGTATTATCTATACGTTGATATCCGGAAGTTCCCCATGGTAAGGAATCCACAGTAAATCCACCTATTCCAACAATTGTAGTATAGTTGACATCTGTTCCATTCGTTATTTTTTGAGCAGCTGGAGAGATTGCACGGTGGTCGACCCAGCCAATTAGGCTTCCATTGCTGTCTTCAAGCAACACATACTCCCCATTATTTGTTTGTCTAACGGCTGTAACTTCTTCATTTATAAAGTCACTAGTTCTAGTCATTCTCTGATAGCCAGGAGTTCCCCAAGGCAATGTGTCTACGGAATACCCTCCACTACTAACTCTCACTCTTAATGAAATAACTTTAGAATGGTTAACATGTCCTATCTGTGCCATCCGTAAAGCTCTACGATCGACCCACCCAATCAACTCGTTGCTTCTTTCAATTAAAACATATTCTCCGTTACGCGTTTCTTGAGTAATCCGCACTTCCTGATTAACCCATTGAGTCGTTGTTCCCACTCGTTGATAACCAGACGTTCCCCAAGGTAATGAATCAATTGAAAAACCTGAGGCCCCTACAATTGTAGTGTAGTTTACATTCACACCGTTAGATATTCGCTCTGGAGACACTGAAGAATTAAACATCTCTGCCGCTCTCATGTTAAGAGAAGAGGAATCTTGAATTCCTTCAGTTGTCTGCTCTCCTTCTTCTTCTAATCCAGTTTCTTTTTCGATTTCGATTTCTTTCACTTTATCATCTTGCTCTAACTCTTCGACTTCTGTTTCATCTTCCAACTCTTCTTCAGGGTCTAGGGCGGATATATTCTCTTCAATGGTAGTGTCGTCATCAGTGTCTTCTGAATCTTCGCTCTGATTTTCATTGTCTTCTTCTATTTCTATGGAACTTTCTATTGAATCATCTACGGGTTCTTCCGTTGGCTCTTCGGTCAATTCTTCACTGTCATAATCTTGTATTAGAGCAATAAACTCCTCAACGTTCCATTCAAATAATTGTTCACTATAATTATGATCGGTTTCTTCTAATCTATGTACGAGTATCTGGATGACTGTTTCGTCTTCTAATCCTTCTGAGAGAGACAATCTAATTTCTTCACTGTCTTTACTTAAATAATGAACATGTTCTCCAATCGAAATTTCTATTAAAGGGTCATTAAGTTCATGAGTAAAAACCACCTGACTATCTTCAGAAATGGAGACAAAAATATGGGAAAATAATTCTTGTTCGTCTGTACTGTCTATCTCTAATAAGTCAGAAAATGGAAGGAACAGATTACCCTCAACCTCAGATTCCGGTTCGTTCATTCCTTCAATAACAGCGGGAATATTAGCCATAACTGATGGAACACTAGTCGTAAAGGCAAGAACTCCAGTCAAAATTGTACTATATACTTTCTTTTTAAACATAATATCCTCCTTTTTCTATCCTAATACAGTAAATAGTATAACATAGGATTTAATGAAATAGTGAGGGACTTTATATTATAACAAATTAAAAGCTAGTCTATTAACAAGTTATTTAAAACATTTCTTAATCAATTAGATACTTTTCCATTATTATGAACATAAAAAAGCCAAAACTCTGTATACTATCAGAATTTTGGCTCTCATTATTAATTTTTATTCAATAGATTTTTCAATTTAATTTTAGTGTCTTCATCCATCGATTTAACTGCTTTTTTCTTACTCTTATATAAAGTAGTTACTAGTGCAGCCTCTGCTTTACTTGGAAGAGAAATACCGTTTGCTTCAGCGAGCTCAACATTACTTTTAGCGAATGGATCATCATCCTGATTATGAACTTGCCGACTCATATAAGTATGTTCGACTTCAGTCTTATATTTTTCAATATCGAAGAGAATTTTCACGTCATCTAATTTACCTAGCGAATTCAACGTCATGAGTGTCCGGCTGCACTTACTGCAGATGGAACAGTTCTCATGCGTATCATCTCCACTCACACAGACGTTTAAATACCTATAAACCGGTTCGTAGTTTAATATATCAATTGTCTTTTCCACACGGTCGTGCGACATGCCATCTGACACAAGCTCAGTAGATTCTGTTGAAAGTAGCGGCAAAATGATCGGGTCACTGTAGGCGCCAATATCTATATCTCTATACGAGTCTGCGTATTTAATAGCTTCCGCGTATCTTAAACCGGCTGAAGCATAGTAGTAACGCCTGTAATACTTCTGAAGAAATAATATTCCGGCAGCTCCACTTATTGAGTGTATTTTCTGATGACCCCATTTAAGAAACTGAGGTAAATTAGAATCAACAGCTATAAACTCAACCCCGACTTCATCTGGGTATTGCCTGAGGTAGTCATATCGGTTGTTAAATTTTGTTCGAGTGATCTCATCACCATCATATCCGTGAGCCCCGACATTTAAAAAGAGAAAACTGTTGATCTTAAACTCAGGATCTTTCTCCAATTCATAATGGCGATAGACGGTATGAAACGAATCTATTCCACCGGAGAAACCAGTGCCTACTCCAGAACCATCGAAGTTCTCAGATGAAACCTGAGTAGCTGTGATTGTTATCTTTTTAGTATCTGGAGAATAGGATTGAATCAAAGGAATAACGTACTGATTTAAATTGTGAAGAAGTTTTTTAGATACGGTTCCTTCTATAACAATATCTTCACCGAATTTCATAGCAGAGTATACGAGTCCCACCAGAAAGGGATCATACCGATCAGCCGAGATATGCTGTTCATATTGTTTTTCTACTGAAAACCAGAGGACTGATTCTTCAATCGATTCGCTGTCAATTTGAACGCTCAACGTTGATTGATTATTTATCACTTCCAGTTTAATACCATGAAGTTTCATTTTATCATCCATTCTTTGTAAAATAGCCTCAGAATAATTGTATAAAAAACTTCACTTTGTTCGCAATTATTAGGACTTGATTTTTCTGGCAATTTTTTTTGCTAACGTACCAATACCTTGATTCATGTAATAAGCATAAGAATAATACTGCTCGTACTTTTTCACCAAAGGAGCCATTTGATCCGTAAAGTAAGTTAAATCGTCTTTATCAACAGCTTTTTTGAAATGAATATGACTCTCTTTGGCCAGTTTTTCTCTCTGGTCTTGTATTTTCTTTCTGATATAAGGCAGTTTATTCGACGCTTCTATTCTTTTTTTCGGACGCCAGTCACTGTCTTTATCTCTCATCCATAGGCGGTAACCCAGTTCATCTTGAGTATGTCTGAAGTGACTGGCCTGAGAAGCGATCATTTTAGTGCTGTCTATCTCATCCAGCCTCAATTTTTGGTCTGCTATTCCATCCTTAATGATTTGAGCTATTTCAGGGTGCCTCACTAGCAGAACGTTGGTCCCTTTACTTTCACCAGTGTATTCAGGCAACCATGCGTCTCCAATTGTCATATCGGCTGTTTCGTTCATAACATCATCCGTATAGTCTGACGCTTTTACTTTAAAGAATCCCTGACCCCAATTATCCCCCACAATTTCTTTCATTGGTTTGATAATAGTTTTAGTTTCTCCATTAATGACCCCTGTTACTTGAACGCCATAGCGATGGGCCGGGCGATGATCTAATTTTTTTCTAAAGTCTATTTTTTTAATATCTCCGGGCTTAAATCCTAACTGCCAGCCAATTGAATCAGCAAATCGGGCACTCTTAAGGTGTCCACAAATCAGCCCAATAGCGTATTTAATGCGTTCATTGATGACTGGATCCTGTCTGGCCAGTAGACGCACTGAAAAGATATAAGCTGGTAAACCTATAATAGCGTAGCGACCAGGCGTTTCTTTAATTTTCTGTAGAACTTGAGACATTTCGACGGGATAATACTTGGTCTTTGCTCCCTGGTTTATTTCTTCGATTGACCGTGAGATGTCATAGTGAAAAAGGGCCGGATTGTTAGGATCATTGTTCTCCTTGACGTGAATCACGCCATCGATCAGATCCTTCTCAAACAGTTCTTTCAGTATCCACGTCCCAAGGCCCCCAGAGCTTGCCTGAGCACGGTAGTTGCCTTCTTCGACATAACCGGCATACAGGTCCTTATAATAGCCCAGTCTGGTATGGAACTTTACATCAGGCAACTGACCGAACAATTCCTTTCCGACTTCTGTTTCATTTAGGCTTTCATCCATCATAGGGTCTATCAGCGACAGTGGAATGTCACTTCCAGCTGTTTCAGTTCCCGCTTCATTCATAAAAACAGGTTTGTACTCGCCATATTCGTTCCATTGAATCGAAATACGGTCATCAGCATACGCACTGATCCCGGTTCCGTAACTGTAATCATACTTCAGTACGGTCTCTTTAAATTTTAGACTATCGTCCACACTACCCACCTTATTCCTTTCCTTGCCTATGATATAAATCCAATTCGTCTTAACAGTCTCAGTACGGGTACACCAATCAAGTCTCTTTCATAATTGTTCATACCTAATTTCCATATGCTGAAGATAAACACACTAACATAAAGAAGTCCGAATAATAAAAAGAAGACTAGATTGTGGAGATCCACTAAATTCATAGCTATAACCCCTACAATTGTAGGAGCGATCAGTGCTGGTATAAAAGACGCAATTTCTTTCCAGAACAGGATAATATCAAGTCCGACTTTTTTATGATAATACCAATTCATTAACAGTCCATTACCTAAAATAAATGATAAAGCTGTCCCGAACGCTGCACCTGTTGCCTCATATCTTGTAGCTAGAGGTATCGTAATGAGTACATTAACAATAGCAATGATGAAATAGGTGACTGATCTGAATTGATGCATATTTTTTGCCTGCTGGATTTCAATCCCAATATTTTGAATCAAGGCAATTGTAGAAGACAGTATCAATAAAAGCACAACCGGATAAGCACCGGCATAGTCTTCCCCTGCCCACATTTGAATAAAGGGTGAGCCAAAGAAAATCAAACCAGACGCTATCATTGACAGCAAAATGAACTGAATACGCCCGATTCTGACGAACAGTTTCGTTAATATATTGTTATCATTAGACGTTGATACAATTTTGTTGACTCTTGGGATAAACACGCCTGAAATGGCCGTTGATAGACTCATATAATACTGTTCCAGTTGAGTAGCCAGTCCATATACGGCTACAACAACTGTCCCGTGAATGCGACCCAGTATAAATTTGTCTACATTTAGATTGATCTGATTGACGACCATACTCAAAAATAGATAAGACGAAAAAATGATGACTTCTTTTAGAACGACAAAATCGTAATTCTTAAATGAAAAGTGCATGTTCAAATTTCTGAAACAGAAAATGATATTCGCTACTTCCATCGTAATCAGAATAATTGTTGAGCCTATTGCCAGTCCCACAGAGCCGAAGCCCATTAACAATAGAGGAATCACTAAGAAAGGATTCGCTACTATTCTTAATACGTCTAACAATTTCTGGAATATAAATCGCTCATTTGCTGTTATAAAGGACTTGAATACGATATTTGGGAATGAGATGGCTGTATTGATCACCATGATTCCCATGAGGATTTGAGCCGTGTCCAGCTCATCTGCTGTCAGCTGCGTTCCGAATACCAACTCAGCATTAAAGACTAAGAATGATCCTCCGAGTACAGCAATCACTGCTACGGCACTGAAAATCATCAGGAACATCCCATTTAACTTTGCAATATTCTCTTTCTCTTCATTTACTTTATACCGTAAGTAAAAACGTATGTAGGCACTCCCCATACCAAAATTGAGCAGTCCAAGGTAGGCAACTACTGAAGAGACCAGGTTATATAGTCCGTATTCACTTTGACCCAGCAATCTCAACATGATTGGTGTATAAATCAAAGAAATAACGTATCCGAGGACCATTGAAATATATGATAGAGCTGTTCCAGCTTTTAACTGATTGATGTTCTTAGGCATTGATTCGCTTCCTCTTTATTGGAATGCTTGGTTTAAATAACTCAAGCTTTTATTTCGTTCTTTTTCTAGTATAGGAGATATGTGTGAATAATCAATGTCAAAAAGATTATCTTTATTGATTGCTTCAAATTTTCTGTCAATTAACTCAAACTTGTTTAGCAAGGTATCAATTCTGGAATTCATAGACGGAACTTTACTCACACGCTCGAAAACAACAAATGGTTTTTCAAGCAAAATCGAGAAGACGGCTCCATGGAATGAATCGGTGAAGAATACCGCAGCACTATTGATCATATCTACAAACTCGTCTGGTGTAAGTGTGTAGAAGTCAGCATCATCGTAATCCGCCAGGTTGACGATTTGAAGATCATGTTCTTTTGCTACTTCTTGAATCAGTTCCTGCTTATCGTTAGCCAGTTTCCCTAGATAATAAGTCAGCAGATACTTGTTCTGTGGTTTGACTTTAGCTGGCTTTGCAAATGTTAACCAGTCATTTTTCGACAATAATAATGTTGGATCGACTAACACTGGCGCTTGTCTGCCTGTCAAAGATTCAATGATTTGAGCTCCTGCATCTTCACGGACTGATAGAGACGCACATTCGCTTAGCCACTTAGTATAATTTTCCTTAAACTCATCCGGTATTGTCGCTACACCAAAACTGGGCGCATAAGCTACGCGCTTGTTTACAGGAGCAAATGCCAGGAAATCAAAAGGAGATCCTTTTCTATAAGTCGGGTTCCAGACTTGATCACTTCCAGTCACAAAAAAGTCATACTGGTCTCTTAGTGTATTGGGTATAGCCAGAGGATCAACTGTATAATCAGTTTCATTAATATACTTATCTGAAAACTCTTTAAACTGACGTTTTTTTTCATTAAGCAGTTTCTCTTTAGGATCACCTTTCAGTTTTTCAGAGACTCGACTGACATTGCCTTTGATTCCCAGTTCTTTCATTCGCTCCATGTACCTGACTAGAGCGGAACGGTTGTCTTCAGGACGATAGGGCTGATTCACGATTGTTTCAACCTCAGCACCCAATGATTTCAGCACTTCCTGAAGTGCGTAATTCTGAAGCCTATTTCCATAATTTTTATAATCAACTATTGTCGCAATACCTATTTTCATACGTTACCCTCATCTCTTTTCATACTTGCAAAAGATACTAGTCTCATGACGTACTAAGGCTAGTATCTCATTTAGTGTTGTCTTCTTTTATCCTGCATTATTTTTAACCCTTTGATCGTGAACATCAGTAAGGTTACAAACTGGTGTTTCATCAAAAAGACGACTAGTTTTTCCCAGTAAGTCCGCTCAGTGTATGTTAACAACTGGTGCTCCTTTGAAACCCTTGCTATCTGGCTGATTCGTCTTTTCTTCTCTTTTCCCGTTAAATCCGCTTCTTTGGATTCCAGGCTGACTAAACAAGCTAAGTACTTTTTAAAAAACTGTTTCTCAATTATCTTTCTGTTTGCTTCAGAATAGACGTGATAGTTCATCAAGAAGTCCCGTACTTTTTCAAACTGTAATTTTCTATAGTCAAATAATTGTTCGTGGTATTTAGTTGTTATTGATTCACTATTATACCAGTTATGGATATAAAGAACCTCTTTACTAACTGAAACAGTTCTCGCTTTAGCCATTATTTCAAGGTTGAATAGTAAATCTTCTCCTACTTTTATCCCCTCATCAAACCGAATGTCTTCTATGACTTCTTTTGTATAACATTTATTCCATACATAATGGATAAGGTTATCTTTAAATAAACGGCCAAATTCAGGTAAGAACGACTCCAGCGAATACTGAGCTTCTTTGTGAGGAAGAATCAAATTGTTCTTTTCACCTTCACGGTCAAAATGATTCTCGTAACCGAAAATCAGAAGATCTGTTTCAAACATTCTTTTGATTAGTTGTTCAAGTGTATTGCTTTTAATTTCATCATCAGCGTCCACAAATAACACATAGTCGCCAGTCGAGTGGTCCAATGCTGTGTTTCGTGTGACTGAAGGGCCTTGATTGTGCTGATTTACAGATTTGATCCGATCGTCTTTCATGCTCCACTCTTTGATGATCGACTCACTTTTATCACTGGATCCGTCGTTTACTAGAATAAGTTCCAAATGAGTATATGTCTGATTTATAATACTTCTAATGGTTTCACTGATAAATTGTTCTGCATTATAAACGGGAACAATCACACTAATAAGTTTTTGATTCATTAGTTTATTTGTTCGATCCTGTTAAAATTTCTTCCAGCACACCTCTGAGTTTCGTGGAAGAAGTGCCTTTAGTATAAGGGAAGTAGACAATATCTGTTCCAACTTCTGCAAATTCTTTTTCGAATTTGTTCCATTTTTCAGTTCCCTGCCAGTCACTACCCACAAACATGACGTCAAATTTGTGCGCTTCCCATGCAGCCATTTTGTCCATATCTTCCTGAGCCACGACTTTGTCGACATAACGAATCGCTTCAACGATTGCCATGCGCTCATCATGTGGAATAATGGCCTGTTTGTTTTTGTATGAAACCAGTTCATCTGTCGTCACCCCGACGATCAGGTAGTCACATTGCGATTTTGCATTTTTCAAAATATTTAAATGTCCGATATGAAACATATCATAGACACCTGTTGTGTACCCTATTTTATACTTTTTCATTTAAGACGCTCCTAGGTTTTTCTTTATTTCGTCAGCTATTGTATTCATTTCATCATCACTCAGCTTCTCTCCTGCTAATTCAGGTGGTTTCGGCCAATTCTGATCCTTATAAGTTCTGCCATTCAACTCTACTGATTGCTCATATCTCGGAAAGACATGATAGTGGACTTGTTTATCCACCATCATCAGCATTAAATAATTCATGATATCATGATTAAACGTCTTCTTTAGTGTCTCTTCGATCACGTTTACTGCCTGTTTCATATCAGCAAACTCTTCCTCAGTTACCTCAGAGAGTACTGGGCATTCTCTTTTTAAAGAAAGGACGCCTGCCCCTACTGTTCCCTGAACTGGGCGAAGGGACCAGATCCAGAAATCTGTCTCAAAAAGAGTATAGTCACTGATTTTAAATTTTTCATTAAATGCCTTTAGTTCGTTCATTCGTCTTCACTCCTCAGAAATATCTAGCGTAGATAGTATAAGTATAAAGGTTCAACAGTTAATTTATCAACTTTTCTCTTTTTGTGAACGGACAATAGGCTATTGATTTATTTTTAAATAGTTGTATCAAAAATGATTCGGGCTGGTGCATGTGTCTGGCGCTTGTCTTCCGGTGGCAACTCCATATAGTTTTCACTGAATATGCGCTTTAGGACGACTTCGTACTCTCCGGGCACATCAAAGGAACGGCCTTCAAATTCTAATTGCTTAGGTGGATGATAGACATCTTTAGGCATGGTTTGTTTCTTGAAGTTATACTGACTCCCTACATTAATGTAATAATCAGATTCAGCATTCCCCAGAGATGTAATGATTCGTTTCTGCCACATCAGGATCTGATGAGTCGAAAATGGTTTAAATAAAGTCGCTACGGTGTTTTTGACCAGATACTTGCCTTTACTTCCGGTGTCTTTTGAGAACAGTGCCGTTGTCTTGAAATCCGCAATTTTTCTCAACAGTTTTGCCAGCTTAACTTTACGTCCTTGCCCTTTATGATCAGGTTCCTGTGCATGATCCAACGGGAATATATCGATAAATATCCCCCGGTGACTCTCAACATAACGAGTCGGCAGATCATCATACAAGGTTAAATTTTTACGCAGCTTAGCAAATGGAAGCCAATAGTTCTCGTCTGTCTCGATCGACTGAATGACATATTTAGTCTGTGCTTCTTCATGAAACAACTTAATGAAGCGTTGGTAATCGTCTCGGGGCATGACCACATCCAGGTCATCGTCCCATGGAATGAATCCTTTATGCCTAACTGCACCCAGTAATGTACCTCCGATCAGAAAGTAGCTTAACTGATGTGTTTTACAGAAGGCATCAAAATCGCTCATGATTTCTAAAAGTGTTATTTTTAATTGTTCTAAAGTCTCGTCTGAAATAGCTGTAGTTTCTGTCATTATAATGACTCCTCGTTTTCAATTCATTTTCAAACCTATCTTATTCTATTAGCAAATACTAAAAAGGTCAACTTTTCTTTTGTTAAAATTCTTTAATAGTGCCGATGATATTACTTGTTACCGCTCGATTATGGATACCAGCCAGAAATAAACTTTGGCAGAATCCGTAAACGCTCTAACTTTTCTCTTCATTATAAGGTAACCCAGAACGTTCGATGTTCGGCTGTATCGTCTGAACCAGGGGGTGAGCTCCTGAACGAGTGTGTCATTGATAAGTCGCGCGCTTAACATCCGCTTTTCTCTTCTGGTCAAAGGGGCTTCTGAAGCGAAATAATTTTTTAAAACAGTAAAGAATTTTTTTGAGAAGTAATGGTTTAACGTTTCTTCGTTCGTATGCGTCCACTTGTCATGATCGATTAAGAACGCTTTTGACTTCAGGTAAGTCAGTTTACGGTACTCAAACAAATCCGGTTGATACGTTTTAGTCAGGGACTGTTCATTATCTTTCACATGCTCGATTACGGGTTTATCTATCAGCGTTAGTTTGTCGATCTGCTTTAAATAGGCCAGATTAAACAGCAGGTCTTCTCCAATTTTCACTGAATCATCAAATGCCAGACCTTCCACTTTCTCTGAACGGTACAGCTTATGCCAGAGGTAATGGACCAGTTGCGAATCAAACAGTTCACTATACTGATCTAAAAAAGCATCTTTCGAATACTTTCCCGCTAACAAGCCCGGTGTCACCTGATTCGTGCTGTGCAGATCATGAGCCCGTTTTACATTTTCATACCCTGCAATCACTAAATCAGCGTCTTTTATAGCTTCATGCATCAACTCAACGGCATTAGTCTTAAACGTATCATCCGAGTCAATAAAGGTGACAAACGATCCTGTCATCTCTCTCAGACCCAGGTTCCTGGCAGTAGAAGGTCCGGCATTCTCCTGCACGAAATACTTCACTCTAGGATCATCTGCATACCTTTCACACAGTCTATCAGTTTTATCAGTTGATCCGTCATTAATCACGATCAGCTCTATGGCTTTATAAGTCTGATTCAACACACTGTTGATACTTGTTTCGATTGTTTCTTCAGCGTTGTAAACAGGCATAATAATGGACACTAACGCTTGTCTGTTCATTTTAAAGCTCCCCTTATTCTTCGCGCTTGACTGGCGTCCGTATTTTAGTCGTTGTCAAAAGCAATTTTGATGACACCGTGATGGGATTCTCTCTCTTCTTCTGGCGGTAAAGAAAGGTAGTCTCCATACAATTGGGTCAGCACTTTATCATAGCTGCGTGGTATCGGGAAACTATGGCCTTCAAACGGACCTGGAATAGTGTCATAAAATGCTTCTCTCTTTATTTTATACGCATGAAACCGTTTCTTTGTTGCCCCGTTGGTTAAATGAGAAACATAGGGTGTCTCTTTGTGATTTAAGAGAGTAGCCACTTTCTCATGAAGTCTGTCGGTCACATATTTAGGAATGATTTTAGAGACGACATATAATCCGTAACGGACAACTTTTTTCTTTTTATTCTGCTCTCTTTGACAGTTTTCAATTGCACGGGCATTATTCAAACGCCACAAGTTGTTGTACAGCATCTGATAGACCTTGCGGTGCAGCTCTCCTTTGATTGTATCCGGCTCTATGTTATCCAGTGGCATGATACTGATCGGTATGCCGTGGTGCATATTGAACGGCTCATACAGTTCCTGGAGCATGACTGTATTGTTCTTCCGGAGTCGACCGGACTGCTTATAGTACTCAGGGTCGGTTTCATACGTCTGCAGAAAATAACGCTCATTCAGTTCCTGTGGAACTACCTCTTTAAAGCGTTCATAATCTTTCCTTAATATGGCCAGATCGATATCATCGTCCCATGGTATAAACCCTTCATGTCTAATGGAGCCTAACAACGTCCCCGCAAACAGCTGATAGGGAATATCATGCTTCCTGCAGATACGATCAAACTCGATCAGGATCTCCAGTTGTGTCTCTTGTAGTTGTCTTAATGTATCATTTGTGAACTGGTGTGTCATCGAAACCCTCTTCCTAGTATAAATCGTAATAGAATTTACTCTTAATAACTGATTATTTGTCCTGCTTATCTCTTTTAATAGTAACATACTGGCTAATCATTACTAACTGTTATTAATGACTTCTTCTCACTTAATGCCAAAAAAAGAGGACACGACTGATTGTCTTGTCCTCTTTCCATCTATTAACCTAATTATCTGATGATCGCTCTTCTATCTACCCATCCAAAGTTTCTGCCATTGATTTGTATCAATGCGTATGAACCTGTCTGGCTAGTTACACGTACTGTCTGTCCTGAATAGAACTGTGTACGTGAAATTCTTCTGTGACCGGCTACTCCCCATGGTAATGTATCCAGAGTATACCCACTTCTCAATGTAGCTGTATAATTGACAGTGCTTGCTGCAGAGTAATTCTGTCTGACAGGAACACCGTCTAAAGCTGCTTTGTCCACCCAGCCAAGTCGTGTCCCATTAACCGTTACTAATGCATAAGAACCTGTTTCATGAGTAACCTGTACGCGTGTACCAACACGGTTGTTCGTGCGGTCGACACGCTGGAATCCAGCTGTACCCCATGGAAGTGAATCCATTGAATAGCCGCTGCGCGCTATAGTCGCTGTATAATCAACCGGAAAACTGTTTGAAACGTTTTGAACTTCGATTGCTCTTCGAACTGAACGATGATCTGCCCATCCGATTAACTGACCATTTTGTTGAAGTAACACGTAATTTCCATTTTTTGTTTCCTGAACAACTCTAGCCTCTTGACCGCGATACTGAGTCGTATTGCTTAAACGAACAAATCCGTTAGTTCCCCATGGTTGAGAATCAAGTGAATAACCCCCATTTTGAACGATAACATCGTAGCTGATATCAATACCATTTGAAATTCTTCTGGCATTAGTATTCACGGCTCTATGGTCTACCCAGCCTAATAATTCACCATTCAGTTCAATCAGCAGGTATGCTCCGTTTTGAGCTTCTCTAACGACATTAACCAATTGATCAGCATGAACTTCGGTTCTTCCCAAACGCTGGAAACCGTTCATTCCCCAAGGCATAGTATCGATTGAATAACCTGTACGTAATATTCCTGAGTAATTTACTGTTCTGGAGTTTGAAATGTTTTCTACTAATTTAGGAGTTAAATCTTCTACTTGAATATTATCGTATTGTGTCAGATTAAACTGATTGATAATACGTCTGATTGCAGCGAAATAATTCGGATCAGTTGCATATCCTCTTAATCCACCTCTATCCAAAACATCAAAAACAGATGTAGTAGTGGATCTCCATGTACCAGCATAGTAACGTCTGTCCCAAGACAATCCTCTTCTTAGCAGATTAGCGTAATCCTGCAATGAGGCATCATAAGAAGGATAATGTCTGAATCCAGCTAATACATCAACTCTTACGCCGTTGTAGACTTCCCAAGTCCACATTAAAGTAGAGTTGCCGTTATGGGTGCCTTTTATTCCACTTAAATTATGATAAGGGGGTGAAGCCAATGAACTTCTTCCGTAGGCACTTTCATGAGCTGCCTGAGCAATCATTAGTGAAGCATATAACCCTTCTTCTCCATCCTGATTTGCAATCGCAATTGCTCGCGGTGCAATTTCATCTATGAATCCTTGATTAGTTGTAAAGACGGGAGTTGCTCCACCTTTATATAATCTACTTTGATCAGCTGCCGACAGCGATCTCTCTACTCCACGGCGTGTGACTGCTAACTGAGTTCCTACTGATAAAGAATTAATGTTTGACACATGACCATTCCACTCTCTCAATTGTGCTTGACTTAAATTGAAAGAAGTAGCAATTGCTCCAAATGTGTCACCAGCTCTGACGGTATACAAACCATCACTGTGCGTACGAGTAGTAGATGAAAAAGTCATAAAGTTAAATGTCTGGAAAGTAGGGGCTACTTCTTCTTCCCCGTGCAGTAAAGATTCTACTTCAGAAGACCGTTCAAACGCTACAGGCTCTTCTTCACTTTCAGATCCTTCTTCTGACTCGACTTCTGCTTCTTCCTCTTCGTTTTCTTTAACTGATTCTTTTTCAGTATCAGTTTCTGCACTTTCTTCAACGACGTCTTCTGTAATCGTCTCTTCTTCATATTCGACTTCTTCTGATACTGTTTCTTCTGATTCCTCAAGGACTGTTTCAAGTTCTTCTACTTCTTCGATTTCTTCTATTAAATCAGCTTCTTCAACACTTTCTTCTGAGTCAGTTGTTTCTTCTAAAACTTCTTCAGGAATTTCCTCTTTTTCTAATGAAGAGACATCTTCATTATATGTATCAGAAAGATCTGCTAGTAATACTAACTCTTCAACTGGGATAGAAATTTCTTCTACTACTTCACCAGCAGATAAAATTTCAATTGAGAGCTTTTCACCCTGAATTTCCTGGTTTAACGTTAGGACGACGTTAAACTCTTCGTTTTCGTCTATACTGACTGATTCTTCATTGATTGAAATATTCAAGGCATATGTATTACTACCACCAACCAACACTAAATTTCCATCTGCGTCCTTACTTATGTATATATCTGCTAAAAATGCTTGTACATTCTCATCGGTGACCTCCACCACTTCTGCTAATGACACACTACTGTCTAAGTTAAATTCCATCTTGTTTTCGTCTTGAATCAGATCAAGTACAAAAGGTGCTCCTGCTAAAACTGAAGGCGCTCCTGAGGAGAAAGCAAGTATACCTGTCGATACAACACTAAACCATTTCTTTTTAATCATTATTTCCTCCTTGATTTTACAATCATTAAATTTTGATAACAGAAAAAGTATATCATAAATATACATGAATCTATGCTGAATTCTAATAAAAATTGATTATTTCATTCTTAAATTTCAAAGTTCTGTAACAATTAGAAACAAAACGGATTAATCATGTACTAAAAAAAGCTAGCTTAAGCTAGCCTTTTGAGTACATCATTAAGTTAACATATTTCTAATAATTAAGAATGGTTACAGGAGCAGTGGTCCTACTCAACTGTATACGCTGATTTTTATACCAGTCTTTGGTGGATTTATTCTGTTCTATTAATATTATAACTTCATCAAACTGAACGTCTGAAGGGCATTCTGCGAAGTCCCTAAAGAATAAAATTTCATTTCCACTTTGATGCTCTTTTTTCTCTTCAGTCAATAGATTAGAGACTGTATCCAACTCAAACTGTGATAAAACTATTTTTTTCTTTTGTGGGAACCTGCTTATAGAATGAGCTAATTTAACTTGTTTTTCTTCGGTGCTGATACCTCTTAACTGATTAAAATACAAAATAGTATCGGAATCGTTCTCTTCCAGTTCATACATAAATGGTATTTCTTTACTGAGCATGGTTTTAAACAATACAATTATAACGCCCGTTATAAATCCAATAATTACTGTAACAACAAAGCCTATCACTGCCCTAATAGGACTAATGTACTGGATCTGAGCAAGAGCTAGATCCATCCATGTTTCTGTTTCAACCAGGAACGGCTCATCATCCATCATATAGATAACCTTATCATCTAATGCGACAATAAGTCCTTCTTCCTGTATAGCGTCATAATAAGCCTGTGCTATTACCCTGTTGTCCTCAACATCAGCTGTCCCTACCACGACTTCCAGTATGCGTGTACTAGAATCTTCTGAAACTTCTACAGCCAGCTCAGCCGAAGGTAATAATTCCCTTCCAACCCTAGCCTCTATATAAGAAACAACTTCCTCGCTGATTAAAAATTCTGTTATTAAGTTGGGATAATTATAAAATGTCTGATCTTCTCTCTCAATCAAAACACCAAATGCATATCGTTCCTCTTCCAGTGCCTCTTCAATGTTTCTAATGTCAGCGGTGCTGACTTCTTCCGGTTCTCTTTCGAGTATCTCTACAATTTCTTCTTGAGACAAAAACTCTTCCTCTTCTTCTCTTGTCTCAGTAAAAGTTGAATAAATACTATATGCAATTAGCACCATAAAGAGAAGTACAAAAACGCCTACAGTGATGACTATAGTTTTTCGACCGTTTTTTATATAACCTATTACTTCATCTTTCGTTGGAATATTTTTCAATTAGCGATCTCCTCACCTAAATAAATAGATTGCATCAAATCAGCAGTGTATTGTTTGCCATATTGTTTCATCTCCGGTAACGGGTTGTTTCCTAAAGGCTCATTTATAATTGACTGAGCCCAGTCGCGAGGACTAGTTTGAAGTGACTCAAATATGACGTTCTCTGATAGTACTGTCTCTCTTGAAACCTCTTTTGATAAGACTAATTTCAAACCAGCTGCCTGCGCTTCTACAGCTGAAATAGGCAATCCTTCGTATAAAGACGGCATCACCAAGACATCCATCGCATTCAGTATTCGCGGAATATCATCTCTGACACCCATAAAACAAACGGCTTCCGTTAAATTTAAACGATTAACTTTTTCTTTTATCTCTTCTTCAAGAGACCCTTCTCCTATCAGCAAGAGAGTGCTCTCAGGTTTGATCTGAATGATCTCATTGAAAATATCGATTAAAAAACTATGGTTTTTCTGTTTTTCAAATCGTCCTATGTTTCCTATAACAAAGTGTTCTTCAGAGATACCCAATTTCCGTCTGCTCTCATTTTTGCTCTCAGGGAAAGCCTGATACAGCTGGAGATCGATTCCGTTAGGCACAAAAATAAAAGGCTGATGTTCTCCAAATAAGCCTACACCTGCTTCCGTTGAACAGGCTAGAAAATCAGTTGCATATTTAAATAACCATTTATCCAAAAATTTACGGGCGGTTTTAAACACAATTGAATCGTTCCCATCAGTAGTGGCATGGCTGTGTGCAATTCGTTTAGCTATCCCTGAATTATAGGCAAGTCTTAAATTAAGGCCTCCACCAAAGAAGACTTCATTATGAACGATGTCAAAATGATGATCATGCAGCAGTTTCTTTACTGCTTTAATATAACCCAACGGGTGCTTTTTCGGGTTTGGAACTGAAAAGATTCTACCACCTAACCGTTCAATCTCTTTATTATATGGGGTAACATCTTTGAAATCATGATAAATCAGAAAGTCAAACTGAATTTTACTGCGATCGATATTTCGATAGGTGTTCATCATGAACGTTTCTGCTCCGCCTTTTCCCATTCTTCCTTGGAAATGTAATACTCTTAATGGTTCACTCACAATATAATCTCCTTTTCTAGAAATTTCCTTTAAGTTTTTCGATCAGCTTCGGCGACAGGTGACTGACATAAAACATGACATATGATGCCGCGCCATTTAGACTGACTGACTTAGATCTAAATAGGCCAGCCATTATTTTTCGCATAGGCGAGTTAGTCGCGCTATATTTACTCGCTTTTTTCACAGAAGGGTGATTGAGAATTTCTTTTATTTTTCTTCGTTTTTCTTTAAAAGAATAGGGACAATCCTTACTGTGGAATGGAATAATACAGGACATCGTCCCTTTTAAAAATAAAGCACTGGAAACTGGCAAATTTTTATCCGTCAACTTTACTAACTCTCTATAAAACTCTTCGAATGTTTCGAATTTATTTGGTAAAAATTTGTTTGTTAAACTGTTTCTTCCATCAAATGTATAGTTGTACAAGACATCTGAAGATATCTGACATGTATTGACATGACTGTAATACTGCAGATTGAACAGCCGGTCTTCACAACTGCTGTAATGAGGAAATCTGATATTATTGGCTTTTACGATATCCAGTTTGTATACTTTATTCCAAATAACATACATCAATTGTTTTTCCATTAATTCATGCAGTTTGGCTAAAAACAACTCATGAGTCCCCAGCCATTCATCTTTCACTTTGACAATCCGCTCGTCTACAAAATCAGCCCCATCCATGACATCAAGTCTGTAGGAAGACACAATAAGATCCGGGTCCTGTTTTTCCAGGGTCATAGCGTATTTCTTCAACGTCATTTCAGGCAATGCATCATCGGAGTCCATCAAATATAAATAATGCCCTTTGGCAGAATCAATACCCATATTTCGTGCACTTCCCGGCCCCTCATTTTTCTTAGTGAGCTGAGTAAAGCGGGAATCATGTGCAATGGCGGAGTCAATGACCGTTTGTGAATTATCAGTGGACCCATCATTGACTATAATGCATTCAAAATCAGTCCATTCCTGCTTTTTTAAACTGGTGATCGTTTTCCTTACTGTATTTTCGCAATTGTAAGCTGGCATAACGATACTAAAAAAGGGGCGTATCATAAGCTGCAGTATCCTTTCTATTACTCCAAAATAGTTATTGTATCGGGAATAGGTTTCAGTTTAATATCCATTTCTTCATCTTCCACGCCTTTAGAAGACACTTTATCAAATAAGATTTTGATTGTCTGAACCATGATTTTAATGTCTAAAACTAAAGAGTATTTTTTAATGTACAACAAATCAAAATTTAACTTGCTGTTAAAATCAGTAGCATATTTACCGTAAACTTGCGCATACCCTGTAATACCTGCTCTGACATTATGCCTTAAATAGTAATACGGATTCAGTTCTTTGAACTGGTCCACGAAAAATGGACGTTCCGGTCTTGGTCCAACTAGTGACATATCCCCAAGCAGCACATTAAACAGCTGCGGCAATTCATCAATTCGCAGCGACCTTAAGTGCTTTCCAATTGGTGTAACCCTTGTATCGTTGGAAGTAGCCAGCACCGGCCCAGAGTCTTTTTCAGCAGTTGCTCCCATTGTTCTGAATTTGAGTATTCCAAATTCTTTCTGATTTTTCGTAATTCTTATTTGTTTATAAAAAACAGGCCCTTTAGAGGTGGCTTTCACTAACACCGCGGTCACAATCATGATAGGTGACGTTACAATTATCATGAGCAGAGCAACTACAAAATCGATCAGCCTTTTAATCAAATCATTTTCCGGAGAAATACGGAAGTTGGACACTTCAATCAAGCTCTCATCTTCTATATTCATGATATTTGGATTGACCATGACCATGTTCTCAAAACTGGTCTGCAGAAATATTTTTTTATCTTCCCTGATCATCAAATCATATATTTTTATCTTGTCTTTCAGGTTTTCTGATAAGTACACGATGTCGACTTGATTCATATTGTTCTTAACATTTTCATAAAAATTATCTGTTACAGCAATCGTAATCGTGTGTCGCTTGTTTTTGGCGTTTCCAAAGTTGTAAATAGCCTTTTTGCAGGCTTCAACGCTTCCGACAACCATAACTTTCTTGGTCCCGTCAACTTTTTCGTAGATTTTGAATACGATAAAGCGCCAGATCAGCAACAGGATCGTACTTATTATAAAACTAATCCCTAAAACTGATCTTGGAAAAGTGAACCATCTTCCGTAAAACGTAAAGACCATAATCGCCAGGGTCATTATAAACTGAACCAGTACGGTCAGATAAACAAAGTCGATTCTGGATTTATTGTACAGGATGTACATACCAAATAATATATTAAATAATGTAAATGCAAGCATGATATATATGCGTGCCTCTTCATATGCATAGTAGTTAAAGAACGGGATCATACCGTCATACCTTAACCAAAAAGACAGATAAATAGCATAATGATAAATGCCAATATCGATTAGTCCGCTGATAATTTTTTTTGTTCGATCAAACCCACCTGATTTATGCAAGGTAAGTCCCCCATTCTTATTTTAAATCTTAAAAAGTGTACCACACCTGTTAGTGTATAAAAAGGATATTAAAAGACTGTCTGATACGGTGTATATCTTCGGTACATACCGGAGATAACAAATATCAGCAGAAAGACAACGACTGAAAAGCCGATGTAACACATTATATTTAATACTTTGTATTTAGTTAAGGACATAAAAAAGTAAGGGACAAGTAGTATTTCCATAGTAGCAAAAAGCGTACTGATTCTTCCCCCTACTGTTTCAAGAGTTCCAAATGCCAGTAAAAATATTGGTGAAAGTAAATACAACTTCATCATGACCTTAACCCATTTATCTTCATCTATCTTGAGTTGCTTGAAAAATATAATCATTCCAAAAATGAGCAGTATTTGCATCCATAAGATAGGATACCTGATCCATGGTCCACTAATATAGTACGGATTGGTAAAATACGAACCGTATCCAGAAGGAACTGCCCACAAGTACAATGCAGGATTCTGCATCAGGTAGCCTGCAAATGTCGCCAGTAATAAGTAGCCCACTGCATTTTTCACGGTCACCTTTTTTATTATCAAATTAAAAATGTAACCCGCAATGAATGCGTAGGCTGTAACATGAAATAATGATGCCAGAAATACAATCAGCAAGAATTTAACCGGCTGTTTATTTATGATATACGGGATGGTAAACAGTAGAATAATTGCAGCAAGTGATCCTCTTACTTGTCCCATATCTCTCGCCATAAAGAATCGACCATAATAATAAGCCAGAACCATGGATGGATACGGGACATATTTATAGAGGAAATACGTTAGTGATGCTAGTGTGAGAATCGCAAAGAACAAGACGAATGTATAGTAGTTCAGTCCAAGAGTAGAGAATAGCGAGCTAAAAAATAGAAACCCGGATTCCAAACGGACTGATCCATCAAACAGAACCCTGAGGGAATCTGCTCTATTATAGTAGACACCATAGGATACAAAATCATATCCCATATAGTACCTTAATCCGGCAAATATGGCCAAAGTAGCGCCGGTCAGCCATCCGATCCATCTTTTGTCCAGTATCAGTTCAGTTAGTGCCAAGGACAAAACGATCAGCAGTATGGCAAAATAAATTCCCATGCTGTTCCTCCCTTCTTTTTTTAATAAAAACTGTTTTTGGTTATATCACTCGTTCAAACTCTTTCATCCACAGTATATAATACAATCAGTAAAATCATAAGCCAGTACCCTGATGATAAATATCCGCCCTTAGCACTATTCAGCAGAATGAAAATAAGTCCCAATGCCCAGTTTTCTCGAAGGATCCATATTGTGAATCCACTTAAAACAAGGAGTCCCGCTATGCCAAAATCAGATACAGCGTAAGCATAAACATTCGTTACTACTGGTGTCTGCCCGAGTCCATTACCCAGTAAAATCGTGCTGCGGTCAACATACTGCCAGCTATCAAATAGTCTCATACGAGCAGATGTATCCTGTCCTGTAAATACGGAAACAGTTCGCTGTATTAGTGTAGTCTCAATAATATCCCAGTAGAAAATGGAAAATAGAACTAGTGAGAGTGGAATAAGAAGTAACCAGTTGGACCATTTAAAACTTTTGGTGTAAAACAATAAGGCGATTTTAATCAATACTATAACGATCAATATACCAATCATGCTATAAGAAAAGGTGCTTAAGATTCCTAGAGACAGCACCACCGAAAATAGGAACAGTCCTTTTGACTTTACTTTAGAAAATAAATTGACGGCAATCAATGTATTGAGATAAAAGCCTAAATGTGCCGGTTCTGAAAATATACTTCTAGTTCTGATAATGGCAGGATTCGATTCGAAATAATAGCTGTAAATATCTCTGCGGGTAAAGCGCCAAAATATCTCCTGAGGTACTCTAGTTTCGCGGTAAAGTTCAAACGTAATGTAAACACCAATCAAAATAACCAGTACAGCTAAAACATTATTGATTATCAAAAATGAACGTGTCAGCTTGTGTTCTCTCAAGTAATTAATCACAACCGTTACCATAACGGAATAAAAAAGAAGTTTAAGTATGCCCATCACGGCTGTTCTAATGACAAATGCATCATTAAAAGCATATTGAAGCATCACGTGCGCAGCCAAAAAGCCTACTAAGCCTGTTATGACGACTAGCTGTTCCCTTTTTAGTTTAAAATTTACTGTCAGAATCAGTAAGATAAGTATAAATAGTAAAATGTATTCAGCAAATGTAATCTGTTTGTAAATCCAGTCACTCAACACAAACGCAAGGCTTAACAGAATTAATAAAGCATATGATACAATTGACTGCATCTTTGATCGTGCACTGTACAATTGACTAATTGGACCACTTTGCATCTATTAATTCCTCCTAGCGCTACTCTTCAAAGTATTTTGTTATCTCTTTAATTATACGACTACTGGCTAAGCCGTCTCCATATGGATTTACTGCTTTGGACATTTTAAGATATAATTCTGTATCAACCAAAAGCTCGTTTACGGCATAAATTACATTATCTTTTTCAGTCCCAATCACTTTAAGGGTGCCAGCTTCAAGCCCTTCAGGACGTTCCGTTTTGTCACGAAGGACCAGAACAGGTACATCCAGCGCCGGTGCTTCTTCCTGAAGCCCCCCGGAATCAGTCAGCACCATATAGGCCTTACTGATAACCTGATGAAATACGTCAACCTCAAGGGGTTCTACCAAGTGGATTCGATCGCGGTCTCCAAGTAACTCGTTCGCCATTGCCTGGACGATTGGGCTTAAATGAACTGGCATTAGTACAGATACATTCTTGTGCTTCTCAGTAATGGCATTTATCGCTTCAAATACGTGCTGCATAGGTTGTCCATGGTTTTCCCTACGGTGCATGGTGAGAAGTATCCACTTTTGATCAGGAGAGTCGTTCATGAGGTCAAGCGAAGAATGACGAGTATTAGATTCTTTTGTATAGTGTATCGCATCAATCACCGTATTACCCGTGACACTTATTTTGTGTTCATCTTTTCCTTCATTAAGTAAGTTTGCTTTGGTCATTTCAGTTGGGACAAAAAACAAATCGGTCAGCGTATCGATCAGCTGTCTGTTCGCTTCTTCAGGGAATGGAAAATATTTATCGTATGTCCTCAATCCTGCTTCCACGTGCCCTATTGGTATCTGATGGTAGTAAGCAGCTAGAGCAGCTGCAAAACTGGTTGTCGTGTCCCCATGCACCAGCACCATATCCGGTTTTTCATCCAAGAATATTGATTCAATCCCTTTTAGAATATCTGACGTGATATCCGACAAAGTCTGATTTTTTTTCATTATATCCATATCAAAGTCTGGTCTAATTGAAAATACATCCAGAACCTGATCCAGCATTTCGCGGTGCTGGGCAGAAACAATGACTAGTGTGGTGTATTCTTTTGACTGTTTATTCAATTCAAGAATAACAGGTGCCATTTTAATGGCTTCCGGTCGTGTACCAAATACTATAGCAATTTTTTTCTTGTCCATGTCATTAAGGCTCCATCCTGAGAATAATTATTATACAGCTAATGATCAAACAATCAGGCATCATATTACCATACATTGACTGTTCAATTGTGGTGTTTCTTCATTTGTCATAAACAATTTGAATTTAAACCCCAATTATCACTCCACTCTAATTAAGTGTACGGACTGTCTAGCCAACATTCTGATTTCCTTTTTTTCTAATGCAGAATACGAACATATAAAGTAAAAACAGCCAGAAAGCGGGATTTAAATAGCCTCCCTTGGCACTGTTCATTAAAAAAAATAACATAAATATAGATACATTAGAGATAAGTAAATAAAGTGTGAAGAGCACATATGGAATCAATCCAACCAAACCAAAATCAGTCAGCAGGTAGGCGTAAATATTGGTGATAGGAGGCGAATGAGCCACTCCATTTCCAAATATGATCCGTTCATTTTCCAGATAAATCCAACTTTGAACGATCCTACTGTAAGCCGAACCATCTGCTCCTGTTACGATGTCTAATGTCCGCTGGATAATCGTCACTTGAATAAAGTCCCAGAAGAAACCAACTCCTACAATAAAGGGAAGTATGACAATCCAATACCACTGTTGCCATTTAATATCTTTTTTTATCAAACGGGTAATCAGATAGGTCGATCCAGTGGCACATAATATAATGATCATACTGTAACTCAGAGTAAACAGTATGCCGAAAATAAGTATAGCTAAAACCCATTTATTTTTTTTAAATCCTGAAAAGACATTTGCAAAAAATACAGTATTAAGATAATAACCTAAATGAGCCGGTTCAGAAAACAAGCTCCGCATTCGAACGATATTCTCATTCTCATTAAATAAATAACTAGTTGTGTCCGTGCGGGTAAATGTCCAAAGGACTAAGTATATATCATCTCTATTTAAATAGATGAGCAGTGTTATAACTATACCAATAATAATAGATGCTACTGCAAATACATTACTGGTTTTTAAAAACTGTTTATATAAATTCTTTCTTTTAACAAAACTGTACACCATCAACAGGACACTTAAATATAGACCGATTTTGAGTGCTGATAAAAAAGCCCTTGTAGTGTCGAACCAGTAATCATTAAAATTAACATTTAAGATATAATTCAATCCCAGAAAAAATAAGGGAATAGATCCAGCAATCATCTGTTTCTTTGATAGAGTCACCTGCCCTAATATTAAAAATAGAAAAGCGGTTAATGCCAGCACAAAATCACCGAATGAAGAGTAAAAGATGATCCAGTCACTGACTAAAAAAGCAATAGAGATCAAAGAGAACAATGTAACCGTCCAGAATCCAGGTGCTAAATCGTACAATTTTGTGGTAATTAGTTTCGGCAATAAAGGGCCCTCACTTTCTATAGTAAGTCTTTAAGCTGTCTAAAGATTTTATTAATGAGACTGACTGTCACTTTTAGTTCAGTAATTGCTTTAGCCTGGCAGCTGTTAGAAACAGTTTATCTTTAAAGGTAATCATTCCTGAAGGATCAATTTTCTTATTATTCAGGTTATACGTCTGAGCCTTCATTAACCCATGGTATATGGATAAAAGCTGACGCTTAACAAACACTTTTTGATTTTCAGTAAGCTCTGGACTTCTGTACACGTCTTCCAGTCCCTTAAACACCTCTAGGTAAGAATCGAAGGATTTTACTTTATGGATCCGCGTGTTCTCTGTCATGGTAGAAGCCGCTCGGTACCGTCTATGGTAAAATGCCTTGTTAAGATAGGTCATTGTTTCCAGTACAGTAAAAAGACGCGTGGTGAAATACTCATCTTCGTGAAGCACACCTTCTAGAAAATAAAGGTTGTGAGTGACAATCAATTCTTTTTTCACTAAGTACAGGCATGGCGACGCACTGAATGTCTTTCGGTTTTTCTGCAGCGCTTCTTCCTGCTGATACACTTTTCGGTCTTCCAGCTGGTGACTGAATGTGTAATCCCCTTCATTCTCTGGCCCTGCGTTTCCGTCGTGAAAACTTCTGCCGTTAAAGCGAACCAGATCCGCCTCTGTCTGTTCCAGTTGCTTAACTGATTCTTCAATCGTCTCCGGTTCGATCCAGTCATCAGAATCGACAAAGTAAAGGTATTTCCCTTTTGCTTCTTTTATGCCTTCATTCCGTCTCGCGCCCTGTCCTTTATTGTTGTCGTGGGCAATTACTTTGATTTTATCTTTGTATTGTTTGAGCAAGTAGACTGTCGCGTCTTTTGATCCGTCATCGATTACGATGATTTCAGTATGCGTGTAGGTCTGATTGAGTAATGACTCGATACACTCTTCAATGTACCGTTCGACATTATAAGACGGCACAATGATGGAGACTAATGGATGTGACATAGTAGACTTGCTCCTTTCGATTGGTTTAGCGTTAATCTTTGGCGGTTCTGACTTCATTCAACAGGCGTTTGAATTCTCCCGTGATAAGCAGTCCACCGATCCACATGACTACGAATACAAGGCCTTTAATGACCAGATTGATAAACAGATTGAATGGCAGATCCGGCAACAGCAGAAAAGCGCCTACTTGAATCAGCGCAAGAATAAGTGGCTTGATCAGTACTTTAAAGAAGGGCAGTAAGCTGTCATTAAACATTTTAATCATCAGCAGATAATTGACCTGCAGGAAGTTCAATGCAAAAGCGATAACGAGGAACAACGCGACAAATTCAATCTGCCCCATTAAGATTCCACTTACAATACCCGATACATTAAAGATAGTCGATAATATACCGGATAACAAGAGTAAATCTGTCCGGTTACCTGACTGGAAGATACCACCCGTGCTTGAGACGATCATCTGGATCCAGACAGACAAGGCTAATATTTGGAACGTCAGGATACTGCCGTCCCATTGAAGGCCGAATATGAACAGGATAATTTCTTCAGCTGTGAAGAACAAAAAGACAGACAGTGGCATTCCCAGAGTCGCAAGTAAGTTGGACATTCTCAGGTACACTCTCTTGATGCGTTCTTTTTCGTCGACATAATCGGATAAAATCGGATGGATCACTGAGGTAACGACACTTGTCAGGACTTGATTCGGGTAGAGAGACATCCGGTAAGCTTGATCATAGTAGGCTAAAGCACTTGATGAGAGGTACCGTCCGATCAGTAAATTGTCCAGGTTTCGTGAAAAGTAATTGATAAAATTAAATAAGAACTGGTTTCTGGAAAACGCGTATATCTTTCTAAGCGGGGCCCAAGAGAACTTCAGCTTAATTCTGGTGTCTGTTTTAAGGTAAAAGACCATAAACATCGTGAAGGCTTTTGCCGTATTTCCGATAATGATGGCATAATAACTGAAGCCTAAAAAGGCGAGAATAATCGAGACGATTCCGGACACTATTGCACCGGCTATCGTCGTCAAGTTAACCAGCTTGAAATTTTGTTCCTTTAATAATAACGACTGCGGGACAACTAGAATGCCATAGAAGAAAACCGCGATGGCTAAGATCATGCTGATTCTTATGAATACTTCGTTCCCGTAAAACAGACTCATGGGATAGCCCAGGAAGACAAACAGGATTGACAGTCCAACTGCTATGTACAGGCTGAACGAAAAGATCGAGTCCACTTCTTTTCTGGTCAGCTGTTTATTTTGAATAATGGCGGGCCCAATTCCGAAATCTGCCAGGAGCTGAAAGAACACTAAAAAGATATTGACCGCAGATACGATGCCGTATTCCGCTGGGGTCAATATCCGTGAGATGACTGCTGTGACTAAAAGCTGCACTAATACAATAGAGTATTTACCCATTGCTGAATAGATGATTCCTCTTTTAAATTGTTCATACATAGTGCGTTAACTCCTATCTGTGCCGATTAATTATTAAAAAAGGTTTTGATTTTTGTAAAAGGCTTAGTATACTGCTTCGCGGCCTGATTGCGTGTTTTCATCAGGAACAAAGCGTTTCTTGAATGACCTGCCTTTAATTCATACAGTAGTGCAAAACGGAACGGATTCTTTTCTTCTTTCTTATACGGACTGATTTTGGTCTGACCGATTTCTGTCCAGAGGCTGGTTAATCGGTCTATTTTTTCATCTGTCGTAAAAGGACAATCCGGATGTACTAAATTTGCTGTTTCAAGGTAGACCACATTGAAATACTCTTCTGCAATCAGATCACTGAAGGTGTCCTCTTCTTCCCATGTTTCCATTAAGTTCTCAAAGGACTGAGCAATCGCCAGTTCCAGTTTGAAACGGTCAGCTCTGTAACGGTTGACGGCTGATCCTTCATGCGTTACATAATGATAGTAGGGTTTACGGTTGACCGTCAAGGAATCCAGGTGCTTGTATACTTCAATATTGAACAGTGCATCCTGACCCTGCTTCTGCGACCCAAAAGTAATGTTGTGTTTTGTGAGAAACGCTTTACGGTACATTTTATTCCAGAGTGCATACGGTGAAAAATGATACATATTTCTAAAGTGTTCTCTGAAAGCTTTTTGCGTGTCCATTTGAGGCAGGTTCGGCAATCTCATTTCACGACTAGCCGGGTTGCCTGCTTTTTCCTGAGTGTAGCCAAAGACGACCAAATCTGTCTCGCGTTTTTTTGCCAGGGCTATGTTATCTGCCAGCAGGCGCTCGTTAAAATAGTCGTCCGGATCTGCGAAATAAATAAATTTCCCGCTCGCTGCTTTGAGTCCGGCATTGCGAGCAGGTCCAGACCCCTGGTTTTCCTGATTAATAACGGTAATGAGAAGCGGCTCTTTTTCTGCATATGCTTCGCAAACGTCTTTAGACCCGTCTGTTGACCCGTCATTCACTAATATAATTTCACCGATGACTTTTTTCTGTGCCAAAGCGGATTCGATTGCGCGGGGTAAATGCTCTTTCACATTATACACCGGCATGATTATAGAAACATCAAACATAAAAAGCGCCCTTCCTTCTTTATATTCTTCGTGCAATCATGAGATATTATACCACATAGATTAAGCTTTCAAACACTTTTCATTATTTCTTAATAAAGAATCTCTCACTTGTACATAACTTGTCATATTGTGTCAGCCTAGAAATTACGGAGGACCGCAACAAGTCCGTTATTTTATTTTGACAGGTTCATAGTTGTCTGAGGACAACTATGCTCGATAATCAGAAGAACTTTGATGGCATTATGGGTTTAATGAATTATCATGAGTTTAATGGTTATTAGAGTTAACTCAAGCTAGGAACCTGACTAAGATGGGGCTAATTGTCATTTAGGGCGTAACTCAAAACAGATTGGCTTGGAGAGTGACTTAGTGGCAGTGACTACCCTCAACTCCATTTTTCTTTTTGAACGAGTTTGTGTTAGTGAGGCCGACTAACTCAAACTCGTTCGAGTTAGCCATTTGAGTTTAAGACGGTGTCAGAGATTAAATTAAACTCGGCTAATCTGTTGCTTTGAGATTTGCCTTAAACTCATTTTAGATTCAGCCCACATTCTCAGAATACCTGAGAATGCGCTAAAAACAAATTCCATTAAAACTTAGACATTCGACAAAGAACCCAGCTGCTCCAGCAACTGGGTTCTTTACCATTATAAAATTTTATCCAAAAAGTCTCGGGTCCGTTCATTTTGGGGGTTACCGAAGAGTTGTTCAGGTCTGCCTTCTTCAACGATATTTCCTTCATCCATAAAGATGACCCGGTCAGCCATTTCACGGGCAAAGCCCATCTCGTGTGTGACGACCACCATTGTCATGCCATCTTCAGCAAGTTTTTTCATGACAGCCAGTACTTCTCCGACCATTTCCGGATCCAGAGCACTGGTTGGTTCATCAAAGAGCATGATATCAGGCTCCATAGCTAAAGCACGGGCAATGGCCACACGCTGTTTCTGTCCGCCAGAGAGCGAACTTGGATAGGCATCCGCCTTATCAGACATCCCAACACTATCCAGCAGACGCATGGCTAGTGTGCGAGCATCTTCTCCTGACAGGTCTTTTAATTGCTTAGGCGCCATCGTGATATTGTCCATCACACTCAAATGCGGAAACAGATTGAACTGCTGAAATACCATTCCGACATTCTGACGAATTTTATTGATGTCCTGTTTAGGATCGGTCAAATCGAAGTCATCAACAATGACGCGACCATCACTGACTTCTTCAAGCAGGTTCATGCATCTGAGGAAGGTACTTTTCCCCGAACCAGAAGGGCCAATAATTACGACCACTTCCCCCTCTTTCACTTCCAGATCCAGCCCTTTCAAGACTTCTAATTCTCCAAAACTCTTTCTTAATGCTTCTGTTTTTAATTTAGTCATTTGCAATCAATCTCCTTTCAATCATATTAGACAGTTTGGTCAGTAACGTAATAATGACCAGATACATAAGTCCAACGATGATCCACATAGCACCTGACTGGTAAGAACGGGCAATAATGATGCGTCCTGTCTGAGTGAGTTCCACTATTCCAATAACTGAAAGTATGGAGGTGTCTTTCAATGTGATAACAAACTGGTTAATAAGAGAGGGAATCATAATTTTTACTGCTTGAGGCAAGACAACTTTCTGCATTGAAACCCCATACGGTAAGCCTAGACTTCTGGCTGCTTCGAGTTGACCTTTGTCAACAGCTGCCAGTCCTCCTCTTACCTGTTCAGCAATATAGGCAGTGGTGTTCAAGCTGAGTGTAATGATACCAGCTGTGAACGCCGTTATTTGAATGCCAAATAATTGTGGAACCGTGAAGTACATGAAGAAAGCCAACACAATCAATGGTATCCCTCTTAAAATCGTTACGTAAATATCGGCAATCACATTTAACACTTTACTTGGTGTCGCACTGAATAGCCCAATAACGGTCCCTGCTACCAAAGCAATGGCAAATGAAACGAGTGTCAGTACAAGTGTCCGTCCAAGCCCAGTCATTAAGGGTCCAAAGTTGGCCTGCAGCAGTCCGAAAAAGCCTGCGCGCGGTGCGACTTCAGAACTGTCTCCCAGGTATCGTTCAACGATTTCTTCATACGTGCCGTCTTCCAGCACATTAGCCAGACCCGCATTGAACATCTCAAGCAGTTCCTGGTTTTGCCCAAGGTTCACTGCAAATCCATACTCATCTCCCAATTCAGGTTCTTCTGGGAAACGCAAGTCCAATCCCTGCTGAATGGCATAGGCCATAACGGGGTAATCTTCAATAGCGCCGTCAGAATGACCGGCCAGCACATCTTCATACATCGTCGCTGAATCCTCGAACTGACTAATTTCAATATCATATTCCTCAGCCAGTTCAGCGGCAAATTCAGCTCCTGTCGTCCCTACTTTAACAGCGAGTGTTTTTCCATCTAAATCTTCATAAGACGAAATGTCTTCATCATCATCCCGAACAGCCATGACTGGTCCGGATTCAAAATATGGATTTGAAAAGTCAAAAGATTCTTCCCGTTCAGGCGTAATCCCCATTGCGGCAATCATTCCATCGACTTGATTCGCTTCCAGTGCCTGAAGTCCTGCACTGAAGTTCATTGGTGCTAATTCATATTCAAATCCTTGATCTTCTGCAATGGCTGCCAGCAACTCAATATCGATGCCGACATAGTCACCGTCTTCATTTTGAAACTCAAAAGGGGCAAAGGTCACATCAGTGGCTATGAGGTATGTATCTTCCTCCGCATGCCCTTTTAATGGACTCATTGTACTCGTAAACAGCATAGCGGTTAATAGAAGCAAACCGAATACTGTCACTCTTTTCATATTGGTATTCATTATATTCTCCTCTCAAATATTGCATGATATGACTAATATTACAGTCTTTATACAAAGTAGGCAATCTTTTTTGTTTCGGGTGGTATACGTCCCTTTCAATTTCTATGGTTAACGCCAACCCATTTCAGCAGTGAAAAAGTGCTGTACATCTGGTTAATAATGGTCATCAGGTTATGACTTCAGAATCTACAATTCGGCGGTTTCAATTTCGTTTATGGTCCATCAGCTTATCGAATAAAGCAGTGCAACTCCTAATATGATTATGGTACAATAGACATGAGTAAACTTATAAGTAAAATTTAGTAAACGACTACTAAGGTATTAAAAAAGGAGCGGATCAAATGGCAATTCTAGTAACAGGTGGCGCCGGGTATATCGGCAGTCATACAGTGATTGAATTACTGAAAGCAGACTATGACGTTGTGATCGTGGACGATTTCTCCAATTCCAAACCAACCGTTATCGATCGCATAGAAGAACTGGCTGGTAAGCGTCCAGATTTTCATGAAGTTAACATTACGAATAAAGACGCGCTGAAAGAGGTTTTCGAAGCGCATGAGTTAGAAGCAGTGATTCATTTTGCGGGGTATAAGGCAGTCGGCGAATCCGTTGCGCAACCCTTGAAGTATTACCATAACAACCTGCAGGGAACCATTGTCCTGATGGAACTCATGAACGAATTTAATGTGAAGAAAATCGTCTTCAGTTCCAGCGCAACTGTCTACGGCATGAACAACAAGGCACCGTTTACTGAAGATATGCCTTTGTCTACTACTAATCCATATGGCACGACTAAAATGTTTATCGAACAGTTTATCCAGGATCAGTATGTTGCAGACGAAACTTGGAGTGCCGCTTTACTGCGTTACTTTAATCCGATTGGTGCGCATGAGTCTGGTCGAATTGGTGAAGACCCCAATGACATTCCAAATAACTTAATGCCCTATATTACTCAAGTAGCTGTCGGCAAACGCGATGCCTTATCTGTTTTCGGTTCTGACTATGATACGCCGGATGGAACAGGCGTCAGAGACTATATCCACGTGGTCGACCTGGCTAAAGGGCACATTAAGGCTCTGGAAAAAGTGCTTGAGACAACTGGTCTGGAAGCCTACAACCTGGGAACGGGTGTCGGGTATTCAGTTTTAGATGTGGTCACTGCATTTGAAAAAGCCAACGGTGTTGAGATTCCATATGAACTGGTGAACCGTCGCCCTGGTGATATCGGGACCAGTTTCGCCGATGTATCTAAAGCTAAAAACACATTAGGCTGGGAAGCCACCTTCAGCATCGAAGATATGTGCCGCGATTCATGGAACTGGCAGAAGTCGAACCCGAATGGATACGAAGCTTAATCAATAAAGAAAAGTCCTCTGAGAAGATATGTGAACGGCCCCCCTGTCAAGTAGAGACAGAGCCGTTCACACTCAGAGGACTTTTTTTGTCTTTAATTCGTGTGAGTCAAAGCTTTCTTGTTTGACAAATAACGGTCCAGATAATGAAAACTAATTCCCGATAGAATAGCTGCTGAAAGAGACATCAGAAGATAAACGGGCCCGTCCCACTCTGGAAACAGGCTGTCAGTCAGCCAGAAGTAGACCATCTGAGTCAGAAAGATATGAAATGAGGCTTGCCCTATCGTAACCAGGCAGTTTCCTATCCATGACTGTTTCGATACATTCAAATAGTTTATGCATACAACAACCAGAAGCAGTGCATAAAAATAGGATGGTGCATGCTGACTGCGCCAGTATTCTTCAATGATAAACTCCCAGTCATAGTAATAGACACCTGTGATGTAAATACCGCTGAGGACTGCCGGAATGAGCAGCCACCTGATTTTTAACGTGTCTTTTACCAGAGCGTACCACACGCCTAACGTAACTGAAAAGATATGGCGGATCATCAGTACACGGTATACCTCCTCGGGCGTATGGATCCAGTAAGATGCTGCATCGATTAAGAGACTCACCGCAAATAAGAGAATCAGTCCTTTAGTCGGGTTCTTCTTTAATACGACGTAAATAAACGGTGTCAAGATCGTCGCTTGTATGATAAATGGAACAAAGTAGCTACCCGGTCCAAAGCCGCCTTGAATGTAGGACAGCAAGAGTTCACTTAGGTGCCTCTCATCGAAAAAAAGGACTTGGAAAATTATTTGTATTAGCCAAATAAAAGTAAAAGGCAGTAGGATCCGTTTCACTTTCTTCTTCAGGTAATGCTGACTGAAGATTTCTTGAACTGTTTCAAACTCTTTTCGCTTAAATGAGTTTGCAGCGTTAAACCCAATCAGGATCATGAATACCGGAACGGTCTGCCATATATAGTACGGAGCGCGTATCATGTATAGTGCATCATCTGATAATGCGTGAATCAAAACGACCGATATAATGGCTAATGCCTTTATAAAATCAATCGTGTAGTTGCGTTTAGTCATGACGTTCCTCTTTCTTTCGCCTTTATTTTTACTGGAGCAGGGATCACTGTTCGTTTAATTGATTTTCACCTCAAACGTTTATTATACACTATCTATCACCAAATAGGTTTTTTATAAATAAAAGACTGTCCATTAAAACAGCAGCCCGGCGTCTATACACTGGACTGCTGTTTAGTATGAACTGGTATTTTCGTTTACGATATGAAGCTTTCAAGCAAGCTCGCACTATTGCCTACGACTAAACTGAAGCCTATCCATAACAAGTTCAGATAGGCCAGTGTCACGACCCATTCCAGAATCGACATGACTATGCTAGTCGAGTGCTGCGATTCATTTTCCATAGGGTTGCCTCTCTTTCAATTAAATGTCATTTTTCCCTTGAAAAGCTAACAGAACTAGTCCATTTTACTACTGCTTTTCAATTTCCAGTAATTTGTTCAACTTAATCTTTTTAAGGAATCTGACAAATTTGCTGTTCTCTCCTTTGGGGATAATGTTTCCTTCCCTCATTTGCATGATGGTAGCATTTATTGCGCCTCCTGCCAATATAGCCAGAGACAGTTTCTGAAGCAGTGCCAGCAGCACCATGAAACTTCCTGTCATTGTAAAAAAGGTGGAGTCTTCCAGCAGCTGATTAATAAACAATCGGTATCCAATAATAGCTATAAGCAGTGAAGCCGTTGAAAACAATGCACCCGGCAGGACGTTTCTGAACCGCTGAACGACATTGGGAACCATATAGTACAAAAAGCTGAATGTCAGGAATGCAAGTGGCACGAATAATGTCCATCTACCCAAACTTGAATTACTCATGTTTTGAATAATAACGACCACTAACGTGATCCATGCTGCGAATAAGAACGTCAATAAGAATGCTAAAACTCTCAGGACAACGATGTTTTTCCTGCTGCTGACGCCATATGCCCTGTTGAGTCCCATTAAGGTCGACGCCATAGTCCAGCTGACTGTCCAGATGGTCGAAATCGTTGCGACCAGCAAAACGCCTACGTTGGAACTTTCATATATTTGAATCATGTCTTGGATGATCTGCTCGGCGAGTGGTTGTGGCGCAATACGCATGACAAACCAGGCAAGTGGAGTCAGTCCCTGACTAAGCTGCTGCAGCCAGTTGATAATCCCAACGATCAGAGGAAAAACAGTCAGCAGGACATAATAGGTGACAAATGTCGAATATTGCCAGATTTCACCTTTTCTTATTCGGCCTGAGATATCATTAACCCAGTCCATCTTTGGAATATGTTTTATTAGTGGTTCGAGATTCATTGCAATATCCCTTCTCTGATTCCTAATTGTATGGTCTAAACGTGTTTCATGCATTTCTCCATCGACAAGCTTACCAAAATAACCCCTTATATGCTATAGCTAATACTGTCAGATCCTTTAGCTGCGCCATTAGGGGGTAAATCTTTCAAACTTTCTTCATATAGTGATACCATTAGGTTATAGCGTACGCTTGTAAACTATCATAAAAAAGCTAATTAAAGGAGTTTAAAAACAATGACTAATAAGCAGTATCGATTCCTGTTTGTCAATTTACCGTATAGTGGTCACATCAACCCTACTATCCCATTAGTCAAGCGTTTAGTTGATGTGGGACACTCTGTTGATTATGTACTGGATCCTTCTTTCAAGGAAATTGTTGAAGGCGCAGGGGCTCAGTTGATTCCTTACGATGATTACGATTCCAGCTGGTCCGACGTGCATCGTTACATGAAAGCCTTCGAACAGGCCTATTCAACTGCTAAGCGGGTTAGTAGTGAGTCTGAGTACGACTGTCTGATATACGAAGCGTATTTCATCTTCGGCTACAAGCTGTCTAAAGACCTGGCTCTACCTACTGTAAGATTGTTTTCGACTTTTGCCTTTAATCATTCGATTCTGGAAAAAATCAGAGAATCTGGTGGACCTCATCTGTCATTCATGACTTCAAAAAATCCTCTGTATTCCCTTTTTGTAAAGTATTATGAAGGGAAGCAGGACATGATGATCACGGATGATTTCTTCGATGAAATTGCTGAAGGTGTTCAGGATCTGAACATCGTCTATACTGCCAGAGCGTTTCAGCCGCAGTCAGACTCATTTTCACAGGACCGCTTTATCTTCGTCGGGCCTTCAATAGAAGACAACTATTCTGACGATATGCCGTCCGTTCCATTTGATGAATTGTCTCGTCCTGTCATCTATCTGGCTATGGGATCCTTGCTGCCCCGTTTTGCAAAAAAAGTCTATCAGAACTGCATAGACGCTTTTTCAGGCAAAGAAGCTTCTTTAATCCTATCGGTTGGAGATGAGTTGAGTAAAGATGATTTTAGGCATGTTAGTGATAATATCTATCTCTATTCAAAAGTTCCTCAGATCGATGTCTTGAATCAATCCGATGTGTTTATCACGCATGGCGGCATGAATTCCGCTAACGAAGGATTGAGCTGTGGCGTGCCCATGCTCGTCCATCCCTTTGTCAACGATGAACCGCTCATTGCTTCCCGTCTCACTGATTTGAAGGTTGCAGAGCAGTTGAATTTGAGAAAAAGTGATCCTGAGGTGATTTATGATAAAACAATGGCCTTGCTTAATGATGAACAGGTGAAATCTGCCAGTGCTGATATGAAAGACACTATGACATCCCTTGGGGCAAACGATACAGCACTGGAGAACATAATGAGGTATCTCGACAGTCAGTGATGTTCTCTGATAGCTAAGCATTATCTATTATCTGTTTAGACATAATAAATGGACTGGCCAGGACCAGTCCGTTTTCTTTATTGGGTCGTTTCAATCTGTTTAAGAGCCTGAGATAAAAAATCATCCATGCGTTGAATCATACTCTCCTCGGTCAGTTCTTTTAGGCCAAAAGCACTCCACCCGCCATAGACTTCGGGGGCGTCTTCACTAAAGACATTTCCTAAAGCCTCTAAGTCCCAGTATGGCGTATAGTCAAGCACAGGTGATGCCTTTTTGTAAGCTTCTAAAAACAAATCAGCTGATTTCTGACCATACATCATAGCCAGATTCCAGCGGCAGTGCGCAATATCGATCTGCTTTGGCCCTATACAGGCATTAGTCCAGTCCACTACAGCGGAAACCTCTTCATTATTGAACAGAACATTAGTCGGATGATAGTCCCGGTGGATAAATGTGTTTTCATCTGCCGGATGCGGCCTTTGACTTAAATAGGTGAAGGCTCTTTTCCATTTTTCTGGCCTGGATGACCACTCAGCTGTGACTGACTGATCAGGATTAAAATAGCGAAAGTACTGGTGCGTAATAGTTGGGCCCTCAAACTGATGGATTTTCACTAGAGAGAGTGCCAACTGCTCGGTCCATTTCTGGACATTTAATGGCTTCAGTACGACTTCCCCTTCAACCTTACTCATCAGCAAACTGGGGTAAGTGGTGCTTTCTCCTTTGTGATCGAAGGCTATCAGTACAGGAGTTGTAACAGACAATTGTTCAGCCTGATTCAAATTTTTCGCTTCCTGAAAAGCAATATCCGGTTCTAGCCCGAGCCACTCGGTGTCCGTGTATTCCCTAAGGACCACGTCTGTTTTCCCGCTGCGTAATTCGATTTCAAGAAGCGTCATCTGAGAGGACATGCCTCCTTTTAGTGGGGTTGCACTTAAAATAACGCCATCCAGCTGAAATTCCACCCACATTCTGGTCTGTTGACTTAACTGCTCCATCGACTGCCTCCTTGATCTTTTTGTTTATTCTGGACACTGAATAGTTAACCTTGTTTGACTCTACAGCAACTCTCTTTCAGGTCACTTTATATGTAAACTAAAAACACGACACCTCGTTTTAATGAGTGGTGTCGTGCTCAGTCTGTTTTAAAATTGGGTCTGCCAGTCATATTCCATATGTTTAGCCGTGTTTGCTGCTGTTTCTTTTCCATAAAGGACGGCCACTAGATGCAGCGCCATTTCGATTCCAGCAGAAATACCTGCTGACGTTATAAGGTGACCCTGATCCACGAACTTGACGTCTCGTTTAACTGTAACGTTTGGAAAAGCCTTCTCCATCCGGTCCAGAGCAGTCCAATGGGTTGTAGCACTCTTTCCGTCCAACAGTCCTGCTTCTCCTAATATAAATGAGCCAGTACAGACAGATGTCATCTTTTGAACACGGTCATTCTGCTGCTTGACCCACTCAACAACGACAGGATTCTTACTTTCGACTTCACGCGCTCCATACCCGCCGGGAACAACTACAATATCCAGTTCCGGATGATTATCGAAGTGATAATCCGGCTCGACTTTGAGTCCATTTCGCGCTCTAATCAGCTGGCCTTTTTCAGAAATCGTCACGACATTGAATAGCTTGTCAGTATTCTCATCTTCGGTCACCGACAACACTTCATAAGGGCCGGCAAAATCCAGGACTTCTACATCGTCAAATAACAAAATACCTACAGTATATGTGGTCACATTAATCATCCTTTAGTACAAAGGCTTTTACGAGAAGACAAACGCCGGATACAATACTGATGATTCCTGCGATTCCAAGAAACTCCTGCTTCGTCGGCATGCGGTATTCAATGCTGACATCTACCTCGTGCTCACCTTTTTGATAGTGAAATTCTTTTTTAGCCATGATTATCACCTCCTCTTATTCGGGAGTTTATTCACCTGTTTGTTTAGTCAAAATCTGTGGACCCTGTTTTGTAATGGCTATGGTGTGCTCGTACTGACAGCTGAGCCCGCCATCCTGCGTTCGCGCTGTCCATCCGTTATCATCCATTTTAGAACGCCACGTGCCTGTATTGACCATGGGTTCAATCGTTATAACCAGGCCTTCTTTCAAACGAGTCCCTTTTCCTGCTTCGCCAAAGTGCGGGACACTTGGTGCTTCATGCAGGGTCGGTCCAATGCCGTGACCGATAAACTCGCGCACAACTGAAAAGCCTTCTGCTTCAACGTAAGTCTGGATAGCATGGCCAATATCTCCAATGCGGTTGCCTAATTTTGCCGCTTCAATGCCTTTATACAATGCTTCTTTGGTCACATCCATCAGTTTCTGAACAGTGTCAGAAGCTTCACCAACACTGTAACTCCAGCATGAATCTGCAAGCGCACCATTCAAGTTGATGACCATGTCCACTTTAATCAGGTCACCCTGCTTTAAACTTTGTTTACGCGGGAATCCGTGACAAATTTCATCATTGATACTGACGCATGTAGAGTACTCGTAACCCTGGTACCCTTTTTGTTCAGCAGTGGCGCCGTGTTCTTTCATCAGTTTTATAACGTACTCTTCTATATACATCCCAGAGATTCCTGGTTTAATAAAATCGCGCAATGATTCATGAATTGCCGCCAGTACATCTCCGGCCTTATCCATTGCTTCGATTTCTCTAGGTGATTTCAATGTAATCACAACTACATTCTCCTATTCTATACTATTATCCTTATCAGTATAGCGAAAAAGAGGCGCGGACAAAAGGGTTTTCGTCTAGAACTGACGTAATGCGTCTACAGTCATCCTGAGAAGCGTGACTCCTTTTCGATCTTACCCTTATCTATGTAGTATGTCCCTTTCGAATACCCCATTCTGATGCATTCCTTTTTCAGGATACAGGCTAATCTTGCCATTTTTACAGACTCGCCCATCCAGTCAAACAGCAGAGCTGACGTCAGCCGTTTTTCAGGAAATAAGAATCTGAACTGCTTCATATTTTGTATGATCGTCTTTGACAACTCCTCTTCATACCCGCACTCATTGCAGTAGGCTCTACGTTGGGTGATTCGTGTATTCAAGCTAGTGCACTGACTGCAGTTTATCCCTTTCTTAAAGTCCTGATATGTGTAGTCCGGTAATTGCTTCTGATAAGGTGCCTCCTCTCTTTGTAACCGAATCAGCGTATCGGATACGTATTCGTGCTCAGTTGAAAGTGGTCTTGATTGACTGTTTACCGACCTGAAATGACTCTCAAATTGGGGTGAGAATATAAACGGGTCACTGTCTACTGCCTGATAGAGATAAAATGTAGGATGCGTAAATACGACGTAGCCCTTTACCTCATAGTCAAAATCCATGTCCATCAGTACCTTTCTCAGCAGTGTTTCAGTTCTTTTCAACTGAGTAGTGGGATTATTGATTTCTTTTCCTGAATTTGTCATAAAATGCCCGTTATCATTAATAAAATTCCCTTGATAATTCTTTATTTCATAGAGATAAATAGAAGAAGAAGTGATCAGTAAACTATCGATTTGAAAAGTAGAGCCATTATGAATCAGTAACAGGTCATGCAGCACCAGCACGTTCTTGTTCAGAACCTTTTTGACGAGAGCGTCAAAAAGATCTTCTCCTTTGATCCCCTTTTTCAAATTGATCAGCTGTTTTCGACTTTCCTCGTCTAATGTTGTCCGCTTATCAAGAAACTTTAACCCTTTGAACAGATTTGAATCGGTTCTTTCTTTTGCAATAATCATTTTACCGCCTCCTACTCTAATATATTGATGAATGCTTCAAATTCTCACTATTATAGTGTTTCTTTTATTACTTAGCCTCTCTCTCACTTGATTTTCGGTAATGAGTTGCATCCTATATACCCATTACAATCAACTCAATCACTATTTATTTTGAGTTCCACCTGGTCAGAAGCACTAACTGCATCTCAAAATGGTCCGTTAGTCGAGTCGAAGATAGTCGTACCGACTACCCTAAACTCATCTAAACAAGAAAATTCAGTTGAAGTCAGTCTGGATGACTAACCGCAGCTGAAACAGACTTTTTATTGAGTTACGCCTATAGGGACTTTTGGCTCTAACTCGCTATACCAGATTGACTGAGTTACACTTTAAAACTCTATAAAACTCCAAACCGGGCTTAAAAGACGGTTCATACTCGTCCTCAGACGAGTATGTCCCACTCACATTCAAAATGAAACCCAGCTGCATCTGCAGCTGGGCTCCTCTTTTATCCTCATCTGTGATTTTAAACAAAAAAGCCTTCTCACTGAGAGAAGGCTTTCCTGTTAGTCTTAGTCGTTGTCTATAAATTCGAGTTCCAGACCCTGATCAGCGAAGAATTCTTCAATGGCCGGGCGTCTGGTCGTGTTACCTGGTATAATCACGATCAGGTCCTGCGTAGTCGTGTAGTTATCGAATATAGGGAAATGGTCTGAATCGATACCAATCGGATCATCATAAATGTCAGATTCATAGTAATCTTCTTCATCTAATCCTGAGACACGAAATTCCTGCATAGTTTCATACTCGGAATATTCACCAAATGAAAAGTCATCCATTAGAATCAAATCGTATTCTGCTGCAGTAAATTGAGCAGAGAATCGCTCAGCCAGCTCCCCATGCGGTGTAAATGAGGCATAGACTGTATCGTTTGCTCCCTGAGGGTCAAGAATTTCCGTCAACTCCATCGACAAAGGTTCTTCTTCATCAAACATGACTTCCGGTGCTAAAACGGTCATATGGAAGTAGGTCACTGGGCGATTGATCCAGTCGATCAGCAGGTAGCCGCCAAACAGAATTGCAAGGATCGTAATAATGACGTGAGTTTTATAATATCCCCACAGATAGTCGAGTTTCTCTTTAGTCGATTCATCGGATTGCAGTATTTCTCTTACTTTTGTCTGTGCCATTCAGTAATCGTCCTTTTTTAGTTCTAATTTATATCTCTCACTATTTTAGCATAGCCGTAAAGCGTATTCAATCCGAGAAGAAAGATAGCCTTTTTTGAGACTTTTTTTGAAGACAGGCTAAAATCTTAAAATCAGTTATTTCCTTCTGTATCAGGGACGAAGACATCAATGTGGTGTTTCAAGACTTTTAAGGAAATAGGCAAGGAGTCGCCTTCATCCCCATCAACATTGCTTAACACTTCTTTAGTGTACCCTTCTTTAAGTGAAATTGTTCCTTCAGTGAACTTACGGTAAAGTACGTTTTCATCATCTGTCACTTTTCCAGCAAAAATTTTAGGAACCAGGTTCATCTTTTCCGCAATTGAATCCCCTTTAACGACTGCTAAATGTAAATACCCATCATCAACACTAGCTTCTGGAATCATTGTGGTGATGCCGGCTACTGAGTTGGTTAAGGCAACCAGTACGAGAACAGACTCCTCTTCGATTTCTTCTCCATCCATATTAAATTGGAACGGGTGCACTTCTTTTTCAGTTAATGCTTTCGCTCCTTCTATGACATATGCCAGAGGACCCAGTTTAGTCTTTTTCTCAATGGGCACATCATGCACGGCTTCAGGGATTGACCCAATCGCCACGATATCAATGAAATACTGGTCATTGATTTTCCCGATATCGATGGTGCGTATTTTTCGATCAGTCAGACCTTCCACAGCTTTTTTCTCATCCATCGGAATATCAAGAACGCGTCCTAAATCATTTACTGTTCCAAGTGGAATAAACCCAAACGGCGGGCGGTTATCTTCAGGTGCAATCCCATTGACGCACTCATTGACCGTTCCATCGCCACCTAGAGCGTATATCGCATCGACATGACTGCGGCAGGCTTCACGTGCGAATTGTGTCGCATCCCCTTCTGCCTCGGTCCATCTCAATTCCACTTCATCATATATTTTTTCCAATTCTGTCTGTGCCAAAGGACCAAACTCTTCGCCTTTTTCTTTTCCGGAAGTCGGGTTAACTATTACAACTGCTTTTGTCATGGTGATCTTCTCCTTCAAATGATAAACATCCATTTAATACACGTTTATCAGACTAATATGCGTAAACTCATTTTACTGTAATCTCACAGATTAGTCGAAAAAACGGACTTGATCAGCTCAAGCCCGCTCCTTCTTTTATTCTAATGAGTCATTACTAGAGTTCCTGACCGTTCGTTTCGATTACTTTTTTGTACCAGTGATAACTGTCTTTTTTATAGCGCTTCAGTTCTTTTTCATCTAATTCTTCTCTGTCGACATAAACGAAGCCGTATCGTTTCTGGTACCCGTTCATCCAGCTCAGCAAATCTGTGTAGCTCCAGGTGCAGTACCCGAGAACGTCTACACCATCTGTGATCGTTTCCTGAATAGCTTCAATGTGACGTTTCAGGAAATCGATGCGGTAATCATCATGGATTGTTCCGTCTTCCTCTAAGGTGTCATAAGCACCTAATCCATTTTCTGTGATTAAAATAGGCAGATCATAGCGACTGTCTATCCGTCTCATCGCGATTCGGAGACCAGTTGGATCAATATCCCAGTCCCAGTCTGTCTGGTCGACATATGGGTTGTCAGCTGACTTGAAGACGCCAGGCATACCGCTCGCCTCGCTGCTGCCTTTTTTACCCGTGGTGTTAATTTTACCGGCAGCAACACCATCCGGTTCGTTGGCTTCAACTGTACTGGTCTGATAGTAGTTCAGTCCCATAAAATCTGGCTTAGCTGATTTGAGGAGCGCTTCATCTTCAGGGTGCACTGTCGGTGTCAATCCCTTTTTCTCCAGATAATTCCAGACGACTTTAGGGTACTCACCAAAGACATACATATCCATCCACCAGTGCGCACTGAAGGCTTCATGATTTTCCGCAGCCAGCTGATTAAGCGGATGACTGTCTAAAGCATAAGTCGGACCATACGCAAAGCTTGGACCGATTTTACCCTTGATTCCCATTTCTCTAAACCGTTTGATGACTGATGCATTCGCTAAGTTGGCAATGTGATTGGCTTCAAACAGCCGTTTTTCATCTGTTACATTAGGTGGATGAGCAGCCATGCGATAGCCGAGTGTAATAAAAATATTCTGCTCATTCAGGCTGACCCAGTATTTCACTTTATTGTTGTATCGCTCAAATAACAGTTCTGCATAACGGGTGAAATCTTCAATAACCTGACGATTTTCCCACCCGCCATACTTATCCTGCAATGCCTGTGGAATATCCCAGTGATACAATGTCAACACTGGTTCAATCCCGTTTTCAATCAATTCATCGATCAACTTGTCATAAAACGCGAGGCCTTTTTCATTAATCTCTCTGTCACCGTCCGGAATCACTCGACTCCATGCAACAGAAAAACGATAAGCCTTCATTCCCTGCTCTGCCATCAATGCAACGTCTTCTTTATAGCGGTGATAATGGTCGACTGCTACTTCACCTGTGGTCCCTTTAAACGTCTTGCCGGGAATTTTAACGAATCGGTCCCATACAGACTCGCCTTTTCCCTCTTCGCTTGCGGCTCCTTCTACTTGATAGGCTGCAGAAGCAGATCCCCACAAAAAGTCATCCGGAAACGCATTCAATTTATCATGATACATTACGTCACTCCTCAAAATAAATACTACGTTTAGTATAACGGTTTCAAAAGAAAGGTCAATCCTAATCAATTAGTCAAAAATCGTAATAATTGAACTGAAATGTTCTCAATAATGTAATATCGTCGGATTAAATTATCTGAATGCTGTAAAACTTTCCTTATATCTTGTTAAAAAATGCGTTTTGTGAAAACATGAACCATTGAAACTCCTACTAATAAGTGGTATCATTTTTTAGGATAGATGACGACATAACCTGATGGAAAGGATGAAGGTCATGCCAAAAGTAATGATCGTATACGCGAGTCTGACTGGGAACACTGAAGAATGTGCTGAAATTTTAGAAGCTGCATTTCAGGAATTAGGTGCCGAAGTCGAAGTGGTCGAGAGTGTATTTGCGGATCCAGAAGACTTTACGTCTGCTGATATCGTAATAGTTGGCACATACACCTATGGAACAGATGCAGATCTGCCGGATGAGATCGTTGATTTTTATGAAGAACTTGAAGAAGTCGATCTGACAGGGAAAATTTTTGGATCATTTGGATCAGGCGATACATTTTATGACAAGTACTGCAAATCCGTTGATGATTTTGATGAGCAGTTTGCTAAAACAGGTGCAGTCAAAGGGGCAGAAAATGTCAAGGTCAACTTGAATCCTGAAGAGGACGACGAGCAAAATCTGAAAGCTTTCGCAGAACACCTAATCAAAGCCTACACTAATCAGTAGGTTACTCTTAAAGTCTCTATTGAGCATTCACTGTCTTCCCTACTTATAGGAAGGATCGAATGTTAAATAGAGATTTTTTGCATCGCGTCTCTTTGACTGCTTGTATATAGCACCTTTTGATATAAAGCTAACTAAGAGCGTTTTCATTGGCGCTCTTACCTTACTTTATGTATACTTTTTTATAGAAGTTAATTAAATAGAAAGTAGGAATGTGCATGTCTTTAACAGATACTTACAAACTGAATAACGGACTGGAAATCCCTATCATCGGTTTCGGAACATGGCAGGCGAACGATGATGAAGCGAAACAGTCTGTCTTATGGGCTCTTGAAGCAGGCTATCGACACATCGATACAGCTTCCGGATATAAAAATGAAGAAGAAGTTGGTGAAGCCATCAAAGAAAGTGGCATCCCTAGGGAAGAAATTTTTCTTACGACAAAACTGCATAACAGAGAGCACGGCTATGAAAAAACAAAGGCAGCTATCGACGTTTCTTTAGAAAAACTTGATACCGGCTACATCGATCTGCTTCTGATTCACTGGCCGAATCCTATTTATTCTCGTGAAAACTGGAAAGAAGTTAATGCCGGCAGCTGGAAAGCAATGGAAGAAGCCGTTGAAGCAGGTAAACTGAAATCCCTTGGGGTCTCCAATTTTCTGCCTCATCATCTGGACCCATTGCTTGAAACAGCTAAGATCAAGCCAGTTGTCAATCAGATTTTGCTGAATCCAAGTGAAATGCAACCAGAAGTTGTCAAATACAACAATGAGCACGATATTATATCAGAAGCTTACAGCCCGCTTGGAACCGGCAAAATTTTTGAGGTGGATGAACTGAAAGAACTGGCAGATAAATATAACAAATCAATTGCCCAAGTTGTTTTAAGATGGAGCTTGCAGCACGGGTTCCTTCCCCTTCCAAAGACCGTTACTAAGGAACGTGTCTGGCAAAATACAGAACTGTTCGATTTTGAAATCGATTCAGACGATATGAAGCTGATCGATTCCCTTGATGGAAGGGCCGGAAAAGCTAAAGACCCTGATACTATCGAATTCTAAAAAAAGCCGATCGTTAATCTGACATCCCTGTCACTTTAACGATCGGCTTTATTTCATTCAAAGCAATTATTAAGCTGCCAAGCCACTGTGCCAGACCTTGATTGAATGGTCGACTATATGATTGACCTTGTTCATCAGCAATTCTTCAGACATGGTGTATTTACCCTGTGCTGTTAAGATGGCGTAGCCGTGAATGGCGGGCCAGATAATATCAATCAGTTCATCTCTTTCTGCCTGACTATGTTGACTAGCTATTTCATGATACGACAACACTTCATGCAGAGAGGCATAGATCGCCTCATGGAGTGTTGTTGCACACAGCTCTCTTCCCATAAACAGGGCAGCGAACAAACGGCCTTCTCTCTTGGAAAAAAGTATGTAATTTGTGCAGACCTCTCTAATATCGAGTTGCTTTTCTTCTATTCTAAACACATTTAGTTTAATGAAATCGATAACGTAATCAGTCAGGTGAATTTTCAAGTCATCCATATTCTTAAATTCTTTATAAATTGGTTGAGTAGAGGCATTTAGGCATTCTGCTATTTTTCTCGCAGTAAAGCGGTCAAATCCTTCCTGTCTCATTAAATCTAATGCAGCATCCAGTATATGATGTTTTAATATTCTCCTTTTTCTAGGCATGATTACTTCTCCCCTTACTCACATATGATTATTTGACTTCGTTTAACCCATTATCTTTATAAGTATAACATAATAAACATACTCAAAAAAGACGTTATTTTGTATAATGAAAATAAGTTAACTTCCAGCAGTTCTTTAAGATTAATTTCGTTCTAATCTCTGTTCATATGAAAACAGAATTAAAATTAGATGGCTGTTCTTTTAGATTGTGACAAACTGTCATCTATGCTAAGATTATATAGGTGACTAAACTATAGGAGGAATTTAAATGGTATTACCTAACTTTGAAGAAAATTTAAAAAAATACGCTGACTTACTGGTCTCTACTGGTGTCAATGTATCTAAAGGACATACAGTCGTTTTAAGCGTCGACGTTGATCAGGCTCCTTTAGCCCGTTTGATCACAGAAGCTGCTTATAACAGAGGCGCTAAAGAAGTTATCGTGAAGTGGACAGATGACAGTGTGACGCGTTCAACCTTTGAACATGCACCTGAAGAAGTCGTTTCAACAGTACCACAATATAAAATTGATGAATCACTGGACCACATTGAAAAAGGTGCCAGCCGCATCAGCGTTCGTTCATCAAATCCGGACGCACTAAAAGGATTGGATAGTGACAAGATTGCATCCGCTCAAGCTGCAAATGGACGTGCCTTTTCTGCTATGCGTAAAGCGACTCAATCCAACAAAGTCAGCTGGGTCGTTGCAGCTGCATCAGGTGAAAAATGGGCTGAAAAAGTCTTCCCTGAGCTGGAAACAGCTGAAGAGCGCGTTGATGCACTATGGGACGCGATTTTTAAAGCAATTCATTTATATGATGAAGATCCTGTACTAACCTGGACTGAAAAAGACAAAACGCTGGAATCTAAAGCTGACGAACTGAATAAAGAACAATTTGTTGCTTTACACTATACGGCACCTGGTACTGACTTGACTGTTGGCTTGCCTAAAGGTCACCGTTGGGAAGGCGCTGGAAGCTTGAACGTTCGAGGCGAGCGCTTCATGGCAAATATGCCAACTGAAGAAGTGTTTGCAGCTCCCGATGCTAACCGCGTTGATGGTGTCGTTGTTTCAACTAAACCATTAAGCTATGCCGGTACAATCATTGAAGGCATGACGTTCCACTTCAAGGATGGTAAAGTAGAGAGTGTCACTGCAGATCAAGGGGAAGATGTGATTAAAAAACTGATCGAAACAGACGAAGGGGCTGCTCGTTTAGGAGAAGTTGCTCTAGTTCCTGATGCGTCTCCTATTTCTCAATCCGGTCTAACATTCTTCAATACGTTGTTTGATGAAAATGCCTCTAACCACCTGGCATTGGGCTCAGCTTACGCATTCAACTTAGAAGGCGGAACTGAAATGTCTGAAGAAGAACTGAAAGCAGCTGGGCTGAACCGTTCAGATGTTCACGTAGATTTCATGATCGGATCAAACGAAATGGACATCGATGGTATCCGTGAAGACGGCTCTCGTGTACCCGTTTTCCGTAAAGGCGCCTGGGCATAAATTTTTATTAATCGAAAGTGTGTCATCTTCGGATGATGCACTTTTTTGTATTTACACTGCTAATCTCATCAGCTGTTCACCGTTAGCTGGATCAGTTTTGTCGAGCCACTCAAATCCGTAGTTGGCGTAAAAAGCGATCGCCTGCTTATTGTCGGGTGTCACACTTAAGATAATCTCTTTTACGACCCACTTTTCTTTGATCAATTGCACGACGGCATCCAGCATTTCAGTGCCTAGTCCTTTTCCTTGATAATCCTCAGAAAGCATGACTCGGTCAAGCCATATATAGTGCTCGGTTGAATCATACGCCCCTATCATAGTAAAGCCAACACACTCCTGATCTTTGCTGGCTACGAAAGGATGCCATTTTAAAGAGGTGTCATAAGCCGCTTCAAGCAGTGACTGCCTGTTTGATTCAATGAATCCTCTTTGGGTATTTGCAACTTCTATATTGATTACATCCCGCCAGTTTGATTCGTTTACTGTTTCTAGTTTGATCATTTTTATCAGTCTCCTTATATCTAAAATACTTGATTAACTTATCTTTCCTAATGCTCTTCTTTTTAAGTTAAGCCCTTACAATTATCATATCACATAACTGATGACATTTGCGTTCTCTCCTAGTTCTCAATAAGAAACGCCTGTTTTCAGTATGATTTTATTACAGTCCCATAATCTGTTTTTTCCCGTTTATAAGTTATGAATGAGATAAAAAAATTTAGTCAAAAACCATTCCCCACTTATTACGAAGAATGGTTTTTGACTCCTTATTTAAATACCCATGCTAAAGCTTCTTGGATCGACGATTCCCAGAAACTCCAGTTGTGTTCGCCGGGTTCTTCCATATACTTATGTTCTACTCCTGATTCGTTTAAATACTCATGCAAAGCCCGGTTCTCTTCAAAAAGGAAATCTTCAGTCCCACATGATAAAAACAGATCCGGTTTATTGTGACAATTCTTAATGAGAGAGTATATATCGATGTTATCTGGAACATCATGAAAACTCTTACTCCCAATCATGTGCCAGATCCGTCTGTTGATCGGTCCGTCTTCAGTCAAATCATGATACGGATCATTTTTTTGAAAGACTCGACTGGAGAAGGCCAGTATTTTCCCGAAAGTGTCGCTGAAATGATACCCGTTTCTTAAAGCACCGTACCCACCCATGGATAAGCCCCCGATATAGGTGTCTTCTCTCTTACTGGAAAGAGGAAACAGTTTGCGTGTTTCTTCCACTAATTCTCGTCCGATAAACTTTCCGTAATTGTCCCCGCTTGGGTGGTCAACGTAAAAGCTATTCTCTCCCGACGGCATAATTACTGCTATATTGTACTGTGTTGCCCATTTTACTATGCGCGTATTCTGGATCCAGTCTTCCTGATTACCGTCCCATCCATGCAGTAAATAGAGTGTTTTTAAAGGGCCACTTTCTTCTGTCACTGGTGTTGGATCATACAACGACTTTGTTGCGGTGGGGATTATAGCTGTAAAGGATACTTTTCTCATAAGTTCTCTGGATTGAAACGTTGCGGTCAATGTCGCCATTTATGTCTCTCCCTTGTTTTAGAAGCGGTTTGTTATTTGGTTTACTTGGCAACTTGAGGTACATGTTCACCATTTAAAATGACGTTGTATGTCAAGTCAGCATTCAGCGAGTTCGCAACTGAACAGTATTTCTCGTCGCTCAGTTTTACCGCTCTCCAGACACGACTTGCCGGGACATCTCCGTCAAGATGAATGGTTACTTCGATTGCCGTAAAGTACTTTGGTGCTGTGTCGTTCCGGCCTCCATCTGTTTCGATTTCCAACCGTGTGATTTTATCCTGAAACGGCTTAAGGATCATGTACATATCGATTCCCATACAGCCTGCCAGTCCACCTAAAACTGCTTCCATCGGAGAAACGCCTGACCCCTCTCCGCCTGCCTCATTTCGTGCGTCCATTCTGACTTGATTGCCGTCAGGATTGCTCATTGTAAAAGCTAAATTGCCTTCCCATTTCGTTGATACTTTCATTTAGTTCACTCCATTTCATTTATTAGTTAATTAAATGATAGCACATTTATCTATCGTTATGCATTTTCTTTAGGTTATCCAGACCGCTATATAGTCGAACAGCTCCTTTGTCGATCCTGGTTTTCCTGTCCATCCGATGTACCCGTCAGGTCTTACCAAGTAGAGATAGTCTTTTTCAAATCCGGCTTTACTTGTTTTATCTGTCCAGCGCCTTCTGATCAGTTCAACGGGTATCTCTTTTTTAAAAAGTGAAAAATCTGGTGCTTCATTGAAGTAATGAAGCTGCCAGCCAGCCTCACGTTTAAACTCAAACTGCTCACCATCTGCATACGGTAAACGTGTCCCGCTTTTTAGTTTTGAAGTTCCTTGGTTATTTAATGGACTCTCATCGTAGGAAATGTAGAGCTGAGAGAGGACCTTGAACACTTGACTTTGAAGCCATTCGCTTTGTCCAGCCGCGAAAGCAGCTAAAGGGACTACCCGTGTGCGAATCAGTTGACTCACTTTAGACTGAGAGGCCATGACTTTGAAAGCATTATCTGTTCGTGACACGACAGACTCAGCCAGCCGTTTTCGTTCTGATTCGTAAGTGCGCAACAGCGCTTCATCAACGTCATCCAAAATGACAGCTGCCAGTTTCCATCCTAAGTTTACCGCATCTCCAATACCCAGGTTCATTCCCTGTCCGCCTGCCGGACTATGGATGTGAGCCGCATCTCCTGCCAGGAAGACAGTCTCTTGGTTGAACTGATCTGCCGTTCGCCTGTGAATTTTGTAGTCAGAGAACCAGTTCTTTTTCTGAATCGTAATGCTGAACTCATTTTCAAGACGCGGCTTCAGCGCCTCAAAGCTGAATGCTTCTGACCTGACTAAATCCGGTGGAAACATACCAATGCCCCTAGTGGTTTGTCGGTTTCGAAGCGGGAAAAACAGTGCAAAGTATTTCTCTACAAATACAAACGAACCAGATTCCTCATGCGTGATTTTCCCATCGATGACGGCATCAAGCACGTAAAAAATCTCTTCGTAAGTTTCCCCTGAAAATGTGATCCCAACACTTTTTCGGACTGAACTCGACGCTCCATCACAGCCGATCACATAGTCGAACAGACCGGTTACCGTTTCATCTTGTTTTTTAAGGACTACTTTGTTCATGTCGTCAATTTTTTCAAGGGAGTCAAAGGCTGTCTTCCATTCAACGCTGTGCCCCATTTTTTTCAGTTGCTCAAGAAGGACTTTCTCATGTTCATCCTGAGGAAAAGTCACCACATAAGGATAAGCGCTTTGACCTCTCCCCAGTCTGCCTAACGGGATGGCTGATTTCTTCATATTCTTCACATAATAATTGATGTGTTCCGGTCTTATGCCTTTTTCAGAGACTGTCTGATCAAGTCCGAACTTCTTATAACTTTCCAGTACTTTTGGGACGACAAGCATTGCACGTGACGACTCACCTGGTCCGTCATTTTTATCAATGATTCTAAACGCCACACCTCGGTAAGCCAGTTCGAGTGCCAAAACCAGCCCGGTCGGTCCCGCTCCGACTATCAGAACTTCTTTATTCTGCTTCATATGGATCCCTCCTTTGTCAGTGTTCCATAGCGATTGATTATAGGCTAAGTTTAGCAGTATCATTTTGATTATACCAACTCATACGCAAAAAAAAGCTGAACCAGTGAGCCCTGACATGACTCTTCATTTACAACTGGTTCAACTCTATTTTGATTTATTTTTTAGTAGCTACTGTTTCTCCAGATTCTAGTATCTGACAACCCACAGAAAGCGTCCACTGAACTGACTCCTTTAAAATCAGATTCTCCTGCTAATTTTTTAACCAGCTCATCCATTGTGACTTCCATCCCATCATACGTATTGATGTATGTGCCAACTTGTGGAACGTCTGCCAGATCGAATGGATTCTGTACCGAAATAAATAAGGTCGGTACTTCATGCACATAGAACGGAATGTCCGGTGTGCCTTTAGAAGCAGGCCAGACTGTTCGCTGAATCGTTCCACCACTGTTGACGTCTGATACATTAATGATCAAATCATACGCTTTTGTTAATTTAGATATCGGCTGTTTCTGAGCGTACACGTTAGCGATTGCAGCAGCTCGTTCACTTTCGGGAAGTTTCATAATGCGTTCTTCTGTATTTTCCCAGATCGAGACCTCGTGCCCACGCGCTTCCAGCATTTTTTTCAAGTAATCGTAGGCTTTCGGTTTGTTTCCAGCTATCATCGCTCCGAAACCACCAGACAATCCCTGCACCGGAACCAGTAAAATGCGTTTATAGCGTTGAGGCGTAATCGGAAACAAGTCTTTCTGCTCGTCTTTTACTAACGTGATCGCTTTGTCCGCTACTTCTCTCACCACAGCTTTACTGTCTTCTGTATTGATCAGGCTAAGTGCCTCTTCTTTAGATCTCATAATGTCTTCACGACGGCCTTCAAAAGTGTTCAAGCCCAGTTTGGCTTTAAGGCCCAGGGTGCGGCGTAAGGCATCATGTAATCGGTCGTCTGATAACAGTCCGTTCTCGTATCCTTCTTTCATCCACTGGAAATCTTCGTCGGGATCGTTGAAGAATAAAAATAAATCGCATCCTGCTTCGATAGCCGTTGGGACCATTTCTCTACGCGGCATGCTGCCTGTCATGGCGACCATATGAGAAGCGTCTGTTACGATTGCTCCATTGTAGCCCAATTTATCACGTAATAATTCAGTCAGCAATGTTTTATTTAATGACGCAGGCAGGAAGTCTTTTTCGTCCCGTTCAGGATGTAGTGCTTTTTCATATTCAGGCAAGTGAATATGTCCTGCCATGATCCCTGGCAAGCCTGCATCAGATAACTCTTTGTATATACGGCCAAAAGTTTGATCCCATTCATCTACACTCATCGGATTAGATGCATAGGACAAGTGGTGGTCCCTTTGCCTGGAGTCAGCCGAAGTCGTGCCTGCTTCAGTTAACTCATTCACCTTAGATGGGTGAGTATGCCGAAGTGGCTCCTGCTATGTAAAGTCACGGAACAGTTTGACTGGAGTTTGCCGAAGTCGTTCCTACTATGTAAAGTCACGGAACATTTTAGCTGGAGTCTACCGAAGTGGTCACAGCTTCAGCTAACTCATTCACCTATGATGAGTGAGTATACCAAAGTTCCTCCTGCTCTGGTAAAGTCACGGAACATTTTAGCTGGAGTCTACCGAAGTGGTCACAGCTTCAGCTAACTCATTCACCTATGATGAGTGAGTATACCAAAGTTCCTCCTGCTCTGGTAAAGTCGCTGAATAATTTGGCTGGAGTCTACCGAAGTGGTCACAACTTCAGTTAACTCATTCACCTATGATTAGTGAGTATACAGAAGTGACTCCTGCTATGGTAAAGTCTCGGAACTATTAGACTTGAGTGTGCCGAAGTTGTCTTTAACATGGCACATAGAGATGAAACCACACACTTACTTTGTCGAACAGGTATCGCCATAAAAGACCGAGCTGTCTTTTTCTTCTAAAACACTCATTAATTACTTCATCAGTATATATTAAAATCTAAACTGGTCTGTCTTTTAGAAGTATCTATTGGTATAATAATAAATACTACGTCATTTATTTTGACCCTATAGCTCAGTAGGATAGAGCAAGTGCCTCCTAAGCACTAGGTCGGGAGTTCGAATCTCTCTAGGGTCGTTTTATTAAATCGAATTCATGCCTGCTTTTTTGATGAATATCGTTATATTAAAAACGTCATATAATTCAAAATCATATTAATGAGAGTTCTCTTCATACAATTGACTTATTTCTGTTTAAGCCTTATGATGAGCAATGCACGTTAAAATGAAAAAGAGGGATTTTATGAAAAAATTAAAGTTAGTCTACTCACTTATTGGAACATTCTTCATCAGTTTTGCAGTGTCGTTTTTCCGCCTCGCTGATTTTGGAACTGATCCATACACCACATTTAACTTAGGAGCCAGTGGGTTTCTTAATATTGGGTTTGGTCTGTTCATTATGATCACCAGCTTAATCGCACTTATTCTGATATATTTTGATAACCGTGCCCTTGTCGGCATAGGAACACTGTTCAATATCTTCATTGTCGGTAATTTTTCAGATATTACCGTAAACTTGTATAACTCGTATTTCACAAGTCCAGATGGTCTGCTCATTAGAATCATCTTTTCCATTCTTGGACTGTTCTTTATCTCAAGCGGAGTGGCTCTGTATACTGAAGCCAAAGAAGGTGTGGCACCATATGATGCCTTCCCGATTATTCTGACTGAGAAAGCAAATGGTAGATGGACATACGGTACATCTCGTGTCATCATTGATGTTTCTTTCTCTATTATCGGATTCTTGTTCGGTGCAACACTTGGAGTTAATACTTTAATTACTGCATTTCTTCTTGGTCCCATCATCCAGTTTTTCCGAAAAATATTTCAAAAGGATCTCGAAACTAGAATGCTGCGTTACTCAACTAAAAAATAATCCAACTTAACGACTAATACGCCAGATGTTAAACTTCAACGGTTTAGCATCTGGCGTATTGTTTTGTTTACTCATTACCTAAACATTGCACCCGTGTCTAAAAGAAGAATTCCCATTTCCATTAACCCTTTACTTCTCTTTCAAAACATTCTACTATTAAGCTATTACTTACCCTATTACCGACTTCTGGAGGTTTCTATGCGTTCATTTAGACTTTATAATTTAACCATGATGGGACTGTCCATTGCTTCTATATTTCTGATTATTTTAGATTTGCTGTCTATTATTTCAATTCTTGACCAGCCTTATTTTGCGATTGATATCCTCTTTGTTCTTATTTTTACATTTGATTATGTGTATCGCCTTGTTTTAGCACCTGACAAGAAAGAATTCATTACACATCATGTCTTCGATCTACTCTCCATTATTCCGGTCTATTCGATTTTCCGGTTATTCCGATTGTCCCGTATCTTCAGAATTCTAAGATTTACACATCTCATCCGCTTTTCACGCTTCACTCGTCTATTAGGCTTGAAAGGTCGATCGCAACGGGAGATTCAATCAGTTCTGCATACAAACGGACTGATTTATGTCCTGTATACGGCTATTCTACTGGTTCTGTTCTGCGCTACTTTGTTTTCAGTTTCAGAAGACGTGTCGTTTACAGAGTCCTTATGGTGGTCTATCGTTACGGCAGCAACTGTTGGTCATGGGCAAATTTTCCCGGTTACACTAGTTGGTCGCCTTTCAGCAATGATTCTGATGTTCTTAGGATTAGGCTTAATTGGTGCATTGACTAGTTCATTGACTACTCATTTCACACAAGTAAAGTCTAAAGAAGTGAAGAAAATAAATGCCCTGGAGGATAAAATCGATAAACTGATTTTAAAGATTGAAGATCTTGAAAAGAAACTGCCGCGTGAGAAAGACTAAGTAAGTCCTGCAGATGAAAATCTTATTCACCTATAATGCAATTTTTGTTCTCCTCATATTTTCTTTTATACAAAAAATAAGTCTGTTAAAAAGGCCGAATCTACCTTTCTAACAGACTTACACTTTCAAATTTATTTCATTGATCGTTCATCGGGTACCACGTTCTGTTTTAATAACCAGCCGTGGAAGAACCATTCAAACACACCCACCAGTAATCCGAATACCAAACTTGCAATCAGCCAGTCTCCATTTACAGTGGCGTTGAGATAAAGCCAGGTTATCAGGAAAGCTGAACCAGCATCTGCTACCGTTGCAACGATATTTCCGATTTTACGTAAAATAATCAGGTCTCCAAGGATATATATCCCGACACCGACTATCAAAGCTATGATAATCGAGTGTGTTGCATCGATATCAAATAATAATGTGAGAATAACTAAAGCAAGCACAATATGTGCAACTAATTTTACACCAACAGCTTTTACATGTTGCATCTAATCACCTCCTTTGCTTTTCAAAAAAAATATATTCAATTACCATGTATTTAGCTATTAATAGCACTTGTTATTTATATTTTTACAGTAAAGCACTGCATATACTTCCGATTAGGTAAAAACTGAAAACTTGATTCCAGTTCCAATTCACATATAAAGTAATAACGAAACAGCGAGGATTATGTCTTGTGATTCTATTCTATCCAGTGTATTCTCATAATAACTGTGATTAAGGAGGTGTTTTTTGTGAAGCATTTGAAAGCTTTGGCGTTAAAACTAGCCGCTCTTATTGTATTGAGTTTTATAGTATTATATATCATTTTTGAATTGCCCTTTAACGGTATATTCGTAACGGCAGTCATTACAACCGTGGTGATATACGTGATAGGCGATCTGGTTGTTTTGAAATCAGGCGGAAATTTCGTCGCTACTTTGGTAGACGCTGGTACAACGTTTGCTGTTTCCCGGATCTATTTAGCTTCAATAACAGATGAAGAAGTCATTGTAGCCAGTTTCGTGTTTGCGGTTGCTGTAGGGCTGTTTGAGTCGTTGTTCCATTATTGGCTTCTAAGTAATGGGTTTATAGAAGAGCGATCATAATCGACGGACTTATTTCCTTTACTTATTTGTCTTTTCGAAAAAAAAGTCATCTCCCTAGTTTCAATCTGGGAGATGACTTCTTTTTTTACGATGCTATCGCTTGTCCTTTTTTCTGCATTTCATACATTTCGGCGTAGTCACCATTTTGGCTGAGCAGGCTGTCATGTGTGCCACGCTCAGTGATTACCCCTTGATCCAATACGAGTATTTGATCAGCATGTTGAATCGTAGATAATCTGTGGGCAATAATAAAGGTTGTCCGGCCTTTTTTCAGTACGTTCATGGCGTGCTGAATGATTTCTTCTGTTTCAGTATCAATTGAAGAGGTTGCTTCATCTAAAATCAGAATTTTTGGATCAAAGGCCAATGCACGTGCAAAGGAGATAAGCTGGCGCTGTCCGGAACTGAGTGTGCTTCCTTTTTCAACGACCGGTTCATCTATTCCTTTTTCAAATTTCTCAAGTAGATTCTCTCCCCCTACATCCATGAGTGCTTTAGTTGCCACTTCTTTTGAAATGGATGGATTGTCCATCGTGATGTTGGAATAAATCGTCCCTGTAAACAGGAATGGATCCTGTAACACGATTCCCATCTCTTCTCTGACAGACTGTCTGGAAAATTCTTTCGTATTTTGTCCATCAACTGTTACTTCGCCAGACTGTGGATCGTAAAAACGGAATAGTAAATTCATGATCGAGCTCTTACCAGATCCGGTATGGCCGACTAAGGCAACTGTTTCGCCTGGTTCAGCGGTAAAATGAATATCTTTCAGTACATCTGTCTCTTCGTTGTATCCAAACGTTACATGATTGAAAGACACCCGTCCGTCGGTTACGTTCATTTTTTCAGTCGGATTATCTTCTGCTTTCATATCCATCATTTCAAATACACGGTCTCCCGCTGCAATGGCCTGTTGCACGAATGCCATTTGCTGAATGATTCCCTTAATTGGCTCGTACAAGCGACCAACATAATCACTGAACAGAAACAGCATTCCGACAGAGATCCCCAGTACTCCGTTGATGTATTGCGTACTGAAGTAAACCATCAACAGCAGTAGAGACAATCGTCTCAAGAAATCTGCAAACGTCCACTGGAAAGCGGAATCGAGGATGACATACTTCCGCATGACTTCATACCACTTTTCATTGATTTCTTCAAACTCTCCCTGGATTCGTTCTTCCTGCTCAAAAGCCTGAATAATCTGCATTCCCTGTATCGATTCATTCAATTTACCATTGATATCCGAATTCAAATCACGCTCTTTACGGTGAAATTCCCGAGCATATTTAGTGTAAAATTTATTCCATAAAAACATGATCGGAATTAGCACCAGCAGTGTCAAAGCTAATCCAGTGTGGAATGTGGCTATGGCGATGAATGCTCCCAGTACATAAAAGACATTGATTAGAATTTGACCAACAGTTGCAACATAAAACTGCTGTCTTAAGCTTTCTGTGTCATTTGTTATGCGAGCCACAATCTTGCCGGCTGGTTGATTATCAAAATAATTGATTGGCAGTTCCTGAACATGCGTATAGAGCTGGTCTCTCAAAACTTTGATGATCCCGTTGGCTGCTCGCATACGGTATATTGCTGATATATAACGCGTAATAACCGTTGAAACTGTCAATCCAAAGTAAATGAGTATCAATCTGATCAGAACATCTGTTACCGTTTCTCCTTGTGCAGCTGAGGGCGTGATAACATTATCAATGATGCGCTGTGCAACAATCGGTGCGCCTAAATCGGTTACCATAGACAGCATGACCAGGCCGATCCCAATTGTAAAATATAATTTGTAGTATTTCATATAAGATAATAAACGTTTAACTGTCTTCATCTAGTCATCCCTCCTTTTATATGGATCTGGTGATGACACGTCTTCCGTTATTGTCTGTTCCTTTACTTCCTGTTTCATAAACTGGTCGTAATACCAGCCTTCTTTCGCGATCAGACTATCGTGTGAACCCCGTTCGATTATTTGACCGTTGTCTAGTACAATTATTTCATCTGCTTCTTTTACAGCTGACAGACGATGTGTCGAAATAATCGTCGTCTTCCCGCTTCTAACATGCTGGATGTTATGAATGATATTTTGTTCCGTTTTAGCATCCACTGCGGATAAAGAGTCATCCAGTATAAGGATCTCCGGATCTTTAATCAGAGCTCGGGCAATTGATATCCGCTGCTTCTGACCACCAGAGATGGACACGCCTTTTTCACCAATCATTGTGTCCAGACCTTTGTCCATGTTATTCAGATCATCTTCAAACGATGCCATTTTAATACTTTGAATAATATCCTCGTCCGTGGCATCTTTTTTACCGAATGAGATATTGTCTCTTACGCTTCGACTGAACAGGACGTGATCCTGCGGTACATAACCGATTAGGCGTCTGAGAGAAGGGTCGTCGTATTCAGCATATGCTGATTTGCCCATATTGAATGTTCCGGTACCAACAGGAAACTGATTTAAAAGTTGTCTGATGAGAGTTGTTTTTCCAGATCCTGTTTTCCCTACTATACCCAATGTTTTCCCTTTATCCAGGTCCAGATCAACCTGATCCAGATTAATGGTTTCGCTTGAATCATATTTAAATGTAAACTGATTGAATTCAAAATCATCTACATGGCTCGCTTGGATATTACCTTTGAAATTCAACCCGTCCGTCGCATGCGTGATTTCTTCAACTCGTCTCATTGAGGCGCTCCCCTGCCTTAGAATGAGGACAAGCTCTGAAACAGAAATGATCGGCCAGATCATCATTCCAAGATACATCTGAAAGGCCACGATATCTCCAACTGTCAGTACGCCCTGTGAGACAAGAACTGCACCGTAACTTAAAGCGATCATAATGCTCAACCCTTCAAACGCTTTAACAGTCGGTGAAAAGATAGCGGCAATTTCAGATACACGATTGTTCTTTTTCAATAATCCACTGGTCTGATCTTTAAATTTGTCTATAAAATCAGCTTCTTTGACGTATGCACGAATAACCCGCATCCCATCAATCATTTCCAGAACGTCATCATTAACGGATGAAAATGACTTTTGTGCGATTTCATAGGCTTCATCCACCTGAGCTCCTTTGACCTTGACCACATACGCCATAGGAAGAAGTGGAATAACAGCCGCCAGAGTCAATCCCCAGTTCACTGAGACCCCCATCATTACAACTAATGTAGCTGTAAATCCGGTTGCACTCATCAACACAAGCATGCCGTAGCCCGCTGTATCCGCAAGCGAACGAATATCCTGAGTTCCGCGGGCCATAAGATCTCCAGTGCGGAATTTTTCAAAATATGGCGCACGCATTCGCAGGAAGTGACGCATCAGTTTGCTGCGCATTTCTTTCTGCAACTTGTAGGCTCCGGAGAAGAGTCCATATCCCCAGAAAAAGTCCAGGACATACGTCACAATAATTAATCCAGCGAACTGAAGACTGTAGGTCCTCAGCACCGCTGCATTCATCTCTCCTGTTATAATGGCATCGATAAATCGTCCCACAATATATGGGATAAAAACTGAAAATACGTTGGCAATAGCCAATGCAATAAATGAACCCAGGTATTGCCATTTATTCTCTTTAAAAAAGAATTTTAATTTTATTAATACTTCAAACATTGAATCGTTCCTTTCTCCTCAAAAAAAGACAGTCTATCCCCATTACAGAATAGACTGCCTAGTTTATCTCGATCGTTCACACGCCAAAAAACAAGGGATTCATTCTATTGTAACTAAGGAGGTTGTCAGCCGCCCTTTTAACAGTGACAGCTTAGTGCATTCAGTTTGGCCTAATTTAGCATATAATACGATTACATTTTTCATCTTGCACTTCCTCCTCACTTGTTAGTTGACAGATTAGAAAACTCTCATCGCTACAACTATACACTGAACCGTTTTCTTTTACAATATAAAACGGACGATTTTAACACTTTTTTTTAATCAAAAAAGAAGCGTACCATTTTTTACAGTCCATGTCCAAAACTGTATCAAATCAGCACGCTTCTTTAATAGGTAACTAACGCCTATTACTATGTTAAGTGACTAGCCTTCTGGTGATTCTATGTTCTTCGAAATCTGACTTACTGGATACTGTCAACTCGCTGGTAAAGGTCGATCATTTCCTCGGCGAGATCTTTATAGGTCATCGCAGTCATTAGGTGATCCTGTGCGTGAACCATCAGCAGATTAAGTTCAACTGGCTCACCAGAAGCTTCCTGAGTAAGTAACCCCGTTTGCACTTGATGTGCTTCAGAAATTGATTTCTGTGCACCAATTATTTTCTCAGCCGCCAGCTCAAAGTCACTATTTTTGGCTGCGTGGATTGCTTCCATCGCACTGCTTCTAGCATCTCCGCCATACATGATCAAAGACATAACCACTTCCATTGTTTCCTTTTTATCCTCACCCATTCGTATCCCTCCTGTGTGAAGCAGGTCGATTAATTGATAAGAGCCATTGCGCTCTCGAGCACATTTTCTCCGTTCATCATGCCATAGTCCTGCATATTGATGACATCGATCGCAATATCATGTTCAGCGGCTTTCGCTTCGAACTTCCCTTTCATGTAGCGGACTTGTGGTCCTAGAAGTATAATATCTACTGGTCTTGTTTCCAGTTTGGTAAGGGCCTCATCTGCAGAGACCGCAAAAATGTCTGCATTGATTCCTTTTTCTTCCGCACATTTCTGCATTTTGGATACTAACATACTGGTACTCATTCCAGCTGCGCAAACAAGCATGATTCCTTTTGAAGCCATTTAATATTCCCCCTATACGATTATCGAAAAGGTCTTTTCATCCCTTCTCATTACTCTATATTAATCATACACCTCAAAAAAATTGTTGTCCACTTTGGCTCTCTTAAAGAGGACAAATTCTTTTTCTTTTTGTTATCTATAAACAGTCTGAAAGTCTGTTTATTCCTCTTCTGTGTTTAGGTTTTATTGCTTTTATCTAAAGCGGGTGTTCGATCAATTTCCTCGTTCTTTTTGTATTTTTTGCCCCTGATGGGAACAATTTATCGAACCCTTCACATTGGTGTTCTATTTGTAGTACTCGACAAACAGTGCGGCTGCGACTTGTACATATAAGTCCGTATATGTAGGGCTCGACACTGAGAAACTACTGAGTGCTACATATTCACTTCTTATTTGTAGCACTGGTCATTAGTCACAGCTGCGACATGTACTTATAAGGCCGTATATGTAGGGCTCGACACTGAGAAACTACTAAGTGCTACCTATCTCTTTCCTATTTGTAGCACTGGTCATTAGTCACAGCTCTGACTTGTACATAAAAGCCAGTATATGTAGGGCTCGACACTGAAAAACTACTGAGTGCTACATATTCACTTCTTATTTGTAGCACTGGTCATTAGTCACAGCTGCGACATGTACTTATAAGGCCGTATATGTAGGGCTCGACACTGAGAAACTACTAAGTGCTACCTATCCACTTCCTTATTGTAGTACTCGACAAACAGTGCGGCTGCGACTTGTATATATAAGTCCGTATTTGTAGGGCTCGACACTGAAAAACTACTGAGTGCTACATATCCACTCGCTATTTGTAGCACTGGTAAATATAAACGGCTGCGACTTGTCTTAATGGGCTCGTATTTGTAGGGCTCGATACTGAGAAACTACTGAGTGCTACATATCCACTCGCTATTTGTAGCACTGGTAAATATAAACAGCTGCGACTAGTCCTTATAAGTCCGTATTTGTAGCACTCAATCGCTACAGTCAGCCGAGCCCTACAATAACCTCCGCTGGTGGTCCAACTTATCAGAAACGACTCGCCCGAGTCGTCTCAACTGAAGCTTTGTAACATACACATAAGATGCACTCAGCTTAGATTTAGTGTTCTGTCCATTTTTATGTCAGCCTTCCCCAGAAAACTTCATAAAAAGACTCACCCAGTTTACATTGGATGAGTCGTCTTGCTTATTTGACTAAATTAACCTTATGTTTTCACGTTACAACACTATCGCTTACAATCAATTAGTTTGACTGTTGTCTGATTTCTTCCAGAACTTCATGGACTTGTTTGGATAAGGTCCACCATTTTGATAAGCTATTTTTACTTTCGGCAGTGTCAAAGTCAGTCATGACATCTGCAAAGGCCACAGCTTCCCAGATCAGCGGATTATCAGAAGGCTCATCCATAGGTACAGTTTCCAAATCCTTAGTGCGAACGTCGATTAGTCTAGCTTCTGACAGACCTGTGATGGCATCCAGGACAAGCGTGTGATCAGGACCATAGACTTCTGACTGATGTAAGGATGTATTAATTTTTCCGAAATGGATCGTGACATCAAAATCAGGGTATCTCAATATCGCAGTTCCTTTCCCGTCCACACCAGTGCTGATTTTTTGAGTAAAGGCATGCACCGAATTCGGCTTACCGAACCACTGGATCGCAGCATAAACCACGTAGATCCCCAGATCATTAGCGGCTCCTCCGGCAAATCGGGTTGAAAAGATAGCCGGTTCTTCCCCATTCAGAACATTATCATAGCGGGAAGAATATTTACTGTAAGTTAATGATGCGCCGTATACTTTGGGAAGCTTCTGTATCAGTTCGGTTGCTTTTATAAAGTTAGGTTCAAAGATATGTCTGGCTGCTTCAACGACCAATTTGTTCTGCTGTTTAGCCAGCTCGATCAGTTCGTCCCAGTCTGATAAAGTCGTCACGATCGGTTTTTCGACTATGGCATGCTTCTGATGCTTTAATACCTGTTTGGCCTGGTTAAAGTGAAGACTGTTTGGTGAAGCAATGTAGATAACGTCGATTTCCGGATCACTTAAAAAAGCATCCCAGTCAGCATATGCTTTTGCAGCACCAAACTGGTCTTTAAATTGCGTCGCTTTTTCCTGTGAACGGGAGTAAACAGCTTCCAGGCTGTACTTATTACTTTTCAGTGCAGCTTCGATAAATTGTTCTGTAATCCCACTTGTTCCAATAGTACCTAATCTTAATGTCGTCATGGTCAATCTCCTTTTTTAAAAAAATCTGTATTCGTTACTTTGTTGTTAGTTCAACGTTACGACTACGATTTGAGGGCGGTTGTTTATTCTTAGAGGAAAAGATGAATTGCCTAGTCCTCTGGAAATAAGCATGCGTTTGGACCGGTCTTCTTCAGAGTTGAACACGCCATAGTCAAATTCCGGTAACATTCCTTGCCCAGGGGCAAATAATCCCCCTATAAATGGAAGACGCACTTGTCCAGCATGCGTATGGCCGCTTAGAGTCAATGCAGGCGATTTGGTTTTATCAAATGTATAATGTTCAAAATACTCAGGCCTGTGTGCCAGTAATATCTTCGGCAGCTTTTCCATCTTACTGGTCAGCTCGACCGGTTTTAAAATGGGTTGCGGCAGGTTAGTCTGATTCTGTCGTTCAGCCAGTCCCATAACAACCAGTAATTCTTCATCATCGACAGATAGCGTTACTGCTTCATCTACTAGTAGTTTAACTCTGGAGGCACTCAGTATTGACTGAAATTCATTCAATGTTCCACTTTGGATATCATGATTTCCTGTTATCGCAAAGGTCGGGGCAATTGCTGTACACAACTCAGCAAATCGTCTGAGGGGAGTATCAGCTAATGTTTGAAGCCCTCCCTGCACCAGATCGCCAGTCAGCATAATGTAGTCGGGATCGGCTTCTTTCGTTTTTTCAATGATTGTTTCCACATAGCTTTTATTTGTTCGCGGCTTAAAATGCAGATCCGTCAAATGAACCAGTTTCTTTCCTTTTAGCCGTTTATCTAAGGCTGGAATAGTGATGGTATAGTGAGTCACTTCAATTAAATAATTTTGGATATATAAGTACGCTACTAATGCTATGACAAGTGCTAATAAAATCCATGCCATGTTTTATCCTCCTGAATCAATTCATTTCTTAAAAAAGATAGTCCTATTGTATCACACAATTCTTTCTGAAAGCGTTATTTATTAATCTGTGCTAAACTATTATTGAACCGATTTAATTATGGCTTAACGGGAGGGATTTTATTGGAAAATGATCCGACTCTGCATCAGGATCAGCAGAATCAGGCTGACCATTTATTAAAAGCGCGAGGTGCTAAGCGTGCCAAAGAATTTGCCGAAAACGATACCGATTCAGATCAGGCTGGATTGTCTGATGAGGCGAAGGAAGAGGAAGCAAAACCTGAAGATTTTGAAAAGTTCAATTTAGACAAATTAGATCACAGCAATGACTGAAACCGGAAGACACTTAAAGGAGAGAAAAATATGCCAGATAAAGATAACACATTCCCATTAAATGATGAACCTTCTAACAAAAATGAGTTTATTAATGCTGACGAAACAGTTGATGAGACGCCCGATAGTAAATCTGAAGCAGACAAAGCTTCTGAAACAACGCCTAACGATTTAGAGTCATTTGACATTGATAAAGTGGATGATCTGGAAAACACTAAAAAGAGTGACACTGACTAAACATTATCATCCTTGTTCTCAAGGAATGCGTTAAAGTCCATAAAATACCAAGACCTCCGATAGTAGCTGCTAATCGCGCTATTACCGGAGGTCTTTTTTGGCCACTATTCTCAGAATCAAACCATTTGACTGCAGATGAAGTCTAGTCCACTGCATATATATCTTCTTTAGAGTGATAATCATCCTGTATAACGGTTTCCTGAATATTATCTTTATTGACTGCCACAGGTCTGAGTAACACAGTAGGCACATTTTTCTTTCCATTATTGAGTGTAGTGGAGGTGTAAATCTCTTCACCAGCAGCCATTTTAACAGCAATTTCAGCCGTCTGCTGAGTCAATGACTTGATTGATTTGTATACCGTCATTGATTGAGTCCCTTCTACAATCCTTCGTACCCCTTCAAGCTCGGCATCCTGACCCACTACCGGTATTTTCCCTGCCAGCCCCTCCTCTTCAAGTGCTTCGATCACGGCCCCTGCCGTCGCGTCATTGTATGCTCAATACAAGAAATGCAAAAACACTAAGTAATTTATTCACTACACATCCACCTCATCTATGTAAACGCTTCACACTCTTATATAGTACAGTCTTATCTCAAAACTAGCAATATAAGAAAAAACTCCGCATTAGTCGAAAGGTCAGTTGCATCCTTTAGCCGAACAATGTGGAGTTCTATCTTAATTGCCGGCTCGCACCAAACGAACTGATCTGCCGTCAAACAGTTTATTTTCCTCGTTTTCTAGTGATAACATCAAAAATGACTGCTCCGGCAAGGACGCCCCCTCTTATCATGTACTGGTAAGAAATACCGACACCCATCAGATTCATTCCATTAGTCAGTGAAGCCATGACGATTGCACCAATGATGGCACCCGTTACCTTCCCTACACCACCTGCAGAAGAAACGCCTCCTACATAGGCAGCAGCAATGGCATCCAGTTCAAACAGCATACCTGCAGTCGTTGTTGCCGACTGTAGACGTGCCGTGTACATGATGCCTGAGAGAGCTGCAAGCATTGACATAGAACCCATCACAATATACGTTACTTTTTTAACATTGATCCCACTCAAATGGGCAGCTTCCGGATTACTCCCAACGGCATAAATCTGGCGTCCTAATACCGTTTTGCTCGTAATAAAGTGGTATATCATAGTGATTAGCAAAACAATGATCACAGTCCATGAAAAGCCGTTATATCCAGCCAGGATGTAAGTAATGTACCCAATGATCAAAGAGATGAAAATCAGTTTCAGTACGAAAATCGGTACAGAAACCACTTCAAAATTATATTTTATTCTGTCGATACGCGTCTTGACTTCGCCATAGATAAAAAACAGAATAGCAATAAGTCCAATGAGTAGTGTGGTCAAATGTAAACTGTTGATTTCCATTACAGAAGGGATAAAGCCATTCCCTATCGCATTAAAAAAGGGATCCTGCACTATGATCGTTCCAGTTCCTGCTGTTACCTGAAGCAGTGCACCTCTAAATATCAGCATAGCGGCCAGCGTTGCAACAAATGCCGGAATGCCCAGTTGTGCAATAAGTAAGCCATTAAAAAGGCCAATAACAATTCCTAATATCAGAATCACCGGAATAACAAGAAAAACGGACCATCCTTGCTGCATCAGCAGAATAGCGGCCACTGCCCCTAAGAATCCGGCAATGTAGCCAACTGATAAATCGATATGTCGTATAACAATCACGAGTGTCATCCCTACTGCCAGGACTGCAATATATCCAGCTGAATCCAGCAGGTTACTGACATTACGGGAGGACATAAACATCCCGTTCGTCAGTATATTAAAGGTGATCATGATGGCAAAAAGCGCTATGAACATGCCGTAATCTCTAATGTTTTCTTTTATCAAAGCTTTCGCTTCATTGACAATTCTCATTCGTTTATCCTCCTATTGTGTAGCCAGTTCCATTACTTTTTCCTGATCAGCATCCTCAGCTTTTATTTCTCCTTTGATAGTCCCTTCAGCCATTACATAAATGCGGTCACTCATTCCCAGTACTTCTCCTAATTCCGATGAGATCATAATAATACTCATACCGCGATTGATCAGTTCGTTCATAACCGTATAAATTTCAAACTTAGCGCCTACATCTATTCCCCGCGTCGGTTCGTCCAGGATAAGAATATCCGGTGAGACAAAAAGCCATTTACTGATTGACACTTTCTGCTGATTACCGCCGCTTAGTTTACCGACCAGTTGATTGATCGATGAAGACTTAATATGAATAGATGACTTGTAACGCTCCGCAACAGTGACTTCTTCATTCATATTTAAAATGCCATTGTTTGAAACGCCGTTTAAATTAGCAGCCGTGATATTGCTGGTAATATTTTGAGCCAGGAACAGCCCGTTCCCTTTACGGTCTTCCGTTACGTAGGCAAGCCCCGCCTTGATAGCGTCACTGGTGTGCTTGAAATGAGTTTCTTTATGATTCATCAGTAAAGTGCCTTTTAGTTTGTAATTTTTGGGATTCCCAAACATACTCAAAGCGAGTTCTGTTCTTCCAGAGCCCATCAGACCTGCCAGGCCAATAATTTCGCCTTTTTTTAGATGAATATCGGCTTTTCTCACCACATGACGGCCCAGCTGCTGATCGTAAGCAGACCAGTTCTGAAGTTCCAGAATCGTATCCCCTATATTTTTTTCGGGTCTTTTGGGGAAAATGTCGTTTAACTCTCGGCCGACCATGTTTTTAATGATTGAACGCTCATTGATTTCACCCTTTTTTGCAACCAGGGTACAGATGGTCTGACCATCACGAATAATCGTTGCCTTGTCCGCTATAGTGACGACTTCTTTCAGTTTATGTGTAATCATAATACAGGTTATGCCTTGTACTTTAAGTGCTTTGATCAAGTCAAGCAGGTTTTCACTGTCATCTTCATTGAGGGCAGCAGTCGGCTCATCCAGAATCAGCAGCTGCACATTTTTGCTCAGTGCTTTAGCAATCTCTACTAACTGCTGTTTTCCTACTCCCAGATCTTTAATCAATGTTTCCGGTTTGACCTTCAAGTTGACTTTTTTAAGCATGTCTTTTGATTTAATAATCGTCTGATTCCAGTTGATGACGCCTTTGTTTTTCACTTCATTTCCTATATAGATATTTTCATAGACTGGCAAATCTGGAAACAAGGCCAGTTCCTGATAAATGATTGCTATTCCGGCATCTTCACTGTCGTTGATTGTATTGAATTGCTGTACTTTCCCATTTATAACGATGTCACCCTCATATTCCCCATAAGGATAAACCCCACTCAGGACTTTCATTAATGTTGATTTTCCTGCCCCATTTTCGCCTACCAGACAGTGGATTTCACCTTTTTCGACTTGAAATGTCACGTTGTCCAGAGCTTTTACTCCGGGAAATTCTTTCGTGATCGTGTGCATTTCGAGAATGTTTTCAGCCATAGTCATTTCCCACCTTCATCTCATACAATTAGAACAAGAAATAGTGATAGCAAGCTATCACTATTCCCTGATTCTATTGTTATTGATTGTATTAATCTAAACCAGTAAACTCACTCGCTTCATAGTATCCGGAATCGATCAGCTCAGCTTTAACGTTATCCTGATTCACAACAATAACCTCAGACTGCATGGCTTCTACATCTTTTGCTCCATTGTCATAAGATCCGGTTGTTTCAGGTGTGTCTCCATCAAGAATTGTAATCGCCATTCCCATTGCATCTTCTACTAAGCGGCGAACATCTTTAAAGACTGTCATTGACTGTTTTCCGTCAATAATGTATTGAATTGACGCCATTTCAGCATCTTGTCCAGTAATCACGTAACTTGTAATATCACTGTCTGCTGAAAATGTGTCTGCTATTGAACGGGCTGTTCCATCATTTGGTGCCAGTATGGCAACATCCCCTTTTAAATCATCTCCTGCTGATGTTAAATGAGTCTGTGCTCTGTTGATAGCCTCATTAGGATCCCAGTTAGTGGTGATTTGACCCATGATGCTGCCCATTTCGTCACGCGTCAATTCAGCAGTACCGGATAGTGCTTCTGCCTCACTTGAGTTAGCTATGACAAATGTGCCGTCTTCTATTTTCGGCTGCAGAACTGACCATGCGCCTTCGAAGAACAAGAAGGCATTGTTATCAGATGAAGCTCCAGCGTATAAATACAAAGGAATGTCTGATCCTTCAGCATTGTCTACAAGGTATTGCCCTTGTGCTTCTCCGACTGCGACACTGTCAAAGGTAACGTAATAATCGACTGCTTTTGTACTGGTTATCAGACGGTCATAAGCGATGACTGTGATGCCTTCATCGGCTGCTGCCTGTGCTGCTGCACCTGCCGCATCGCCATCATGAGGACTCATGATCAGGATATCGATTCCTTTGCTGACCAGAGTTTCAACGTTCTGTAATTCATTTGCAGATGATCCCTGGCTAAACAGAATTTCTGTTGTATAGTCTGAATCAGATAAGGCATCCATAAATCGCTGCTCATCTTGTACCCAACGCGGTTCGTCACGTGTAGGCAGGATAATACCGACATCCAGACCACCCTCTGACTCTTCATCCGTAGTGTCTTCTGCATCCGGCTCTACTTCTTCAGTTCCCTCATTGTCTGTCTCCTCAGCTACGTTAGCCTCCGTATCGCCACTACATCCCGCTAACACAACACTCAATAGGCCTGTCATCATTAACAATCTTGAACGCTTGATCACTTCTAACATTTTATTACCCCTTTCAAATTTTCTTTCTAAGCTAAGTTTACTTTGTGAGGTTCCATAATGTAAGCGGATACTATAGCAAAAAATAAATATCATCTGGATTTTTTAAATAATTGACGACTGACTGTCCTTCAGCTTATATGTAAACACAAAAAAGCTGAATATCCCTCAAAGAGGATATCCAGCTTTCATTCAACTATTTAATCTTTATAGTAGCGCAAATTTTCGAACGAAATCGAACGGATCATTCTTCTTTCCGCGATGTCTTCTTCCACCAAAGACACTGTGGCAGCGTTCATTTGAAAAAGGTCGTCCCATGCCATATGGTATCGGCTCAAGATCGTATCGAGTGGACAGTCCAATTCCCCATCTGCATTTTCAATCAATTCATTTTCTCTAATGAACAATTCTTTGGATTCGGTTGGCGTTTCTATTAAATAAATAAATCGTTTTTCTACCTTGTTCATCTCATCCCTACTCTCTCAGTGAAGCTCTAAAAACGTTAGGGCACATCAGGTGCAGTCCTACTTGCTATATGTTGATTATACAAGACTTCAAGATAAATGTCTGTGTCTAAATTAAGTCATTAAGATGCAGTATATTAGCCACATTTATGCCTTAATTATGACTATTCATCCGAATGATGATGAGATATACACATAAATAAATATTCAGTTAATCTTTTTGTATTGCATAAATAATACCGAAAAGTTGAATGGTGACAATCGGCATTAATGCAACTAATGCGATCATTCCGAACCCGTCTACAAGGACAGAAGCAGTCGGCATCCCTTCTGCCGCTCCCTGAATAAAGGCCAGTATAAATGTCCCTGTCATGGGCCCAGATGCTACTCCACCGGCATCAAATGCCATTGTGACAATGGTTCGAGGGACGAAAAAGCTCAAAGTTAACGCCAGGAGGTAACCCGGCAGTATAATATGCCATAGTTCCAAATCAGTGCTGACTATTCTGATTGCAGCCAGAAGAGTCGCTGAGCCTACTCCAAGCGATAACGCAGTCAGGACAAATACTGGTCTAATCGCTCCAGCTGTGACCCTTTGAATTTGAGAGGTCAACACATAGACAGCCGGTTCAGCCAGAATAGTCACCATTCCCAAAATAAATGAAAGAATAAAAAACCAGACATAGCGTTCTGACTGAACCAGCTCGTACCCGATAATACTGCCGATTGTCATGAAGCCGAAGTTTACACCCGTTAAAAAGAAGACCAAATGGACATAAAAACAGATCAAGCGAAAAGTAGTGAGGGTGATATTCTAATTGAATTGGAACCCTTAATCCCTTCCACTATTTCATTAGTAGAATACTTTTCAAAAATAACTGTTGTGTTTTCATGAAAGCTAGACTAGAATGAGAAATAACAATTTTTCTCTCATTAAATTCTAATTTATAGAGAGAAGTCTAAAAAGGAGAGAAATCAGTATGGTACAGAAAAGAGAGCATTGGGGTTCGCATTGGGGTTTTATCATGGCGGCCATGGGGTCAGCAGTAGGATTAGGAAATATCTGGCGATTTTCCTATGCGATGGGTCAAGGCGGAGGTTCAGCATTTTTAATTATTTATCTATTAAGCGTCTTAGTCATCGGCTTTCCAGTTATGCTGATTGAATTTTCGATTGGTCGTCGAGCACAAACCGATGCAGTTGATGCCTTCAAGAAAATCGCACCAGGGACGCCTTGGATGGCAGCCGGTGGACTGGGTGTATTAGCGGCCTTCCTGATTTTGTCTTTTTACGGCGTCATCGGTGGATGGTCACTGCGTTACTCGTTTGAATATTTGACTGGTGGTATCACCGGTGATTCTACAGATTTCTTCGTCGGCTTTATCGGCGACACGTTCTCCCCTATTTTCTGGCAATTCATCTTTATGGGTCTGACTATCGGAATCGTCTATCTAGGTGTTCAAAAGGGAATCGAGCTTTCAAGCAAATGGATGATGCCGATCTTAAGTATTCTTTTAGTTGGTCTAGCTGCATTCAGTCTGACATTAGGGGGAGCTGCTGAAGCGTTCGCATTCATGTTTCAGCCTGACTGGGCTGCTTTTACTGATCCAAGTGTTTATATTTCTGCAATGGGTCAAGCCTTCTTCACACTGAGTTTAGGTATGGGCGCGATGCTGACTTACAGCAGCTACCTTGAGCCGAAAGAAAGACTGACTTCTTCCGCTGCATTCATTATTGTTCTAGATACGTTATTTGCACTTATTTCAGGCTTAGTTATTTTCCCTGCCCTGTTCGCTTACGGGTTGGATCCAGCAGAAGGGGCTGGACTGGTCTTCATGGTCCTGCCTAATATCTTCGAAGCCTTGGGCGGTATTGGTACACTAGCTGGTTTCGCGTTCTTCATTTTACTATCTATGGCGGCTCTATCGTCCGCTATTTCACTACTGGAAGTGGCTGTTGCCTACTTTATCCGTAAACTGAACATGTCGCGTAAAAAAGTAACGGTCATTGTTGGAGCGATCATCTTTTTATTAGGTATCCCTTCTTCATTAAGTCAGGGAGCCGTCAGTATTACCATTTTTGGTGAATCCTTCCTGGACTTCATGGACAGCTTCACAGGAAATTTACTTCTCCCTTTAGGCGGTCTGATTATGGTCTTGTTCGTTGGCTGGACCTGGACTAAAAAGGAAGTTCTCCATCACGGGGATATTGCTCATAATCCATTAGGCCCCCTTTACTTTTTAACAGCAAAATTCGTTGCCCCAGCCGCCATTCTTGTGGTACTCATCATGGGGATGCTCAACTGGCTTTAAGCTACTGAATTATTCTCATACAAAGACAAAAGCAGTGCTTATCGGAGATTTATTCCGATCAAGTACTGCTTTTGTCTGTCTTTTAGGGGTATGGTGGCTGCCTTTTGTCTGTCTCACTGATTTAGTTTTATTGAGTACTGCAAATGAGGTGACTATTATGCTTGCTCGCTACTTTTAGTCTTTTGAGACCGACATAAAAGACGATATATGTCGGTCTAGACTATACATTTTTTTTGAGCACTACTTATTTACTGCCGATAAGTAGAACTCAGCTGCCTGTCAATGCTTGAGCCATGCAAATCAAAAATGGAATTGTAGAGCTCAAGCCATTTTATCTATCCAGTTAGTCTTAACCGATCTCGATATGTAGGACTCAGCTGAGCAAATCGAACAGAGTCAATCATATACTCGATTATATGTCTATCTCACATTCGTTTATGAGCTCAGTCGACATAACTAACACATCTTACCCTTCTAACACCAGCTTAACCGTCTCAAGCTGAATCAGACAGGGTCAGTTTCCGCATCATGATCCTTATATGTAAAAAAAGAGAAGCTGCGGTGAGCTTCTCTTTTCCTTTCATTTTAAAGTTCTGGTGAATCGTTTGTTGAACCGCTTGGTTTTGCACTTTCTTTTTCAATTTTCTGATCTGCGCGTTCCAGCTGTTTTCTGGCAAAATCGCGTCCGCCTAAGCCAAATGCTAAGGCAAATGCAACTGCCAGTCCACCAATAATGAACAGGAATGCGAAGTTTACAATAGTTGTGGCAAAGTTTAACTGATCCAATGCCATGAATACTGCAAAGGTGATCAGAATATATTTAACGGTCATTCCGGCGAATGAGCTTCCTGTTGCACTCTTGATACCTGATGCCAGCACTTGACCCCCAATAAAGGCTAAGCCAATAATGATTGCTGCAAACAGCACGTTTGGCAGGTATAAGATGATAGCTGCCACGATTGTGTTCAGCATTGCCAGATTCAGGACGTTCAGTGCTTCAACTAAGAAGAAAATCCCAATTAGGAATGAAACGATTTGACCAGTAATTTTAGCCAGGTCAATATTAACGTTTCCTGATTGTTTTAAATAAGATGAGTATTTGTTGAACCCTGTTCCTCTTAATAAGTCGGTAATGATGTCTCCTGCAAACTTAGCTAATACCATACCAATCGCTAACAGTACAACTGCTACGAGGATGTTTGGAATAGCCTGTAGAATTGTGTTGAGTACGTCACTGACAGGTTGTGCAATCGTATCGATATTCAATACATCCAATGCAACTAAGATGATCGGCACTAAAATCAGGAAGTAGACAATGTTTGCTAAAACTGAAGCAAGTGTTCCTTTACTTTTTTCAACCTCTTGAGCGTCTGTTTCAGTTCCTGCAAATTTATCGAGGAAACGGTCCAGATTCGCTGCAACGGCTAGATTGTATACTAAATTCTTAACGAACTTAGCCGCAAAGAATCCTAATACAAGAACCACGATTGCGGATAAAATATTAGGCAGGAATGATAAGGCTGTGTCCAGCATGTTTTGAATGGGCTGACCAATGGCTTCTAGTCCAAACGTATAGAAAATGCCAGGTAAGAATAATACCCATACAAGAAAATACCCTACCTTTCCTAACGCATTGATCATTGTGTGACCCTGTTCCTCAGTATTAGCCGCTCCCCACTTCTGCAGTCGGCTAGCTCCTCCAGCTGCCTTTAATCCTTTAGTAATAGCTTTCATTACCAAAGTAGCCACAAGCCATGCTACTATAATAAGGACTATCCCCATCAACAACCGAGGTAAAAAATCTACAAATGTGTTGAGGCCACGCTGAAATGAATCTCCAATATTGTTCATATTATCTGTCTCCTTTTTTAATAGATTTTGTATCATGAACACCTTTAGTATAGCCAAGGCGCTCAGAAAGAACAAATGATATGCATTGATATGACCGGATATTAGCTGACGGGATTTCAAGTCTTCAAAAAGAAAAAACCTTCCCCACAAAACAGGAAAGGTCTAATGATTCGGTTATTCAGCTAGTCTATTCTAGTCTTCTATATACATATAATTCTGTGGTTTTTTATCGAAATAAAACACACCCGCTCCACCTATACCCAGATGCGCTGCCAGAACGGCACCAATATCAAAAATCTGAGTGGTGACGTCTGGTAGTGCTTCTTTGACCATCGACTCCAGCTTCCTGGCGCTTTCAATGTCTCCAACGTGACTGATCGTCACCAGCTGATCCTGAAATCCATCGACACCTTTTTGCACATCTTTTATCATGCGTTTGTAAATTCTGTCCTGACCACGGACCAGTTTCTTCAAATAAATGCCTGTTTCATTAACTGACAGATAGGGTTTGATATTAAGCACATCACCTGCTGCTCCTGCTACTTTAGGAAGTCTTCCCCCTTTAACCAGCCACTTCAGGTTGTTCAATGTAAAGTGGTACTTGACGTGTTCCGTGTTTTCTATCGTCTGAGCAACAATTGTCCCAAAATCTTCATTGCGTTTGGCCATTTCCATTGCCTGAAGAGCGAGTAAGGCTCCTCCTCCTGAACCGCCTTTAGAGTCGATAACGGCAATGTTCATGTCAGGGTATTCCTTCTTGTATACTTCGACAGTCGACTGTGCAACCTGATAAGTACCGGAAAACTGACTGTAAATCGTAATATAAATAACGTCTTCTCCGCGTTCACGGCAGGCATCCAGTGTATCAATTATCGTTTTTGGGGAAACTTGAGAGGTCTTCGGCATGATCTCATCTTTCATATGGTCGTGCACTTCTTCAAGTGAGATCTCCACCTGATCAAGGTAATCCTTTTCATTGATAATGACACTTAAGGGTAGAAAATCATATTCATAGCTTTTTTTCATATAGTCGTTCTGATCGATACCTGAATCGATGAGTATTCTAATCATTTTAATTATCTCCTTCACTAGTGCTTATTTTGATACTAACTCGTCGATTTCTTCTAAACTCAGCTCTTCTGAATAGTACCTGTTCCAGATCGACTGCAAATGCGACGTGCTGTAGGTTCCGTAAATACTGAGCAGCTGATTTTTCCATTTAGTCAGTGACTTTACAGCTTGATGTGTACTCACGTTTTCCACTACTTCATCATTTGAATCATCTGCAGATGATTCTGCAGGCTCTGCTGAATCTTCTACTCCTTTTGCCGAATCGACTGCTTCTATCACTTCTTCAGGAATGATAAACACATACCCGTCATTAGTTTCGGCGGCAAAGAAAAATCCTTTTTTGATTAAAGGTGCCAAGTTTTTTATGCTATCCACAGTCTCAAGATAGTACATAGTTTGTTCCTTATCAGGAAGGGTATCGATAACCTGCTCGAGTACTTCATTGTATATGGTCTGAGCCTGTTCCACTATTTTATCGGCAAGAGATTCAATCAGCTTCCCCTTTTTCCAGCTCTTGGGAAATGTAACTGCCAGGCTTTCCCCCATTTCAAGAAGTTGAGACTTCTTATATCTGGTAAGCAGGTCTTCTAAACCCATTTCCTGGGGCTTCTTGATAATAGTAAACGTCTGTTCTGTCATGTTTAACCTTCCTTTATTCATTGATTTAGTCCTTAGTTTATTATACTTCTATCCAGTCAACATCCAGTATCTCCACTTCATACTGCTCTTCAACATCTTTAAGAGCCGACTCCAGCTGTTTCCTGCAGAGCAGCCGATTACTGCCAACAACGCCGAAACCCAGCACAGCTTTATTGTGCAAATCCCATTCATCTACTTCTGCAGTGGTCAGGTGGTGCCGGTTTCTTATACGATGAACAATGCTTTTCACGGTACTGCGTTTATCTTTCAAGGAGTATGAATCGAAAATAAGAATGGTCAGTTCGACACCCATAAGAATCATCTTCTGCTCCTCCTCCGTTATTCTCTATAAATCGTAGCATTCTTTACACAGACGCGCAATAATTCATTGCCATTATAAATCATTCAAACATCATTGCTTTATAAGGACATTAAAAACAAGTAAAGAATGTCCTCCAATATGGTTCGTTTTGTTGCTTTTCACATTTAGATTAGTTATCTTAGTACTTATGTAGAAAAACAATTTCAGGTCAGTGGGAGTTATTCATGAAAAAATTAAACGTATTCGAATGGTCAAAAATTTCATATGTTGCCAAAGGCTTATTAGTCGGTGTCATTGTAGGTATAGTCGTTAGTTTATTTAGAGTATCGATTGAACTGATGCTGACATTTGTCAGAGATGTCTATTCCTTTTTAAGAACTGAGCCTGTCTGGATCATCGGCTGGGTTTTTGTCATCCTTATTATAGCATTTATCATCTCCATAATGGTTAGAGATGAACCAGACATCAAGGGATCCGGGATTCAGGATATAGAAGGTCAACTGCACGGTATCCTGAAACTGAACTGGTTCTCTATATTATGGCGCAAATTTATTGCCGGTGTTTTAGGAATCGGGTCAGGGTTAGCGCTTGGGCGAGAAGGTCCTTCTATCCAACTGGGGGGAGCTGTTGGTCAAGGGGTCAATCATTTTCTGAAAGGTAATAAGTCTCAACAGAATATCCTGATCTCTGCTGGTGCAAGTGCCGGGTTATCTGCAGCCTTTAATGCCCCTGTATCAGGCATCATGTTTATTCTAGAAGAAGTACATCATAAGTTTTCCGGTGTTCTGCTGCTTACAGCCTTTTCAGCCTCTATCACAGCGAACTTTATCGCCTATCAGATTTTCGGTGTACAGCCGGCACTTGATATCGGTGCTCTTCTGCAATTTCCGTTAGAACACTATGCACACCTGGTCTTTATGGGGATATTCCTGGCAGTATGTGGTTGGGCTTATCAAGAGGTCCTGATGGTCATGCCTTCTCTTTACAGAAAACTGCCAATCCCTCCTTATCTTCATGGGTTCGTTCCTTTTCTTCTCATTATTCCAATAGGTCTTTACCTGCCGGAAATGATGGGAGGCGGGACAGGCGTTATTACGCTGATTAGTGGTCAGCGACTGTCTACTCTTTTACTGATTGGTATTTTCCTGTTCCGCTTTGCTTATTCTCATATCTCTTATGGGTCTGGGCTTCCCGGCGGTATTTTCATCCCCGTTTTAAGCCTCGGTGCACTTTTAGGTGCTATTTATGGGAATGGGGCATTATGGGTCACAGGAATCGAAGATATTTTCATTCGAAGCTTTATTATCTATGCAATGGGTGGTCTGTTGACTGCGGTCACTAAAGCCCCGCTCACTGCAGTTATGCTGATTACTGAAATGACCGGTACAGTCACACAGTTAATGCCGCTGGCAGTCGTCTGTCTGACTTCATACGTAGTGGCTGACTTCCTTGGATCAGATCCCGTATACGAGGAACTGCTGCAGCGTAAGATTCACCAGATTCCAAAAGTCTTCGAAGGAGCCGTCAGTGAGTTCCAGCTTTCTGTTGAACCTGACAGTGATTTGGATGGCATGATGGCACGCTATCTGCGTCTGCCTTACGGATCTAAACTGATCAAGGTCAAACGACATCAAAACGAATTTATCCCGCATCAGGATACCGTGTTCTGGGCTGGCGACGAGTTGTACTTTACTTCTGACAGTGGATTTGTGTCTGAAGTGAAAAAATATTTAGACAAAATCAATTAAAGCTGAGCAATGATGTTCGAATTGATATCAAGAGGAGTCTTGTATGAAACGTATACGATTTATTGACTGGTCTAAAATCAGTTATGTGTTAAAAGGAATTTTAGTGGGTGCCGTTGCCGGTGCAGTCGTCAGCGCCTTTCGTATGGCTATATATACGACACTGAACCTTATGCCAAGTGTTTACACTTTTTTAAGAGCTAATCCTGCCTGGATTTTCGGATGGTCTTTTATTATTTTAGTGATTGCTTTTCTGGTCATCTTGATGGGGAGAGACGATCCGGATATTCAGGGTAACGGAGTTGCAGAACTTAAAGGTCAACTGCAGGGCACTTTAAAATTGAACTGGTGGTCGATCCTCTGGCGAAAGTTTGCTGCGAGTACGCTTGTTTTAGGTATGGGGCTTCCAGTTGGTAGAGAGGGGCCTTCCATTCAAATCGGCGGGGTCGTTGGTCAAGGGATCAATCATTTTTTGAAAGGCAATAAGTCTCAGGAAAACATCCTGATTTCAAGTGGTGCTGCCGCCGGTTTATCTGCTGCCTTTAATGCGCCGATGTCTGGGCTGGTTATTATTCTGGAAGAAGTACACCACCGCTTTTCCAGTGTGCTAATTTTAACGGTGTTCACTGCTTCCGTTACGGCTAATTTTCTAGCCTTTCATCTGTTCGGGTCTCAACCGGCGCTGGCTTTAGGAACCATGGCGGAATTCCCACTGGAACACTATCTGTATCTAGTTATTTTAGGCATACTTTTAGCACTGGCCGGCTGGGTATTTCAGAAGACCGTCTTTATCGTTCCTAAGCTCTACGCTAAACTGCCTATCCCCTCTTATTTATACGGCTTTATTCCGTTCATCCTAGTCATTTTGACCGGATTGTTCTGGGAAGACATGCTGGGTGGCGGAACTGGCGTGATTACGGATATCGCATCTGTTCGTACAGGTACTTTTTTACTGCTTGGTATTTTAGTTTTCCGTTTCGTTGGCTTTCAGATAGCTTATGGCTCAGGGATTCCAGCCGGTATGCTGATTCCACTTCTGACAATCGGAGCTGTTTTAGGCGGTATTTTTGGAAATATCGTTCTAAGTGGAACAGGGCTTTCGGATGAATTCATTCGAAACTTTGTCATTTTTTCAATGGGTGGGTTCTTTACAGCTACGTCTAAAGCCCCACTCACAGCTATTGTCCTGCTGACTGAAATCACAGGATCGATTACTCAGATGATGCCGATAGCAGTTGTCTGTCTGACAGCTTATATATTTGCCGACATTCTGGGACTGGAACCGATCGATGAAATAACACTGTACAATAAAACCAATCGATTCCCGACAGTTTTCGAAGGGAAACTGATTCATATGGATGTGTTTGTCGAACCGAATACGTATCTTGACGGCATGCAGATGAGTCAGCTGACCCTTCCCTATAATGCAAAATGTATCAGGATCAAACGGCACAGCAACGAATTTATGCCTCATCGCGATACCATTCTTCTATCAGGTGATGAACTGCAGATTGCCTGTGATCAGGGCTTTTTAGTTCAAGTTAAGAAATATATCAGCAAATTGAATTAGCTTTCAAACTTCCTCTCGTCTCTCATTGTAATAGTGAGTTCCGGGGGATTTTTTCTGCTATTATTATTCTGTAAATGTGGTAAAATAAGTTCAGACAAAAAATAAAAACAGATCGACAACATGAAAAGGAGATTTATATGCAGTACATATGGATGGCAATCAAAGGCATTTTTATCGGAATAGCAAATATCATACCGGGCGTCTCAGGTGGGACCATGGCCGTCTCTTTTGGTATATACGATGATGTGATTCACGCCTTTACTCATTTAAGAAAAGAATGGAAATCAAGCATGAAAATTCTAATTCCATTGGTTACAGGTGCTCTTATCGGTATTGCCGGGTTCTCAATGGTCATTGAATGGCTGCTGGCATCCTACACGCTCTATACCGCTTTTGCTTTCGTCGGCCTGATACTCGGAGGGCTGCCTATACTGAATAAATCATTCAAAAAAAGTCTGGACGCTGAAGATAAATCTATCGGCCCCCTGCATATCATTTTATTCATTTTCTTTTTCCTAGTCGTAGCCTGGATGGGAGTGGCTGAAGTAGCAGGTGCAGGCGTTCAAAGCGTGAGCCTCGGAATCGGACCTCTAGTGGCCCTGTTTCTTGTCGGTGTGATATCGGCTGCAGCAATGGTGATACCGGGTGTCAGCGGCTCTTTACTGATGCTGATCATCGGCTACTATTACGCTGTCATCTATACCATTAACGGCTTTACAGAATCATTGAGCAATTTCGATCTTGATGCTCTTATTCCCTTCACCATTTTACTGGTCTCTTACGCGTTAGGAATGGTCGTGGGTATCATCCTGATCAGTAAAGTGATTGACTACTTCTTTAAAACACAGCCAGGGTTCACGTATGCTTCGATTTTAGGCTTGGTCATAGCTTCTCCGATTGCTGTGGTCTCAAACACTGATGCCCTGGCTGATTTGGATGGAAACGGTGCAGTCTTGCGACTGATCATCGCATTAGCTCTCGCCGGTGCATCTTATGCTCTGACTTATGGATTAGGGCGAACCAAGGATTCTACCGACGCAATCCCTGAAGAGTCAAAACCTGTATCTGATCAGTAATCAATCAAATTAAACGTCTAGTCTACCAAGAGAAAATGACTCTCTTATTGACTAGACGTTTTTATCTATTACTATTCGTTTTCTTCATCTTCATTCTGCAGTTCTTCGATCAAAGCTTCCATTTCACTTATTTCCTCTTCCTGAGCCGCTATGATTTCTTCTGCCAACTGCTGAACACGCTCATCTTGCAAATCTGCTCTTTCGCTGGTTAAGATGGCTATAGAATGGTGTGGGATCATGGCTCTCATCCATGAAGTGTCATCAACTGTGGTCTGACTTCTGACTAAAAATAACATGAGTCCGAAGATCAATACAGATGAGGCCAAAATCGCAGCGTTCGCTTTTTTGTTAGTATACATTTTCCACATGAAAAGGAGCATAATGACGGCCATTACTGCTCCCATCATAATACTCATAAAGAAACGAGTCTGACTAAATTGGAAATGAGACACCTCATATATATTCAAGTACATTAAAAAATACATAATGATGGTAGAAGTGAGAATCATCAATCCAAATCTACTATATTTTTTCATATTATTCATCCTTTCTTAAGCTGATTACAACTGGTTTTCCAGAATCTGTTTCGTCTTATCATCGAAAGCAACAAATACTACTTTAGTGACACTTGTATTCCTCTCTAGTTCTTCTTTGACTGTTTCGATGGCTATTTTTGCAGCCTTATCAAGCGGGTAGCCGTAAATACCGGTACTGATGGCTGGAAATGCTACCGACTGAAGCTTGTGTTCATTCGCTACTTTCAGACTATTGGCATAGCAGGCTTTCAACTTCTCCGGTTCGCCATGCTCGCCGTCTCTATAAACAGGTCCGACCGTGTGAATAACATAATCGGCTGGCAAGTCAAACCCTTCAGTCAGTTTGGCTTCTCCAGTCTCAGCACCGTTCATTTTTTTACAGGCTTCTTTGAGTTCAGGTCCAGCAGCACGGTGAATTGCTCCATCTACTCCTCCTCCACCTAATAGGGATTTATTTGCCGCATTAACAATGGCATCGACTTTCAGTTTCGTAATGTCCTCTTTGATCACTTCAATAGCCATTACTCTCCTCCTTCCTATTTATACTTACCTTCTATTTAAATGGTATGACTCTTCAGTTCGTTTCGCAATCAATAAGCATTGGATATAATAGCTCAAAGAATCTCTGTCTACCTTAAAAGAGTGATATAATCAAATGGATACAGACAAATCATTACATAGGAGTGATTCAATAATGAAAACAACAGAGCTGCAGGCAAGTCATAACCAGGAATTGAAGAGACTCTTTTTAAAGGTCTTCTCCAGTGATCCCTGGTTCGATAAATGGGAGGACACTCAACTGGATCTATACCTGCATGATTTAACGGGCAACAGTAATTCCCTTTCTTTTGTCTTGCGTAACGACCAGAATGACATCATTGGCGGCGCACTGGGCTATGTGTTCAACTGGTGGGAAGGACAAGAGTTTTACATAAAGGAATTCTTCATTTCAAATGACCTTCAGAGCAAAGGGATCGGCAGTCTCTTTCTTGATCAGATAGACGCATTATTAAAGCCTCAGGCGATCAGACATATCACGTTGAATACTGAAAGAACCTTCCCCGCCTATCATTTTTATAAGAAAAATGGCTTCACCGAATTAAGTGACTCAGTCTTTATGGCGAAAAAGGTTGATGAATGAATACTGGCTAAAAAAGGGTTCCCTCATATATGAGGGAACCCTTTTGTCCATTCTATTCTGTTATATTGTCGTGCAGGGACGTGTCGACTTTTTTTCCGAACAGGAAAACGATCATGATGACGATCAGAGTAGCCAGTGCTAATACGATATACACATTCAACCCGAATGCAGTAGGCAAGTACCCGAAGAATACGGATACGAGCGCAATAGTAACAGCGTAAGGCAGTTGTGTCTTCACGTGGTCAAGCAAGTTGGACCCTGCTCCCATAGCAGATAAGATTGTCGTATCTGATATCGGTGACGAGTGATCCCCGAAAATGGCTCCTGTCAATACAGCTCCGGCAGACATGACGATAAAGTCTGCATTCTCCGGCTGCATGGCCGTGGCCAGTGGGATAGCCAGTGGCATTAATATGCCCATCGTCCCATATGACGTTCCTGTCGCGAAGGAGATGATGGCGCCTAGCAAGAAGATGACTGTCGGCAATAAGGAAGGCGGTAACGTGTTTCCTAAGAGAGACACAAGATAGTCCGCTGTTCCTAACTCGCCCATTACGCCTGAAAGTGACCAGGCCAAAACAAGAATAACTCCAGTGATCATCAGTGTTTTCATACCGGACACCCAAATGTCAATCCCTTTTCCAAAGGTAAAGTGCCCTTTGACAACGCCCATCACCAGCGCAATAATGCTGGCAATCAAAGCAGCCTGGAACAGAACGACAGACGCATCAGAAGCTCCGAATGCTTCTCTTAATGTTACAAAGGAAAATGGTGCGTTTTGAACCGTTTGAATAAGTGCTGTGTTATCAGAAGTTAAAATAGCCTGGCGACCATCTGTGTAAAATCCTATAAAACTGAAGAGGATCAGTGCGCCGATTGGAATCAAAGCGCTCCAGATTGATGGTTCACCTTTCGCTACGATTTCCAGATCTTCTTCCTGAACTTCAGCAGACGCCCCATGGGCAATCAGCTGATGAGTGTCACGAGACCGTTCCTGAGCTTTTTTCATCGGTCCAAACTCTCGAAGTGTCGCAGATGTCAGAACAACGAATAAAAGCATTAAAATATTGTAGAATCGATAAGGAATCGTCTGTAAAAAGACGCCGTAAGCATTAACTTCCTGACCGATCGACAGATAAGCCTCGTTAATCAATCCAACTTCATAGCCGATCCAGGTCGAAATCAAAGCGATTCCTGCGATCGGTGCAGCTGTCGCATCAATAATAAATGCCAATCGTTCACGGGATATGTGCATTTTATCAGATACAGGACGCATGATCGGTCCGACGATCAGTGCATTTGCGTAATCATCGAAGAAAATCAACAAGCCAAGCGCCCAGGTAATCAACTGCGTACTGATCGGTCCTTTAGCTTTTCTAGCGAGTGCTTCCGCTATTGCACGTGCCCCTCCTGAACTGGTGATCAAAGCAATCAGTCCACCAATAACCAGTACCTGTAGTATGATCCCGGCATTCCAGGGATCTGCAAGTGAGGTCAGGATGTACTGGACGATATCAGTGAAACCCAGTATGATCCCCTCAAGGATATTGGCCCCCCCTGCGTATTGGGAAATGATCGTCCCGGAGAATATCCCTAAAAATAAAGACAAGACTACATTTTTAGTAATAAACGCCAAAGCGATCGCTACTAATGGTGGAATCAATGTGACTGCTCCTAATGTAGAGGCGAGCGTCCCTTCCGCTTCTGCCGCTAAGACAGGGCTTGGAATCAGACTGATCAGTGCAATCAGGGTAAACCATTGTATTTTTCTTTTCATTGTTCTCATTCTCCAATTCTTATTTTTTTGTATAGAAAAAGCACCCAGGAACATGCTCCTGGATGCTTAAAAGATAAACATTGAGTAGGATAGTGCTCCACGAAATCGTGACAGTCATACGCCTGTTAAACGTACGCCCAGAACAGCAAGTTGACAATCAGCTATCCTTCGGCAAAGAACCCTTTCGCAATCAGTCACAGGGAGTCACCCTCATGATCACTACTCTTTTTCTTTGCGCCTCTATCTTTTTAATTTTCACAACGTTTATTAGTCTACACTTATTTCAGAATGATTACAATAATAGTTTTAATTATATTATCTTACTCTAATCAAGTTCTTAAGAAAGGCTTCAATACTATTTTTTTATCTAAATGAGTGTTCTGATTTCATTAGTCAGTTCATCACTGTTTCTGACGACTTTACCGCGCTTTTTGACTAATCCGACAGTGTACAAATTGATGTATGAAAACGGTGATTCTGCAATCTCATCAAGCGCCTCTATTTTTTCAGTATTGGCTCCCGCCCCCTGACGAATATCTGAATAGACACCGATGATCGGTTTATTCATCGAATAGAAATAGCCGATTTCTGATGCTACTCCCGCGTCTATCGTCACGCCGTCTAATATGGCGACCAGTATGTCCGCTTTCTCTAAATGCGCATTGTCTCCATCTGCTATCTGGATACTGTTGGCATAGTTACTTTTGTCATTGATCGCTACATTTTCCTGAGGCAGATATATATCCAGCTGTTCAGAAAATGCCTGCCTTAATTTAGAAACGATCAGTGTGTTGTAGGTCTGCTCCATTTCAGTAAATAATGGAGATGCAAAATATATCTTTTTAGTCATAAGTCAGATCCTTTCGAGTTTAAACCCATTTGATTCAATTTTTTGCTCGCAAAAATGCTGCTTCCCGTAATGGCAAAGCAGACACTTGAACTTAATAGGCTTTGCTCAATGCTCCATCGACCAGAATCGTCTGGCCCGTTACATAGGTATTGACACCAGAAACCAGGAAAGTCGCCATTTTAGCAAATTCTTCAGGTTCTCCATAACGGCCGGCAGGTATCTGATCCTTAATCGAAGCCTGTATATCATCAACTGTCTTTTCTTCTCTTTCGGCACGGTTCTGGTCCAGTTCTGTGAGACGGTCTGTTGCGATCCGTCCGGCACCGATGGTATTGACCATTATCCCATATTGTGCCAGCTCCTGAGACAGACTCTTAGACAGACCTTGAACACCCATTCTGAAGACGTTTGACAGCAGCAGGCCATCAATAGGCTGTTTAACTGAAGACGATGTGTTATTGAGGATATGGCCTCTTGTTTCCTTCAGATCCGGCAGAACTTCTCTGACCGCTCTGATGTAACTCATCAATGTCAGGTCGAATGCTTTCTGAAAGTCCTGATCGGTCAGGTCTTCAAATGATCCTGCAGAAGGTCCACCTGTATTGTTGACCAGAATATTGATTTTGCCGAAAGTTTGACGGGTAACGTCAACTAGCGCTTTGATACTGTGAGCATCGGTCACATCCGCCACCATAAACTCGACTCGTCCTTTGGCAACCTGTTCGATTTCTTCTTTCGCCTGAACCAGCTTGTCCTTATTGCGACTGGTGATCATGACGTTAGCTCCTTCAAGAGCCAGTTCTTTGGCAACGGCCTTCCCCAGTCCAGTACTGGATGCCAGAACAATCGCTGTTTTTCCTGTTAAATGCAGATCCATAGTGTCCTCCCTACAAAAAACAGGCTCTTTAATGATAATAGCTAAAGAACCTGCTTTTTTTATTTAAGTTGATTGTTTCATTAATCCTAATCGATATCGATGCGTTAGTCAATGAAACAGCTTAATTTTTCTGATAGACAACGATCGGTTTGCGAGCCGCGGTGACCTCATCCAGACGTTTGACCGCTTTAGTATACGGTGCACCCGTAACCGTGTCCGGATTTTCTTCAGCGTCTTTTGCAATATCGATCAGCGCATCAGCAAAGGCATCCAGCTGCTCTTTTGCTTCCGTTTCAGTCGGCTCGATCATCAGACACTCTTCGACGATCAGTGGGAAATACACTGTTGGAGCATAAAATCCGTAATCCAGCAGACGCTTGGCAATGTCCAGTGTTCTGACACCCAGTTTCTTCTGGCGAATACCGCTTAACACAAATTCATGCTTGCAGTGATCTTTATACGGTGTTTCATAATAAGGTTCCAGTCTTGCTTTCAGGTAATTCGCGTGCAGGACAGCATCTTCTGATACCTGCAGGAGTCCTTCAGCACCCATCGAACGAATGTAGGAGTAGGCCCTGACGTTAACACCGAAGTTGCCATAGTAGCCTTTGACACGTCCGATCGATTGCGGATGGGTATAGGATAGACTGTACTCATCTTCCTCTTTTTTGATACGGGGAGCTGGCATAAAGTCTTTCAAGTAGTCTTTCACGCCGATCGGACCAGAACCCGGTCCTCCTCCACCATGAGGCGTACTGAATGTTTTATGCAGATTCAAGTGAACTACATCGAATCCCATTTCTCCAGGAGTCGATTTGCCCAGAATCGCATTAGCGTTCGCTCCATCGTAATAAAGGAGTCCGCCAGCTTCATGAACGATTTGAGCGATTTCCACGATATCCACTTCGAACAAGCCCAGTGTGTTCGGGTTAGTCAGCATCAAACCAGCAGTATCTGGTCCAACGGCTGCTTTCAGTGCTTCAACGCCGACTCGTCCTTCTTTATTTGATTTGATCTCAACGACATCATATCCAGCTACGATTGCACTAGCCGGATTGGTTCCGTGAGCGGAGTCCGGAACGAGAATTTTACGTCGCTTATCTCCTTCACCATTTGCCTGATGGTAGGCTTTGAAAATCAGGAGACCCGCCCACTCGCCTTGCGCACCCGCTGCGGGTTGAAGGGAAATGGCATCCATTCCTGTGACCTCTTTCAAGTTTTCTTCAAGACGGTACATCATCTCCAGTGCGCCCTGAGCCGTTTTTTCAGGCTGTAGAGGATGGATCTGTGCGAATCCAGGATAACGTGCAATATCTTCATTGATTTTAGGGTTGTACTTCATCGTACATGAGCCAAGCGGGTAAAAGCCCGTTTCGATTCCAAAGTTCTTATTGGATAAGCCCGTATAGTGACGCATAACCTGCAGTTCGGATAATTCCGGCAATTCAGCAGGCTCTTCTCTAATTAAATGGTCTGATACCAGATTAGTTAAATCCGTCTTCTCAATAGAGGATTCAGGTAAACTGTAACCGATGCGGCCTGGTTTGGAAATTTCAAATAATAAGTCATCATAGGTCGTTGTCATTTACTTGCCCTCCCCTGTTAAAATCGATACGAGTTTGTTCATTTCTTCTCTGGTGCGTTTTTCAGTGACACATAACAGCATCGTGTTCTCTTCATTCAGTTCTGAAGACACGTCATATCCACCGATGATCCCATTATCCAGCAGAACATCCGAAACTTCATTAATTGGTCTATCTAATTTAACGACAAACTCGTTAAAGAAGTTTGCCTCTGATAACACAGTCACGCCTTTGCTTTCCAGTTCGTTTTTCACATAATGTGCATGGTTGATGTTTTGCTGAGCCATTTCCTGCAGGCCTACTTTTCCAACAGCTGCCAGAAATACAGAACTGCCAAGAGCTGTCAAAGCCTGGTTCGAACTCATATTTGAAGTCGCTTTTTCACGTCTGATGTGCTGTTCTCTTGTCTGAAGTGTCATAACAAATCCACGCTTGCCGTCTTTATCCACTGTCTGACCGACGATTCGACTCGGTACTTTACGCATATATTTCTTTTTGACAGCAAAATAGCCACAGTGAGGTCCACCATAACTCATTGGCAGTCCAAAAGGCTGTGTATCCCCTACTACAATATCAGCACCAAGTTTACCCGGTGATTCAAGCAGCGCAAGTGCCAGGGGATTTGCCATTACGATAAGCATTCCTTTTGAGGCTTCGAGCAGTGATTTTATTTCTTTTAAATCTTCGATTGTTCCAAAGAAGTTAGGGTACTGGATGATGACTGCAGCTGTTTCATTTGAAATGCTGTTTTTCAGAGCCTCCAGATCTGTTGCTGTTCCATTCAAACCAATTTCCTTAACAGCATACTCCATTCCGTAAGCGTATGTGCTGATAACTTCTTTAGCTTGTGGATGAAGTGCTTTGGAATACAGAACCTCCTGTTTTTTTGTGACAGAGGTAGCTAAGTTGCAGGCTTCACCCAATGACGTGAATCCATCATATAAGCTAGAGTTGGCGACATCCATCCCAGTCAGTTCACACATCATCGTCTGAAATTCAAATAATGCCTGCAGTTCACCCTGGCTAGCTTCAGGCTGGTAAGGGGTGTAAGCTGTCATGAACTCAGAACGCAACAGTACGTGATTAACTATACTAGGGCTGTAGTGATCATAAGTCCCTGCACCTAGAAAATAGGCATGTGTTTCGGTTGTTGTGTTTTTAGCTGCCAGTTCTTTCATGTGTTTAGTAAGAGACAGTTCACTCAAGGCATCTTCCAGCTCGATTGCTTTCTCTTTCGTTGCGCGAGTAGATTCCGGTATATCCGAAAACAGTTCTCTTATCGATGACACCCCAATAGTCTCGAGCATGTCTTTACGATCTTGTTCAGTTGTTGGCAGGTAACGGTGCTGTTTTGTCAAAAGGGTCACTCCTTCAAATCGATTCATTTCAAAAAAAGAGCAGAAAGAAGACACGCGTTTGATCGCTCTTCTTTCTACAGGTTATTATAAACTTGAAACGTATTCTTCGTAAGCTGATGAGTCCATTAAACCAGATACATCAACGGCTTCTGAGGCTTGTATCTCAATAAGCCAGCCTTCTCCAAAAGGAGCTTCATTCAGTTTTTCAGGCTCGTCCTCAAGTGCACTGTTTACCTTGGCAACACTACCGGCTACAGGTGCGTAGATTTCAGAAGTTGATTTAACTGATTCTACTGTTGCAAATTCATCTTCTGCACTTAATTCAGCTTTCAACTCAGGTAATTCAACGAATACGATATCCCCCAGCTGTTCTACAGCATAATCAGAGATGCCAATACGGACATAGTCGTCATTGACTAATTCTACCCATTCATGTTCTTTTGTAAAAAATAATTTAGCTTTATCTGTCATTTTAATTCCTTCTTTCTTTATATAATAGTGCCAGATAACATCTGTTCAGATTCTACTGTTGCAAAAAAGTCTTCTTGATCAGTTTTGCCGGGACTTTTTTCTTCCTTACCTGAATATAAACGGTATCGCCCAGTTTTCCTGCGTCTTTTTTCATTCTCAGGAAGCCGATGCTTTTACCTAAGGTCGGTGACTGTGTTCCTGACGTCACGCTGCCTAATTCTTCACCTGATTCGCTGAGGACAGGGTAGCCTTCTCTGGCAATTCCTCTTTCCAGAAGTTCAAACCCTCTAGATAAATACTCTACCCCTGTTTCTTTCTGTTTTTCCAGAGCATCCTGACCGATAAATTTATCTTGTTTGTCCCATTTGACTGCAAATCTCAGTCCAGCCTCAAGCGGCGTAATGTCTTCTGATAAATCATGCCCATACAGAGGCATGCCTGCTTCCAGACGCAGTGTATCGCGTGAACCAAGCCCGCATTCAGCAATAGCGACGTTTTCTCCAGCTTTTTTAAGCGTCTTCCATAAAGCTTCTGTCTGATCCCATCTGACATATAGTTCAAATCCATCTTCACCAGTGTAGCCTGTTCGAGAGACAAGCACATCAGTGAAGTCAGATGAATCGATTTCAACTGTGAAATGATAGTTTTTCAGTTCTTTTACTTTATCTCCAAATACAGCAGCCACGACACTTTCAGCATCGGGTCCCTGAACAGCAATCAACCCTGTTTCAAGTGACTGATCTTCTATTGTGACTGACCCGTCCTGATGTGAAAGGAGCCAGTTTCTGATTTTATCGGTATTTGACGCGTTCGGGGTCAGTAAGTAGTCAGAATCGCTCTTTTTAAAGATGATGATATCATCTAAAATTCCCCCAGTTTCCTTCGTGACTAATGTGTATAACGCCTGTCCGGATTTAATGGCCGATAAATCGTTCGTGATCAACGTGTTCAACCAGCTGGTCGCCTGTTCACCTTTCACCTCGATTTCTCCCATGTGAGACACATCAAACAAGCCTACACGCTCTCTAACCGCATGGTGTTCATCTATTAGTTTAGTAAACTGAATCGGTAATGCCCATGATCCAAAATCAACCAATTTAATATCATTCTTAGTGTAATAATCAAATAAGGGTGTTCGTTTTAACTGCGTTTCTTCAATCGACAATGCCATCCCTCCACTACTGTTAAACAGCTTTTTGAAAGCCACGTTTCTTCTACATTCTAACATGATTTCATTCGTTCTCAAACAGTAAAAATGAGATCCACTTCGAAAGAATACGTTTACATTTTTATACAACGAATATTAACGCTTGCATACACTTTTATCGTTCGCTATTTGACTTTGCTGCTCCCCGGGTAATACTCAGCGTCTTTTTTTTATCAGACCCCTGCTTATGCTATACTTGAACTACATCAAAGGAGGACGAACTAAATGACATCAGAGATTTCAGATTTCACTTTTTACAACCCTGTAAAAATCGTATTTGGTCAAAATAAAATCGAACAATTAAGTAAACACATCCCTTCAGATAAGAAAGTTCTCATATTATATGGTGGCGGGAGCGTTAAACGATTTGGCACACTGGATCGTGTCAAAAAGACGCTTGCCGATTATGAAACAGGAGAGTTCGGTGGTATCGAAGCCAATCCCACTTTTGGAACATGTATGAAAGCAGTCGATAAAATAAATGAAGAGGATTATGACTATCTGCTTGCAGTCGGAGGTGGATCAGTAATCGACGGCGTTAAATTTATAGCTGCTGCAGCCGAATTTGACGGTGATCCAATCGATATTTTTGGAAAAGGAGTCGGCACCGGCAAAAAAGTAACATCCGCTTTACCCTTCGGAACGATTCTGACCTTGCCGGCAACTGGTTCTGAGATGAATGAAACGTCTGTCATCTCATTTCCTGAAAAAAAAGCCAAGGTTAGTTTCAGTAGCTGGGATGTTTTTCCACAATTTTCTATACTAGAACCCGAACTGACCTATACCCTTCCCAAGAGACAACTGGCAAACGGTATCACTGATTCTTTCATTCATATTTTAGAACAGTACCTGACCTACCCAGTAGGCGGTATGGTTCAGGATGAATTTGCCGAAGGTCTTTTACGTATTCTGATCAAAATCGGGCCTGACGTCGTTGATGAAATGAATCACGACTACAACCTGCGTGCCAACTTTATGTGGACCGCAACACTTGCACTGAATCGACTACTCTCAAGAGGTGTGCCAGGCGATTGGTCTACACATGCACTAGGACATGAAATCACTGTTCTAAACCATACCGATCATGCTAGGAGCCTGTCAGCTATCATGCCGGCTGTCATGATGGTCCGCAAACTGAAAAAATGGGATAAACTGGTACAATATGCTGAGAATGTATGGGGCATCACTAATGGCTCAGAAGAAGAGAAAATCGACGCCGCTATCTTAAAAACAGTAATCTTTTTCAAATCGATTGATATGCCGGTGAATTTATCGCAGGTTGATGTTAAAGAAGAGGATATTAATACCTTAGTCGGTCAGCTGGAAAAACACGGTAATGACGCTATCTCCGAGCGTGGCGACCAGACTTTGGATGTTTCACGAGAGATCTACAGACAGGCTTTGCTGAAGGATTTTTAATTAAATCGATAGACTATAAGAGGAGTGAAAACTATGCTAGACATTAAACGACTGCGTTACGCATCGCTGATAGTTTCCACTGGACTGCTGCTCTCAGCTTGTGCTGGAGAGACGGATGATGATCCTGATCCCGACACAGATGAAGAAGTTATCGCGCCAGAGCTAGACGATGATGAGACAGATGACACTGACGACGAATCAGATTCAGAAAATGACGATAATGACGATGAGGTGTCCGTCTCTCAGGATTTGACTGACTGGATTCCAATGGCAGAAGACACTCTGCTGGACTATGAAGGAGATGGCATCGAATATGCTTCCTTCACCCGCTATCCTCAATTCGTCCATGAAGACACCTATCAATTTGTAGAGTCTACTTCAGGAACTGATGTTGTGTTCATCTATGAATATACAGATCAGGAAGTCAGAGAAATTTTTGTCAGACCCGAAACCTATTTCCGTGACGACTTTGTCGATACAGAACTGAGCAGCGAACAGGAAAATTATGAAATCCTCCTGCAGCTTCCTATCGAAATGGGACAGTCGTGGGAAAGTCCTACAGGCTCCATTTCTGAAATCACCAATATCGATTTTGAAATCGATACGGAATTCGGAACCTTTGAAGCTATAGAAGTTACACGGACTGTTGATGAGACTGATACTCTCTACTATTATGCAGAAGGTCTTGGCCTGGTAGAACGTGTGTCTAATCCTGGGGATGAGGAAATGGAAATTATGTCTACCCTCATCTCCCGTTCGGAAAATCAGCCTGAAGAATTGCCGGTAACGATCTTTTCATTAGATGACCAAGGTGAAGGACTCATTGCATCAGACGTGACTATTGAGCTCTTCACAAATGAGCCTATCCGTACCGCATTAGTAGAGGTCCTCAGAGGACAAGCACCCGATACTGAGTCAGCTGCACTGATCAATGAGGGGGTCGACATCAACTACATGTTCCTAGGAGATGAAGATATTGCCTATGCTGATTTTTCAGTTGAGCTGACTGAAGAGATGCATGCAGGCTCCGGTATTGAAGGCCTGATTGTTCAGGGTATCATCAATACTATCGGTGGTTATTATAATGTTGAAGAGGTTTACCTGACGCTTGACGGGGAACCCTATTCTTCCGGACACTTTGAATTAACTGAAGGCGAAACCTGGCCAGTGGATCATTCCGCAGTGACCTGGGAGTAATTGATGTTAATGTAAACCCCATTCTCGGTATTCGAGAATGGGGTTTTTCATACTTTGATTTCTGGCTGTGTTTTGTATGACTCAATGGGTTTACTTGGGTTAGTCCTACATATCGGCGCTCTATTTGTAGCACTCGCTGTTTTTATTGAGTTGAGTACTCCATTTCCGGCTTCATTTGTAGGACTCGGCTAGACAGAATGAGACGAGTCCTACATTTCGGCGCTCTATTTGTAGCACTCGCTGTTTTTATTGAGTTGAGTACTCCATATCCGTCGCCATTTGTAGGACTCGACTAACTGGAACGAGACGAGTCCTACATTTCGGGGCTCTAATTGTAGTGCTCGAAAATCCTACTGAGTTGAGTACTCCATATCCGGGTCCATTTGTAGGACTCAGCTAGACAGAATGGAGCGGGCACTACAAATAACAGCAGCCTTGGTAGCCCCAACCGACTAAAAAGGATCTGCGCTCTTTTATTAAGACTATTCTTGTCCGCAGACAAGAATACCCCTTCTAATAGCATAATCGAGTAGGAGATAAATGATTAATTCATTTATCGTCCTCTCACACCACCGTACGTACGGTTCCGTATACGGCGGTTCAATATCTTAAGTAAGC
>NZ_PVTO01000010.1 GCF_003003275.1 Alkalibacterium olivapovliticus
GTTCCCATTTCGAACACAGCCGTTAAGCTTCCCAGCGCCGAGGATAGTGAAGGGTTTCCCTTTGTGAAAGCAGGACGTTGCCGTGCAGCTCTTTTTTTGTTTATCCGTTTTATTTATGGAGGTTTAGCTCAGTTGGGAGAGCATCTGCCTTACAAGCAGAGGGTCAGCGGTTCGAGCCCGTTAACCTCCATTTTTTCGAGCCGTTAGCTCAGTTGGTAGAGCATCTGACTTTTAATCAGAGGGTCACAGGTTCGAATCCTGTACGGCTCATATTCCTGTTTATGTTCTGTCATTGCGTCCTTAGCTCAATTGGATAGAGCACCTGACTTCGGATCAGGCGGTTGAGGGTTCAAGTCCTTCAGGGCGCGTTAATGTTATCGTCAAGTTAAAAGGTTGCGTTTAGATTAAAATCTAAAGCGCCTTTTTTTGTTATTCTCAGATTTCGAATAGCTTCTCTCTTTTCATTTTAACTGTTTATTGGTATAATTATTAATAGTCAAAAATAGTCAAACAACTATGGATACCTTATATCCTGTAGTAAAGGAGGGTGCTGAAAGGACTTGAAAAAATGTGTGATATTAGATACACTTCAAGTCTAAACTTTCAGTTGTGATTGGATATGGATAATCAGAACATGACAGATATAATTGAAGCCTATTTAAAAAAGGTTTTACATCAACAGGAACAAGTTGAAATCAGACGTAGTGAAATTGCACAGTTATTTGATTGTGTTCCGTCACAGATCAATTACGTAATCAATACCCGCTTTACTATTCAAAAAGGATACCTCGTTGAAAGTAAGCGAGGAGGCGGCGGCTATATTCGTATTATAAAAGTCCAGGTACTGGACGAAATGGATATGCTGAATTCGATGATCGACATAATAGGGGATAGTATCAATGAAACAGATGCCAGATCTGTCGTTCATAAATTATATGAAGATGAGATTATTAGTAAAAGAGAAGCTAAGCTTATGCTAGTAGCAATGGATAAGTCACTTTATACCGGAGAACGCTTGATTGATAATAGATTACGATCGAACCTTCTCCGTACGATGTTAGCCAACTTAAAATATGAAGAGCCAAACAAACGAAAGGCGGACAACTCATGAATGAATTATTTACGGATAAAGCAAAAAAAGCCTTACTGATTGCTCAGGAAGAAGCAAAATCTTTCCGCCACAGATCTGTAGGAACAGAACATTTACTACTGGGACTAATTATAGAAGACGAAGGTATTGCAGGAAAAACACTTAGAGAACTGGAAATATCTGAAGAAGATATTAAAGAGGAAATTGAACATTTATCAAGTTATGGTCCAGATGAGACTGTACCAAAAACTTCAATATTGCCTTACTCTCCAAGAGCGAGACAAATCATCAAATATGCGACAGATGAAGCGCGTCGTATGAAACGTCCATTAGTAGGAACAGAACACCTGCTGCTGGGTCTTCTTAGAGATGAAGAAATATTATCCGCTAAAATTTTAAATAACTTGGATGTCAATCTAGCAAAAGCCAGACAACTGGTTTTAAAGAAATTGGGAGCACAGGATAAAAATGCGAAAACCAAAATGGGTGGCAGAAGGGCTGTCAAGCCGCAAGCTGCTGCTGGAGGAACTCCAACACTTGATTCTCTTGCGAGAGATTTAACGCAGTTAGCCCGTGATAATCGTTTGGATCCAATAGTAGGAAGAAATAAAGAAGTCAGACGGATCATACAGATTCTAAGCAGACGGACCAAAAATAACCCGGTTCTGGTAGGGGATCCCGGAGTAGGGAAAACGGCCATTGCTGAAGGACTGGCACAGAAAATTATTGCCAACGAAGTGCCTCCTGTCTTAGCAAACAAACGATTAATGACTCTTGACATGGGATCGTTAGTTGCAGGAACGAAATACCGTGGTGAGTTTGAAGAACGTATGAAAAAAATAATCGATGAAATTTATCAGGATGGAGAAGTGATTCTCTTTATTGATGAATTGCATACACTGATCGGTGCTGGTGGAGCTGAAGGGGCTATAGATGCTTCTAATATACTAAAGCCGGCACTTGCACGAGGCGAACTGCAGACTATTGGTGCAACCACTTTAGATGAATATCAGAAACACATCGAAAAAGATGCAGCACTTGAAAGAAGATTTGCATCAATTCATGTAGATCCGCCAACTGAAATGGAAGCAGAAGAAATTCTCTTTGGTTTACGCGAGCGATATGAAGCACATCATGGCGTGAAAATTACAGACGAAGCTTTAAGAGCGGCAGTCCATTTATCTACCCGATATATTACGACAAGACAATTGCCGGATAAGGCAATTGACTTGATGGATGAATCAGCTTCTAAAGTTAGAATGGATGAAAGTGATTCTCCTACGCCACTATCTAAAGCAACTGAAACACTAGAAGATCTAATCAGTAAAAAAGAGCGTGCGATTCAGTCGCAGGATTTTGAACGCGCAGCATTGATCAGAGAAAAAGAGATGCGTCAGAGAAAACGACTGGAGAAACTAATTAAACAGGACGGTCAGTCTGACGATGAACAGCTGAAGGTGACAGAGTACGATATCGCTGAAGTTGTCTCGCAATGGACTGGAATACCTGTCAATCAGATGGAGCAGAAAGAAAGTGAACGTCTCCTTAATCTGGAAAAAGTACTGCACGAAAGAGTTGTCGGACAGGAACAGGCAGTTGTGGCTGTTTCTAAAGCCATCAGACGTGCCCGTAGTGGACTGAAAGATCCAAACCGTCCAATTGGGTCCTTTATGTTCCTTGGACCAACCGGTGTTGGGAAAACGGAACTGGCCAAAGCACTGGCAGAAGCAATGTTCGGAAGCGAAGAAGCCCTTGTTCGAGTCGATATGTCTGAGTTTATGGAAAAATACAGCACGAGTCGACTGGTTGGTTCACCTCCTGGTTATGTTGGATATGACGAAGGGGGACAACTGACTGAAAAAATCAGACAGAAACCTTATTCCGTTATCTTACTGGATGAAGTGGAGAAAGCCCATCCAGATGTCTTCAATATCCTTCTTCAAGTATTGGACGATGGATTGCTGACAGATGGTAAAGGCAGAAAAGTCGACTTCAAGAATACAATTGTCATTATGACTTCAAACTTAGGTGCAACTGCATTACGTGATGAAAAATCAGTCGGATTCGGTGCAATAGACAAACGATTCGACCATGATTCAATGGAAAAACGCATCAGAGAAGAACTGAAAAATGCATTCAGACCCGAGTTTCTTAATCGTGTGGATGACAGTATCGTCTTCCATTCGCTCAAAAAGGATGAACTGCGTGAAATCGTTAAGCTTCTGACTAAAAATATCAGTGACCGTATGGAACAAATCGGTATTCAATTGAAAATCACATCTGCCGCAATGGATGTGATCGCTGATGAAGGATTTGACCCAGAATATGGAGCTCGTCCACTTAAGAGAGCTATCCAGAATAAAATGGAAGACCGATTAAGTGAAGCTTTACTGTCAGGTGAAATCAGCCTTGGGGATAAAGTGACACTGGGGGCTTCAAAAGGTGAAATCACCTTAAAGGTAAGGGAAGAAAACGGTAAAAAAGAAAAAATCACCAATTAATCTATTAGGAAAAGCCATGGAGGATACTTACTCTCCATGGCTTTTTTTTCGAGTCATATCACTAGAAAAAATCAAATTCGAATTGCTATAGTTTATTTGTTATTAAATAATTCGGAAGGGTGATAAAATTGTTCAGTCACAAAAAAGAGTTACAGTATCATGCTACACCGGAAAAACCAGATGCATTGATGGCAAGAAGACTTCAGGAAATTCTTGGTGGTCAGTGGGGCGAAATGTCAGTCATGAATATGTATCTATTCCAGGGATGGAATGCAAGAGGGAATGAAAAATATAAAGATCTGCTGCTGGATACTGCTACTGAAGAAATCGGTCACGTTGAAATGATCGCAACGATGATTTCTCAACTGCTGGATAAAGCCCCTCTTTCTGCACAGGAAGAAGCGGTAAAAGACCCGGCGATCGCAGCAGTTATGGGCGGAATGAATCCTCAGCATGCAATCGTTACTGGTCTTGGAGCTGCTCCTAGAGATTCGAACGGTAATCCCTGGACGTCTAATTATATCGTGTCCAGTGGAAATATCCTTGCTGACATGCGTATGAACGTGACAGCTGAGTCTCAGGGACGTCTGCAAGTGGCCCGTTTATATGAGATGACAGAAGATAAAGGAATCAGAGATATGCTGGGATTCCTTCTGGCGAGAGATAAACAGCACCAGCTGCAATGGATTCAGGCAATTAAAGAATTGGAAGAAAAAGAAGGTATCGTTGTACCAGGGTCTGTTCCGGAATCATATGAAGTTTCCGATGTCACTCACACGTTATACAACTTCTCTGAAGGCGAAGACAGTAAACCATTAGTCGATGGTAAAGAAGCAGCTGATGGTAACACGTTCAATTATATTAAAAATCCTCAGGCAATGGCCGAGAAGCCGGTCTTGAAAACACCACCTGCAGAAATGCACAGCACACCACCAGAAGAAGCGAAATAGGTAAAAAAATAGTGGGAGTCTGATTTTTAGTCGAGCGCTTATCTTTGATGTAACCTCTCTTTATTTGGTACTATGGGTATAGGAAATCAAATATGAGAGGATTGATGTACATGAAAAAAGTGGACGATACACAAAAAAGTATTTTAATAGGAGTAGGGGTTGCCTTTTTAGTAGGAATCGCGACGTTCCTTTTCTCGACTGAAACTGCTCAGACTAAAACAAAAGCTACTGTAAACCGCCATAAAGCGAAACACTATGTCAAAGATAAATTTAACAACAGCTCAAGTGCTAAAAGTCTAGTTGATAAATTATCTGATGATGAGGTGAATAAACTGTTAGGAACAGTCGATAAGGTCAGTGATCTGGAAGGTAAATTATCAGATATGACTTCTGATTTTAAAGACTATATGCAGGATAAATCTAAAGACGCTAAAAAAGCTGTAAAAAAAGCAAGAAAATAAAATAAGTATAAAATAAAGAGAGGTCCTAAAAAAGGACCTCTCTTTATTTTATATAATCAGCAAGTAACAAAGCAGCAATTCATTCATGTTTTTAAGTGATAGTCCAGTTGCTTCATTAAAGCGGTCCATTCTATACTGCAAAGTATTCCGGTGTATAAACAGATGCTTGGATGCAACACTCACATTGCCCTGGCTCTCCCATAAGGCCTGAATCAGTTCGCGCCAGTCTTCAGATGTTTCGATCTGATGTTTCAGTTCAGTCATGATCAGGCTTCTGGATAAAGCCTCTTTTGTAAAATAACGTAGGGCAACATCAGGAAGCGTGCATACCTGGTTGTGAAGATGGGTGACTTCCTGCTGAAAGATAGACTGCTCTTCTTTTAACAGACTGTTCAATTGTTTGTCCGGTGTCCAGAATTGTCCTATATAGGCATGGGACCGGATAGAAAAATCATCTTCCAAAGTCTGCAGCATACCGGTTATCTCTTGAGTAGAGAACGTCAGAGCACTGGTATCCTGGACAATGAAACAAGTATCACTGGTTATAAAGAAGACATCTAATACGGGATCAAATAGCTGTCTGATCGATTCGATCCAGATTGAGTAATCAAACTGTGTATCTATTTTTTTTAAATATAGTTGAGTGAGTCGGATATTCTTTGTTGTTTTTGGGGGGATATCGCGCTTTCCTTCCAGGTAGTCTGACCATTTAGAATCAGAAACGGGAAAGGATGAAGGCTCGATTTCCTGTTTAAGCAAAGTGAGAAGCTGCCATTCTTTGTCAGTAAGTGATTTTTTCGGAATATGGATCCATTTGTTTTTATAAGCAATACGAAAGGTCTCCTGGTCCAGAAACGGAAGAGCTGACAGTTCAGTTTCAGGGTATAGTTCTTTTAAAGTGGTATAATCCAAACGCTTTCCTCCTAACTCTATGTACCTTTAGTTTACCACTGTTTGATGTAAAGAGAAACTAAGGTATAATGAAGAAAAAGTGACTTTTGGAGCGGGTATATAATGCATTTTACAAAAACTGAAAAAGCCTACTGGATGACCGAGGCTATTAAAGAAGCCAGGAAAGCAGAACTTCTTGGTGAAGTCCCTATTGGTGCTGTAGTCGTTCATGAGAACAGAATAATTGGGAGAGGTCATAACCTTAGAGAGACGTCAAAGAACGCGACCACCCATGCCGAGATGATTGCTATTCAGGAAGCCAATCGTCGTTTAGACAATTGGAGACTGGAGGACTGTCAGTTATTTGTGACGTTAGAGCCCTGTGCGATGTGCAGTGGGGCAATCGTTCTGTCTCGTATAGATGCAGTTTACTACGGCCCGAAAGACTTCAAAGGCGGAACAGCTGGAACACTGATGAATTTACTTGAAGATGACCGGCTAAACCATCAAGCTTATGTAGAACAGGGAGTATTGGAAGAGGAGTGCAAGGACTTGCTGGTTACATTTTTTCGAGAGTTAAGACTGAAAAAAAAACAGGCCAAACTACAGCGGGACTGCAGTTGTCAGGGTACCGAGACTCAAGCCGAATAAAAGACGCCCGCAGCTTTATCCTCAAACAAAGCTGCGGGCGTCTTTTATTGCGGATAGTCTGTTAGCCTTTAGACATATCATCATTTTTATCAACCATGGCATCAACAGACTCAATGATAGATGCAGCGAAATCACCTTTCAGTAAAGAGAGAATGCCTTCGACCGTGACCCCACCTGGTGAAGATACCTGGTCGATCAGTGTCCAGGGATCCTGATCTGTCTCTAAAACCGTTCGGCCACTCCCCAAAACTGCCTGAGCGGCTATCTTAGTTGCTTTGTCTTTAGGTAGACCGTATTTGACACCGGCTCTGGCTAATGTATCGATAAACATAAAAATTAAAGCGGGTGAACTGCCTGCCAGGGCGATAAACGCACTGAGTTGTGATTCTGGGAGTTCTACGACTTCGCCAACAGCTACGAATATTTCTTTCGTTCTATCCAGATCTTTTTGTTCGACTTGATCGTTTTCTACAATAGCTGTCATTCCTTCGCCAACCTGTGAATTGAGGTTAGGCATGGTTCGCAGAAAAGAGGACTCTTTTAAATGAAGAGCAAGCTGTGCATTGGTCACACCTGCTGCGACAGAGATGACGAAGGGGTGTTTAGTTTTATCCAAGCCAGACAGGACCTCATCGATTTGATAAGGCTTCACAGCAAGAATAAGGATATCGGATTCATCCCAAACAGTCTGATTGGAAGACGTTCCGCTAACTGCGAATGACTTAATCAGCTGCTGACGCTTTTCTTCAGATCGATTGGAAAACATCAGCTCTTGTGGTTTCACCAACTGTTTTTCAAGCAATCCTTTTGCAATCGCCTGAGCCATATTACCAAACCCTATAAACCCAATTGTCAATTTAATGCACTCCTTTTTCTCGTTAAGTATATTAACTATTGTAACATAAGCAAAAGAACTGAAAACGATGAATTAAAGACGGGTTCAATTTAAAGTAAAACGGTAACAAACCTTATATTGTTTAAAATTAGAATGTTTTAATAAATCTAGTTGACTTTTAATGTCTCAATCGTTAAGATTACCCACATACTACATAGACGAGGAGGCAGACCGATGAATGAATCACAAACGAACGGCACTTATTATTCAACAACTGAAGTGAACATGCCGGTATTTGCCTCACTACGTGACTTATTACTCATTATTATCTAGCCAGGATTCTTATCTTCCAAGATAGAGTCCTATTTCTGTAACATTAGAAAGTGGGCTCAGGTAATGCACATAGCAGCCAGCCTACTTCTCGTACAGTAGGCTGGCTTTTTTGTATAAGGAGTCACACGTCGATCAGCCTCTCTTGAAACAGGGGAACAGAGTAAATTATGTAGAAAAAACAAAAAGGGGAGTCATCACTATGAGAGAATATGTCAGAAGAAATGTATTAAAAGTATCATCTGGAGTAGCTAATGCCATTTTTGTGACAATCGGGATCGGGTTCTTGTTTGGAACGATTGGAGACATGCTGGGTTTACCTGTACTGGTAACGATAGGTGGGGTGACGCGTGTTCTTTTAGCACCAGCACTAGGTGCAGGGATTGCCTATAATATGAAAGCCAATACGCTGACACTATTCGCAGCCATGGCCGCTTCCACGATTGGAGGAGCAGCTGTTCAAATGACAGAAGCCGGCTTTACCCTAGTGGGTGGAGACCCTATTGGAGCACTGATCGCCGGTACGATTGCCACCTGGATCGGGAAAAAAGTAACGGGGACATCCCCACTTGATATGATGGCGATTCCTACTTTGTCTCTTTTAGGCGGAGGACTTGCAGGGGTAGGATTAGCTCAAATCATCACGCCTATTCTTCTGGTCGTCAGTGAAACCATATCTGGAGCAGTAGCCGGAAGTCCAGTAATCGGGTCCTCTGTCATGGCTGCATTATTCGGGCTGTTTTTAATGTCTCCGCTGTCTTCTGCTGCTTTGTCGATTGCCCTGTCAATGAGTCCAATGGTCAATGGGGCGATGCTGATCGGAACAACTGCCCAGTATTTTGCATTTTCTATATTGTCCTTCAAAGAGAATGATCTAGGGGGATATGTGGCCCAAGGATTGTGTACGCCTAAGGTACAATTACCTAATATTATTAATAATCCCATGATTCTAGTTGGACCAACGATTGCCTCTGCAATATGTGGCCCGATAGCTACTCTTGTGTTTGGTTTCGAGACCATTCCTGAAATGGGTGGGGTTGGCTTTGCCGCAGGTGTTGCACCGCTGTGGGTAATTAACAATTCAGGTTTTGGCGTATTTGGGGTATACTTATTGTGTGGAGCTGTTCTTCCAATCTTAATTACGTATGGTGTTAACAAGATACTCTATACGACGAAAGTGATCAAGACTGGAGATATGGCTGTGACTGTGAGCTGATTTTTTAATAATACTTACAGTTGAAAAATACAATTTAAAGGATAGGGGAAACAATAGACTATGATGAATGAGATTACACCTGAAACTATTGACTGGGAAAATTTAGACTTTTCGTATATTAAAACAGACTATCGTTTCATTTCAAAATATAAAGACGGCAAATGGGATGAAGGGGAACTGACAACTGATAACCAGCTGCATATTTCTGAAGGATCTACTGCACTGCATTACGGTCAGCAGTGCTTCGAAGGTATGAAGGCTTATCGGACGGAAGATGGGTCAATTAATTTATTCAGACCTTTTGAAAATGCCAAGCGGATGAATAACAGCTGCGAACGTCTGTTGATGGCGCCGTATCCAGAAGATAAATTTGTCGAAGCAGTTAAAGAAGTTGTTCGAGCGAACGAAGAATGGGTTCCGCCTTATGGGACAGGTGCTTCGTTGTACCTCCGTCCATTCATGATCGGGATCGGAGACAATGTCGGCATCAAAGCGGCAGATGAGTATATCTTTTCAATTTTTGCCACACCAGTCGGTTCATACTTCAAAGGTGGAATGAAACCATCTAATTTTCTCGTCAGTACGTATGACCGTGCAGCACCAAGAGGAACAGGAGCAGCAAAAGTAGGCGGTAACTACGCAGCAAGCTTACTGCCTGGTAAAGAAGCAAAAGGACGCAGTTTCAGCGATGCAGTTTATCTGGATCCGGAAACCCATACTAAAATCGAAGAAGTAGGGGCAGCCAATTTCTTTGGCATCACCAAAGATGATGTATTTGTTACACCAAAATCACCATCGATCCTGCCGAGTATCACCAAATACTCACTCCTTTGGCTGGCTGAGAACAGGCTGAATCTGAAAACGCTCGAAGACGATGTCTATATCAAAGACATCGATCAGTTCAAGGAAGCGGGCGCTTGCGGGACAGCTGCTGTTATTGCACCGATAGGCGGTCTGCAAATTGAAGAGGATTTCCATGTGTTCTACTCAGAAACAGAGGTAGGACCTGTAACAAAACGTCTCTATAACGAACTGACCGGTATTCAATTCGGAGAAATTGAAGCACCAGACGGCTGGATAGAAAAAGTATAAATAACGCAGCGTTATACTGCTGCCTAAACCACCACTGCGTTTTTAACTGGAGGTGATCAGATGAGCTATATTAAACAGTTTGAGATAAAAACACATGAGAAACAAGCCTTTCTTATGCTGGATGCTTACCTTGAAGAAGCATTGAAAGAAAGTAAAGTAGAGGAAGGAATCATGGTGGTCTTTTGCCCGCATACAACTGCAGGCATCACAATCAATGAGAATGCAGATCCGGATGTCAAAACAGACTTAAAAAAAGCATTGAACGATACCTTTCCGAATCATGATTATTTTATTCATATGGAAGGCAATTCAGATGGGCATATGAAGTCAAGCCTTGTAGGCGCAAGTGAAACTGTCCTGATCCATAAGGGAGAACTTCTATTCGGCACATGGCAAAGTGTTTATTTCACAGAATTTGACGGGCCGAGGTCCAGACAGTTTTTTGTCAAAATAATTGAAGGATGACATGTTGGGAGAGTGCTCGTGTGCTCTCCTTTTTTTGATTTTTCCAAGACGGAAGTATGACTATTTATAGAAAAATAGTCCTATAGTCGGATGCTTATATAATCATAATGCGCTATACTGGTTTTATTCAGTATTTACTATCAGTACATACACTAAGAAAGAAGGCGTTCAGATGTTAGAAGTTAAAGGACTGCAGAAGTCCTTTGGAGATGTTAAAGCTGTTCAAGATGTCAGTTTTACCATTAAGTCTGGTGAAATTATGGGGTTGATCGGTCAGAACGGAGCAGGAAAAACAACGACGTTTCGAATTATCTTGGATCTGTTGACAGCTGATACGGGAGAAGTGCTCTGGGAAGGGAAACGCATATCCAGGAAAGTATTTAATAAAATAGGCTATCTTCCTGAAGAAAGAGGATTGTATCCTAAAGTCTCAATTGAGAATCAGCTTTTATACTTCTCACAGTTGAGAGGCAAAAAGAAAAGCGAGATTCGTCCATTAATAGATGACTGGTTAGAAAAGTTTGACGTAAAAGGAAAGAAAACAGATAAAGTCAAAACTCTTTCTAAAGGGAACCAGCAGAAAGTTCAACTGATCTGTACGCTTATCCATCAACCTGAACTGATTATATTGGATGAACCGTTTAGTGGGCTGGATCCTGTCAATGCCGAACTCCTTGAAGAAGGGATTAGAGAAGCACAAAGAAATGGTGCACGCATCATATTCTCCAGCCACAACATGAACAACGTGGAAGAGCTCTGTGACAGCCTTATTATGTTGAAAGATGGCAGACAAGTTCTGAAAGGGCCCGTACATGATATTAGAGAACAGTTTGGAAGGACGAAGCTGTTTTTAGAGTCAGATTTAAGCCCAGAAGCACTGAGAGATTTTCCAGGTGTGAAAACTGTCGAGAAAACCAGAGAGGGGATCGATGTCGTTTACCTCTCTAAAGCAGAAGATGGGAAAGCGATTTTCGAAGCGGCAACGCGAAACGGGTATATCCCGACGTTCAGCCAGCAACCTCCTACTTTAGAAGAAATATTCAAAAGAACGGCAGGTGAAAAACATGAGTAAATTTTGGGTCATTACAAAAGAAGTATATAAGAAAAATGTGAAGTCTTTCGGCTTCATTATAATGGTTCTGATCCCTCTGATCATCATTGGTTTTATAGCAGGAATGGGTTATTTCTTCTCCAGAGAAGCTCAAGATGCCGAGGCGGTTCCTGTAGCGATTCTGACAGAGGATCAGGCTGTCGAACAGATGTTTATGAGTGAAGAATGGAATTTTGATATTGCTGAAGATATTACGACTGAAGAAGAAGCAGAAACAGCATTAGGTGAGGAATCGATCGACGGCTATATGATTGTTGATACGGATGGGGACTCAGTGCAGGTGGAAATCGTTCACGCTAATGAGCTGTCTAATCTCGTACCGATCATTACAGAAACACTGACAAATTATCAGACGATGTTAAGGGCAAATGAACTTGAATTGTCGCAGGCAGAAGTGATGTCATTAACTGAACCTGTCGAGGTTGAGGAAAGAGTGGTCACTATTACGGATGGTGACTTAGCAGATGACGATACAGGAGACAGAATGATACAGGAGTGGAGTGCGTACGCTGTCAGCATTGCCATCATGGCGTTCATTATGACATACTCCGGTATCATTGCTGAAGAAGTGGCAAATGAAAAAGGCACTCGCATCATGGAAGTCATCTTATCCAGTGCCAGTGCGACTAATCACTTCTTCGGAAAATTAGTAGGCGTAACGTTAGTCATGCTGACTCAAATTGGGATTTATGCGGCAGTCGGGACAGGTGCCTACCTCTATTTCAGGAATACTGAATTTGTACAGACGATCCTTGGTGAAGTGGATATATTCGGGATGCTGCAAGACCTGATGGGTTACACATTGATATTCTTCATCGCAGGGGTATTGATGTATGTCATTCTGGCTGCGTTCTTCGGATCCCTGGCTACCAAGATGGAGGACGTCAATAAAGCTGTCACACCAATTGTTTTCGTTGCACTGGCTGGCTTTTACGTCGGACTATTCGCTTTTGCTTCGCCGGAAAATACACTTGCAGTCGTCTTTTCCTATATTCCGCTGTTTACACCATTTGTTATGCCATTTAGAATCGCATCCGGTACGGTGGCAACCAGTGGTATCTGGCTCTCTATTATCGGAACAGTCGGATTTGCTGTGTTGATCGCATTTGTATCTCTGGCATTCTACCGGTCTAATGTACTGGTCTACTCAGATACAAATATGATTGGAACTATGAAGCGGTCATGGAGCATCATGCAAAGTAACCGAAAAGCCAAAAAAAATAATACTGCCTGATAGTCTGGGTAAGTGAATAAATCAGTTAAGACTGGAAGCTATTCCAAAAAACAAGCGATCGAAAGGGAATTACCTGCATCGTATGCTGCCAAGTTCCGGACCGTTAGATATCCCTCGCCATAAACTGAGACAAGTCTCTATTTTCTTATCCGGAGCAGATCGAAAGCATTACAGGGAGGGATTTATCGACTTTTTACCTAATCACTTTTCAGATATCCCATCACTTTTATTAAAACGATCTGCCCATCCCGTTATTATGGCGACCGTTTCACCAATGGATGAGGACGGAAACTTTTCACTGGGAACAAGCCCGTCTTATGTGGCCTCACTGATCGAACATGCTGAAACGATCATTTTGGAAGTTAATGAAAACATGCCGAGAACTTTTGGAGAAAAAAATGCGATTCACATCAGCCAGGAATCTGCACTTGTCGAAAACACTGTTGACCTTCCAGAATTACCGACTCCAATATTGTCAGATAAAGATCTGGAAATTGGAAAAATCATCGGGGATATTGTTAAAGATGGAGATACTCTGCAAATCGGCTTCGGTTCTATGCCAAATGCGGTTATGGAATGTATCATGGATAAAAAAGAATTAGGCGTTTACAGCGAAATGCTGTCGGATAAAATTGTTGATTTATATGAGAAGGCTGTGGTCACAAACAAACATAATCCGGTATCCCCTGGACAAACGGTCTCAACATTCGCTATCGGTTCAAAACGGTTATATGACTTCATGCACAATAATAAAGATGTTTTAATGTTACCATGTGATGTGACGAACAGTCTCGTCAACATTTCAAAAGTGGATAATCTGGTATCGATCAAATCCTCTGTTGAAGTGGACTTTTACGGTCAGTGTAACTCTGAATCAGTAGGTGGGAAACTGTATTCCTCTACAGGTGGTCAGGCAGACTTTACAAAAGGTGTACGCATGACGAAAGATGGACGAGGGGTGATCTGCCTTTATTCTACAACTAAGAAAGACACCATCTCGACAATCGTGTCTGAGCTGGCTCAAGGATCGATCGTATCTACATCAAAAAACGATGTGGATACAGTGGTCACAGAATATGGTAGAGCAGAATTAATTGGTAAAACATTCAGTGAACGTGCAGAAGCCTTGAGAGCTATCGCCCATCCTGACTTCAGAAAGGAATTACGTGAACGAGCGCTCGAAAAGAAACTGATAATGGAAGACTCAGTATTAGTGTAATTAAATGGTATAAAATAACCCTTGAAGTCCTGATCTGTTCAGTCTTCAAGGGTTATTTAGTGTGACGAGTTAGTGACTAATCATGTCCAGCGATATAGAACAGCCTCTCTTACCGACACATTAACACGTAATTAGTTTAGGCAGATAAAAAGAGCCAAAGAGTATAGAAAAAGGAGAAGGGGTATTGTATAATGAGAAAGAGGTGAGAGAAATGTTAAAATTTAGTGAGTTGACAGAACGGGAAAGGTGCAGGCTCTACAAAATGGTTATGGAACTTCCCACATTCATAATCGGATTTTCATTAAGTCTGTTCGATTTTAATTACATACTGATTATGACAATGGTCACAGGTATAGTCGTGATCGAATTGATTATTTTTGGTTTGATGGATGTTAAATACAATTATTCACTAGGGGAGTTTGCGAAAGACATGCTGTATTTATTCAGTATGAATTTCTTTGTTACAATGCTCGCTACACCGGGGTTTCTGTATATACTGAACCAGCTTACGCCAGCATTATACACGTTCACTAATGTCATTCGACTCACTGTCTCATTTAAATTGCTTTATCTTGCCTGGTATACTTACGTCATGCTGATGGTTAAAATGAGAAAAAAGCCTGAACTGAAATGGAAGTGGGATGTGACTGGCCTGATGGCTTTTCATACTAAAAGGGTTGCTGTAAAATAAAAAGTACTGGATCTCTGTTTCAGTAAGTCGCTCAGGTGAGTGGTGTTGACCATTCAATTGAGAAAACGCTGATCAGGATCGCAGTACTTTTTTCTGTAAATAAGCTGTTAGATAAATAGGAGAATGCTTGAGTAGATGACCAGACCGGCAAAGAAAGAAGTCATCCCATTTCCTCTACAGGCAGGGAGTTCGTCTTTCAAAGCATTAAGCACTAATCCACCTGCGACAAATGCTTCCATTAACCCTACATAGGTATGAGAAATATGGATATTTAATCCAATGACCAGACCGAGTAAAACAGCTGCCATCAATAGTTTTAAACCGTAGCGGTCATACAGTCTTTCAAAGTGATGGCGCAGGACCCAGTCATTAGTCAGGAAATGGACACCAATAGCAAATAAATAAAATAGGGCAGTATACGATGTTTCAAATAACTGACTGGACAGTAAAATCCCGATGATAAAATTGTATAAAAAGTAAGAGCCGATGTGTGCCCAGAATACTCCGGAAGTGGAAAAGTCTCTTTTAGCTACTTTCAGACGGGAAGATTTCAATCCTATTTCCAGGAAGTAGAAAACGACTATCCCGGCCAGCATAGAGCCGAAAATCAGATGTGAGGCGTTTTGCTGATTGACATGAAAAGTTTCCATAATTTCGTGTTCGTATGATTGTACTGTTGGAATAAGGTGGAAGAAGACATAAGCTAATGAAATCCCTCCAACAAAGGATGTAAACTGGTTAACCGAAAAGAAATGTAATTTAAAATGTCTGGAGCTCAAATGAATAAATGAAAAGCCTAAAGCTACTAATAAATTGGTTATTGGCACAATGATTCCTTCTTTCAAATAAATAACATAATCTCTAGCGAATTTATTATAGTCCTCACCTGATTTTTAGTCAATCTATTTTCATGAAAGTTTCTGAAAGTTTTCATTAAATCGTCATCAGTAACAATTAAGACACAATTAACGTTGTGCTACCAGCTTTTACATATTAAAATAAATTAAACGATAATAGAAAGAGGCTTGATTATGGATAGTTTAGAAGTGAATATGGCGAAAAATTCCCGAATAGAATCACAACGACTGATACTACGACATGTCACACTTAAAGATGCAGAGGATATGTTTGAGTACGCCAGCGATGAAGAGACGACTTACTATGTCTTTGACCGCCATACATCTTTAACGGATACAGAAGAAGCGATTGTCTCCTATTTTATAGAAGATCCTTTAGGAAAATACGGTATTGAATTGAAAGCCACAGGCAAACTGATCGGCACGATCGATCTGAGGGTCAAAGACAGTGAGAAAAGAGCACTTATCGGGTATACCTTAAATAAAGATTATCAGGGGAGCGGTTATATGACCGAGGCGGCCAATCGCATATTGGCATTAGGATTTGACACACTAGGACTCGGATGTATAGCTGCTCTTCACGATGAACGCAATGCCGTTTCCGGTAAAGTTATGGAACGTCTGGGCATGCAGAAAGAAGGCACCTTGCGTCACGTTGCCCAGTGGAAAAAAGGGGAATGGTTTAACGATGTCTATTACTCCATATTGAAATCTGAATATGATGAAATGAAGAAATCAGGAAAGTAAGGGCTATTATTTGCGATGTAGCCGGCTCCTTTTTTATACTTAATAGTAACAGAACACTATGAGGAGGAGACGTATGCAATCGACAAGAAGTTTTCCAAAAGAAGACGGATTAGAGAGTGGACTGAAGGTACTCCGAGAAGGCTATATGTATGCACCCAATCGACTTCAGGCGTATAAGTCAGATGCATTTGAGACGAGGCTGTTAGGTGAAAAAGCCATCGTTATGGGAGGCGAAGAGGCAGCTAAGCTTTTCTACGAAGAGGATAAATTCAAGCGTGAGGGAGCTGCACCGGAACCCGCAAAAGCGACATTGCTCGGAAAAGGCGGTGTACAGGGCCTAGATGATGAGGCGCATCGTCACCGTAAGAAACTGTTTATGGATTTAATGTCCAAAGAACGAATCGAAGTGTGGGCAAAACTGGTCGAAAAGTATTTGCTCAAAGCGACTAAAGAGTGGATTACACAAGATTCGATTGTCTTTTATGAAGAAAGTCAGAAAATCCTGACACAGGCTGTCTGTGAATGGGCTGGCGTACCGCTGCCGGATAAAGATGTGAAAAAACGGACGAAACAGCTGGTCAGCATGTTTGAGTCACCAATGGCTGTCAGTACCCGTCACATTGAAGGGCGAATCGGCCGTAAGCAGGCGGAATCATGGAATAAAGAGCTGATTCAACAAGTAAGAGACGGGGAGCTGAATCCTAAAGAAGATACAGCGCTGTATAGAGTAGCCTGGCATAGAGAACTGGATGGCGAACTGTTGGATCTGAAAACAGCAGCAGTCGAATTACTGAACGTTCTGCGTCCTTCTGTTGCAGTAGCAATCTACTTCGCCTTTACGGCATTAAGCCTGCACCAGTTTCCTGAAATTAAGGAAAAGCTGAATGGCGATAATCCTTATTACCTTCATATGTTTATACAGGAAATCAGACGCTATTACCCATTTTTCCCGTTCAATGGGGCAATCACTCGTAAAGACTTTGAATGGAATGGCTACTCATTTGATAAAGATACACTAGTCCTTCTCGATTTCTACGGCACGAATCATGACTCGAGAATATGGGACGAGCCTGACAATTTCGATCCCGAGCGCTTCAGCGATTGGCACACCAGCCCGACGGATCAGGTTCAGATGAAACTGGTCGCACAGGGTGGAGGCGATTATAATACTGGTCACCGTTGCCCGGGGGAATGGAATACAGTCAGAGCGATGGAGATCGTAACGGATTACCTGATCAACAAAGTCAGCTATACGGTTCCTGATCAGGATATCGGCTACAGTATGGTCAATGTTCCGACAACGCCTAAGAGTGGGATGATATTTGAAAATATTGAATTTACTGGATGACATGTGATTAAAAAACGGGTATTAGAGGAGAGTTAGATGAAAAAAATCGGCAAAATAGTCGTCCTTATTCTCATCGGCATCATCGGAGGCATGGGCGGCTCTATAAAGCAAGCAGACACACCAGCTGAAAAGTGAATCATCAAGGCGGCTTTCTACCATTCAATAGAAAGTCGTCTTTTTTTTGCTGTTAGTAAAGCTGGAGATGACAGACAGAGTGAGTATTAGTTGGGCACTGTAAAGGCCTTCTGATCATTGAAAGAGAAGAGCGACTGTCACAATTGAATCAACAGATTTTTAAAAGCTCTGGAAATAATTCATGACGTGTGCTATTATAGTAATTGCCGCAAGGCCGCATGGCAATGGTGGGCGTATGAACCGTGTCAGGTCCGGAAGGAAGCAGCACTAAGTACTGTTCCATCATGTGTCATGTGTACATAGCCATGAATAAAGCTCTTTGTTCATAGAAAGATGTTCCTTATTATAAGGGCATCTTTTTTTTGCTCAAAGCTGAAAATTTCTTTTTTAATCGAGTGGCATTTAGCCTATAATAAAGAAGAGACTGAATGAAGAAAAGAGGGAGAAAATGAGTTATCAAGCTTTATATCGTGTCTGGCGTCCTCAGCGGTTTGAAGATGTGGCGGGGCAGGAAGCCGTTACGAAGACTTTAAGAAATGCTTTGAGTCAGGGGAACACGAGTCATGCTTATTTATTCTCCGGTCCAAGGGGAACAGGAAAAACAAGTGCAGCCAAAATATTCGCTAAAGCGATGAACTGTCCTCACGCTCAAGATGGGGAACCGTGTAACGCCTGTGATATTTGTAAAGCCATTACGTTAGGGAACCTGAATGATGTTATTGAAATCGATGCGGCTAGTAATAATGGAGTCGAAGAAATAAGAGACATTCGTGAGAAGGCAAACTATGCTCCTACTCAGGCTGAATATAAAGTCTATATAATAGATGAGGTCCACATGCTCTCTATGGGTGCATTTAATGCGCTGCTAAAAACATTGGAGGAACCACCGGCCAATGTCGTGTTCATTCTAGCCACAACCGAACCGCATAAGATCCCGCTGACCATTATTTCGAGAACACAACGGTTTGATTTCAGACGGATCTCACCTCAGGATATTATTCGACGGATGACTTATATCTTAAAGGAAAAAGAAGTTGAGTATGAAGAGGATGCCCTTTTAGCTATCGCAAAAGCGGCTGAAGGGGGGATGAGGGATGCCTTGAGTATACTGGACCAGGCCCTTTCTTTTTCAGATGGACTGATCACTCTTGACGAAACACTGCGGATCACAGGAAGTATCACACAGGAACTGTTGAGTGAATATGTATCAGCGGCATTAGTCAATGATACCGAAAAAGGATTGTCACTCCTTCACGCCATTCTGCAGGAAGGAAAAGACGCCAACCGTCTGGTAGATGATACCATCCTTTTTTGTAGAGATATATTGATATACAGTAAAACACAGGAAGAAACCGTGCTGAAAATGAGCAAAGTGGATGACCAGTTCAAGCAGCTTTCAGCGCAGGCAGATCCTGAGAAAATTTATGACATCATCCGGGTCATGAATCAGACCCATCAGGAAATGAGACAATCAAGTCACGCTGAAGTGTATTTGGAAGTCGCGACTGTTCGTCTGACACAGCCTGTCATGACAAAAGTGGCACCGGCTGCTTCCGAAGCAAAGGGAGACAGTCAGGAACTCAGTAATATGAAAGATAAAATGCAGCAGATGCAGAAAATGATTGAACAAATGCAGCAGGGTGTTCAAAACACAGCGGCACCAAAACCCGCCGCTCAGTCACGTAAGCCGAAAAAACAGCAGACATTCAAAGTGAATCAGACACAGGTCTTCAGAATATTGGAAAAAGCGACAAAAGATGATCTTGCCAAATTAAAAGATGTCTGGCCTGATTTGATCGATTACCTGCCGGCTGGTCAAAAAGCGATCATGAAGACGTCTAAACCGGTCGCAGCGAGTCCTAATGGGTTGGTTGTCACGTTTGATTATGATATTCTATGTGAGAGAGCTCAAAATGATTCGTTTCTGCTGGATTCGATCGGCGATTATCTAGAAAAAGTGATTGGCCATCGGGCTGAACTGTGTACGGTGCCATCTGAACAATGGCCGACTGTCAGACAGTCCTTTATCCAGCGTCTGAAAAAGGGCGGCGAGACAGTAGAAGAAGATGTCTCAGCTGAACAAGAGTCAGCTCCTGAGGAAGATGCCATCGTGACTGAAGCGATCGGGATGTTCGGAAAAGAAATTGTAACGATTAAAGAATAAGAGAGGATGAATGCCCAATGCGTGGCGGAATGGGAAATATGCAAGGTATGATGAAAAAAATGCAGAAAATACAGAAAGAAATGGAATCTGCACAGGAAGCATTAAACGAAACAGAGTTTACAGGAACAGCCAATGATGATCTGGTGACAGTACTGTTTACAGGCGACAAGAAATGTAAGAAAGTAACGATCAAAGAAGACATTGTGGACCCTGAAGATGTTGAAATAATGGAAGATCTAGTTTTACTTGCAGTAAATGATGCATTGACTAAAATAGACGAAGAAACTGAAAAGACGATGGGAAAATACTCTAAAGGATTAGGGATTCCCGGAATGTAACACAGTTCAAGTTTGAAGACTGTAAATTCAGGAGTGATTTTAGCTGAGTTTACAGAAGAAAGGACACGGTTATGCATTATCCAGAACCGATAGCACAATTAATGGAAAGTTATATGAAATTGCCAGGAATCGGGGAGAAAACAGCTGCCCGCCTGGCTTTTTATACGGTAGGTATGAATGAAGATGATGTGACACGATTTGCCAAAGCTCTCATCAGTGTCAAGCGGGATTTGACCTATTGTTCGGTCTGCGGGAACATGACACAGAATGATCCGTGTGATATTTGTGAGGACAAGAACCGTGATCAGTCTGTTATTCTGGTTGTTGAACACCCTAAAGATGTGATTTCGATGGAGAAAATGCACGAATTTAAAGGACTTTATCATGTCCTGCATGGAGTATTGTCACCCATCGAAGGAACCGGACCGGAAGATATCAACATTCCGGTCCTCATCAAACGGCTTCAGAAAGATGAGATTGTGGAGGTCATTATAGCCACCAATGCAACAGCTGAGGGAGAAGCAACTGCTATGTATCTTTCACGTCTGATTAAACCGGCAGGCATAAAAGTCACACGTCTCGCTCACGGCTTGTCAGTTGGCAGCGATATAGAATACGCAGATGAAGTCACGCTGCTTAAAGCAGTTGAAGGCAGAAGAGAAATGTAGGGAACGTGACGTATGGGATTTTTTAGAAAAAAACATCAGTTGAAAAACGAGTATGACCAGAAGCTGATCACACTCATAAAAAAACAGAGGCAATTGTACGAAGCCGGGAAACATCTCGATAACATCATGATTAAAGAAAATTCGACATGGGAAGCTGAATCAAAGCTTCAGAAAGCCAAGTACTTTTATCTGTTTAAAGAGGCACGTATCAGGCATTTGAAAGGTGACCATTTGAAGTAATGCAGTAAACTGACTTCTATTACCATTACAGCAGATGAGTGCAAACGAGTTAATGGATCAAAAAAACACCACTTGGGTACCAATTCCTTAAAGCTAGAGTAAACAATCTAACTTTAAGGGGTCAGTACCTTGTGTGGTGTTTTTTTATACAATCAAAGTTAAGTCTAGCTTATTTAAAATAGGCTCTTGCGAATCAGTGCGTATACTATCTCTTAATCTTCATCACTGATCGACTGATGAAATCGATGCCCGGCAAACAACACAAGCAATATAATCACAGCACTGAATAGAATGGGGAAAAGATCAACGCCAGTCTCAGATGGCTCTCCAAATAGAAAGACCAGTAAATCATAAAACAAATTTCCTGAATCTCTGAAAACAGGTCCGGTGATGAATAAGGTAGTAAGAAACACGGCTATAGAGAGTATTCTTATTCTTGTTTTCTTTTTTATACGATTAACTCTATAAACAACTTCTTCAGCTGCTTTCCCTATGACATTCAATCTGACCGCATAAGTCTGTGCGATGATGAAAGACAATAGCGAGGGAACAATCAGTGCAATTCCAAGTATAATCAGCAAAGTGATATTGGTCGTATCTGTCAGTGTCTTGTCCACGATCAGTCCAATCCACAAAAGACCAACGAGGGGGTAGTAGCTAAACGCCATACTCTTTTGTTCGATGGTCTTTCCAAGTTCTTCATTTGGTAAGATTCCGTCTTTATTCTTGCGGGATCCCCATGTCCAGAAGTAAAAGAAGCCGACTGTGACAGCACCTGTGAGAATGACTTCTTGGTATCCAATGGGCGAGCCACTAAACAGACGGTAAATCAAATTACCAATCATTGCCAAAGTTATTAAGCCTAAAACTAGTCCATACGTTTTTTTAAGTGTCATTTTAATTTCCTCCTTTAGGTAAGAAAAGCCAATCGATAGTGGTATCAAGGTTCTTTGCTATGTCAAAAGCCAGCTGCAGACTGGGGTCGTATTTATTATTCTCGATTGCATTGATCGTCTGCCTGCTGACACGACATAATTCGGCCAGTTTTCCTTGAGATATTTTTTTATCTTCACGTAGCACTCTTATATGGTTGTGCATATGTAACCCCCTGATTAATCGAATGTGTCAAACATGTTTTACATATTTAGTGTATAGAATAATCTTTATAGTGTCAAACATGTTTTACACCAAATGGGAAATGCTCACTTTTTAAGCGGTGAAGAGGTTGTTTTTTGGTGTCGTCCACTTTAACAAAGCCGTCATGTTTCAGATTGACTGAATCATAATAAGTCGAGTACTATTTAGTCGAAACTCCTCAAGATACAATGTGATCTAAATAAGTACACGCTACTCCGTTCTAAACTTCTGAAGAAAAGCTCTAATCTTCAGCCCTTTCCCGATTCCTGCCTAAAACTTCTGAAGATTTGCACGTATAACAGCAATTATTTCTCAATATACAATTAATCAGCTGACTGGAAGGCTTCTTATCGGGTGAATAGTAGTGTGCCGGTTTTCAGAACCTGCTTTTCGAGAAACGAATGGACAAGACGGATTAATCTACCGTATAATGAATATAAGAATACTGTTAAAGATGGGGGAAATGTCGTGAAGGGATTATTTATCACGATCGAAGGGCCGGACGGGGCAGGAAAGTCCAGTCTGGTAAAAAGATTAAATGAGGCAATTCAAAACGAGACCGATCGTCCTTTAGTCATGACGAGAGAACCGGGTGGAAGTGAGATTGCTGAAGAAATCAGAGAAATTATTTTAAACCCGCTCCATACCAAAATGGATGCCAGGACAGAGGCGCTCCTGCTGGCAGCCGGACGACGTCAGCATGTAGTCGAAAAAATACGCCCAGCCTTGGACAGAGGAGATATTGTCTTGTGTGACCGCTTTGTAGACAGTTCTATTGCCTATCAGGGTCAGGCGAGAGGAATCGGAATAGAAGAAGTTAAAGCGATCAACGAATTCGCGATTGAAGGCTTACGACCTGATTTGACTATCTATTTAGATGTGGAAGCACATGTTGGACTTGAGCGTATTAAAGATAAAAAGTTGAACCGGAAACAGGATCGATTAGAGCTTGAGGCAATAACATTTCATGAAGACGTTCGAAAAGGCTACTTTAAGTTGATCGATCTGGAACCAGATCGTTTTACAATCATTGATGCATCAAAGGATGAAGATCATGTTTTTCAGGAAACGTGGGCTGTTATAAAAGCAAAAATCAGCGACAAAAATTAAGACAAGGAAAGGATGATCACGATGAAATTAATCGTTGCAATTGTTCAGAATCAAGACAGTAAACGTTTGGCAGATGAGTTTGTGGAGAATGGAATCAGAGCCACTAAATTGTCTTCAACAGGAGGATTTTTAAGATCAGGAAACACGACGTTTCTATTAGGAGTAGAAGACAGAAAAGTGGATGACGTTCTGGAACTGATTAAAGAAAACTGTTCAACTCGCAGCCAGACTATGATGAGTCCACCCTCTTATGACTTTACGCTTGAATCCGATCTGACTTACCCGGTCGATGTTGAAGTTGGCGGCGCAACCCTATTTGTTCTTCCAATCGATCAGTTTTTACAATTCTAATTAACAGGGGACCTATGATGTCTACTCAAACAAACAGACAGCCGAGCATTCAGCGGCTGTTTCTTCAGTTACTAAAGAAAAATAGATTACAGCATGCTTATATATTTGAAGGAAAAGCCGGGACAGGAAAAAAAGAGATGGCTATGTGGATCACTCAGTCTCTTTACTGTCCTCAAAACGAGCACGGCGCCTGTCAGTCCTGTGAGACGTGCCGACGAATTGCTGAACACCATCACCCGGATGTGCTTGAAATAGAGCCGGATGGTCAATCAATCAAAATTGGTCAGGTCAGGGCGCTGAAAGAAGAGTTCACTAAAAGCGGGATGGAAAGTCGGCGTAAACTAGTAATTGTTAAAGATGCTGAAAAGATGACCAATCAGGCAGCGAACAGTTTGCTGAAGTTTCTGGAAGAGCCGGACGGTGACATTACGGTGTTTCTTCTGACAACGGCTAAACATAGACTGCTTTCAACCATCCTGTCACGTAGTCAGCTGATTCATTTTCCGCAGCTGCCCAAATTAGACCGGATTCAGACGCTGGTTGATAATGGCCTCTCAAAAGAAAAGGCTGCGATTTTAGTTCACCTGACAAGTGATGCGAACGAGGCAGAAGAGCTTGCGGGAAAAGAAGAGCTGACCCAACTCATTCAAACCGTCTGGAAATGGTATACGTTCATATCAAAAAAAGACGATCAGGCCTTTGTTTACGTCCATACAGATCTTATGTCACTAGCTAAAGAAAAAGCTGACCAGTATCTCGTACTGGATTTGATGCTTATCCTGCTCCAGGATGTCTTGAACAGCCAGGTCAGCGAAGACTATTCCTTTGCATTTACGTCTCAGCAGGATGACCTAAAAAAAGATGCTGCCATTTTAAGACCTCTGACTATTGCTAAGATGATGGAAGTCATCCTTACAGGTAAGAAGCAATTGGACAGTAATGTGGCGGCGCAGGGCATATTTGAAGACTGTTCCCTGCAGCTGATAGCCATCGTAAAAGAAGGACGCTAGTTTAGAAAGACTGCTCAGTTCGTTTGGCAATTTTATACTAATCATGGTATGCTATAAAGAGATGTGGGAAAGAAATCGAACCCGCTCTGTAGAAAATCAGCTAACGATGAAAGTAAAAAGAAGTGGTGACCAATGAATAAAAAAGAACTGCACGATACTTTTTCTGACTTAGAATCTCAAGCAGCAGCCACCTTGGATATAATCAAAAACATGAAAAAAGAGTTATCTCACTTAACCGAAGATAACAATGTTTTACGGATGGAAAATCAGCACTTAAGAGATCGTTTAGCAGAAATTATTAAGCAGCAATCACTGGAAAAACAATTGACAGATACGGGTATGACAAAATCTCGTCTGAATCTCGAGAAGATATATGAAGACGGCTTTCATGTCTGTAATCTTTTTTACGGTTCACGAAGAGATGGAGACGAACCGTGTGCTTTTTGTCTCGAAGTCATCTATGGCGAAAGAAAATAAGCACCACTATATATAGTGTCTAGAAAAAAACATTAAAGTTTTTTACAACAAAACACTCCCGACAGACGTGCATTCTGACGTTCTTGACGGGAGTGTGTTTTTTGTTTAGGCACTATATGTTGTGTTCGGTTTAAAAATAATCAATATATCTAGTGTGTTCCTCTTGATTTTTATTTATTCTGCTGTAAAATAAAACTATCGTTAAAATAATAAATTTAAACGGACAGAATAACTCACATACAATATGTTGTATGTGTTATATAACCGATAATTACCCTTAATGGAGGAGATCAACATGCAAAACACACCCGTAGTCGTCTATTCTAAACCTAATTGTATGCAATGTAATTTCACTAAAAAATTTCTGGAAGATAAAGGCATTCCTTATCAAGTTAAAGATATCGAGCAAAATGAACAGGCAGTCAACGAAGTGAAAAGTCTTGGATTTAGTTCTTTACCTGTTGTTATTGCCGAAGGTATCGAAGCTTTCCACGGATTCAGACCTGACTTGCTTAATAGACTGGCATAATAATGAAAGTTGTTTACTTCTCATTAACTGGACAGACCAGAAAATTTGTAAACAAATTAAATATGGATTTGCTGGAGTTGAATCCGGCAAATCCATTTATCGTCGTAACTGAACCTTTCATTATTGTGACACCTACTTATGATGAAGAAGTTAGTGACCTTCTAAACGATTTTCTGGAAACTGCAGAAAATGTGTCTTATTTCAAAGGCATTGCCGGTGGCGGAAATATCAATTTTGGTCAGCTGTTCGTATTTACAGCAAAAGACATTTCGAAAGCATACAACGTCCCTTTACTTCATCAGTTCGAATTTCAAGGATCAGATGAAGATGTAAGAATACTGAAGAAAGCGGTGAAAGATCTTGGCTTCAAACTCCACAGTGAAAGCAACGACTAAAGACACAACTTATTTTCAATTAAATAACGAAATCAACCGACCGGTAAACAATCAGATCCCTCTTCACAAAGATCAGGAAGCGGTACGTGCTTACTTTAAAGAGCATGTGAATCCGAACACAGTCCCTTTTGACTCCGTTCTCGATAAAATCGACTATTTGACTAATAACGACTTTATTGAAGAGCCTTTCCTGAAAAAATATTCCCGTGACTTTATTACAGAATTGTTTGAGGATTTATATCAGAAAGGCTTCCGTTTCCGTTCATTCATGGGCGCATACAAATTTTACACGCAATATGCCCTGAGAACGAATGACGGTAAACGTTACCTGGAGCGCTTCGAAGACCGCATTGCATTCAATGCTTTATTCCTTGCAGACGGTGACGAAGAACTGGCGAGACACATCGCTGATGAGATTTTAAATCAGCGTTATCAGCCAGCAACACCGACATTTTTAAACGCCGGGAGAAAACGTAGAGGCGAGTTGGTCTCCTGTTTCCTGGTTCAGGCAACAGATGATATGAACAGCATCGGACGCGTCATCAACTCTGCTCTGCAGCTGTCACGTATTGGCGGAGGCGTAGGGGTCAACTTATCAAACCTGAGAGCGGCCGGAGACCCGATCAAGAAGATTGAAAATGCATCAAGTGGTGTGCTTCCAGTTATGAAATTACTCGAAGACAGCTTCAGTTATTCAAACCAGCTGGGCCAGAGAAATGGTGCCGGAGCAGTTTACCTGAACATCTTCCATCCGGATATCCTGCGTTTCTTATCCACTAAAAAAGAAAATGCTGACGAAAAAGTAAGAGTGAAGACACTGTCACTTGGTGTCGTTGTTCCAGATAAATTCTATGAATTGGCTGCTCGCAACGAAGAAATGTATTTATTCAGCCCGTACGATGTTGAACGCATCTATGGGGAACCCTTCGCGTATGTCGATATTACTGAAGAGTACGACAACATGGTGGCAAACCCGGAAATCAAGAAGACAAAACTCAATGCCAGAGAACTGGAAAATGAATTGTCCAAACTGCAACAGGAATCGGGCTATCCGTATATCATCAATATTGATACGGCTAATAGAGAAAATCCTGTACACGGAACGATTACGATGAGTAATTTATGTAGTGAAATCCTGCAGATTCAGGAACCGTCTGTGATTAAAGATAATCAGGAGTACGAAGTCCTTGGAACAGATATCAGTTGTAACTTGGGGTCTACTAATATAGTGAACCTAATGAACACACCTGATTTTGAGCAGTCGATCGATACAATGGTCAGAGCTCTGACTTACGTTACGGATAAATCAAGTATTGAGGCAGTTCCGACAATTAAAAACGGAAACGACCGATACCACACGATTGGGTTGGGTGCTATGGGACTCCACACGTTCTTTGCATTGAATCAGATGCACTACGGATCACCGGAGTCGATCGAATTTACAGATGCTTACTTTATGCTCTTGAACTACCATACGCTGAAAGCCAGCAATAAAATGGCCAGAGAGCGCAATGACGTTTTTCATAACTTTGAAAAATCTGCCTATGCTGACGGACGATATTTCGATCGTTACACGTCTGAATCATTCTCATTCGACCATGATAAAGTAGCGGGTATTTTCAGAGATAAAAACATTACGGTACCGTCTAAAGAAGACTGGATGCAACTGAAAGAAGACATTCAGACGCATGGACTGTATCATCAGAACCGACTGGCTGTAGCGCCAACTGGATCGATCAGCTATGTCAACGAAACATCTGCCAGTATCCATCCGATTACACGTTTGGTCGAAGAACGTCAGGAAAAACTGACCGGTAAAACCTATTACCCTGCTCGTTATCTTTCTAATGAAACAATGCCTTATTACGTGAGTGCCTATGATATGGATATGCGTAAAGTAATCGATATCTATGCAGCTGCACAAAAACACGTCGATCAGGGAATGAGTCTGACACTGTTCATGCGCTCAGTTATTCCTGAAGGCTTGTACGAGTGGAAAGAAGGCAGAACCAATAAACAGACCACACGTGATTTAACCATACTCAGACAGTATGCACATAAAAAAGGAATCAAATCGATTTATTATATCCGCACATTTACGGATGACGAGGAAGAAATCGGCGCAAATGCGTGCGAAAGCTGTACGATATAATTCGCAGGCAGATAAGGTGACGACAGAGAGTCGTTGTGCCAATGAAGGAGAGTTCAAAGTGACTGAAACATATAAAGCCATAAACTGGAACCGTATTGAAGACATGATCGACAAGCTGACATGGGAAAAACTGGTCGAACAGTTCTGGACAGATACCCGTATCCCCTTATCGAATGACTTGAGTGACTGGAATACGTTAGCGCTGGATGAAAGAGATATGATTGCAAAAGTGTTTGGAGGATTGACTCTTCTGGACACGCTTCAGTCTCAGGACGGTATCGAAGCACTGAAAAAGCATAGCCGTACACAACATGAAGAGGCCGTGTATAACAATATCGAATTTATGGAATCGATGCATGCGAAAAGTTACAGCGCGATTTTCAGTACGCTGAATTCAAAATCAGAGATCGATGATATATTCGACTGGACTCACAGCAATCCGATGCTTCAAAAGAAAGCACAAATCATCAATGCTATTTATCAAGAAGGCACTGAGCTTCAGAAAAAAGTAGCCAGTGTATTTCTGGAATCTTTCCTGTTTTATTCCGGATTCTATGCGCCGCTGCGCTATTTGGGTAATGGAAAGTTGACGAATGTGGCTGAGATCATCAAGTTGATCCTCCGTGACGAATCCGTTCATGGAACGTACATCGGCTACAAATTTCAGATCGCATTCAATCAACTGAGTGAGTCTGAACAGGAAGAAATGAAAAACTGGACGTATGAATTGCTCTTTAAACTTTATGAGAACGAAACAGAATACACGAGCTATCTATACGATGCCATTGGGTGGACCGAGAGTGTCGGGATTTTCCTTAGGTATAATGCCAACAAAGCTCTGCAGAATCTAGGGTTCGATCCACTCTTCCCGGATACTGCTCAAGATGTGGATCCTATTATTATGAATGGGATATCGACGGGAACCAGCAACCACGACTTTTTCTCTCAAGTAGGGAACGGCTACTTAGTGGGGATGGTCGAATCAATGGATGACAGCGATTATGAAAAATGGTTCAGTTAATTAAATAGAGGAGAAGGCGTCTCGTGGGGAGGCGCCTCATCCTGTTAATTCACATACATATTTTTTTAGTAACGCTTGTGAATGTTTGAATAAGTGGATGAATAATAAAAAAAGGATAAGGACGGTGTTTGATCATGCAGAATGTGAAATGGAACGATAAGAAAATCGCAGAACTTAATGAAAAAATCATCAACGACGGGTTGAAGGATGTTCAAAAACGAGACGGCCGTATGCAGAGATACAGCCGGAAAAAAATCACGGAGGCTCTTTTCCAGGCAGTGGAACAGTTGGATTTGACCTACACCTTTGATGATTTAAAAGCAATTGCGTACGATGTGGAAGAAATGATACTGGCCAAAAAATGTAAACAGCTGGATACTAAGGAGATAGATTTTTTAGTCCTGGATGTTTTGAATGCCTATACCTTTGATGATCTGGCGGAAGGGTATATCCAGCGCCGTGAAGAAAAAGAGAAAGAGCGCGAAACAAGACGTGATGTGAATGCGATGATCAAGAGTCTTCTGATGAAGGAGAAATCCATCGTCAACGAAAATGCGAATAAGGACAGTAAGGTATTCAACACGCAGCGGGATTTGACAGCCGGGATCGTTGGGAAGGCACTGGGTCTTAAAATGCTTCCGCCTCATGTGGCTAATGCCCATGAAAAAGGGGAGATCCATTATCACGACCTGGACTATACACCGTATGCTCCAATGAGTAATTGCTGTCTGATCGATTTCAAGCATATGTTTGAAGAGGGATTCCAGATCGGGAATGCAGAAGTGGGCTCACCGAGATCGATTCAGACAGCTGCTGCGCAAACAGCTCAGATTATAGCGAATGTCGCATCCAGTCAGTACGGTGGGTGCAGTTTTGACCGAATCGATGAAGTTCTGGCCCCTTATGCTGAACTGAACTTTCAGAAACACATACAGACGGCGGAAAAATGGATTGAGGGTCAGACTAAACGGGAAGCCTTTGCTGAAGAAAAAACGAAAAAAGATATTTACGATGCGATGCAGAGCCTGGAGTATGAAATCAATACTCTTTATACCTCCCAGGGGCAGACGCCGTTCACAAGTCTTGGTTTCGGACTGGGTGAGAACTGGATTGAACGCGAAATCCAAAAAGCCATTTTGAATGTTCGTATTAAAGGGCTGGGTAAAGAAAAACGTACAGCGATTTTTCCGAAACTGATTTTCACACTGAAACGCGGACTGAATTTGAATGAGACAGATCCAAATTACGACATCAAGGAACTGGCTCTTGAATGTTCAACTAAACGGATGTATCCGGACGTGTTAAGTTATGACAAACTGATTGATATCACGGGCAGCTTTAAAACACCAATGGGTTGCCGTTCGTTCCTTCAAGGGTGGACAGACGAGGACGGTACTGACGTATCAGCAGGGCGTATGAATCTGGGGGTAGTAACTCTTAATGTTCCGCGTATTGCGATCGAGGCAAAAGGAGATGTCCATCGGTTCAGTATACTACTTGAAGAACGACTCCGTCTGATAAAGGATGCATTACTGTTTAAAGCCAACCGGGTGATGGACGCAGAACCAGCCAATGCACCCATTTTATATATGCATGGGGCATTCGGGAAGCGGTTAGCAAAAGAAGATAAGGTATCTGATCTATTTTTGAACAAACGGGCAACCATTTCACTCGGCTATATCGGTCTCTATGAAGCGGCAACGACTTTTTTCGGTCCAGAATGGGAAACAAATGAAGAAGCAAAAGCCTTTACACTCGATATCATGAGAACGTTGAAAGCACATGCCGATGAGTGGGGTAATGAGAGCGGGATTCATGTGAGTGTGTATTCGACTCCAAGTGAAAGCCTGACAGATCGTTTTTGTAAACTGGATATCGAGAAATTCGGCCTGCTTGAAGACATCACGGATAAAGGCTACTATACTAATAGCTTCCACTATGATGTCCGAAAAAATCCAACCCCGTTTGAAAAAATAGACTTTGAAAAAGATTATGCCGAGTATACAGGTGGCGGATTCATTCATTACTGTGAGTATCCTAAATTGCAGACTAACCCGAAAGCGCTGGAAGCTGTATGGGATTATGCTTATGACCGTATTGGTTATCTCGGAACGAATACACCGATTGACCGCTGTTACGAGTGTGATTTCGAAGGAGACTTTAAACCGACTGAGGATGGATTCAGATGTCCGAGCTGTGGCAACACAAATCCTGAAACATGTGATGTCGTCAAGCGAACGTGTGGGTATCTAGGCAATCCGCAGAAAAGACCAATGGTAGCCGGTCGACACAAGGAAATTTCCTCACGAGTAAAGCATATTAAAGGGACTGAATAAGATGGCTGTAAATCCAGTTAACTGGACCTCAGAGCGATTCAGCAAAAATTTTGTCGCAGATTACAAGCCCTATAACTTTGTAGACGGTGAAGGGGTCAGATGCAGTATTTATGTCAGTGGCTGCCCTTTTGCCTGCAAAGGCTGTTATAATAAAGCAGCTCAGGACTTCAGTTATGGATCTCCTTATTCACCAGAATTGGAAAATCAGATCATAACAGATTTGAGCGCCGATTACTGTCAGGGCTTGACACTTCTAGGAGGCGAACCGTTTCTAAATACAGGTGTGACAGTCCCTTTATGCGAACGCGTAAGAGAAGCTTTTGGACGAACGAAAGACATCTGGTCATGGACTGGTTACACGTGGGAAGAATTGATGGAAGGCACTGACGATAAATTAAAGCTGCTGGAACTGATCGATGTGGTTGTCGACGGCCGATTCGAGCAGGATAAGATGAATCTCAATCTTGCTTTTAGAGGAAGTTCAAATCAGCGGATCATAGATGTCCAGGCATCTTTAGAATCTGGCGACGTTAAATTGTGGAATGAAGGAGACTATTACTAAATCCTAGTGGAACTTGGCGAAAATACAAGCCTGCGCTGACTGGTATAAGACGACTTTTATCTCCCTTCAGGCACTCGATTAGCCTTTTGTGCAGATTGGTGTTATACTATAAGGACGTTAAAGATAAATATGAAGTATTATATAAACACGTTTTAAAGAAGTTTATTCACACTGGATCAGCTATGGGGCTGTAAGGACATGATAGAGGTAGGGATCATGTCGTCTAAATGAGAAACCTAGTAATATAGATATGAATAGAAATACCCAGCAATTTACTTTACAAATATTTATCGTTTAATCAGAAAGCCACTCCTCGTTGAGTGGCTTTTGTCAATTCTCCAGATTTACCGGCTGAAGACTTTGTGTCAGTCTTTTTTTATTGAGTGGAGAATGATAGTGAATGGTCATTGTCTGAACTCGAGCGGACTCATAAGATCAGTAATAAGAAAGAACCGCCCATTCTACCAATTCAACAAATTAACAGCTAAAGCCAGTACCTTCCATCCAATTCGGTTTAAACTGAAAATAAAAATTAAAACTGGCTATTTTATTTGGTATACTGAAGCTACTTCATTAAACAAAGGAAGAATGTAGTGACTATACGATTAAAAGAAGACGAGCGCATCGATCAGATCATGCAGTATGGCCTGGATATCATTCAGAGTCCTTCTGTATTCTCTTTTTCACTGGATGCCATATTATTAGGTGAATTCGCTAAAGTACCGAGACATGACCGGGCCAGAATTGTGGACCTGTGTTCAGGAAATGGTGCCGTGGCCCTTATGATCAGTCAGCAGACAAAGAGTAAAGTAACAGCTGTCGAAATTCAGGACCGCCTGGTCGATATGGCTGAGCGAAGTATTGAGTTGAACGGGCTAAGAGATCAGATTGAGATCGTTCACGAAGATGTCAACACGCTGACAGGATATATTCCAAAGGATTCAGTTGATGTCATCACGTGTAACCCGCCTTATTTTACAGTATCAGAAGCAAGCAAGAAGAATCCCAATGAACATCTGGCTATTGCCAGACATGAACTGCACTTGACTCTGAAGGAACTGATGTCGGTAACGTCGGGTTTGCTTAAAACAAAAGGAAAGGCCTTCTTTGTTCATCGTCCAGAGCGATTTCTCGAAATCATGGATGCTATGCGCGAAGTGGATCTGGCTCCGAAACGGATCCAGTTTATTCACCCTAAAGCAGGCAGAGAAGCAAATATTATGCTGATTGAAGGCATTAAAAGAGGAAAAGCGGATGGACTGAAGATCCTGCCGCCTCTTGTTGTGTATGATGACAACGGAGATTATTTTCCAGAAGTGAGAAGGATGATTTACGGAAATGAGTCAGACTAAAACAAGTTACTTTTACGTCCTCCATTGCAAGGACGGAACGTTGTATGGTGGCTATACAACTGATCTTGACAGACGGTTGAAGGAACACAATGACGGAGTCGGGGCGAAATATACACGACCAGGCAGACGAAGACCGTTGAGGATGTTGTATGCAGAGGCTCATCCTTCAAGAAGTGACGCAACAAAAGCAGAAGCAGCGTTTAAAAAGCTGATGCGCAGACAGAAAGACCAGTTTTTAATTAAGCAGGGTGTCAAGCGTCCGTATGACAAACAGCAGACCTGTATAGTGAAAGAGGTGAGGACGGAAAATGATCAGCACGCAGAAGAGCTTTGAGAAGAAGGAGCAGGGAAGCTTGTACTTAGTTCCGACCCCTATAGGCAATCTGGACGACATGACATTTCGTGCCATTCAAATCCTGAAAGAAGTGGATTACATTGCATCAGAAGATACGCGTAACACCCAGAAATTACTTAACCATTTTGACATCAGCACATCACAGCTCAGCTATCATGAACACAATACGAATGAGCGGACACCCCAGCTGATTGAAAAAATGCTGAATGGACAATCGGTCGCACAAGTCAGTGATGCTGGGATGCCTTCAATCAGTGACCCAGGAGTCGAACTGGTCAAGGCCGCAATCGAGTCAGGCATTACAGTTGTCCCATTACCGGGTCCCAACGCTGCTTTGACAGCCCTTATCGCATCCGGACTTACACCGCAGCCTTTCTACTTCTATGGATTTCTGCCACGGAAGAAAAAAGATTTAGTAGCCAGTCTGGTTGATTTGAATAAACGGGAAGAAACACTGGTCTTTTACGAATCACCACACCGGATCAAACAAGTGGTGGAACAGATGGTCATTGTGTTCGGGGCAGAAAGGCAAATCGTTCTGGCAAGAGAAGTCACGAAACGGTTTGAAGAGTTTGTACGCGGGACCGCTCCGGACGTTTTAGAGTGGCTGGAAAACGAACAGATACGTGGAGAGTTCGTTTTAATAGTAGAAGGAAACAGCGATATAGAAGAAGAGGCACCTCAATCTTGGGAATCACTCAGCTTGAAAGACCATGTGGAGGAACTGATGGAGAATCAGGATCTGCCGAGCAAAAAAGCGATAAAAGAAGTGGCTCAGTTAAGAGGACTGCAGAAAAGAGAAGTATACGCAGCCTATCATGAGATCAACGAGTAAGAGGAGGAAAACAAAATGTCTAAAAAAATCATGATTTTACCTATTGCTTTATTGGGACTTGGACTGGCAGCCTGCGGGCCGGAAGAACCGGAAGCTGTTCTGGAAACAGAGGAGTCGGCAAACGAAGCACTGACTGAAGTGGAGGAAACAGAAGAAGACTCTCAGACTGAAGCACAGGAGGCAGAAGAAGAGGCAGCAGAGGAAGCGGCTGTTGAAGCCGATGAAACAGAAGTGAAGTATCAGGATTTGCTGGATCAGGCGAAGAGAGAATACGAAGCGGAAGAACTGGAAGCTGCTTCCGGTACATTGAGTCTGCTGCTGCAAAATGATTTATCCGATTATTCTGAAATTAATGCTGAAGCAGAGCAGTTGAAAGAAGAAATACATGCGATCCAAGCTGAAAATGCTCGAGAAGCTGCGAGTGCCCAGACAGAAGAATCTGCCTATACAGATGAAAGACAGTCCGCTATCATTTCTGAAGAGTATTCAGCGGCTACAGGTCAGTCTATTCAGGACGCAACTGATGAGGAACTGTCTGAATGGTTCACTCGAAAAGAAAGCGAAACAGAATTAGAAGAAGAGTCTGAAAGCTGGACAAAAGAGGAAGCGGAAAATTATGCATTTGATTACCTGATCATGAATGAGGATTTAAATTATGAAGACTATTTCTTTTTCGTTAATATGATGGAAGAGGACTGGGTTCAGCTCGAAGTGAGAGAATCTGTTGATCAGGATGGTGTTACTTGGTCTAACTTGATCGGTATTTATCGTTTTAATGTGTCATCAGATGAACTGCAGAAACTGGACATGGTGACTGGAGACTATCAGACTGTCCAGTAATTCACTCTGGTTGAGTTTATGTATCAAAATCATGTAAACTATCAAAAAGGAGTGAGGATTTTTGGCAAATGTTATACTTAGTTTTAATGAATTGAAAGAGTCACACTTGGATAAAATCAAAGAAATAGCGTCAGACTATACGGTTGTCTCATCCTTGAATGAGGTATCGGATGTATCCGATATTGAAATTGTCTACGGGTGGAACAAAGAAGCTGGACAGAAACTGCTGGATCAGTCGGATCTGAACATCAAGTGGATTCAACTAGCCTCTGCCGGTGTGGACTATATGGACCTCGAGCGTCTGAATGCGGAGGATATTACCTTAACGAGCGCGAGTGGCATACACAGGTTCGCTATAGCTGAATCAATCATGGGTATGCTGTTAAGCCATACAAGAGGGATTGCACATTCCATTAAAATGCAGACAAAGGCTAAATGGGGTCAGTTCGACAATGCTCGTGAATTGAATCAGAAAACAATGATGATTGTTGGCGCAGGAGCCATTGGAAAACAGACAGCTAAACTGGCTAAGGCTTTTGGAATGAAAACTATTGGTGTGAATAGAAGTGGAAAAAATGTGGAGTATATGGATGAGCAGATTACTCAAGAAAACCTTAAACAGTCGCTGAATCAGGCGGATGTCATTGTCAATATTTTACCGTTGACAGATGAGACAAAAGACCTGTTTGACTTGTCACTCTTTAAAGAAATGAAAGAAACAGCTGTCTTTATCAATGTGGGAAGAGGACCGACTGTGGTGACCGATGATCTCCTTGAGGCTCTGGATAAAGGGTATCTTGAATTTGCCGCTCTAGATGTAGTCCATCAGGAACCCTTGCCGGAAAATCACCCTATATACGGCAGAGAAGACGTGCTACTGACACCTCACATATCGGGCTCTCTGGATGATTATGATGAAAGTCTATTTCCGGTGTTTGAGAAAAATTTAGCTGCTTTTGTAAAAGGGGAAGACCTCCCTTTAAACGTAGTGGATTATTCATCCGGATACTGATTGCTCAGGAAGAGCTGGAGAGACGAAATGAAAATGCCCTATCCAGAGGCTAGGACAGATGCTCCAGACAAAAGTAAAACAATAAAGCAGTGCCCATTTTGTAGATCAATACAGAATTGGCGCTGCTTTTTACTATTGACTATTTTCTTGGAGTAGTCATTACCTGACCAGCTGCTGGATCCACACGGTTTTATGATTTCAAAATGAATTCAGTTCTGCGGGTTCGACAATAGAGGGGGTGATATGCATTACTCAATTGTTATTTCTAAAGTGAGTATTACACATAAGGGGCTATATGTATGAGTCAACTGATAGTAGTTCTGCGGGTACGACATATAAGGGCCCGATATGTAGCTCTCAGTTGTCATTTATGAAGTGAGCCATGCAAATGGGCTCTATTATGTATGACTCAACTGATAGTAGTTCTGCAAGTTCGACATATAGGGGCCTGATATGTAGCTCTCAGATATCATTTATGAAGTGAGCCATGCAAATGGGCTCTATTATGTATGACTCAACTGATAGTAGTTCTGCAAGTTCGACATATAGGGGCCTGATATGTAGCTCTCAGATGTCATTTATGAAGTGAGCCATACAAATAAGGTCTAATATGTAGTTCTCAATTGTTGTCAATGCAGTCACTTCTACAAATAAACGGGTATAGGTATGACTGATCTCATAAGTATCCAAAAAGTCAGACAAATAGTAATGAATAAGGAGTATTCATTACTATTTGATAAACTATTAAAAGCTGACTAATGCGTCAAAACAGGCGAGTAGTATAATCCTAACAAGAAGAGATTGGATCACCCCCCTATCTGTTTTTAAAAAGCATATTCTACTGTTCGTTATACAACTAAAAGAATTTTAAATGTATAATAAGTTCATTTTAGTAACGTTTACATAACATTTTAGAAAAAAGATGCAATTAAATCGATATTTAGGGTTGACTATTCATGGAACGCGTTGTAGACTACTCATAACATCACAGAACAAGAGAGTAAATGATTATCATCATCACAGCGAGTCAGCACAGAGTGGAAGGCTGACATGACGAATCATTGAAACGAGCTTGTAAGATGCTTTTCTGAAATGCAGCAGCAGTGACATCCGGAGCTCATCCAGATGGTTAGTGTACTCAGCAAATTAAGATCAGCCGTTTGCAGCGTTAATGCATTAAGGTGGCAGACCACCAATATTCTCGTGCATATTTTCTGATGGGAGAGATATAAATAAAGGTCTGCAAGTAGAGTGGTACCGCGATGTAATCGTCTCTGTGTAAAAACAGGAGGCGTTTTTTTTATACCCAAAAATTCAAACACAACTAATAGAGGAGAATGAAAAATGACTAAACAAACTTATAAGAAAATAGTATTGGCCTATTCTGGAGGACTTGACACATCGGTGATCATCCACTGGCTGAAAGAAAATTATGGAAGTGAAATTATTGCAGTGACCGCAAATGTCGGTCAGGAAGATGAACTAATCGGCTTAGAAGAAAAAGCATTGAAAACAGGGGCTTCAAAATTTTATCTTGCTGAGATCGAAGAAGCATTCGTCTATGATTCGATTTTTCCAGCACTCAAAGCAGGTGCCGTTTACGAGAATAAATACCTTCTGGGAACAGCAACAGCCAGACCGATCATTGCTAAAGCCTTAGTTGATATTGCCAAGCAGGAAGGCGCCGATGCGATTTGTCATGGCTGTACAGGTAAAGGAAATGATCAGGTGCGTTTTGAAATGGGAATTAAAGCACTAGCTCCAGAAATGGATATCATTGCTCCTTGGAGAACCTGGGATATTACTTCTCGTGAAGAAGCGATCGACTATGCTTATGAGCATAATATTCCGTTGAAAATCTCTCGTGAAACCAATTATTCAAAAGATAAAAACTTGTGGCACTTATCTCACGAGGGACTGGACCTGGAGAACCCATTAAACGAACCTAAATACGATCAGATACTGGAAATGAGTGTGACACCAGAACAAGCACCAGATGAACCGACATACGTCAGTATCACATTTGATGAAGGCATTCCGGTAGCAGTCGACGGCAAAGAACTGGATGGTGTCAGCCTGATCAAGAAACTGAATACGATCGGCGGAGCAAATGCCATTGGGATTTTAGACATGATCGAGAATCGTCTGGTAGGCATGAAGAGCCGTGGAGTATATGAAACACCGGGCGGCACACTCCTCTATTTTGCTCACGAACAGCTTGAGATGATCACATTAGATAAAGAAACCACTCAATACAAACAGGACCTGGCACAAAAATACGCCAATCTTCTCTACAATGGGCAATACTTTACGCCATTAAAACAAGCTCTGGATGCATTTGTTGATGAAACGCAAAAAACTGTGTCGGGAACAGTGAAGTTGAAACTCTACAAAGGAAATATGATAGCCGCAAGTGTGGATTCACCATTCAGCTTATATTCAGAGGCTTTTGCGACATTCGATGAAGATAATGTTTATGACCAGAATGATGCAGCTGGCTTTATCAATTTATATGGCTTATCCAGTGTGATACAAGCTGAAATGAAACAGAAAGTACAGTTTGCAAAAGAGGCGGATAACAGTTTTGGTCTGACACAGGAAGGGATCAAAGCATGAGTAAGAGTCAAGTAGGCGTTATCGGTGCCAGTGGATACGTTGGAGCTGAACTGATTGGTATTTTACTGAATCACTCCAGTGTGGAGATAACAGAGATCTCTTCAGGGCAGAACAAAGGACGTCCTTTCTCAGAGTTGTATCCGTCATTTACGGGTCAGTTTGATCAGGCTTTTGTTGATAACGATACGGTGATTGATGCATCAGATGTCTTGTTCATATGCCTGCCCCATGGAAAGAGTGAAGAACTGGTCAAACAGTGTGTCGATAAAGGGAAAAAAGTCATTGATGTCGGTGCAGATTTCAGACTAAATGATTTAAACGTATACGAAGAATGGTATGGAGTGAGAAGTCTGTTTCCTAATCTTCATAACCTGTCCGTTTATGGTCTGCCTGAAATGAACCGGGAGAAAATAAAACAGACGACCTTAGTAGCGAATCCCGGGTGTTACCCTACCAGCATTTTACTCGGCTTATATCCGGCGGTTTCCAGTCAGTTAGTCGATCTTAAAACATTAGTGATCGATGCCAAGTCAGGAGTAACTGGAGCAGGCAAAGGATTGTCAGAAGCCGTACACTTCGCGAATAAAAACGAAGGGTTTAATGCATACAAAGTGGGCACTCATCGTCATACACCTGAAATTGAAGAGAAACTCGTAGAAATGGGTGCAGAAGATGTGAACATCACATTCGTTCCTCACCTGCTGCCAGTCAATCGTGGCATATTGTCAACACTATACATCGATCTTAAAGAGGAAACAGAAGCCGAAACGATACAGGACCTATATGAAAAATGGTATGCAGATGAGCCATTCGTTACTGTTTTAAAAAGTGGACAGTGGCCGAATATCAGTCATGTCACACATTCAAATCAGTGCCATATTGGACTGACTGTGGATGAACGAACTAATCGACTCGTTATAGTAAGTGTCATCGACAATATGCAAAAGGGAGCAGCTGGACAAGCTGTACAGAATTTCAATATTATGTCTGATATAACTGAGACAGAAGGACTTTCGATGGTAGCCCCATCGTTTTGAGGTGATAAAAATGGAAACGATAATTAAAAGTGAAAAAGCAACTCAATGGAAAAAGACAGAAGGCAACATCTGCTCTCCAAGTGGGTTTGCAGCAGCTGGTATTCAGGCTGGATTCAAAAAAAGTGGGAAAGATCTCGCTTTGATTCTGAGTAGAACGTTAAGCTCAACGGCTAGTGTCTACACTCAAAATGCAGTAAAAGGCGCGCCACTTGTCATCACTAAAGAACATAGTTCAAATGGGTTGGCTCAGGCTATCGTCTGCAACAGTGGAAATGCCAATACCTGTAATGCAAATGGACTTGAAATTGCAAGAGAAGCGTGTGCAATCGTCGGAGAGTCACTGGGGATTTTGGAAGAGAATATTCTGGTCGCATCCACTGGAGTAATTGGTAAGCCACTTAGTATCGATCCTTTTAAAAATGGCATCAAAGAACTGGTCGAAAGCCTGAATGAGACTTCGGGAGACTTTGCAGCTGAGGCAATCCTCACAACTGATACGGATATAAAACAGACTGCGATTCAATTTGAGTTAAGTGAGACGACCGCCACTATAGGTGGGATTTCAAAAGGCAGCGGCATGATTCATCCAAATATGGCAACGATGCTTGGATTCATCACGACTGATGTCGCCATCGCGCCGGATGTACTGCAGCAGGCATTAAAAGAAGTGGTTATGGATACCTTCAATATGATCAGTGTGGATGGTGATACATCAACTAATGACATGGTCACAGTACTAGCCAACGGTGAAGCGGGGAACAATGAAATTCAGTCGGATCAGGATCCGGATTATAAGCCGTTCAAAGAGGTACTGCATGAGGTATGTAAAGAACTGGCAATCGCTATTGCAGAAGATGGAGAAGGTGCGAGCACCCTTATCACTTGTAATGTGCTGAATGCGACGAATGAATACAAAGCAAAAGCCATAGCTAAACAGGTGATCAGCAGTAATTTAGTTAAAGCCGCTGTGTATGGCAGAGATGCCAACGTCGGACGTCTACTCTGTGCCATTGGATACAGTGGAGTGGATGTCGATTATAGAAACATCGATATTTATATGCGTTCTGAAGACTACCGAAGCGTCTGTGTATGTGAAGCAGGGTCAATCGTGTCATTCGACGAAGATAAAGCGTATGACATCTTGGGCACAGATAAATTGTTTATCGATATATATTTGTATGAAGGTCAGGAACAGGCAACAGCCTGGGGATGTGATTTGACGACCGAATACGTGACTATCAACAGCGCATATAGAACATAAAATAATAATGATAACTTAAAATTGAACCGATCGAAAACTATTTAAAGTGAGAAGGAACAGGGATGAATTCATTTGAAACAGCAGAGTTATTAACAGGCGCACTGCCGCATATACAGCGCTATGACAAGAAAATGGTCGTTATCAAATATGGCGGATCCGCAATGATGGATGAGTCATTGAAGAAGTCCGTCTTGAGTGATGCTATGCTTCTGGCAAAGGTTGGCATGAATGTAGTAATCGTACACGGTGGAGGACCGGATATTAATTATTGGCTTGATAAAGCAAATGTTGAAAGCACCTTTGTAGATGGGTTAAGAAAAACAGATCTGGAAACGATGGAAATCGTCCAGATGGTGCTGGCGGGTAAAATCAATAAAGACCTTACGCGTACGATTCAGACACTTGGAGGCAAAGCTATGGGGATCAGTGGAATAGACGGCGGACTGGTCAAAGTCACCCTGAAAGATCCTGATAACCTAGGAGCCGTAGGAGAAATCAGTGAAATCAATACGGAGGTCATTACGGATTTAGTTGAAAAAGGGTATATTCCCGTTATTGCCTGTCTCGGGATAGACGAAAACGGAGACGCCTGTAATATTAATGCAGATGAAATGGCCAGCGGTGTCGCTAAAGCTTTAAATGCGCATAACTTTGTCTTGATGTCCGATGTCCCTGGGGTACTTGAAGACGCAGCTGATCCATCGACTCTCATTTCACAAATCGAAATAGGGGACGTTTCCCAACTGTACGCGAAAGACATTATCAGTGGAGGAATGATTCCTAAGGTGGAGTGCTGCGTCGAAGCTGTGAGAGACACCGTGAGACAAGCGGTTATTCTGGATGGGCGGATTCCGCATTCTCTGATAGTCGAATTTCTGACAGATACAGGCATCGGCACTTTATTTTATAAAAAAGAGGGACAACTGGAAGGGAGTCTGAAATGAATAGTATCCAGTTAACAAATGATTATGTGACACCCACTTACAATAGAATGCCAATAGTAGTCGACAAGGCTGAAGGGTATTACATTTACGATAAGAATGGTCAGAAGTACTTAGATTTTACAGCTGGAATAGGGGTGAATGCTTTAGGATACAACCATCCGGAGTGGGTAAAAGCCACGCAGAATCAGCTGAGCAAACTTCAGCATATATCGAACTTGTATTACACAGAACCGAGTGCAGAAGTGGCTCGGAAATTATGCCTGCACACTCAGATGGAGCATGCACTATTTGTGAATTCCGGAGCTGAATCCAATGAAGTAGCTATCAAGGTGGCTAGAAAGTACGGCCATCAGCAGGATGAACAGAAGCACGACATTCTGACACTGACTAATTCATTTCACGGTCGAACTGTAGCCACCTTATCCGCGACCGGACAAGAATCTTTCCATCAATTTTTTGGACCGTTCACTGAAGGATTTGATTATGTTGAAGCGAATAACATAGAGGCATTGCATCAGAAAGTAACGGATCAAGTCTGCGCCATCATGATCGAAATCGTCCAGGGTGAAGGGGGAGTCGTTCCTCTTGATGCGGACTTTATTAAAGAAATAGCTGATACATGCAAGCAGAAAGATATTTTGCTTATCATTGATGAAGTTCAGACGGGCATCGGTCGAACAGGAAAGCTGTTTGCTTATGAACATTATGATATCCAACCAGATATAGTGACTGCAGCCAAAGGACTCGGTAATGGATTGCCGATCGGGGTAGCGATACTTGGGCACAAAGTGAAAGATGTTCTGCAGGCCGGCGATCATGGCTCGACTTTCGGGGGGAATCCAGTGGCATCCGCTGGGGCTAATGTAGTGTTAGATACAGTGACGGATGACTTCCTGGAGACCATTGAAGAAAAAAGTGCTTATCTGAAACAGGAACTGGAGGGTCTTGACGGAGTAGAAAGTGTCTCGGGTCTTGGATTGATGATCGGTGTAACGTTTAAACACGAGAAAGCGAAAGATATCGTGCTGAGAGCTAAAGAAGAAGGCGTTCTGTTTTTAACGGCTAAAGACAAATTACGCCTGCTTCCGCCACTGATCATTGACAAAGCAGCAATCGATGAAGCACTCGCCTGCTTGAAGAAAATACTGAAAACCGAACAAATGGAGGTCTTAAAATGAATCATTTACTGAAACTGTCTGATTTAACCAAAGAGGAACTGTTAGGTCTGTTGGAGACCGGTCATGATTTAAAGAAAAAGCTGAAAGAAGGCATTGAAACACCCTATTTGAAAGGCAAAACACTTGGGATGATTTTCCAGAAAGCATCGACTAGAACGCGTGTATCATTTGAGGTCGGAATGAATCAGTTAGGTGGAAAACCACTTTATTTGAGCGTAAATGATCTGCAAATGGGCAGAGGAGAACCAATAGAAGATACAGCACGTGTCTTGTCGCGTTATTTGGATGCGATCATGATTCGTACCTATGAACAGTCAGATGTCGAAGCACTGGCTGAATACGGTACTATACCCATTATCAATGGACTGACCGATCTGTATCACCCGTGTCAGATACTGGCTGATTTGATGACCATTCAGGAAGTCAAAGGTGAGCTGGAAGGATTGAAATTTGCCTTTGTGGGAGATGGAAATAACATGGCTAATTCTTTGATTGTAGGGGCCCTATTAGCCGGTGCATCAATTTCAGTTGCCTCTCCGGAAGGCTACCAGCCTGATGCGTCTATCTTAGAAGAATTCGCCAGTCATCCAAAGTTTACACTGACTGAAAACCCATATGAAGCGGTGAAAGATGCAGATGTGGTCTTTACAGATGTGTGGGCGAGTATGGGAGACGAGGCAGAAGCCGATAAACGAAAACAAATCTTTCAGGATCTGTACCAGGTAAACAGCCAGTTACTGTCTGTAGCTCATCCAGAAGTGATGGTTCAGCACTGTCTGCCGGCACATAAAGAAGAAGAAATCACCACTGAAATATTCGAACAGCATGCGCATTATATTTTTGAGGAGGCTGAGAATCGCCTGCATGTTCAAAAAGCTGTTCTCGTCCATCTATTGGGGGTGCCTGCCTATGCCAGCTGATTCTAATAAACTATGGCAAGGGCGTTTTGCCGGTACAAGTGCGAAAGAAGTTGATGTCTTCAACTCTTCAATCAGTTTTGACCATGTCCTGTTTGAAGAAGACATTACAGGAAGTATTGCGCATGCTAATATGCTGGGACAACAGAAAATCATTTCCGAAGAAGATGTTCACAGTATTGTAAATGGACTGCAGGGTATACTGAAAGACCTGAAAAGTGGAGAGCTGGCATTTGATCCGGATGCAGAAGATATTCATATGTTTACTGAATCAGTATTGACTGAACGTATAGGGGATGCAGGTAAAAAACTCCACACTGGACGCAGCCGAAATGATCAGGTGGCATTAGATCTCAGACTATATGTCAAGAAAAAAATCATAGGCATAAAAGAGCAGCTGCTGCAGTTTGAAGAGGTCGTGATCAGTCAGGCTGAGAAGCATCTGCACACCATAATGCCGGGGTATACCCATTTGCAGATTGCTCAACCGGTCAGTTTTGCTCATCATATTTTAGCGTATGGACAAATGATTTTAAGAGACATCAACCGACTGGAAGAAGTGATGGACCATACTGATGTCATGCCACTCGGAAATGGGGCCTTAGCCGGAACAACTTATCCTTTTGACCGACAGTACGTAGCTGACCAGCTGGGATTCAGTGAAGTCAGTGCCAATAGTCTTGATGGAGTATCTGACCGGGATTTTGTGATCGATACGACCTATGCCTTAAGCATGATCATGATGCATCTGTCACGTTTGTCAGAAGAAATCATATTATGGAGTTCTCAGGAATTCCGCTTTGTTGAACTGAATGATGCATTTGCTACAGGCTCATCCATCATGCCGCAGAAGAAAAATCCGGATGTAGCTGAACTGGTACGCGGTAAGACAGGACGGGTGTACGGTAATCTCCAGACACTATTGACCATGATGAAAGGCCTTCCGCTTGCTTACAATAAAGATATGCAGGAAGACAAAGAAGCCTTGTTTGACAGTATCAGTACGGTAACGCTTGCTCTTTCTGCCATGATCCCTATGATTGATACGATGAATGTAAAGAAGGAGAGAATGCGCGAAGCTGCTTCAAAAGGGTTTATCAATGCAACTGACTGCGCTGATTATTTAACCAAAAAAGGCCTCCCATTCAGAGAAGCCTACGGAGTTATTGGCGGGCTAGTTAAGTACTGTATTGAGAAGGATTTGACACTGGAAGACGTATCATTGGAGAAATATCAGTCGCTAAATGCTCTTTTTGAAGAAGACATATTCGAGGCAATCAAATTGGAGACCTGTGTCGGCAAGAGAAACATTGAAGGTGGACCAGCTCCAGAAGCAGTGGCGAAACAATTACGACAATTGAAACGGAAGTTAAGTAGATTTTGATGCAAAACTTATTATAATTAAGCAATAGTCTGTGTGACAGCCCCAAAAAGCCATTTTATATTATTAAAGTTAAGCGAAAGGGGCTTTCTTCCCTATTTGTAACAAAGCCGTCACAATTACATGTAAACGGAAACAACGCCTATTTAATAAGATTTATATTAACTAAACATGAGTTTGAAATTAGCATTAAATTAGTTTGTTTTAATGTTAATCTTTTTTTATAGAATAAAACAGGTTATAATTCTAAAAGTAAACGAGGTTGTAAAAAGTTAGGGGTTGTAATAAGCCTTTATCTAGCATGACTATGCTGAAGATGCTTGTACTTCAGAAATAGTTAGGTGTTGTTAAGCAGTTAGTCTGTTGAGTTAACTAGATGGAAACAGGGAGGAAAATACTATGTTTAAATATACTAAATACTTAGTAAGTGCTGCGGCGTTGTTAACATTAACAGCATGTGCAACAAGAGATGATGATGCGGCAGGAGCTGATGGCGATAATGGCACAGCTGATTCAGGAGAAACATTGGCTTCTGTTATAGACCGTGGCGAACTGAATGCTGGAGTAAACGATCAGCTACCTGGTTTCGGTTACGTAGACAGTGACGGGAACTATGCAGGATTCGACATCGATTTCGCACGAGCAATTGCTGCAGGTGTTTTAGGAGATGCAGAGGCAGTCAATTTCAGACCACTATCTGCTCAAGAGCGCTTTACTGCCGTTCAGACAGGTGAAGTCGATGTCTTACTTAGAAATACCACTTGGACAGCAAGTAGAGATACAGAGGTCGGGTTAGATTTTGCACCGGTAACGTTCTATGATGGACAAGGAATGATGGTATTGGAAGATTTAGGGATTACCACTTTGGAAGAAATGGGCGGCTTAACTATCGGAGTTGAAACAGGAACAACGACAGAATTAAACCTTGCCGATCAAATGGAAGCCTTGGGAGTAGAGTACGAAACGCAAACATATGATGACCGTGATGCATTGATCGCAGCCTATGAAGCAGGATCCGTTGATGCATGGACAACTGACCGTTCTGGATTAGTATCAGCATTTGCAGTTTTGGACAACCCTGACGATCACATTATACTGGAAGAAACGTTATCGAAAGAACCATTGGCACCAGCAGTATTACATGGGGACGATCAATGGAATGACGTAGTGACATGGATCGTTTTTGCACTGATTCAGGCTGAAGAATTTGGTATCACTCAAGATAATGTTGATGACTTTATGGATAGTGAAGATCCGGATATCAGACGTCTGCTCGGAGTAGATGAAGACTTGGGTGGCTTTTTAGGATTGGAAAGCGACTTTGCTTATCAGGCTATTTCACAAGTAGGAAACTATGGCGAAATATACGACCGTCATTTAGGTCCTGATACACAATTCGACCTTCCAAGAGGAATGAATTCTCTATATGAAGATGGTGGGCTACAGTACTCTATGCCGTTTAGATAAGTTAACACAGTAAAAAAAACAGTTAATCGTAAACTATGCGCTTTTGATTAGTTTAAAAAATAAGCAATGTGGATGATGAACTGTACAACGAAGAGGCCTGCTAAGCTGCAAGATAGTAGGCCTCTTTTAAAGTCTTAGAGGGCAATAACAGACACGATTAAATAACAAAAGAGGTGAAATAGGATATGACGTCACAAAAAAAGAAGTCGACTCCTTTATGGAGGAACAAGAAAGTAGTTCCCATTATTTTACAGGTAGCATTTGTTGCTGTTATGGGTACCTTGATCTGGATACTCATTCAAAATACAATCATTGGCCTTGAAAGAATAGGGATCAACTTTGGGTTTGGTTTTTTAGACTCAAGGGCTGGTTTCAATATAAACGAAGCAATGATCGACTACAGTACGAGTGATCCTTATGGACGAGCAATTTTAGTCGGAATAGTCAGTACACTTCGAGTGTCCTTTTTTGGGATCATTCTCGCCACCATAATTGGTGTCCTCGTAGGAATCGCAAAAATGTCAGACAACTGGTTACTGAGTAAAGTAGCTTCGATCTACATTGATGTGTTCAGAAATACACCGCTGCTGCTGCAAATCTTTATATTGAACTTTGCCGTATTTTTACCTTTACCGAGAATTCAGGAAGCCGTTGGAGTTGGTCCTTTCTTCCTGTCAAATCGGGGAGCGGTCATACCCTGGTTATCTGTTCACGAGAACACCTGGATTTGGTTGCTGTTGATTGCAGGTTACTTGATAGCGACATTTTTCGTGTTCAAATGGCTATTAAATAAAGAAGTTGAAGACGGAGTCAATACGCATCCCTTCATTTCTTCTCTGGTTGTATTTTTACTGCTGAATGGGATTACTTTCCTTATTTTCAGACAGGGACCGGCATATCTGTCGATACCTCAACATACAGGTGCGGCTGTGAGCGGAGGACTTTCGCTGACAACACCTTTCCTATCAGTACTATTCGCTTTAACTATTTTCACATCCACCTACATTGCGGAAATCGTTCGTGGTGGGGTCCAGGCAGTACCTAAAGGACAAACTGAAGCAACCAAAGCATTGGGATTCAGATCAGCTACAGCAATGAGACTGGTTATTTTTCCACAGGCGATCAGAATCATTATTCCTCAAATGACCAGCCAATACTTGAACCTGATCAAAAACTCATCACTGGCAATGGCCGTTGGGTTTCAGGAAATTGTTGGGGTCGGAAACACAGTCATGAACCAGTCAGGGCGTACACTTGAAGTCATATTCATTATGATCAGTGTGTATTTATTATTCAGTTTAACAACATCACTCTTTATGAATTACTTCAATAAAAAATTCCAATTGGTTGAAAGGTAGGTGGGGGTTATGTCAAACGATAATTTACAGCACACAGTAGCAACTAATGATCGCTTGGAAGTAACGGATTCTCCTCGTCTAAAGGTAGAAAAGAACAAAACAATTGGAGAAACATTGAAAAAGAATCTGTTTGATGGATGGAAAAATACCTTCTTAACCATAGTGACTGCGTTGTTCTCTATCTTTGTTATTTATCAGGTCATCAACTTTGTATTGTCTAACAGCTGGGATGTTGTTTATGTTCATCTGAGACTATTGATGATTGGGCAATACCCTCTTGAAGAAATCTGGAGAATCTGGTTTGCCCTTTATTATGCTTCATTTATGATCGGAGCGACGTGGGGTTTGTGGGAGGGAGCCGGTAAAGCAGTCGGACTCACTTTTGGATCAGTTTTTCTGGCGTTCGCGGTCATTCCCTGGACAACGCTTAACACATCCTTGAACTTAGCGGCTTGTATCGTATTGATTACAGCAGGTTATCTTATCGGTCACAAAGTCAAAAAAATCAAACTAGCTGTCCTTATCCTTTGGGCACTATACATTCCCTTAACACTTGGCCTGATTATGGGGTTCGGTGGATTGATTGATCCTGTTTTGAGTCGGAACTGGGGCGGATGGCTGCTGACCGTGATCCTAGCTTCTGTTTCAATAGTCGGCTGTTTCCCTCTGGGAATTCTGCTGGCACTTGGTCGTAGAAGCTCTCTTCCTGTTGTGAAGTACTTCTGCATCGGCTATATCGAACTTGTGCGAGGAATGCCGTTAATAATGGTTCTTTTCATCGGTCAGTTACTGATTCCACTCTTTTTAGGTGGAAGTACAGGAATCGACAATGTTACTCGGGCCATGATAGCTTATACATTTTTCGCGGCTGCTTATCTCGCAGAAGATGTACGTGGAGGATTACAGTCGATACCGACGGGACAATTTGAAGCAGCACAAGCTCTGGGTTTGAACAAAATTAAAACAACATTCTTTATTATACTGCCTCAAGCTTTAAAAGCTGTTATACCTGCAATGGTAGGCTTGTTCATTACAATATTAAAAGATACATCACTAGTAGCCATCATTGGACTGGCTGATTTTTTAGGCACAGCCAGACGGATTTCCAATAATCCTGATTATTTAGGTAGATATCTGGAACTGTATATATTTGTAGCAGCCTTTTACTTTATTTTCTGTTACTTGATGGCCTATGTAAGCCGCTACCTTGAACGCAGTTTAGCTAGAGGAAATAGTTAATACAACAAAAAGCAGTTAGCCAGTAACTTGAAACGGAAAAGAGGGATTAACATGGAAAAAACAATTCAGACTGAAAAGAAAGAGAAACACTTGGAAGACCAGATTGATATTATTAAAGTTGAGAAATTGAATAAGTGGTTCGGTGATCTACATGTCATAAAAGATGTTGATTTGACGGTTAAACAAGGCGAAGTGATTGTTGTACTTGGGCCTTCTGGATCGGGCAAATCAACCTTTATTAGAACGCTGAATGCTCTTGAAGAGCTTCAAAGTGGAACGATTGAAATCGACGGAATCGAATTGACAGATGATTTGAAAAACGTTGAAGAGATTCGTAAAGAAACGGGAATGGTGTTCCAGCAGTTTAATCTATTCCCCCATATGACTATCCTGAAAAATGTCTATCTGGCTCCTATATGGGTCAGAAAGTGGAAGAAAGCAAAAGCAGAAGAAATCGCCCTTGGCTTACTGGAACGTGTCGGTATTCCTGAGCAGGCGAATAAATTTCCGGGGCAATTGTCAGGCGGGCAGCAGCAAAGGGTAGCTATAGCAAGAGCATTGGCTATGCAGCCTAAGATCATGCTGTTTGATGAACCGACATCCGCTTTAGATCCGGAAATGGTTAATGAAGTTCTGGATGTTATGCGTAATCTGGCCGAATCGGGGATGACGATGATTGTCGTTACCCATGAAATGGGATTTGCCCGTCAAGTCGCAGATCGTCTGGTCTTATTTGATAAAGGCGAAGTCATTGAGATGGCTGGACCGGAAGAATTTTTCGATAATCCCAAACACGAACGGACTAAACTGTTCTTAAGTCAAATTCTGTAAGTTGATTCAGCAGACGATTTTTTTTAAAATGAATCGTTCATATAAAGGGGGCCTCTTCCATAGGTTATAGTGGAAGGTAAGGCCTTTTTTTGGTGAAAAAATGCTTGAAATGGGTATTTAATCTTTTATATTTATTAAAAAGTGCTATAATACAAATAAGAAAGTGAATAGAAAGACGGAGGATACTTTAACCAAGTATTCATTTTTTGAACAAAACATGACAAAGTGTCATGTTTCAATTGATTCACTTGAACTACAACTAAAGGGGAGAATAGAATGTCAGAACAATTGAAAAAAAGATCAGAAGTATCGGAAGACCTGAAATGGGATTTATCAGCCATTTTCAGCACACACAATGAATTTGAACAAACGGCAAAACAGCTGCCGGAAGATGTGTCAGATTTTGCATCTAAATACAACGGAAAGCTAGAAGATGCAGATACAGTAGTTGAAGCAGTCAAAGAATATGAAGGATTGCTTGCGACAGCCTCTCACCTGGGCCAATACGGTCATTTACCCGTTTCGGTCGATATTTCAGACAGTGAAGCACAGCAGGTAACTCGTCACGTATCAAATGTACTGGCTAATGTCAGTGCAAAATTGAGTTTCTTTCAGTCTCAACTTGAAGAGTTATATGAAACGACTTTAGACGAAGTGGTTGAAAAAGAACCGACATTTAACACCTTTATCCGTAAAATAAAAAAATCCAAGCGTGCGAAGCTAGATCCTAAAGTAGAAGAAGCATTAGCTCAACTGTCACCCGTGTTTAATGCACCATCTGAAATATTCGAGCAGGCCCGCTCAAATGATGCAGATTACGGTACGTTTGAAGTGGATGGAGTAGAGTATCCTTTAAGCTTTGTTTTATATGAAGAAGTCTATATGTATCACGAGGATCCAAAAGTGCGTCGCGCAGCTTATGACAAGTTCAATGAGGTACTGGGACGCTATAAAAACGTTGTCGCAACAGCATACTACACTCACCTGCAGAAAGAAAAAACACTTTCAGTGATGCGCGGATATGATTCGATTTTCGATTACCTGCTGGAAAGCCAGGAAGTCGATCAGGATCTGTATCACCGTCAAATCGATACGATCATGACTGACTTTGCTCCTGTCATGCGCAAGTTCATCACTCACCTGAAAGACGTTCACGGGTTGGAAAAAATGACCTATGCCGACTTGAAAGTGGACCTGGATCCTGAATACACATTACCTGTATCGATCGAAGAGTCTAAAGATCTGGTTAAGGAAGCTCTGGCTCCTCTTGGTCAAAAATATGTCGACATGATTTTACAGTCTTATCCAGAACGCTGGGTCGACTTTGCACAGAATATTGGAAAACGTTCAGGAGCGTTCTGTTCAACGACTTATGGCAAGCATCCTTTTGTCATGGTGACGTGGACTAATCAGTTAACGGATGCCTATACATTATTCCATGAACTGGGACATGCCGGACAAGGCGTATTGTCTAACGAGAATAATCCGCTAAGTAGCGCGCGTCCATCCCTTTACTTGATCGAAGGTCCGTCTACATTCAACGAGTTGTTGCTGACGGACTATCTGAAAAATAAAACCGATGATCCTCGTATGGAGCGCTCGATCTTATCTAAAATGATTTCGCGCACGTACTTCCATAACTTCGTAACGCATCTACTTGAAGCAGCTTATCAGCGGGAAGTCTACCGACTGATTGATGCAGGAAAGAGTTTCGATGCGAACAAGTTAAGTGAGTTGAAACGTGACATTCTAGAACAATTCTGGGGTGATTCAGTTGAACTGGAACCAGGGGCTGAACTCACTTGGATGCGTCAGATTCACTACTACATGGGCCTTTACCCTTACACATACTCAGCTGGTTTAACGATTGCGACTCAAGCGTTCCTCAAAATCAAGAGTGGCGAAGAAAAAGTGGACGGCTGGTTAGAATTTCTGGCATTAGGCGGACAAAAAGTGCCTGCCGAAGCACCGAAAGTAGCAGGAGTCGATATTACAACAGACAAACCGCTTAAAGACACCATCAACTATCTGGACGAATCCGTCGACCGCATCATTGAACTGACTGGACAATTGTCTAAGTAACAGTATGTAGATAATAGTATGAAAATCCTGGTATCAGAAATCTGATACCAGGATTTTTCTCTGTTTAATAACTGTTTTGCTGATATAAAAACCTTTGAATTGAGCCGGTCGCGTGCACATAAACTATAGAAGTAGTATTAGCCCAGCTCACTAACTAGTGGATGGTCGAGAGCTACAAATAGAGCGGGGATATGTAGGACTCGCCAGCACATGACTGGTCGAGAACTACAAATGAAGCGAGATAGGTCTATCTCGCCTGTCAAAATGAAGGCGAGAGCTACAAATAGAGTGAGTATATGTAGGAGTCGCTGGCACATGGCTGGTCGAGTGCTACAAATGAAGCGAGATAGGGCTATCTCGTCTGTCAAAATGAAGGCGAGAGCTACAAATAGAGTGAGTATATGTAGGACTCGCCGGCACATGGATGGTCGAGAGCTACAAATGAAGCGAGATAGGGGTATCTCGCCAATCGAAATGAAGGCGAGAGCTACAAATAGAGTGAGTATATGTAGGACTCGCCGGCACATGGCTGGTCGAGAACTACAAATGAAGCGAGATAGGTCTATCTCGCCTGTCAAAATGAAGGCGAGAGCTACAAATAGAGTGAGTATATGTAGGAGTCGCTGGCACATGGCTGGTCGAGTGCTACAAATGAAGCGAGATAGGGCTATCTCGTCTGTCGAAATGAAGGCGAGAGCTACAAATAGAGTGAGTATATGTAGGACTCGCCGGCACATGGCTGGTCGAGTGCTACAAATGAAGCGAGATAGGTCTATCTCGCCTGTCAAAATGAGGACGAGTGCTACAAATAGAGTGAGTATATGTAGGAGTCACCGGCACATGAGTGGTCGAGAGCTACAAATGAGCCAGAATTAGGTCAACTCGTCTGAAAAAAGTCAGAAGAGCACTACAAATAGGGACTGTGTGAACAGTCCCCACTATACTAGCTATGCTTTAGTCCTCAGGATACAAAAAAAGGGAGGACTCATCAGCGATAAATGCGTGAGTACTCCCTATAAGGAGAGAATCGTCTAATCGATTCTCTTTCATACGCCTAAAGACGTTTGTGCTGCATGCATGCCGGCTACACGTCCGGTGATAAAGGCGCCTGTAATGTTATAGCCACCTGTATACCCATTATAGTCCAGAATCTCTCCGGTAAAGTACAAGTTCTGCATGAGTTTGCTTTCGAGCGTTTTAGGATTCACCTCTTTGGTATGAACCCCTCCACCCGTCACAAACGCTTTTTCAATCGGCAGTGACCCGTGCACTTTAAAGCGGAAATCTTTAAGGAAAGTAATGACTGCTTCCAGTTCTTTAGGTGTCACAGTTTTGAACGCGCGCTCACTGTCAATTTCTGATTGTTCCAGGCCAAAAAGGATATAACGCTCAGGTCCGAACTGCTTGAGCGTATTTTTAATGCTCTTCTCGCCATCTTTTTTCATTAAACGTTCAAGGGACTGTTTCAGTGAACCGACTGTTTCATCGGGAGCACTGTCCAGACTCATTTGAGCATAGTCTGTTTTATCTCGTTTCATTGTCTGAAGCACGAACATCGAACAGCGCAGCACAGCTGGCCCGGAAATACCTAAATGGGTAAAAATCATATCCATCCGGTGATTGATGACTGTTTTGCCTTTTTTATTTAAGACCTTCAAATCGACATCTCTTAAAGAAATGCCTTGAAGGGTACGGTCTTGAATAAACGGCTCTTCAGAGGTGATAGGGACTTCAGTGGGATACAGATCTTTTATTGTATGACCAGCTTTTTTGGCCCATTTATACCCATCACCAGTTGACCCCGTTTTCGGCATGGCACGTCCACCTGTAGATAAAATAACTGAAGTGGCATTTAAAATACGGCCATCCTGCAGTTCAACACCTTCTACTCGCCCGTCTTTATACAAAACAGTTTCGACTGGAGCGTTTACGTGAACATCTACTTTTGTATCTTCCATGATTTGAGTCAACGCATTGACGATCGTACGCGATTTATCCGTGATCGGAAACATCCGTCCATGATCTTCTTCTTTTAATTGAATGCCTTTAGATTGGAAAAATTTCATAATATCATAATTGTCATATTGGTAAAATGCACTGTATAAAAAACGTCCGTTACCTGGAATGTGAGTGATGATTTCTTCTTTGTCCCGGTTATTAGTCACGTTACAGCGTCCGTTACCTGTTACTAGCAATTTTCGCCCGACAAATTTATTTTTTTCAACTAAGCCGACTGTGGCTCCGTGCTCTGCAGCTGAAATAGCAGCCATCATGCCGCTGGTTCCGCCACCTACGACTAATACATCGTAATGTGTCATGTGTGTTCCTCTTTTCTTTCTGACCTATATCCTTGATACTGTACCATATTGACAGCATTCTATCCATATTAATGAGAAATGCTCACATAATTGTAAAGATTCGCTTGTATGTAATGGATTACACTCTATACACTTAACAGGTAACTGATTAAAAAGAGTGCCAGGAGGAAAAAATATGGGATTTAGAAAAGACTTTTTATGGGGCGGCGCAACTGCGGCCAACCAGCTCGAGGGTGGATATGCTTCAGGTGGACGGGGATTAGCTAACGTAGACGTCGTGCCGATTGGTGAAGACCGCGGAGCAATCATTACTGGACAGCAGAAACACTTTGACTTTGATGATGAGCATTTTTATCCTGCAAAAGTAGCAATCGATCACTATAACCGCTATAAAGAAGACATTGCACTGTTCGGAGAAATGGGATTCAAAACCTACCGTCTGTCCATTGCATGGACACGTATTTTCCCTAAAGGGGATGAAAAAGAGCCGAATGAAGAAGGCTTGAAATTTTATGAAGATTTATTTAAAGAATGTCACAAACATGGCATCGAACCATTAGTCACCATCACTCACTTTGACTGCCCGATGCATTTGATAGAAGAGTACGGTGGATGGCGTAACCGTAAGATGGTCGAATTTTATGAAAATCTGTGTGTAGCAATCTTCAATCGTTATAAAGGACTTGTGAAATACTGGTTGACGTTCAACGAAATCAACATGATTCTGCATGCCCCATTCATGGGAGCAGGACTTGCTTTTGAAGAAGGTGAAAATCAGAAACAAGTTAAATTTCAGGCTGCTCATCACGAATTACTGGCGAGTGCATTAGCCACTAAAATCGCACATGAAGTCGATCCAAAAAACCAAGTCGGATGTATGCTGGCTGCCGGTAAATATTACCCGAATACGCCTCATCCAAGAGATGTGTTTGCAGCACAAGAAGCCGATCACGAAAATTATTTCTTCATTGACGTTCAGTCACGCGGAGAGTATCCTGCTTATGCATTAAAAGAACTAGAACGTGAAGGTATTGAACTTGAAATGGAAGAAGGAGACAAAGAACTGCTTAAAGCACATACTGTCGACTTTATTTCATTCTCTTACTATTCTTCTCGTGTAGCATCTGGAGATCCTAAAGTGAATGAGAAAACAGCTGGAAATATCTTTGCATCTGTTAAAAATCCATACCTGGAAGCAAGTGAATGGGGATGGCAGATTGATCCACTAGGATTGCGCATCACTATGAATGAAATTTATGACCGTTACCAGAAACCACTATTTATAGTAGAAAATGGATTAGGTGCGATCGATGAGCCTGATGAAAATGGCTATGTAGTAGACGATTATCGTATCGACTATCTGGCTCAGCACATTAAAGCAATGAAGGACGCTGTTGAACTGGACGGCATCGATTTAATGGGATACACATCTTGGGGCTGTATTGATCTAGTCAGTGCTGGAACAGGCGAAATGAAAAAACGTTACGGCTTCATCTACGTCGACCGTGACAATGAAGGAAACGGGACACTAAAACGTACACCGAAGAAATCATTCGACTGGTACAAACAAGTCATCGCTACAAATGGAGAAGACTTGAGTAACAGTTAATAATAGATCAGCATAAATAGAAGGGTTCCGTCCGGCATTTACAGGATGGAACCCTTTATTTGTTATCCTGCTCTAAAATACTGCAGTCAAAAGAGTTATAATGAAGGCATAAAATAAAACGGAGGAGAGACATAATATGACCATCATCAAAAAATTGACACAAGAGCAATTTGAAGACCTGTATCAGCTTAATGTGTATGCTTTCCATTTTAAGGATACAGATGATGTAAAGGAACGGATGCGGAATGAGTTCGAATACGGACTCTCTTTTGGTGCTTTTTCTGGAGATCAGCTGACTAGTTCTCTGATCGTCTTACCGCTTGAGGTGTACTATCAGGGCACTATCCTGAAAATGGGTGGAATAGGAAACGTAACCAGTTACCCTGAAGCTAGGGGGAAAGGGTCAATCCGTCGATTGATGGAAACGGCACTGACAGAAATGAAGGAACAGGGAATTGTGGTTTCTTACCTGGCTCCATTCTCCTACCACTTCTACCGCAAATTCGGGTATGAAGTTTCATTTGAAAAACGCCAATTCGATATCAAACCAGGTGATTTCGGCTCGTTCGAAGCCCCCGAAACTCGTGTCGACAGAGTGCTGTGGGAGGACCAGAAAGAAGCGATAAAAGCAATTTATCATAAAAAAATGGAAGAAGCCATTGGTCCGGTCAAAAGGAAGGAGTGGGAATGGGAGAAACGGAACATGTCATCGGGTAAAAAGAAACTCGCTCTTTTCCAGGATGATAATGAAGCTCCTCAAGGATATTTGTTGTATGAATTTTCAGGAGAAAACCAGAATACATTCCAGATTGATGAACTGACTGCTCTGACAGGAACGGCTGAAAAGGCACTGTGGGAATTTATCGGGACGCATGCCGCCGGGTTCGATAAATTCATCTACACTGGCCGAGCTGATCAGCACCTTACACATCTATTTAAAGAAGCAGATCTTGACCAGAAAATGGCGTCTTCCATGATGGCCCGCATAGTGGATATGGAAAACTTTTTGAGACAGTATCCGTTTAAACGCAATGAAAATCAGGAATTCCTGCTGGAAGTCACAGATGACACAGCTAAATGGAATGAGAAACTGTACAGACTTTCTATCAAAGGGCAGGAAGTAACGCTTTCGATTGTAGACCAGCCAGATGATAATGCACACAAACTGAAAGCTAACATCCAGACATGGACACAACTGTTTATGCAGTTTAAAAAAGCTGGCGCACTGCAGTTTGAAGGCTCACTTTCTACTTCTAAAGAAACCGCTCATGCCTTTCAGACAATACTTCCTGAAGGTGTTCCAGAGTTGCATGACTTCTTTTGACGGAAGACCATTATGACAGGTTAATCACCATAAGGATTGATCAGTTTGAGGGGGATCCCCTTTATTTCTTGTCAGATTATAAAAAAAGAGAAATTCGAGTGCAAAGAATTATTATCTAGCTGTATCTATTTAGAATAGCTCTCTCATTGTGTCTAAAGGGAGCTTTCTGCTTAACATGGAAGTCGACTAGTGTATCCTTAAAAAGCTTTCAAACAGTCCTGTTAGTTTGGACGATTATTTGTTATAATCTAATCATTCTAATCAAAATCTAATCTAAAAGGGGATCAATTATGTCTTGGCAGGGATTACTAAAAGAGTACAAAGATTTTCTACCCGTATCAGAAACGACACCAGGAATCAGTTTGCTGGAGGGAAAGACACCCCTGATCAAGCTGGGAAAATTATCAGCAGAATTTGGTGTAGAAGCTTACGCCAAAATTGAAGGAGCAAATCCAACAGGAAGTTTTAAAGACCGTGGCATGGTAATGGCCATGGCTAAAGCAATCGAAGAGGGGTCACACACAGTGATCTGTGCATCTACCGGGAATACCTCTGCATCTGCCGCAGCTTACGCAGCACGAGCAGGACTGCGGTCGATCATTGTTATCCCGGAAGGAAAGATTGCCCAAGGGAAATTGGCACAGGCTGTTATGTATGGAGCAGAGATTTATTCCATAAAGGGAAACTTTGATGATGCCTTGAAAATTGTCCGAAAGTTGGCTGAGCAAGAAGATATCACACTCGTCAACTCAATCAATCCTTATCGAATCGAAGGGCAGAAAACTGCTGCTTTCGAAGTGTGTGATACGTTAGGAAAAGCACCTGACTATTTATGTATCCCTGTAGGAAATGCAGGAAACATTACTGCATACTGGAAAGGGTTCAAGGAGTACAACGAGGCTAACGAGACTGGGCTTCCGAAAATGATGGGATTTGAAGCAAGTGGGGCAGCGGCCATTGTTCACAACAGAGTATTCGAAAATCCTGAAACAATCGGTACGGCTATTCGCATAGGGAATCCCGCGAGCTGGACACAGGCAGTAACAGCAAGAGATGAATCAGGTGGGATCATTGACGAAGTGACAGATGAAGAAATGATTGAAGCCTATCGCTGGCTCGCTTCAAACGAAGGCATTTTTGCAGAACCGGCTTCAAGTGCTTCTGTGGCAGGTTTGTTCAAGTCGCTGAAAAACGGAACAATCAGCCAGGGCAGTCAGGTGGTATGTGTGCTCACAGGAAATGGGCTGAAAGATCCTCAGACAGCAATAGACTGCAGCGACTTCAAGCCCCTTGTATTAGAAAACGACGAAGCCTTTGTAATTGAAACTATATTAGGACGAAAAAAAGATGCGGTTTAAAATAAAAATTCCAGCCACAACAGCAAATATTGGAGCTGGATTTGATTCGGTCGGTATTGCTTTAAATCTCTACTTGATATTAGATGTAACACCATCTGTCACATGGAAATTCGTAGCTAACTCAGCAGAGCTTAATGGAGTGCCCTCGGATAAATCAAATCTTATTTATCTTATTGCAGAACAAGTAGCCCGCAAATATGGTCATGCAGGGTTGCCGGCGTGCAGAGTAGAAATGACTAGTGAGATTCCTCTTGCTCGAGGCTTGGGAAGCAGTTCGACAGCAGTTGTCGCAGGAATTGAACTAGCCGATCAGTTACTGAATCTACAGTTATCTAAACAAGAAAAGGCGGTCATTGCAACTGAAATCGAAGGGCATCCGGACAATGTAGCTCCGGCGATTTTTGGGGGATGTGTCATTGGACATGCAGGCGACTCCTTTGAGTACGTTCAGGTTCCCATCACATCTGATTTAACATTTGTCACTATGATTCCTGATTATGAGTTGAAAACGGCAGATGCTCGTGCTGTTCTTCCTGAAGCATATTCCAGAATTGAAACCATCAAAGGCAGTAGTATTGCCAATGTCAGTGTAGCAGCACTATTTAAACGGGACTGGGCATTACTTGGGAAAATGATGGAGATGGACGTTTTCCATCAACCGTTTAGAAGAGCTTTAGTTCCTGAATACGAACAGATGAAAAAATTCATTTCTGAATTTGTATATGGGACTTATCTTAGCGGGGCAGGACCAACTATGATTTCTCTTGCTGCAGATGAAGTTAAGATGAAAATACCCGAGTGGGAAAAAGCGGTTCCGCACATAAAGTGGCAGTTGCTGAAAGCTGATAACACAGGGACACAAGTTATCAGAGAATAATCAGCCTGACGAAGCTGCGATACTCAATAAGTGATGATAAAACGACTTCAACTTTCAAGTGGAGAAGTCAAATCAGTTAAATAAGTATAAAAACGCGGGCCTTTACAGGCTGGCGTTTTTTGATGTGTAGATATTGGTTTCCAGGTGGTGTGCAGAATCTGATTCACGTTCCTTGAGTGACTATAATAATTATGATTAGATAAATATAAAATACCCGTTAGTTATTGATCCTATCTAATCGGACAACTTCACTATTTAAGTGCTAAAGTAGACAGAGAAGAGAGAAAGGAGCTGGACCTTCTGAATAATCTCTATCATATGAACCAGGCTATGCAGTACATCGAAGACCACTTAGGTGAAGAAATAGACAGTAAGGAGCTGGCAAAAATTGCGTTGACCTCAGAAACTTATTTTAAAAGACTGTTTTCGTTTCTGTCAGGTATGCCGCTTTCGGACTATATAAGAAAACGACGTCTCACACAGGCTGCATTTGAATTGAAGCAGACAGATGTAAAAGTGATTGATCTGGCATTGAAGTACGGCTACACTTCTCCAGATGCTTTTACAAAAGCTTTTCAGCAGGTACATGGCGTGACGCCAACTGCAGCCAGAGAATTGAACAGTCATTTGAAGTCTTATCCTATGCTGACTTTTAGACTCACTATCCAAGGAGGAAAACCAATGAATTATAGATTAGTAGAAAAAGAAACCTTTACTGCGGCAGGGTATAAAACAGAAGCTGTTGTGAATAGTGAAGGTGAATCAGAAGATATCCTGTCATTTCTAGGTAGTCTGACAGATGAACATTTTACGAAATTAAAGAACATCAGCAATGGTTACTTTGATGGAAACCCCTTGTATATTTCATCCGATCATGAAAATGAAGAAAATCAGACTTCTCAAAATTTTTATGTAGGGGTGCCGGTCGATACTGTCCCGGAAGAGCTGGATAGTATTACCATCTCTAACCAAACATGGGCTGTGTTTACGATCGAAGGAGAGTGGGAGGCTGTCAACGATGCATGGACTCGTATCTATACTGAGTGGTTCCCTTCCTCAAAATATGAACCAACTTCGTCTCCGGAATTTATGACATCCAAGGACAATCAGTCTGAAGTGTGGGTCGCCGTGAAAGAAAGCTGAAGAACAGGTCATTGAAGGTAAGCTCACGTTTAGAATACAGGTCCTATTAGTGGTAAAATTAACTCACTACTTGACGAAGGATCTGAACGGTCAGGTACTAAGGGACAGAAGAGGAGTAGGTTCTATGAACAAACGTTACTTTTTATGTACAGGCAACTCGTGCCGCAGCCAGATGGCGGAAGGATACGGACGAAAGCTGCTGGATCAAAGTCAATTTGAAGTCAGAAGCGCAGGAATCGAAACACATGGGCTGAATCCGAAAGCCGTCAAAGTAATGGAGGAAGACGGAATCGATATCACGAATCAGACTTCAGACCTGATCGATCAGGATTATTTTAAGGAAGCGGATCTGATCATCACTTTATGTGGGGATGCACTGGATAAATGTCCAACTATTCCATCCGGTGTTGCGCATGAGCACTGGGATTTAGAGGATCCTGCAAAAGCAACGGGAACGGAAGAAGACATTTTAGCTAAATTCCGTGTAACGAGAGATATCATCAAAGAAAGAGTACTGACCCTACAATAGATTAATTGTAAGAACAGCGTGAAATAGATCCTGAAAAAGGTCTTTTTTACGCTGATTTTTTGTACATATAAGGCTATAATGAAGAAGAATAACCTTAACATAGACAAGGAGAACTTAAATGGTTAAACAATTTGATGATAAACTCAACATGATTAAATGGATTGGGATCCTGACCATGACGATCGATCACGTTGGGTACTTTCTGTTTCCGGGACTGATCTGGATGCGGATGATCGGCCGGATAGCTTTTCCTTGCTTCTTATACAGTACAATTGAAGGAACAGAACGGACAAGTCATTACAAAAAATACATCAGCCGTCTTTTTCTCTTAGGTGCTTTATCGATGCCCATTACACCGAATACGATAAATGTCCTGTTTCTACTGGGATTGTTTTCTCTCTCCTTAAAATATAGAAAATACTTCTTTGTTTTTCTGTTTTTAAGTTTCTTCGCTGAATATAGTCTATATGGTTTTCTGTTTGGATGGGCTATTTATTGGATGACCAGAGAAGATAGACTGCAGGGGATCATAGGCTCAGTAGTGATTCAGCTGATGTTCGGCTTTAGTATTCAGGCTCTGTCACTTCTGGCCGTCCCGCTGTTTCTTATAAAAAAAGGCATCAGACTGCCACATTTGCCACGGTATTTTTTCTACTGGTTTTATCCCTTACATCAAGCTGTTCTCCTTTTAATGGTACTGTACTTGAATTAAAAAGACCGGTGTTATAGATAAGACACTAAGAAACAGAGAGGAGATAACGCAATGACTAAAACACTGAAGCAGATCCTGTCCATTCTTGTAACGGTCTTATTAATCTTTGTTGTGTTGCTCATACTGGCAGCTTAATCGTTCAGATATACTTTAGTTGTTAATCAGTAGATATCTAATCCGCTCATTCAAAAAAATCATTAGGAAAGAAGGCTAAACATGACAAGAGATAAACTAAGCACCTTATCCACATTGATTGGACTGACAGTAATGACTATCTTGTTAGTCGTTTTTTAACGATTCTCCACTATGGATCAATGCCATTATAGGAGGAGGGACTGCATTACTCAGTTGGGGAATAGGTCGGGTGGTGTTCGACAATGTAGACACAACAGATACTAGCGATAGTGATTACCCTGTTGTATTATATATCACGGGTCCTTATTTTCTGTTTAGTATTCAATTCATCAGCGAGCTGAACAGGACAGGGACCATAACATTCGATACCGTTGCATATGCATTGGGCCTAGTGGGAACGTATTACATAATAGTTCATGTTTACGAGTATTTTATAGAAGACCTGCTAAATAAAAAAGTGTCTAAAACCGTTCAAACATACTTAGGATGGGCGATCGTCATCGTCTTTTTAGCAATACTACTGGGCTTATCTTACTGGCTATAACCGTAAATTTTCCTCTGATTTAGGAGACAGAAAGACAGTATCAAGCGGGTTTTGAAAAATAAAAGCGTTTACTATTGACAAAATAAAATCAGATGGTACACTAAATGTGTAATCGGTTACAGAATGAGGGTGAGAAAATGGTAACGATCAAAGAAGTGGCAGAATATGCAGGTGTATCCGTGGCAACTGTCTCTCGAACACTAAACAATAGTGGGTATGTTGGAAAACAGTCAAGAATAAAAGTGGAAGAGGCTGTGAAAACATTAGGGTATTATCCTAATGAAATTGCCCGCTCACTGTATCAGAAAACTTCAAAAATGATCGGGTTGCTTTTACCTGATATCTCTAACCCATACTTCCCACTCCTGGCTAAAGGCGTTGAAGATTATGCACAGCGAAACGGCTATATGGTTATTTTGGGAAATGTAGAAGATGATGAAGAAAAAGAAGAGATGTACGTTAAATTTTTTTCTCAATACAATATCAGCGGCGTACTGTCCGCAGCGTCAGGAAAGAAAAGCCAGACCTATCAAGTGCCCTTTGTTCTGCTGGACAGAGCTCTTGAAGAGGAGAATTATTCTATTGCCACTGATGATCAGTTAGGCGGGGAACTGGCAGCAAAAGCCATTATTGATGCAAAAGGGAAACAAGTAGTGGTGATGGCTGGTCCTGGAAATGTGGCGGGTGCTAATGACCGACTGTCTGGAGCGTTATCTGTACTGAATGATGAAGGCTTGTCATATCAGGTATTTGAAACCCATACGTATCAAGTGGATAAGGCGGAAGAAACAGCCGTAGAGTTGTTTGAATCAACCAGACCATTTGATAGTGTGATTGCCAGTAATGATGTATATGCTCTGGCGGTTATGAAAGAAACAATTAAAAGAGGACACCGCATACCGGAAGACATTCAGATCATAGGATATGATGACATGCTGTTCAGTCGCCTGATGTATCCTGGATTGACCACAATCGCCCAGCCAGCTTATGAAGTAGGGTATCAGGGTGCTAAAATGCTTGTGGATCTGATTGAGAAAAACAGTATCGAACAGAAAAAAGTTAAATTGAAACCAAAACTGATGATGAGAGATTCATTAAGATAGGAGACTTATTATGCCAAAGATTACAGTTGTCGGTAGTATATCGACAGATTTTGTAGTTGAGACAGACAAACGCCCTTCAATGGGGGAAACAGTTGAAGGGAAAACATTCAGTACAAGCTTCGGAGGAAAAGGAGCTAATCAGGCAGTCGCTTCAGCACGATTAGGAGCTGAGACGCATATGCTGGGTGCAGTCGGTCAGGATACTTTTGGAGAGGAACTGCTGAATAATCTGAGAACGAATCATATTTTTGTGGAAAATGTGGAACGGGTTACACATTCTTCAGGGTCTGCCTTTATCACGCTTTATAATCGGGATAATTCCATTATCTATGTACCTGGAGCAAACGGAGCGTACTCAGCCGATAAGCTGGAGGCTCTTGTAAATGGGCAAACAGTTATTCAGAAAAGTGACATCGTACTGGTTCAAAACGAAACACCAGAGGAAACAGTAAATAAATTGATCGAAAGGTGCCATGAGCTGAACGTTCCACTATTGCTCAACCCGGCGCCGGCACGTGGACTGGATCAGAACCTTATAGAAAAGGTTGCATTCCTTACGCCAAACGAAACAGAATTTGAAGTCTTATTCCCAGGGGAAACGATGGAAGACGTGTTAAAACAGTATCCAAACAAGCTCATCGTCACCTTAGGCAGCAAAGGATCAACCTATTTTGACGGTAAGTCAGTTCAGGTTATTCCCTCTTTAACAGTCGCTAATGTAGTCGATACGACCGGAGCAGGCGATACATTCAATGGGGCATTCGCATTTGCTTTTGCTTCAGGATTACCGATTAAAGACAGCATCCAGTTTGCAAATATTGCAGCCGGGTTATCTATACAGAAAGTCGGAGCCCAAACGGGAGCACCGACACTAGACCAAATGAAGGAGCATGACTATTTTGAAAAAGCATGGCATTTTAAACAGTGACATCAGTAAAATTCTATCGGACTTAGGGCATACAGATCAAATCGTCATTGCAGACTGTGGGCTTCCGGTTCCTGAAGGGGTCAAAAAAATCGATCTAGCCGTTAAATTCGGCACACCTACATTTTTAGAAGTCGTGGAAGAAGTATTGAAAGATATGAAAGTAGAGCATGCAATTGTAGCTGAAGAAATAAAAGATCAGAATGCAGACGTGTTTCATACACTGACTGAGGCATTCGAAACAGACAGCATTACACACTCATTCGTCAGTCATGAAGCGTTCAAACAGATGTCAGCGAAAGCAAAAGTGATTATTCGTACTGGAGAAGCGACACCGTACGCTAATGTCATTTTACAGGCTGGCGTACTCTTTTAGGAGGTAATAAAAGTGCAGGTAGAATTGAAAGGGATAACAAAAGCCTTTGGAGCTAACCAGGTTCTAAAAGGTGTCGATCTAAAACTAGAAGCGGGAGAAGTTCACGCGCTTATGGGTGAAAACGGTGCCGGGAAATCGACTTTGATGAATATCCTGACGGGTCTTCACAAACAGGACGATGGGTTGGTTTATATAAATGGGGAACAGAAACAATACGAAAACCCTAAAGAAGCAGAAGAAAATGGTGTGAGTTTTATCCATCAGGAAATGATTACATGGCCTGATATGACCGTACTGGAAAATATGTTTATGGGTAAAGAGAAGAAAAATAAATTCGGCTGGGTTCTGACAAAAGAAATGAAGCAGGAAGGCGAAAGAGTCTTCAAAGAACTGGGCATCGATATTTCGTTTGACAGGACGATGAGAACCTTAAGTGTGGGTCAGCAGCAGCTGGTCGAAATTGCCAAAACATTATTGAATGATGCTGAAGTCATTATTATGGATGAACCGACAGCTGCATTAACGGATAGAGAAATACAGCTTTTATTTAAAATAATCCGTCAGCTTCAGAAGAAGAATGTTGTAGTCGTTTATATTTCACACCGAATGGAAGAAATTTTTGAAATCAGCAACCGTGTCACTGTTATGAGAGACGGAGTGTCGATCAGCACGAAAGCAACTGAGGACACGGATTACGACGAGATCGTCCGTCAGATGGTTGGCCGAGATCTTGAAGACTATTATCCTGAAATGACTAATGAAAAAGGGGACGTTGTTCTGGAAGTGAACAATTTAAGTCATTTGCCTCATTATGAAAACATCTCATTCAAATTGCACTCAGGTGAAATACTTGGGTTTTCAGGATTAATGGGGGCAGGTCGTACGGAAATCATGCGTGGGATTTTTGGAATCGATCCATTTGAAGAAGGAGACATACTCCTTGATGGTGAAAAGATCACCATTAAAACACCGCACGATGCAGTGAAAAAAGGTATTGGATTTCTGACGGAGAACAGGAAAGAGGAAGGCTTGATTCTTGATTTCCCTGTAAAAGATAATATCAGCATCACGGCCTTTGAAGAATTTTCCAATAATGGATGGATCGATACTAAAGAAGAAAAAGAATTTGTTGAACTCCTGGTTAAGAGGTTAACGGTTAAAACTGCAGGCATCGATTTGCCGGTCAGTGCATTGTCCGGTGGGAATCAGCAGAAAGTCGTGCTTGCTAAATGGATTGGTGCTGGATCACGGATTCTTATTCTGGATGAACCGACTAGAGGGGTTGACGTTGGAGCCAAGAGAGAAATATACAATTTAATGAAAGAACTGGCTGAACGTGGTGTAGCAATCATCATGGTATCAAGTGACTTGCCGGAAGTAATGGGCGTCAGCAACCGAGTTCTGGTTGTACACGAAGGAGCGATTTCCGGAGAACTGCAAAGAGATGATGTATCTGAAGAACGTATCATGACTTTAGCAACAGGAGGGAAATAATGGAAGCTAAAAATACAGCAATCATAAAGAAGAAAGAAAGAAGAAGTGACCTTTACCGTAAACTTGGACCGCTGATCGCTCTTATCGTTTTGATGGCGATTGTAACGGTCATGAATGTCAATTTTATTCAACCCAATAATTTGCTCAACTTATTGAGACAAGTATCTGTTAATGCACTTATAGCATTTGGGATGACATTTGTTATCATCACAGGCGGAATCGATTTATCTGTTGGCTCCACTCTCGCCTTATCCAGTGCCTTGACAGCAGGAATCATAGCAGCTGGTGTACCGTCAGTTATAGCAATCGCAGCAGGCCTTTTAATGGGGGCATTCCTGGGTATGATCAATGGACTGCTCATTACTAAAGGAAATGTGGCGCCGTTTATCGGAACACTCGCTACTATGACGATTTACAGAGGACTGACACTGGTATACACACAGGGGAATCCAATCACTGGTTTTGGCGGGGGATTTGCCTTTCAGTTCTTCGGAAGAGGGTATCTTTTCGGTATTCCTTTCCCGGTCATTATTACGACAGTCGCGTTCGCAGCTTTATTCGTCATTTTGCATAAAATGACGTTTGGACGTAAAACGTTTGCGATCGGTGGGAATGAACAGGCAGCGTATATCGCAGGAATCAAGTCAGACCGTGTGAAAACAATGGTCTATGCCATTTCAGGAATGATGGCAGCTTTATCAGGTCTGATTCTGACCTCTCGTTTAAACTCAGCTCAGCCAACTGCTGGAACAGCGTATGAACTGGATGCAATCGCAGCAGTCGTTATTGGTGGAACAAGTCTCGCAGGCGGAAAAGGCCGTCTAGTCGGAACCCTTATTGGGGCACTAATTATAGGCACATTGAACAATGGACTAAATTTACTAGGCATCTCAAGTTTTTACCAGCAAGTGGTCAGAGGTGTCGTTATTATTATCGCGGTATTACTGGATAGGAAAAAATAATTTAAAAAATGGAGGAATATAAAATGAAAAAAGTATTAGGATTAGTATCAGTTTTGTTCATGTTTGTACTGAGTGCATGTGGTGCAGCTACATTAGAAGGCGACCAGGCAGCAGATAACGGGGAAGTAGAAGAAAAAACACCGGAAGAAATCACAATTGGATTATCTATCTCTACACTCAATAACCCATTCTTTGGAGACTTGCAAAGAGGAGTGGTTGAAGCTGCAGAAGGCAGTGGTTCAACTGTCAGATCAGTTGATGCTCAAGATGATACTGCTACGCAAATCAATGGGATCGATGATCTGATCCAGCAAGGTGTAGATATTTTACTGATCAACCCGGTTGATTCAGATGCGATTACGCCAGCTATTGAAGCGGCTAACTCAGCTGGAATCCCAGTCATCACGCTGGATCGTTCAAGTGAAGGAGGAGACGTCCTGACATTTATTGCATCAGACAATGTTGAAGGTGGAGAAATGGCAGCAGAATTCATCATTGATTTAGTAGGCGAAGATGCTTCAGTTGTCCAACTGGAAGGTGTACCGGGAGCTTCAGCTACAAACGAACGAGGCGAAGGGTTTAGAAATGTTGCGGATGAACGCTTGAACGTTCTTGAAAGCCAGTCAGCTAACTTTAACCGTTCTGAAGGACTGACAGTAATGGAAAACATACTTCAATCTTATTCAGATATCGATGCCGTTTTTGCTCAAAATGATGAAATGGCTTTAGGTGCTTTAGAGTCACTGGAAGCTGCTGGAATGACGGACGTGATCGTTGTTGGATTTGACGGGAATGATGATGCATTAGACGAAATCGAAGCTGGACGTTTGGATGCAACGATTGCTCAACAGCCAAATGAAATGGGAAGAATAGCTGTAGACACTGTATATGAGTACTTTGCAGGCGGAGCAGTAGAAGATGAAATTGCAGCACCACTTGAACTGATTACGGCAGAATAACCAGCAAAAAAAAGGGATCCTACTTAAGTGTAGGGTCCCATTTTATGTTTTCTGTCTATTTTTGTTTTAGTTATTCTTGATCAAAAGCAGGTAAGTCTTCGATCGAGTCGATATCTACGTATTCAGGAACAACATATCCAACTTGAGTACCGGAGAGGTTGACACCTAAATCATCGAGTTCTCCTTCGTATTCATCCACGAAAAAGCCTTGTGTCGTTGGCAGCCAGACAGCGACCGTCGCATCTGTTTCGCCATTTGCTAAAGCCTGGAACAAGATAGCGGGGTCAACATTTGTGATCGAGACATCATATCCTTTTTCTTCCAGAACCATAGAAATAACATGACTTGACGCATGCTCGGTATCCCAAGGAGAGGAAACCAGCTCAAATGATTCGCCTTCTACATCGTCAACACCTTCAATCCAGCTATCCACCTTACTGCGGTTATCAGCGATCCAGTTTTCAGAAGCCTGTTCAAAGTCGACCTGCAAAGCATCGACCATAACAGCCTGCATATCTTCTACAGTCCAGTTGAAGTTTTCCAATATAGCGTATGCTTCGGGCATATCCTCTTTTAGTCCAAGACGAGCCATTGTATGAATGTCTTCCGCATCCCCAAAAATGTTTTGTGGGTCTTCAAGGAATTTCAGATCATACGTTTCGAATACAAAATGAGGGGTCCAGCCTGTTATAACAATGGGTTCGTCACGCATGATTGCCTGATCCAATGAAGCCAGCATGCCAGCGGTGGAACTTTCGTGTATTTCCCAGCCTTCTAAATTGTCATAAGCTTCCAGCGCCTGACGTGAATTTTCCGCGATACCTGATCCAGGTTCCATCCCTGTAATAGTATAGTCTAATTGTTCGCCAAGATTTACTTCTTCCTGGTTAGTTCCTTCTTGATTTCCACATGCCCCTATGACTAATGTCAAAGGTACAAGAGTAAGTAGTTTGTACGATTCTTTGATTACAATTTCCTCCGAATAAGTATTTGTTGATATCTGACAGAAAAGTCAGCATCAACCTATTTTCTATTTGTTTCACAGACTTAACACATTAACATACTTTTGGGCCTACTGCAAAGAAAGGCATTAGATAGTGTCCAGTATTGTGCAGATACTTTTAAAAAGAGGACCATATTTTAATTATAGCGCTTTAGCGGCTACTTTATAAATAAGTGCCGTTGATGAGGTGGATAGCGTTTAGCTATATTAATTAAAGGTTGATTCTGAGTCTATTCAGGTGTATTGTTTAATTGTAGATAAAATGAGTCTTTAATTGAAAGGAGAAAAAATGAAGTTTTCTAAAGCAACCAACTATGCACTGCACTCACTGGTTCACCTTGCCATGCATACTTCAGAGGAAGCCATCAAAGTAGAGGATTTAGCTGATCGTCAAAATTTATCAGCGACTTACCTCTCGAAAATATTGACTAAACTTGTTAAGGGAAGCTTAATAGAGTCCACCCCCGGAGTAAAAGGAGGCTATCGACTGATTCGTTCACCAGAAGACTGTTCGTTTCTGGACGTAATATATGCAATTGAAGGATATGAGTCAATGCTTAAATGCACTATGAAGCATGAAACAGCCGGGAATAACGAGTGCCTGATCGAACGGGCAATGAAAGAAGTAGAAGATCATATGAAAGAGGATCTGCACAGTAAAACGATCGCCGATATTGTAAAACAAGCCAGAGAAAGACAAGTCTAAACATGCTTGTTTTTTAATACAATTATAGATATTAAAGGTCTTTAATAGAGTTTAAGGAGGAAACAAGATGATTGATGTAGTAGTAATTGGCGGAGGACCAGCAGGAATGAGTGCGGCTTTGGCTGCCGGAAGAGGAAGACAAACCGTTGTAATGATTGATGAAGAGAAGCCTAGAAATGCGGTTACACAAGAGTCACATGGCTTTCTGACCCGGGATGGGGTTTCGCCAGACTTATTTAGAAAAAGAGGAAGAGAGGACTTGATGGAGTATCCGACCATCTCACTAGTAAACGAACGGGTTATCTTAATTGAAAAGAATAGGAACGATTCGTTCAGTTTAACAACTGAGTCTGGATCAGAATTTATTAGCAGGACTGTTATTTTAGCTACTGGACTTAAGGATACGTTACCTGAAGTCAATAAAATAGACCAGTATTATGGAAGAAGTATATTCTCATGTCCTTTTTGCGATGGATGGGAATTAAAAGATAAACGGTTGATCCTGATTGTAAATAATGAAAAAGCACTTCACCTTATTAAGCTGGTTAGAAACTGGTCAGATAATCTAATTGTTGCTACAAATGGAAGAGCAGTATTGAACGAAGAGGAAAAAGAACTACTAGGGCGTAACAACGTCCAGCTAGTCGAAAGCATAATAATGGATCTAACAGGTAAGGATGGCATGATAAAATCTGTCCGGTTTGAAGGAGATTATGAGATTGCAGTGGATGGAGGGTTTTGTACGACTCATTTGAAAGATGAGACCCCTTTTGTCAGACAACTTGGTCTTAAATTGAACAAAGGAGGGTTTGTAGAGGCTGATATGATGGGTAGAACCAATGTATCAGGGGTATACGCCATCGGAGAAATAACAGGGCCATCTCAACTCATTGTATCTGCCAGTCAAGGGCATTTAGCTGGTGCAGGACTGGTAGCTGAATATGCAGACAGAAATTTTAATAAGTAAGGAATTAGAATAGGAGAGAGAATAGTGAAAAACGAACAATTATTTGATCACTTAGCAGAAAACTATGATTCAGCAGAGACGCGCTATTTAAGTAAAGTGGCATCCACTGCTATCCGTAAAGTATTGGGAGAAACAGAGAAGCAAACGGCAATGGACTTTGGGTGCGGAACAGGACTGGTAGGATTAGAATTAATAGACTCTTTTCGCTCAATTCACTTCATTGATGCTTCACATAAGATGATTGCACAAGTAGAGAGCAAAATAAAAGACAGACGTCTGACAAATGCGACAACACATTGTGTTGACCTCGAGTTAGATAATCAGTTGTCTTCTCACGCAGATGTCATCTTTATGTCTCTCGTCCTGCATCATATAAGTGACCGCCAAAAAGTAGTGACAAAACTGTTTGATCTTCTGAACGCAGGAGGGGAGCTTATAATCATTGACATTAATAAAGAAGAGTCTGATAAAGCTGAATTGAAGCATAGACACCACAACACTATTGATAAAAATGAACTGATCGACCTATTGACGGATATAGGTTTCTCAATAAGTGAAACGTCCAGCATTCTTGTTGATGAAGAGATAATGAAAAAATCTATAAAATCTCTCTTTATTATAAAAGCTACAAAATAACTTTCAAGAGGTCAATCGAAACACCTATTTCTCTTTTGGTATACTATAAGAAATTAGTGACTTAAAGGATGGCGTTAACAGTGTTTTTTATTTGGGAATTCATTAAGTTTTTGGGTTTTCTCTTATTTTGTTTAGGGTTAATGGTTATGTCATGGGTTTACATTAAAGGAAGTAGAAAAGGGATGGATGCTAATCCTCCCGAAGCGTTAACAGGCTGGCCAAGGAGTCGATTACTTAATTTAATTGTCTTTCATCTTTTCTATTTCTCTCTATTAATTCTTATCAATAACTATGTACTGGGAGGCTTCCAGCTTAACGTCTAGTTGCAGCAGATTCAAGGATTCGAAGGAGTCGAAATTGGGGTCATGCTGGTTATTGTTGGTCTGACAGACGTTTTAGGAGCAAAGCATTTGTGGGAAAATATCAGAAAAGGTAAGTTCGGGAAAATGGATAAAGCCGCTCCAGTGATTATAAGATGCGCAGGTGTTGCAATGATTCTGCTTGGAATACTATTGGTTGTATTTTAAATCATTTATATCCCCTGTTGGGATCTCTTCTTGATGAACTGAGTCTGGTTTCGATCCATGGTAGAGGATGATTCTATAGGAATCATCCTCTTTAATTACTTAGAGACCAAATAACGTCTAGAGTTATGTTAAAATAACATCACATATTGAGTAGATAAAAGGAGCGGTTACGTGGTATCAGTCATGTGGTTTAGAAGAGACTTGAGATTAGAAGACAATGCAGCATTGAAACAGGCAATAGATGAGTCTGAAGAACTACTTTTGCTGTTTCATGTTAATCCGGATCAGTTTTTAGGAGAAGACTCCAGTAATCAGGCAGCTTTTTTCAAAAGCGTGGATACTTTCCGTAAGGAGATCGAGAATAGTGGTGGAGTCTTGCAGATACTGTATGGAGATTTGGAAGAGTGTTTCAAGCGGTTAAAAGAGCGAGTTGAGGACTGGACAGATGTGTATGTGAATCGAGATGAAAAAGGGTACGGGTTACAAAGAGACAAAGTCGCCGGACTGGTTTTTAAGGAGCTTGGGGTAAAAACACATGCTTACTATGATCATCATATTCACCCGGCACATGAAATCAAAACAAATACAGGAAGTTATTATAAAGTCTTTACACCTTATTTTAATAAATGGAAAGAACTGCAGAAGCCCAATGTGATTGAGGTTAATTTTAATGCGGCTAAAATCAGAAATGACCTACTATTCAAGGAAGATGCGAAGCAGTTTGAGTCCTTTTTGACTAACCAACTGCCCCTTCATGAACTGGAATTGGGGACAAAGGCAGCGACCGCACGCCTAGACCATTTTGTGGAGTCCTTCTTAAATGAGTATAAAGAGGCGAGAGACTACCCAATGAAAGATGCGACCAGTCACTTGTCAAAGCACCTGAGATTGGGAGAAGTGTCTGTCCGAACAGTTTATAATAAAGTAAAGAGTGCTGAACCGTCTATAGGAAGAGACACGTTTATTCAGGAATTGGCCTGGAGAGATTTTTACAATATGATCTATGCCACACATCCTGAACAAAAGGACCAGTCGATTAAAGAAGCATTCAGACAAATCGAATGGGATAATAATGAAGAGAATTTTGATAAATGGACAAAAGGACTGACGGGTTATCCAATCGTAGATGCAGCGATGCGTCAGCTGAATGAAACAGGCTGGATGCATAACCGCCTTCGAATGATCACAGCTTCCTTCCTGACTAAAGATTTGCTGATCGACTGGAGATGGGGAGAGAGGTATTTTCAGGAAAAACTGATTGACTATGATCCGGCCAGCAATATCGGGGGATGGCAGTGGGCAGCGTCTACCGGAACAGATGGCGTGCCTTACTTCAGAATCTTCAACCCGACGACGCAGTCAGAAAAGTTCGACAAGTCAGGAGAGTTTATTAGAAAATTTGTCCCGGAACTGAAACAGCTACACGGTAAAAAAATTCACGATCCATCAAAACTCACTGTGGAAGAGCAGGATGCACATGGCGTCATTATAGGACAGGATTATCCTGCTCCAATCGTCTCTCACAAAAAAAGTAGAGAGCTTGCTATTGCTGCATTCGAGAAAAGTAAGAAGATTACAGAAGGAGACTGAAGTTAAGAATATATTTGTTTGACCTTCTTTGACCTTTGTTGTATAATCTTTTTAGATTCATTTAAGGTTTTAAGTATGCTACACTTATTAGGAATTGACTATTAGGAGGAAACGACATGAATTTAGTACCAACAGTAATAGAACAGTCACCACGTGGTGAACGCGCTTATGATATATACTCACGTCTGTTAAAAGACCGTATTATTATGCTGGGTGGAGGGATCGACGATCAGGTTGCTAACTCAGTTATCGCTCAATTGCTATTCTTGGATGCACAGGATCCTGAAAAGGATATCTATCTATACATCAACTCTCCAGGTGGGAGTGTAACAGCTGGTCTGGCAATCTTTGATACAATGAACTTTATCAAAGCCGATGTTCAGACAATCGCTATCGGTATTGCAGCTTCAATGGGAAGCTTCCTGCTTGCTGCAGGTAAAAAAGGCAAACGATTTGCTTTACCAAATGCTGAGATCATGATTCATCAACCACTGGGTGGCGCTCAAGGACAAGCAACTGAAATTGAAATCGCCGCAAGACACATTCTTAAAACCCGTGACCGCTTAAACAAAATTTTAGTAGAGCGTACTGGACAGAGTATTGAAGTTATTGAAAGAGATACGGATCGTGATTTCTTCATGATGGCAGATGAAGCCAAAGAATATGGACTGGTAGACGAAATAATGGATAGTGCAGCAGATTTAAATAAATAATGTGATCAAAGACACCTAAGCGAACATTTTCGTTCAGGTGTCTTTTTTTGATACCTGCCTTACACTTCGACCCTCCAGTATAATGCTTATGACTAGCCAACGTATTTTAGCAGGAGTATACTGAATAGAGTAGAAAAAATCTGAAAGGAGTGTGTCGATGGATACAAGAAATATCAATGCTGACGCTATTTCAACTGAAGGCGGATTTCACTTTGGCGACAAAGATGCGCCTATCAAAGTGATCGAATTTATTAACCTGAAATGCCCTTACTGTAAAGAGTGGTGGGAAAAAGGATCGCCGGTTTTAGATAAGTACGTGAAAGATCATAAAGTTGAGCGGATCGTCAAACTGTTCGATAAAGAAAAGCCCAGCTTGAGAAAAGGAAATGTACTGCACGCGCATTTGGATTATAACGATCTGGACAGCGTCAGAAAAGACATCGATTATTACGTTGAGCACCTGGATGATTGGGGAAATCTATCAGATGAGCAGGTGGCAGAGTACGCGCAGACTCAAAGAAATGCCGATAAGCAGGATAATCAGGCTTTTTCAGAAGCAATCTTAACTGAAGCAGAAACCGCAAACGTTAAATTTGTACCTACTGTGTTCATTGAAGATTATATATTCGACGAGCATATTACTGAAGAAGAGCTGGAAAAGATTATTGAGACCAAACTTAAAAGAGATGAAGACAGAGAACCGAACACCTTTTGATTGGACGCTTAATGTCCCGTCATTTTAGTTTTATGGGTTGAATTCTGCCCCGCTTCTTGGTACACTGTTGTTGAACGTACGAAGGCTAGTTGGATTTGTCGTGTCGAGAGCAGGTTGACTTTAGTATCAGGAAAGGTGCCGTTTTGGTATGCTGTCAGTTATTGAAAAAGTTGCACCCGGTACGCTTCATATATTAAAACGGCGTTTCTATATTTTGAGTCATATTCAAAAATCAGCGCCAATTGGTAGACGAACTTTAGCGGAACGTTTAGGCTTTACTGAACGGGTGCTGCGTAAAGAGGTCGAAGTTCTGAGAAATCAGGGACTAATCAAAACGTCTAATCAGGGTATGGAGTGCACACCTACTGGTATAACCGTCTTCTATCAATTGGAAGAACTCATGGGACAGCATGTGAAGTCGCAGGAGAAAGAAACGCGACTGGCCAATGCACTTGGTATTCAGCACTGTACGATCGTCATAGGAAACTCAGACAAAGACAAATCGAGTCTGGTCGATATGGCTAGAGCCTCAACGGAAGTCATCGATTTCCTCTTGCCGGAAGGAAGCAGCACGATCGCGGTAATGGGTGGAACGACGATGCTGGAGGTAGCTGAGGTGATGACTCAGCAGATAGGCCTGCACAGGGAATTGGTTTTTGTACCTGCTCGAGGCGGCCTGGGAGAATCAGTCGATATTCAGGCTAATGTGATTGCCGATATCATGGCGAGAAAAACAAGTGGGAAGAGCAGAGCCTTGTATGCACCGGAACATGTGCGCATGGAGACCTACTCTCTTTTGCTCGAAGAACCTGAAATCAAAGAAACACTCGAGATCCTTGAAAATACAACACTGGTGCTTTACAGTATAGGTGATGCATTTGAAATGGCTCAAAGACGAGGACTGGATGAAGAAACCCTCTCTCAGCTGATTGATAAAGGAGCAGTTGCAGAAGCGTTTGGTGAATTCATAGATCCAAACGGAGACATTGTATATAAACTGTCTCGCATTGGACTTCAGTCGTCAAAATTACCATCAATACCTCATGTGATAGCCGTTGCCGGCGGGAAAGAAAAAGCCGAAGCAATCAGAGCGCACATGAAAACTGTCCCTCCTCACACATGGTTAGTGACGGATGAGGCAGCCGCAAATGAGATTTTAAACGGGTAAACCCGTTAAAATAAAAATTTATTTATTTCCTAAGGAGGAAATTAGATTATGTCAGTAAAAGTTGCAATTAATGGTTTTGGACGTATCGGTCGTTTAGCACTACGTCGTGTATTAGAAATGGATACAGAATTGGAAGTAGTCGCAATCAACGATTTAACAGATAACAACGACTTAGCTTATCTTTTAAAATATGATACAGCACAAGGTCGCTTCCCGCACGAAGTATCAGCAAAAGGTGACGCATTAGTAGTGGGTGGAAAAGAAATCAAATCATATGCAGAAAAAGATGCAAGCCAGTTACCATGGGGAGACCTAGGAATTGATATTGTACTGGAATGTACTGGTTTCTACGTGTCTAAAGAAAAGTCTCAAGCTCACTTAGATGCAGGAGCTAAACGTGTATTAATTTCTGCACCGGCTTCAGGCGATCTTAAAACAATTGTTTATGGTGTTAACCATGAAACTCTTGAATCAAGTGATCAAATCGTATCTGCAGCTTCATGTACTACAAACTGTTTAGCACCTATGGTTAACGTACTGAACAACGAATACGGAATCGACCGTGCATTAATGAGCACAATCCATGCGTATACCTCTACTCAAGTATTGCAGGATGCACCAGGCGGACGTAAAAACCGTGCAGGAGCAGCAAACGCAATTCCAGCTTCAACAGGAGCTGCTAAAGCAGTAGGTAAAGTAATCCCAGCTGTTAACGGTAAAATTGACGGAACTGCAGTTCGTATTCCAACAATTACTGGATCAATGGTTGAATTATATTCTGTATTGAACAAAGACGTAACAGTTGAAGAAGTAAATGCAGCAATGGAAAAAGCTTCATCAAGTGCATACCTGTACACTGAAGATGAGATTGTATCATCTGACGTTATCGGCGTGCCTGCTGGATCTATCTTTGATGCAACTCAAACAAAAATCATGGACAGCGACAATGGTCAACTAGTTAAAACTGTAGCTTGGTACGATAACGAGTACGGATTTACTGGAAACATGGTTGCTACTCTTGAATACTTCGCTAGCCTTTAATCAGCAGCTAGTATTTTAAGAACCGGATTTTATCAATGAAACAGTAATAAATAAGCGGGGGAGCATATACTCTATTATTTGAGAGAACAAATCGGTTGATGCGCAAGCAGATAAATCTGGGATGTTCAAATTGAATAAGAGGGGATCGCGCTTCCCCCTTTTTTTGTGGATATAAGGGAACACGTTACTCAGGGTTATTTTTCTATACAGAAGGGTAGGACATTATTCATGACAAAGAAAACAGTTAAAGATTTAGAACTAAACGGAAAGAAAGTATTAGTTCGTGCAGATTTTAACGTCCCGATGAAAGACGGAAAGATCTCAAATGATAACCGTATCCAGGCGGCACTACCAACACTGGAATACATTTTAGAGCAAAACGGAAAAGTTATTGTCTTTTCTCACTTAGGACGTGTAAAGACTGAAGAGGATAAAGCCGGTCTTTCAATGGAGCCAGTTGCTCAGCGTTTAGGTGAATTATTAGGAAAAGAAGTAAAATTCGTCGCGCAGACACGTGGAGAAGAACTTGAAAATGCAGTAGCTGAACTTGCTGACGGTGAAGTACTGATGTTCGAAAACACGCGTTTTGAAGATGTAGATGGTAAAAAAGAAAGCAAGAACGACTCTGACTTAGGGAAATACTGGGCAAGCCTGGGAGATGTGTTTGTAAATGATGCGTTTGGTACAGCTCACCGTGCACATGCATCCAACGTTGGAATTGCATCAAACGTTGAATCAGCTGCCGGTTTCCTTGTAGAAAAAGAAATCAACTTCATTGGTGGCGCAGTAGACGAACCTAAACGTCCATTCGTTGCAATCCTCGGTGGAGCAAAAGTGTCTGACAAAATCGGCGTAATTGAAAATCTGATTGCTAAAGCTGACAAAGTACTTGTTGGTGGCGGAATGACTTACACCTTCTATAAAGCACTAGGAAAAGATATCGGAAGTTCATTACTGGAAGAAGATAAAGTTGAATTAGCTAAAGAACTGATCGAAAAAGCTGGAGACAAATTAGTATTGCCAGTTGACTCTGTAGTGGCTTCGGAATTTTCTAACGATGTATCAACTGATATAGTAGGAGAAAATATCCCTGACGGTAAAATGGGTCTGGATATTGGACCGAAAACAGTTGAATTATTTGAGAATGAATTAAAAGGCGCTAAAACAGTTGTATGGAACGGACCGATGGGCGTATTCGAAATGTCTAACTTCGCTCAAGGAACAATTAAAGTCTGTGAAGCATTAGCCAAATTAGATGATGCTATTACGATCATTGGTGGAGGAGACTCTGCTACAGCTGCTCAAGACTTAGGATTCGCAGATGATTTCAGTCACATTTCAACAGGTGGCGGAGCATCTCTTGAGTACCTTGAAGGTAAAGAATTACCAGGAATCGCAGCAATCTCAGACAAATAAAAGGAAAAGTAAATTAAGTCGTTATGGCCATCACAAAAACAGGGAATTACGCCCAGTGAGCATACTGCACAACGGCTAATTCATCTTTTTTGTGCAAGGCCAGACTTAAATTACTGGACAATAAAGAAAAGCAATACCAGCCGTTATGACCTTCACAAAAATAGGGAATTATGCCCTTAATGAGCATACTGCGCAATGGGCTAATTCATCTTTTTTGTGCAAGGTCAGGCTGGAATTGCTGGAAAATAAGAAAAGCAATACCAGCCGTTATGACCGGTTAGTTATAATTAACTAACTGGTCTCAGACGGTAACCAATACAATAAGGTAAGGGACAGACTCCCTGAATTAGACTAAAGAAAGAAGGACGAGAGAATGCGTAAACCGATTATTGCAGGAAACTGGAAAATGAACAAAACATCAACAGAAGCAGCAACATTCATCGATGGAGTTAAAGGCAAACTGCCTTCATCAGACAAAGTGGACGCTGTTATTGGGGCACCAAGCTTATTCTTACAAAGCTTAATCGACCTCACTGTTGATACAGATCTTAAAATAGCAGCACAAAACTGCTACTTTGAAGACGAAGGAGCATTCACCGGTGAAGTAAGCCCTCTTGCACTTAAAGATATTGGAACAGCTTACGTTATCATTGGTCATTCTGAGCGTCGTGAAATTTTCCACGAAACGAACGAAGATGTTAACAAAAAAGCGCACGCAGTTATTAATCATGGAATGGTTCCGATCATCTGTGTTGGCGAAACGCTTGAACAAAAAGAAGCTGGCCAAACGAACGAATTAGTAGCCGGTCAAGTAACGGCTGCTTTAGAAGGATTGACAGCTGATCAGGTTAAAGATGTTGTGATTGCTTACGAGCCTATCTGGGCTATTGGAACAGGTAAAACAGCTACTGCTCAAGATGCTAACGACACAATTTCAGTTGTTCGTCAGACAGTTGCAAAATTATACTCTCAAGACGTTGCTGATGCTGTCCGCATGCAGTATGGTGGATCAGTTAAACCGGCAAACATTAAAGAATTAATGGCACAACCTGACATCGATGGTGCATTAGTCGGTGGAGCTAGTCTTGAAGCTGAATCGTTCCTTCAATTACTGGAGGGTGCTGAATAAATGAGCAAAGCACCTGTTGCCATTATTATTCTAGACGGATTTGGATGGCGTGAAGAAGAATACGGTAATGCCGTAGCACAAGCCAATAAACCGAACTTCGACCGTTACTGGAACGACTACCCGCACAACACTATGCTGGCTTCTGGCCTTGCCGTTGGATTACCTGAAGGACAAATGGGTAATTCAGAAGTTGGACACACAAACATTGGTGCCGGACGAGTGGTTTACCAAAGTATTACACGTATCGACAAAGCGATTGCTGACGGTGAATTCGCAACGAATGAAGCCTTCAATGGCGCTGTCGATCATGTGAAAAAAAATGACTCAGCTCTTCACTTGTTTGGGCTGATCTCAGATGGCGGAGTACACAGTCACCAGCGTCACTTGACTGCCTTGATCAAAGAAGCTAAAAACAAAGGTCTCGATAAAGTCTATATCCATGCCTTCACTGATGGACGTGACGTTGCCCCTGATTCAGGTGCACGCTTTATCGAAGAACTTCAAGACATTGTAACTGATCTGAATGTTGGAGAAATAGCCACCATCTCAGGACGCTTTTATGCAATGGACAGAGATAATCGCTGGCCACGAGTGAAGCGTGCGTATGATGCGATCTTCCATGGAGAAGGCGTTAAAGCCACTGATCCTGTTCAGGCTATGAAAGACAGTTATGCGAATGAAAAAATGGATGAGTTTATTGAGCCAGTCGTGATTGAAAAAGATGGAAAAGCCGTTGGAACAGTACAAGACAACGATGCTGTTTTATTCTTCAATTTCCGTCCGGACCGAGCAATGGAATTGTCTCGTGCCTTGACTGAACCTGATTTTGATGAATTTGACAGAGGGGATTTCCCTTCAAACATCAAGTTTGTCACGTTCACTCAGTATACTGCCGATATGGCAGCTGACGTGATGTTTCCACCTGCATTTCTGAAAAATGTGCTGGGACAAGTACTTGCGGATAATGGATTAAACCAGCTCCGTATTGCTGAAACAGAAAAATACCCCCACGTCACGTTCTTTATGAACGGTGGTACGAACGATGAGTTTCCGGGTGAAAAACGTATCCTGATTCCTTCTCCTCAAGTTGAAACATATGATTTGAAACCGGAGATGAGTGCGTATGAAGTAACAGATGCATTGATCGAAGATATTAAAAATGATGAACACGATGCAATCATCTTGAACTACGCTAACCCTGATATGGTGGGACACTCTGGTATGCTGGATAAAACCATCGAAGCAATCGAAGCTGTTGATGACAACCTGGGTCGTCTGGTTGATCTGATTCATGAAAAAGGTGGAACAGCGATTATATTTGCAGACCATGGGAATGCAGATACTGAATTGACGCCTGAAGGGAATCCACATACTGCACACACGACAGTGCCTGTACCTGTTATTGTCACTAAAAAAGGCGTGACATTAAGAGGCGACGGCAAACTGGCGGATGTTGCCCCAACGATGCTGGATCTACTGGGAATCGACAAGCCGGAAGAAATGACCGGCGAAAGCTTGATTGTAAAATAAACAGATTTTAACCTGTTTCCATTTGGAAGACAGATAAAATAATTTAACACAGCTTTTTCTAAAAAATTAGAAAAAGTAAACTAAAGGAGAGAAAAATTTATGCCATTTATTACAGATGTATTAGCACGAGAAGTATTGGATTCACGAGGAAACCCAACAATCGAAGTAGAAGTTATTACTGAATCAGGAGCATTCGGACGCGGTATGGTTCCTTCTGGAGCATCTACTGGTGAACACGAAGCTGTTGAATTACGTGATGGCGACAAAGACCGTTACCTTGGTAAAGGTGTTTCTAAAGCTGTTGATAACGTAAACGAAACAATCGCTGACGCTATCATTGGTATGGACGTTCGCGATCAGATGGGCGTTGACAAAGCGTTGATCGAATTAGACGGAACTGCTAACAAAGGAAACTTGGGAGCAAACGCAATCTTAGGCGTATCAATCGCTGTAGCCCGCGCTGCTGCTGACTACCTTGACTTACCACTTTACCGTTACCTTGGAGGAACAAACACTAAAGTATTGCCAACTCCAATGATGAACATTGTTAATGGTGGATCTCACTCTGACGCACCTATCGCCTTCCAGGAATTCATGATTATTCCTACTGGTGCTGAATCATTTAAAGAAGCTTTGCGTTGGGGAGCAGAAATCTTCCACGCATTAAAAGCACTTCTTAAAGCTCGCGGATTAGAAACATCTGTTGGTGATGAAGGTGGATTCGCACCTAAATTTAACGGAACTGAAGACGCTGTTGAAACTATTCTTGAAGCAATCAAAAAAGTTGGATTGACACCTGGTAAAGATGTTTATCTAGGATTTGACTGTGCAGCTTCTGAATTCTTTGAAGACGGCGTATATAACTATGCTAAATTCGAAGGTGAAAACGGAGTGAAACGTACGTCTGCAGAACAAGTTGATTACATCGAAGAATTAGTCAACAAATACCCAATCATCTCTGTTGAAGATGGAATGGATGAAAATGACTGGGACGGATTCAACCTATTGACTAAACGTTTAGGCGACAAAGTTCAATTAGTTGGAGATGACTTGTTCGTTACAAACACTGAAATCCTGAAACGTGGGATTGAAGAGAAAAGTTCTAACTCTATCCTGATTAAAGTTAACCAAATCGGAACATTGACTGAAACATTCAATGCTATTGAAATGGCTAAAAAAGCTGGATTCACTGCAGTTGTATCTCACCGTTCTGGTGAAACTGAAGATTCTACTATTTCAGACATCGCTGTTGCATTGAACACTGGTCAAATCAAAACTGGTTCATTAAGCCGTACAGACCGTATTGCTAAATACAACCAGTTACTAAGAATCGAAGATCAATTAGGCGACTTAGCTGTTTATGAAGGAATCAACGCTTTCTACAACTTAGCTAACAAATAATTCATCTCTCAACTGAAGCGTACCCTATTACTTAAATGTAATACGGTACGCTTTTTTGTGTTCAAATGTTCACAGGAACATCATATTAGATATATTAATACGCTTACAGATTTGGTAGGATAAGAGTGTACGATTTTTCCAGCAGTGCCTTCCATGAGTTGAAGAGCTTATAGGGTATACATAAGAATTTAAATGAATGACTAGACATTGAAACGGTAAAAAGACATCTATAGAAGGAGAGTGAAATGGGTTGATCAGATTATTAACCATTATGGGCTGCCTGTTTCTTTTAACCAGCTGCAGTACTTCAGACTTGGAGACAGTCCCTCACAACAGTGTTGTCGTGGATGATGAGCTGCAGGATATAGTATTATTCACATTTAATCAAGCCGATCGTTTCAGCCGCAGTGAAATGGCGCATGGTGTTTCTTTAGAGTTGACTAATCAGTCCTCCCTATTGCTGGAGACTGACTTCGAACTGACTTTAGACTATTTTGACGATGGCTGGACACCTTTAGAATCTGTTGATTTTTTTACAAGAACACATGCGTATTCATTAGAAAGAAACCACCGTATCAGGCAAACAGTATACACTGATCACTTTAATAATGAACTGGAATCAGGCAGATATAGAATTAGAGTCGACTACAGTTTAAAGGACGAAGATAATGTTGAGCAGGGAACATATTCGATCGGAGCTGTCTTCTGGCTAATTGATTAATCTGTTCCAGTAAAGGAGAGTCGGGAGATGCTGAAGTTAATACTAGTGTTTACTGGGCTATTATGCTTGACTGGGTGTTTTCAGACGGGATTAGTGACTGAAAGCAGTCAGCTGAATGACTTTATAGAAGAAAACGAGATCAGGGTTGATGATGAAATCACCCTTTATTTTGAACGTGAGCGGTATGCCATTGATGAACGTGATGAAGTGTTTTACATTGTTGAAAACACTTCTGGTCAGCCAGTCGAAATAAGCAGTCAGTATGTGATTGAGAAATATGACAATGGAATCTGGATGGATATAGATAATCGTCATCTTCCATCTGATACCATGACTGAATTAGAACCAGATGATCAGACCGAGCAACTAGTCTGGTTGTCGTTCGATGAAGAAGAGATTGAAAAGGGAATTTACCGAGTCAAAACAACTGTACACTATCCTGACAAGACCGAAGCTGCTCGTAAAGTGTCTGCCAGTCAGCCAGCAGTATATAAAGAAATCAGTTTATTATTTGAAATCAGATAAGGCCATAGAAATACTAAGCTTCCCGCTATAAGGAAGAACGGGTCAAGCTGTTTGTCATATGGTTACTTTAGAAAGTTAAAAAAGGGATCAATTCTCTTTTCTAATAGATTAACTGGCAATTTAGTCTGGAATTAATAGGTGACTTATGCTATATTAGAAGGTAGGAGATTTGTCAGAAGGAGGGTCTGTTTTCATGTATGAAATTTTGCTAACGGTTATGCTTATATTATCTGTATTCATTATTATCGTCATTGCTATGCAACCTACAAAAACACAAAGCGCATCAAATGCCTTTATGGGCGGAGCGAGTCAATTATTCGGGAAACAAAAAGCTAGAGGATTTGAAGCAGTATTAATTAAAACGACAGTAGTCAGTTTGATTTTATTCTTCGTATTGTCTTTCTTATTGACACGATTCTTTTAATCAAATAATTCGACCTTTATATAAGTACTCCTGTTTAACATCACTTTTTAGCTTATAGCTTGAGAGTGAGGTTAAAAGGGGTGCTTTTTTAGTAAGGTAATGGCTCTAACGTTGTGTTTTGGTACAAAAACGTGAAGAATTAAGGTAAAATAGAGAAGAGATCGAAGGGGGATATTATGAAAGCAAAATCATTATTTTACGAAAGTGGGAAACGGGCAGTTCTGTTGTTCCATGCATTTACAAGCAATCCAAAAGATATGTTAAGTCTGGGACGTGCTCTTGAGCGGGCGGACTATACCGTATATGCTCCAGTCTTTTCAGGACACGGAACATCGGATCCTGATGATCTGTTCGACTACACAATAGAAGACTGGGTAAAAGACGGAAAAGAGGCGCTTGCCTTCCTTAAAGAAAAAGGCTATGAGGAAATCGCTGTGATGGGTCTATCTCTAGGTGGAATCGTCGCAACGCATCTTTTATTGAATGAAGAGGTGATGGGCGGCGGCATTTTTGCCTCACCAGTGATTTCTGATTTTGATACGAACGTCCCGGATAATTTTATGGTATGGTATGAAAGTATGAAAGAAAACGAAGGGTATGCTAGAGATGAAATCGCCGGACTAAAAACAACGGCGGAAGTAAAAGTGCGCGTGATTCTCGACAGTATACACAATCATGTAAGTGAAATGGAAAAAGAATACGATTCAATCAGCAAAAAAGTGTTCATTGCTCAAGGCGGGAAGGACGAAATGATCAATGATCAGTCCGCTGTTGCCTTTAGAGATGCATTAACAAATGCAGAGGTTTCCTTCCACTGGTATGAAGACGCCCCGCATGTATTAACAACTGGAAAGATCGGTAAAGAGGTACAAATTGACGTCCTCACTTACCTGTCTACCTTAGAATGGAGTGATTAAATGGGTTTAGAAAAAGAAACAGAGTCAGCTAAAAGAGAACTTAAAAAGCAGATCCTGGCCTTTATGACTGAAAGCAGTGAAGATGCTGTGGAAGTTAATGAGATAAGCGAAGGACTTGACCGTTCAGGGTCAAAAGCCTTTACTGAACTGGTACAGGCCATCGCTGAACTGGAACGCGAAGATAAGCTGGTATTGCTGCAAAGTGGTAAATTCAAATTAAAAGACGCGTCAACAGCAATGCAGGGACGATTCAGTGGAACAGACAGAGGGTTCGGGTTTGTCACGCTTGAAGAATATGAATCAGATATTTTCATTCCGCCTTCTGAAACACATTCTGCTTTAAACGGTGATATCGTTAAAGTAGAAGTCACACAGGACGCTATTCCAGCGAAGGACAAAGGCCCTGCCGGTAAAGTCGTTGAAATCATCGAACGTGGGACCACTGTTGTATTTGGGGAGTTCCAGCCATACTCAGATGACGAAGTTGCAGAAATGGGATTGTACGGCTTTATAACGCCGCATAATCAGAAACTGCCGAATGTTCTTGTGCAAATTGAAGCCAAAGGGATCCGTCCCGTAGAAGGCAGTATTGTACAGGTGGAATTGACCGAATACTCTGATACCACTGCAGGAACTGACCTTAAAGGGATCGTCACTAATACAATCGGTCATAAAGACGAGCCTGGGATTGAAATACTAACCATCGTTCATAAGTATGATATTCCAACTGAATTCTCGGAAGACGTGTTAAAAGAAGCTGAAGCCGTTCCGGACAAGATTTCTGAAGAAGATACAAAAGGGCGTAAGGATCTGCGTAATGAACCGATTATTACGATTGATGGAGCAGATGCTAAAGATTTAGATGATGCCATTCAGGTGAAGAAACTGGATAATGGTCATTACTATTTAGGTGTTCACATCGCGGACGTCAGTCATTATGTCACTGAAGACAGTGCAATGGATCTGGAAGCCAATGAACGTGGGACTAGTGTGTACCTCACAGACCGTGTCATCCCGATGCTGCCGCAGCGTTTGTCGAATGGCATCTGTTCACTGCACCCGCATGTCGACCGCTTGACACTGTCATGTGAGATGGAAATTGATGCAAACGGAGACGTCGTTGATTATTCTATTTCACCAACCATTATCAACAATCATCACCGTATGACGTATACAGCCGTCAATGAAATCCTGATGGAAGATAATCAGGACCTGAAAGAAGAGTATTCTGACATTCTCGGTATGCTCGAGCAGATGAGAGATCTCCATAACACGCTTGAAAAGAAACGTGTTAGAAGAGGATCCATTGACTTTGACACGCGCGAAGCAAAAATCCAAGTTGATCCTCAGGGTATTCCTGTTGATATTCTGTTAAGAGATCGTGGAGTAGGAGAACGATTGATTGAGTCCTTTATGCTGGCTGCAAATGAAACAGTCTCAGAACACTTTGCTAATCAGCAGTTGCCGATCCTTTACCGTATCCATGACCGACCAGATGAAGGGAAAATGCAGCGGTTTATAGAGTTCGTATCAAGTTTCGGGATTGATGTTAAAGCAACTAAAGAATCGATCACGCCAAAACTGCTTCAGGATGTCCTTGATAAAGTGCATGGAAAACCTGAAGAGGGCGTCATTGGCATGCTGCTGTTGAGATCGATGCAGCAGGCTAAATATGATGTCGTACCGATCGGACACTACGGACTGGCTGCGGATTACTATTCTCACTTTACATCGCCGATTAGACGTTACCCGGATCTGATTCTGCACCGTCTTGTTCATTATTATAATGAAGTAGACAAATCGCAGACAGCTAAAAATCTGTGGGCAGCAAAACTGCCTGATATTGCAGAAAGCAGTTCGATCACAGAAAGACGAGCGGTATCAGCCGAACGAGAAACTGATGAACTGAAGAAATCAGAATATATGTTAAGTAAAATAGGTGAAACGTTCAAAGGCGTCATTACTTCAGTCACTAACTTTGGAATGTTCGTTCAGCTTGAGAATACAGTAGAAGGTCTTGTTCATATTTCTAATATGACGGATGACTACTATGAATTTAATGAACGTGATATGCTGATGATCGGTCAGCGCACGGGCATGGTATTCCGTATAGGCGAACGGGTTGAGGTTAAAGTAATCGGATCGGACACAGATAATTACAAAATCGATTTTGAATTAGTTGCCGATGAGTCCAAGAAACCTGAAAAATCAAAACAGAACGATAAGAAAAAATCAAAAGGCCGCTCAAGAGGCGGAAATAAAGGCGGTAAAGGCCCTAGAGGAAAGCATCCGGCAAAAGGGAAGAAGCATGGTCGAGATAAACCTAAAGGCGACGCCAAAGGACAAGGTAAAAAGAAAAAGCCAGGAAAAAAACGGAAATGATGAAGGGGGAGTAACATGCCCAAAGGTGAAGGCAAGTTAATTGCCCAGAACAGAAAAGCACGTTACGAATACGCCATACTCGACACGGTCGAAGCGGGGATAGTTCTTAAAGGGACTGAAATCAAATCGATACGTGCCGGACGGATCAACTTGAAAGACGGGTATGCCAGTGTGAGAGATGGAGAAATTTGGCTCTATAACGTGCACATATCTCCTTTTGAACAGGGGAACCAGTTTAACCATGATCCACTCAGACCACGTAAGCTGCTAATGAAGAAAAAACAGATCGATTCACTAATTGGTGAAACGAAACAAGGCGGAATCACATTGATCCCGCTAAAAGTCTACATTAAAAACGGGTTTGCAAAAGTACTGATTGGACTGGCAAAAGGGAAGAAACAATACGACAAGCGCGAAACAATCAAACGTCGGGACCAGGACCGAGAATTGAGACGTGCAGTAAAAGATAACTATTAACAAAAAGCGTATCTGATTAGATCAGGTACGCTTTTTTAGGTTTAGCAGTCGATTAAGGACAGATTGTCTGGTAAACTAAATAAAGAGTGTATAGAAAGCGAGGAGCTAGAATGGCGAACAAAGGGGTCACAATCTATTTTGTAAGACACGGGGAAACCTACTTAAATTATTACGGACGGATGCAGGGGTGGAGTAACGCACCACTGACTGATCACGGAATAGAGGATGTCAGACGATGTGGACGAGGATTGAATGATGTCAGATTTAATGCTGTTTATACGAGTGATTTGACACGTACACAAGAAACAGCCAGTTTGATATTAGAAGAGAACGGACAGATTGGGTCTTTGAACATGGTTCAGATGCCAGAATTTAGAGAAGTATTCTTCGGATCAATGGAAGGCATGTATGGCTCAGAAGCCTACGAAAAAGTACGAGACTATCTGGGGTACGATACCAAAAAAGAGATGTTCAGAAATACAGATGTGGCAGAACGAATGAATGCTTTCAGAGCTGTCGATCCCGAAGGACATGCAGAAGACTTCATGATGTTCTGGTCAAGAGTAGAAAAAGGACTGATCAAATTGATCGACAAGCACCGTGATACAGGCGAGACAATTCTAGTTGTCGCTCATGGAGGAACAATCCGCTATATCCTCGAAAACCTGATACCAGAACTCAGAAATCCTAAAGGCTTGTTAAATGCCAGTGTATCTGTAGCACGCTATGAAGATGGGTTGTATCATTTAGAAAAATACAATGATGTCTCTCACTTTACTGATTAATACAAACCATTTAAATGTAACACCCTCTCAGGTTAAATAGGAGGGTGTTTTCTTATGTAATAAAAGTGAAAGACAAAGAAAATAGAATTTTTTAGAGAAGTTTTCATGAAATTATCTGAAAACTAAAGTATAGTATTAATATAGAGTAAAAGGGGATGTAGAGAATGAAAATTGCAATTGCAGGTTCAGGGGCATTAGGCTGCGGATTTGGCTATTTATTACAAAAAAATGGAGAAGATGTGACGCTGTTGGATAACTGGCAAGATCATATCGAAGCCATCTCAACTAATGGACTACACATTACTGTTAATGGTAAAGAAGACAATCAGAAAATGACGATCTGTAAACCGGATGAACTAAAAGAAGAGATGGACGCTATTTTCGTTTTTACAAAATCGATGGGACTTAAACCGATGATGAAAAAGATTGCACATGTCATTGGAGCAAACACAAAAGTTATCTGCCTTCTGAACGGTTTGGGCCATCTGAAAACACTGGAAGCCTATGTAGAAAAGAAAAATATCATTATGGGCACGACAGTATGGACTGCGGGAATCGATGCACCGGGAGTGACTCACTTCAAAGGACAGGGACCTGTAGAACTGCAGAACGCTGATCCAAATGAAAAAGAAGCGGCTCTTGAAATAGTTAAGGTATTAAAAAGCAGCGGGCTATATGGCGTATACAGTGAAGACGTCAATTATACGACCTGGCGTAAAGCGTGCATCAATGGGACGATGAACGCGTTATGTGCGTTGCTGGATTCGACGATCGATAAAGTATTTGCATCCTCAACGATTGATTCCATGCTGACTGGAATCGTATCAGAATTCTCTGCAGTTGCAAAGCTGCAGGACGATATTACATTAGATGTAGACGAGACGGTTGCTTATCTGAAAGACGTAGCGTCCAGTGTAGGGGCACATTACCCATCCATGCACCAGGATCTGGCTAATAACAGACCAACTGAGATTGATTTTCTCAATGGGGCTGTAGCAGAGGCATCAAACAGACTGGGAATCCAAGCCCCTATCTGTCAAAAAATTACGGACCTGATCCATGCAAAAGAAGATATACTGGGCATTAGTGCATTAACAAATTAATTAAGTCGAGAGCATTTGGAAATTCAGATGCTCTTATTTTTTTGTAGTTGTGGGTGAGACGAGATAAGGTCTAATGTGGATAATCGCATATAAATGCTTACTATTTGATAGCAAATAAGCTTTAAATTTAGTGGGTTATATGGTATACTATTAGCAGAGCAAAGAGAGAAGCTCTATACCACAACGGGGTTGTTACGGATTCGACAGGCATAGTTGAGCTGGGGTTGCGTTCTGCAGGTGACGGCTGCATAATAACGTCAACAATTAAACTAATTGCAAACAATAATAGCAACACATACGCTTTAGCTGCGTAAAAACAGCTTAGCGTGATCCGACCGGCATCGCCCATGTGCTCGGTATCGGGTCCTATAATAAGTGGGATACGTCTATTCTTTCCGTCTGTAAGAATAGAAAGAGATTAGCAGACTAGCGATGCATGATGCCTGTTCTACGGCTAATGTTCAGCGAAACCTAAATGGTGGAACTATGAACGTAGATGCTCGAGTGTCAAGGTGTCTGGACAGGGGTTCGACTCCCCTCAACTCCATAATAGCTTTACTAAGGTTTCCTAACAGCTTCTAAACGCTGGTAGGAAGCCTTTTTTAATTTCTGAACTTTTCTTGCAACTGCTATAAACCATTACCAACCATTACTATTTCCATTACTACTGGAAAAAGGGTAATGGTTTTATTTTTAGTGATATTTTTTATATACAGATGAATTAAGTCAACCATTAATCTCATATTCACTACAGGTTATCTCAATCGTATTATTCATTGGATCTAAGACTGGAAAACTCCAGTAACCAACCCATTGTGGCACGCTATGGTATGTCTTGACCCTTTCCTTTTGCAATCTAGCAATGACTTGATTGTACTCATTCGATTCAAATGCTATTGACCAACTCGTCCTAGGTGCCACCCCACCTTTCCATCCAGGTTGGATGGAAAACAAAGGAGAAGCTTTCTTAAAGTCTTTGTGGTATTGAATGGATAACTGATGGTTGTTTATATTAAAAGCAATATCGTCTTCTTCATCCCATATAAGCTCTAATGCTAATATTTCTGAATAAAATTTTTTCGTCTCACTCATATTATTTGTGAATAGATACGTAAATCCTAGATTAGCCATTTTATATTCCCTTCTCCCTTTTTATGAACTACTTAATATTTATATAAAATATCGGAGACTTAATCACGTAACAATAATTGAGCTCTCTTTTAACTATTATTATTAATTATCCATAAACTTCGCAAACTTATCTGCGGTATCTTTCTTTTCTTCTTTTGTAACGTGAGCATAGATATTCATTGTTGTTTGAATATCCGTGTGTCCTAGACGAGCCTGAACATCTTTTATTGATGCACCCATCGAGAAAAGGATGCTACAATGCGTGTGTCGCAACCCATGAACGGTAATTTGTTTGAGTCCATTACGCTTTTGTACATTTCTCATACGGTCATTGGGTACATTAATCGAATAGAAGTTATTTCTCGTATTCGCAAAAACATGCTGATCGGGTGTATTGGTATTAAAACCGAGTTTCAGCATGAATTGAGCCTGATACATCTTCCACTGCTTTAAAAGCTTCATCGAGTCATAATCCATATCAATCACTCTTCGACCGTTCACCGTCTTCGTAGGTTGCATGATAATCTTATTATTTAAGCCCCTAGTAAGTGTTTTACTAATGTTGAGTAGATATATCAAAATCAATATCCGACCATTTAAGAGCTAGTATTTCTGATTTTCGAGCACCGCTGTACGATAATATCCTAAAGTACGTATATCCGTTTACATCTAAATTTTCAACCATTGTATCTTTAGTTATATTCAAATTTAAATTTTGTTTTAGAACGGTGTCTATACATTCAAAGTATTTCTAATAATAACACAGTTTATTGATACGCATCAATTATTACAGCGGTTATCTCTTGTAGACTGTAGATGTAACAAAAATACAAATGTGGAGGATTTATAGCAATGGACAAAAATATAGCAAATGACATAAATGGAAAATTAAATTTTTTACTGGAAGACCATGGTGTAACATTTGATGATTCTAATATGGCTTTAGACTCTTTAGATACTTTTCACGAAAAAGCAGACGCTTTGTTAGTCACGCATAACTGTGAGATACCAGAAGCAGCGCATGATATTACTGGCTTGCAGCCGAAATTAAATATGCTGATTCAAGGGCATGGAGCGGAATTTGATGATTCGAATTTAGATCCCAATAGTATAGATACTGTCCTTCAAAAACTTGAGATTCTACAAGATGAACATGGTGCATAAAAGAAAAAGAGTCGCTATCTTAACGGATAGTGATTTTTTTATTCGAATGTTTAAATGAATGTAAAAGATTGGTATAAATCAATTCGCAAACAAAATATTCGGTCTATACTAACTGTGTAATCAAAACATCCAGAGTAATGACTAAAAAAATAAAGGAGAGAGAAGATGACGACGATAACGTTTCAATTAGAAAAATTGACCTGTCCATCTTGTATGCAAAAAATCATAGACAATGTAAATGAATTAACGGGGATAGAAACAATAAAAAATTTATTTGATAGAAGCAAAGCAAGAGTAGTATTTGAAGACAATAAAATATCAGAAGAAGAAATTCTTCATAAGATTGAAGAGATTGGATATTCAGCAAAGAAAATATAATAACGTATGAAAGTTGATTGGGGTCAATTTTAAATGAAAAAGCGCAGGGTATACTGTAGTCAACAAGTACAAACTAGGAGGAGAAAGAAATGAGTTTTCAGCAAAAAATATTAAGCAGTAAAAATAAAATCACACTTATCTCAGGAATTTTAATCGTTATAGGATTTATTGCACACTTTGGTTTTGGAAACACACAAGTTTTTAATATCGCATTCATTATCGCATCTATTTTAGGGGTGGCACCAATCGCCATTCAAGCTTTTGGGGCTTTAAAGGTAAAAGTAATTTCAATTGATGTGTTAGTAACCATCGCAGTAATCGGTGCTGTCCTCATTCAAAACTATGAAGAGTCAGCTATCGTAACGTTCTTATTCTTATTCGGTAGCTGGTTAGAGGCTCGCACATTGAACTCTACTCGTTCAGCGATTAAAGAATTGACAGAAATGGCACCAGAAGTAGCTTTTAAACAAATGGAAAATGGTGAATTTGAAGAAGTAGACATTTGGGATGTCGATGAAGGGGATATTTTACAAGTTCGTACAGGTGGAAAAGTACCAGTAGACGGTACAGTTATTATTGGCGAAGGTCATATTAACGAAGCATCAATCACTGGTGAAGCGGATCCGGTTCGAAAAGAAACAGATTCAGAAGTGTTCGCAGGAACGATCTTAGAAAATGGAACCATTCAAATCCGTGCAGACCGTGTTGGAGAAGATACGACATTTGGTAAAATTATTGAATTAGTCGAGGAAGCACAGGACTCAAAATCAGCAGCTGAACGCTTTATTGACAAATTCTCACAATGGTATACACCAGTTGTTTTAGTCGGAGCCTTCTTAACTTGGGTGTTTACACAAAATGTTGAACTAGCGATTACCATTCTTGTACTAGGGTGCCCGGGTGCACTAGTTATCGGTGTACCTGTATCAAACGTTGCAGGAATCGGTAATGGTGCGAAGAATGGCATTTTATTCAAAGGTTCAGAAACATTCCAGGACTTAGCGAAAGTTGACTCGATTTTATTTGATAAAACAGGGACATTAACAGTCGGAAATCCAGAAGTTGCCGAATCGAAAACATATGGTGATGCAGACTTGGCATTAAGTTATTTAGCAAGTGTTGAAGGAGAATCTGATCACCCACTTGCAAAAGCGGTCCTTTCAGAGCTAGGCGATATCGAATTATATCCAGTAGATAACACAGACGTTGTCAAAGGTGGCGGAATCGTCGCAGAAGTAAACGGTAGCCGTGTGGCAGTAGGTAACGTTGCATTAATGGAACAAGAAAAAGTGAAATTAAATGCAAAAGCACGTAAAGATTTTGAAACTTATGAAAAACGTGGAAATTCATTAGTTATTACAGCCGTTGACGGTGAATTAAAAGCTTTAATGGGTATTCGTGACCAAATCCGCCCAGGCATTAAAGAAGATTTACAAGCCATGAAAAACTTAGGTGTAAAAAACTTAGTTGTTCTATCCGGTGATAACCAAGGGACAGTTGACTTAGTTGCGAAAGAATTAGGTTTGACAAATGCGATTGGTAACTTACTACCAGAAGACAAAGCAGCGTATTTAAAAGAATTACAAGCAGAAGGTGAAATCGTAGCCTTCGTAGGAGACGGTGTCAATGATAGTCCATCACTTGCTATGGCCGATATTGGTGTAGCGATGGGTAGCGGTACAGACGTAGCGATTGAAACTTCTGACTTAGTTTTAATGAACTCAGATATGAGTCGTTTACAATATGCGATCGGTTTAGCAAAAACAACGGTAAATAATATGAGACAAAATATTGTAATCGCGATTGGCGTTGTATTGGTACTGCTATCAGCCGTATTCTTCTCAGAATGGATGAACATGTCCATTGGAATGTTAGTTCACGAAGCAAGTATTCTAGTCGTTATTGTAAATGGTATGAGACTCTTACGTTACAACCTAAAAGGTAGTAAAGATTTTAATGAAAAAGAAGCATCAGTCGTCACAGAAGCGTAAACAAAGTAAGTGGGACAACCTGGCAGACGATTCGTAGTGGTTGTGTACCAGGTTATGTTCTACACTTTTGTCCTCAAGTATACATTAAAAAAGTAGAATCTTGATACAGATCAATTCAAAATCATTTAACAGTCGTTATACTATAAGTGTAAATAAGACAAAGTAGGAAAAAACAAACAATAATCAAAGGAGAATGTATTGTGCAAAAAGCTAATATCCAATTAGAAACGTTGACTTGCCCCTCATGTCTACAAAAGATTGAGGGAGCCGTTGGTGGGCTTAAAGGAATCGACAAAGACAGTCTGAAAGTAATGTTTAACGCCTCTCGCGTAAAAGTAAACTTCAACGATGAAGAAATTTCAATTGAGAAAATCGAAAAAGCTATCCAAGATTTAGGTTATGAAGTGAAAAAATCACGCGTAAAAGCAGCTTAATTTCGATGGAACGATCAACTTAAAATGGAGGAATAAAAAATGTCAGATAAAACACCACAAGAAAAATTAAAAGAAGAACAAGCATACAAAGACCATGTGCATCATACGAAAATAAATGCAGCAGCCATTGCAGATCATCTTTTAGGTAATATTCACACCTTACATGTGAAGTTACATCAGTATCACTGGTATGTGAAAGGTCCTCATTTTTATACTTTACATGAAAAATTTGAGGAACTGTACGATGATAATGAAGAATGGTTTGACCGTTTAGCTGAACGTTTACTAGCATCAGGCTATAAACCGGCATCTACAACCCAAGAACTTATCGAATATTCCATGCTATCCGAAGACCCTGCCAATAAATATCTAAAAGCTGAAGAGATGGTTGATAATATCATCGATGATTTCAGAGAAACTCGTGAATTAACAATTCGTGCCATTCACTTGGCGCAAGAAGAAGAGAACTTTACCTTTGAAGACACTTTGATTGCATTTAAAGATGATTTAGATACGAAAATCTGGATGTTACAAGCCTTTTTAGGAAAAGAAGCGCTAGAAGATGATGATTACCATGATGAAGACTAAGAGAATATAAATGAAAAGGAACAAGTGACTGTTGATCCACATAACACAGTTGCTTGTTCCTTTTTTAAAAAACTTGATATAGATCAATTCATCTTCTCAAAATAACCGTTATACTATAGTTGTCAATAAGATAAATAGTAAATAAACAAAAATTCAAAGGAGAATGTATCATGCAAAAGGCAAACATCCAATTAGAAACGTTAACTTGTCCATCTTGTCTACAAAAAATCGAAAATGCAGTAGGTGGACTTCGAGGAATCGACAAAGACAGTCTAAAAGTTATGTTTAACGCCTCTCGAGTAAAAGTGAACTTTAACGACGAAGAAAGTTCAATTGAAGAGATTGAAAAAGCGATTCAAAATCTAGGTTATGAAGTGAAAAAATCACGCGTTAAAGCCGCTTAAGTTAAGTAATAAGTCTGTATGTTCAAGAGTATAGTAGTCATCAAAATCTTATGCTTAAACAAGGAATGTCATGAATGAAGAATACAACATTACAACTAGCAAAACTTACTTTTCCTTGATATATGCAAAAGATTACACAGGCTGTTGATACTTTAACTGGTGTTCAAAAGACAACAATGCTGTTTGAATCAAGTAAAGCTAGAAATATAAGGATGCTGATTTAATTTTTGAGGATGGTCACATCAATGAAACTAGAGAGATAGGTTATGAAGCTGAAGTTATATAACCTAAAATAAAGCGAAAAGCTCGAATAATCTGTTTTATATACAGAGTATTCGAGCTTTTTTTGCGTATAATAATTATGGATTGTTTATTGGAAAGGATATTTTAAGCGGTTTGATGAGAGTCGCTGTACCCTTTATCGGAGTGATCTGAGCCAAGTAGGCGGAGGCCATTTAAGATGACTAGAATCGTTGACCCTTCGTGAAATAAGACTGCTAGCGGCAATCCAAGTACGCCAAACATGTTTAGGATTATCAGAGTGACGATAACCGCAATGGAAAAAATGACATTTTGCATGATAATTTGATTTAATTTTTTACTGATTTTGTAACTATAAAAGAGCTTGGATAAATCATTTTTTACGATAACGACATCGGAAGATTCCATGGCAACTGAAGAACCGCTACCCATTGCTATTCCAATGTCTGCATTAGCTAGGGCAGGTGCATCATTTATACCGTCTCCAATCATGCCAACGACTTCTTCTTTGTTTTGGCTGTTTACTATGAATTCAATTTTATCTTCTGGTAACATCGAAGCGATAAAATGGTCGATTTTTACTGTTTGGGCAACTTTAGCAGCTGTTTCTTTATTGTCTCCTGTTAGTAATGAAACATTGATGCCTTCTTGCTGAAAGCTCCTAACAGCTTTTACGGCTTGGGGACGAATTTGATCACTTAAAGAGAAATAACCGACAATATCTTGTCCTTTAGCTACAAAAATAGTAGTGTTTCCTTCTTTTAAAATTCGCTGGAAGTTTTGGTAATGCTTAAATTCTGAAAATACACTTGGTTTACCAACTCGAATATCTCCCTTTTTAATCCCTGATCCAGCAATTTCTTCTACTGGTTCCTGCTGGTTGACTTGATTTAAATCTAGTTCGGGAAACTCTGCTACAATTGCACGACCAATTGGGTGACTGGATTGTTGTTCCATATAAATGACTTCTTTTAAGAGAGAGTCGTCTAACTCATAATTGATTACGCGAAATTCTCCAAAGGTAAGAGTTCCTGTTTTATCGGTATATAAAGTATCCATGGTACTGAGAGCTTCCATAGCGGCGCCACCTTTAAATAAGACACCATTTTTTGCGCCGTTACTAATAGCACTTAAGGTAGCGGGTGTTGCTGAAGCGACTAGTGCACAAGGACTCGCGACAGTTAAAAGGACCATCCCACGATAAAATGATTCTTCAAAGCTTAAACCTATTCCAGAATAGAGAATAAAAATGAAGATTGGAACAATAATTAAAACGGTCATTACATATTTACTTTCAATGCGGTCAATAAATTTCGAAATTCGTGAGGGCTTATTTTGTGCTTCTTCAACCATACGAATAATATTTGAAAAGACTGTTTCGTCATCAGATTTAATTACTTCTAAATGAAATGCATTTCCTTCATTAATTGTTCCTGCGAAAACTTCTTGATTGGGATTTTTATCTACAGGAACTGATTCTCCTGTAAGTGCTGCTTCATTTATGGTAGCTGCACGATCGATGAGGCCATCGATTGGAATTTGTGCACCTTTTGAAACGACTACTTGATCCCCAATTTGTAAATATTTGGTGGGTACTGTAATGACTTCACCGTTATCCTTTAATACTTGGGCCGTTTCAGGGACTTGTGCCATCAACTCTGAGATAGCACTGGTTGATTTGTCCGTCGCATAGTCTTCCAAGACTTCAGCGGCCGCAAAAATTAAGAGTAAGGCAGCACCTTCAGATTCATAATTAATCATGACTGCTCCGAGAGCAGCTAAAATCATTAATAAGTCTACATTGGGGGAACAATCTTGGATAGTTTCAACAACAGCATCCTTAGCTGCATAAAACCCTAAAAAGAAAATCGCAATATAAAATAAGATAGTACTGTATCCTAAATTTATAGGAATGAAAACGTATCCCAGGATGGTAAAAAGAACACCAATCACTAAAAATTGTCCTTGCCGGCTTTTTGTTAAATAGTTCAACATATTTATAACCTTCTTTCATATTTTTTAAAAATTAAGTTTTTTTCTTATAAATACGCAATTTTTGTTGAAATTTCCCCTCCTTTTCAGCGTGGTAGATAATAAAAAGGGCATACCTATAGAACAGAATTAACTGTCCCACAGATATGCCCTTTGAATGTCATATTCTGCTGCCACAAAAATCGTAGCCCGGCTGCATGAATAGTATATATTCACCGCCTGTTCAGATCACAATGGATAATTTACTTTAAGAAGCAGATTATCCAAAGTTTTCATTATTTAATTTTAAAAGAATTAGTGTTTACACAAAAGAGTCTAGAGATTTTATTCCCTCTGTATTAATTATCACAAACTATTCTTAAGAAGTCAATAGAAATAAATAAATCTTTAGTAGAAGTTTTTAACCCCTAATTTTTAACCTAAATTAGGCTTGTTTTGACATGTAATTAAGTGGCATTTGTTTTATACCATTAAATTTTCTAAAGTCTTTTCATACAACTTAAGCATTTCTTCTATATGAATCTTTTCTTTATTATTCTTGTACCAATCAACGGATTGGATTGTAACCCCCATAATAATTTGTCTCTTGTATTCATTTTTTATTACATGGTTGGTACTGACATTTTCTTCTAAATTTACAAAATTTTTTAACATGTTTTGTCCATATTCCTGAACACTTACCATTTCCAACATAACATCTGAGTTCAGTTGAATACTGAATATAAGATGTAAAACATTATCTGGTTGTTGGAGGAGTTGTTCAAAGACTAAAATAAAAAAGTTACTTTCTTCTTCATTTAAATTTTGAAAGGCATAATCAAAAATGACATTCATCTTAGACTTAATGAAAAAAGTTAGAAAATCATATTTATCTAAGAAATGTTTATAAAATGTCGGGCGTCTGATCATCGCTAAGTCGCAAATTTCAGTCACCGATATTTTCTCGAATTCTTTTTCCTTTAATAGTATCTCAATTGCTTCAACCAATGATTTATACGTTTTTTGAATTCTTAAATCTAAATCTTCCATATATTATATACACTCCTAGCGATTTAATAAACAATTTTTCCTACTTTGTAAATTAACTAACCATTTTATCATTCTGTCTCTTGTTCTTGGAATAGAGTCCAGTATAATACTTTCTAAGACGTTTGTAAATAAAGATACAAGTGTAAATTAATTAACATATGGAATATAAAATGAAAGTAGGTAAATGAATGCCAGTTATAGAGGTAAAGCATATCACAAAAGATTATGGGCACGGTCGGGGTATATTTGATGTCTCCTTTGAAATTGAAAAAGGTGAAGTGTTTGGGTTCTTGGGTCCGAATGGGGCAGGGAAAACAACAACCATTCGACATTTAATGGGTTTCATTCAACCCGACGAAGGAGAGTCGTATATTAACGGAAAAGATACTTGGAAATCAGCTGCATTAATTAAACACGATATTGGCTATTTACCTGGTGAATTGGCCTTTCCCGATAATATGACCGGAGATCAATTCATTAAATTTATGGCTGAAGAACGACAGATTTCTGACAGGTCACGAACAGATGAACTCAAGGAGTTATTTGAGTTAGACACTTCGGAAGAAATTAAAGAGATGAGTTTAGGCAGTAAAAGAAAGTTAGCTGTTGTCACAGCTTTTATGGATAATCCGAATGTATTGATTTTAGATGAACCGACATCAGGTTTAGATCCTGTTATGCAAGAACGTTTTATTCAGTTTATCTTGAATGAAAAAGAAAAGGGAAAGACTATTCTACTTTCCAGTCATATTTTTAGCGAAGTGGATGCGACGTGTGATCGGATTGCAATTATTAAAGATGGTGTTGTTGTGTCAATGATTGAAGCGGATCACCTGAAAAGAAACACAAATAAAGCTTTTAAAGTAGAATTTTCAAGCTTTGATGATTATGAAAAGTTTTTAAAAAATACAGCATTCACCATTTCAATTAAAAGACCAAATCAAAACCAGGTGAAAATGAATTTGACAGACGAAAAAATGCAACAATTATTTACAGAATTAAGTGAAGTAAAGGTTAACTTTATTTCCGAGATTAAATTTACGCTGGAAGACTATTTTATGGATTTCTATGATCGTAAGAAGTCAGTTTCTGATGGAGAGGAGCACTTACAATATGGCCTACATTGAGATTAAACACCTAACTAAGGATTACAAAAAAGAACGTGGCATTTTTGATATCTCTTTAGAGATTGAAAAAGGAGAAGTTTATGGTTTTGTCGGTATTAATGGGGCAGGCAAGACGACGACCATTCGACATCTGATGGGTTTTATCAAACCAGATGAAGGTAGCGTTACAATAAAGGGCCTAGATGCTTCAAAAAGTAGTGCTGAGGTGAAACGATATGTTTCATATATTCCTGGAGAAATTAATTTCCCTGGAAATACAAGTGGTGAAGAATTTTTAAAAGAGCAAATTTATTTGTCCGGAAGAGGAAGCTGGAATCGAGCCAAAGAATTAAGTGAATTATTCCAGCTAGACATATCGGCTAACGTTCACGCGATGAGTAAGGGAATGAAGCAAAAAACAGCGATCGTTTCTGCTTTAGCCTCGGATGCGGATATATTGATTATGGATGAGCCGACAACTGGTTTAGATCCCTTAATGCGTGATATTTTCATAGACCTTTTAAAAGAAGAACAAGAAAAGGGAAAAACTATTTTTATGTCGAGTCATATTTTCCAAGAAGTTGAAGAAATTTGCGATCGAGTCGCTGTAATTCAAAAGGGCAAGATAATTGAAATAGTAGATATAAAAAAAATTCGCTACAATAAAAACAAAGTATATCGAATGGAATTTAAATCCGAGGCTGACTTTAAACGATTTATTGGGTTGGGTTATCAAATCAGTAAAGTAAAAATGGAGGATTTACAAGTCTTTGTTGAAATACATGATGAACAGATTAACGAACTAATTCAAACCTTAAAAGATTTTGATTTAGTTTATTTTAAAGAAATTAAAGCTCATTTTGAAGACTACATTGCCCAAGTGTTTAAGGAGGAAAAATAATTGATATCAAAACCAATATTTAAACAAAGTCTACAATCTAATTGGAAGCTATGGTTGATTATAACAATTGTTGCTTCAACTATCTTATCAGGATTTATTATCAGCTATGATGCTGCAGGCTATGCTTCGATTGCAGAAGCAGCTGAAGGCACTGCTTTTTCTAATATCTTATCTACATTAACTAGCTTGTTAGGAAGTTTAGAAAACTTTTATAAATTAATTGCAGTAATATTAGGGATTGTCTATGTTGTCTTTACTGCAAACAACCTTGTCGTAAATGAAGTAGATTCTGGGTCAATGGCTTATACATTATCCACTCCCATCAAACGCTCAAGCGTTATTTTTACTAAGTCCCTTTATTTAATACTATCTGTTGTTTTAATGTATACTGTTATTTCAATAGCAGGCTTAGCAGCCTCTCAATTTACTTACAACAATGTGACTGGTTATGCGATAACCGATGACGTCTCAGCAGCAGCTGAAACTTTGAACCATGAGGAAGATTATTTATCTGAGCGACTTTATTTAATTCAAGAAGATGAAAATGTCATGCGTGAAGCAGCAATTGCACGTGACATGGATACAGAAGCATATGAAATTTATTTAGAGGATGTCATTCGTGAACGTTCTTATGAGGAAACGGCCGAAATCATCACCGATGAGCGTTGGGATATTTATGAGGATGATGAGGATATGGGAGATGAGGATATTGAGATAACTGCAGAAGAATTAATGGAAGATCCCGAAATGATTCTGAATAGTAATGATGCATTAGCTGCCGGTGCTCGTATTTATGGTGTTTCAATAAATGACTATCGTGAGATCATTACAGATGAAATAGAAAACATGGATACAGAAGAAACAACAAAAGAGAACGAAGAAGCTCAAGAAACAGAAGAGAATAGCGAATCTGATGCTGTCGAAGAATCCACGACTCTTCAAAGACAACTTACTGAAGACAATGCGGAGCTTCTACTGCAAACAGTCATTGAATCATCTGCTACTGCTTTAAACATTAGCAGCGACCAAATAAGTGATAATTTAACCTTACTTAAAGACCCTGAAGCGTTAGCCTTATCTACTCAAACGACAGGACTAAATGAAGAACAAATTACATCAATGGCGAATCATGCCATGGTTTCTTCTGCAAGATCTGTTGACAAAGCATTAGAATTCGATAGTGAAACGTACTTATGGTTAAGTCTAGGGTTGCTTCTTTTGATTCTCGCAATGAGTTCAATTTCATTTTTTGCATCTACATTGTTTAATCGCACTGGGATGGCTTTAGCAATTGGTGGTGGTTTACCATTTGCCTTCTTCTTAGTTACCATGATTCAACAATTAATGGACAGTGCGGATGGCCTTGAATATTTAACGATAACAACACTTTTTGATACGGATGCCATCCTTTCTGGTGGAGAATTCGGCTGGGGATTCGTTGTTTTAGGGTCCATTGCCGTAGTCTTGTACACGGCATCAAATATTCTCTTTACAAAGAAAGATTTACCTCTATAACAGTTAATTAGAAATGAATAAATTGTCTATTATTCGATATATGAATGGGAATAATCTGAAAACGGAAGGGTGATTGATGTAAAAAAACAGTAGAATTTTATTGAACCACTTCAATTGTCAGAACCCGATCGTTTTGTAAGCTCTAACCTGAAAAAGCTTTTAAGCTTTGATTAAGCTTATTATTTTGACATGTAATCAATTAAAGTGTATGGTCTAATTAATTAGAATCATTACAAATAAAGAAAGAGGTTGGTAAAGTGAAATATGACTATAGTGATCGAGGCAAAAAGCCAGTTGTTGAAAACATCGAGGGCATGACAGTTGATAATGATAATTTTCGCACAACGATTTGGACAGGGGAAAAGTTACAAGTTACAGTTATGTCCATTGAGCCAGGCGACGATATCGGTCTTGAAGTACATGAAGGCATCGACCAATTTTTACGTATTGAAGAAGGAACAGGTTTATGTCAAATGGGACCAAGTGAGGATAACCTCGACTTTGAGGCAGAAGTAACGGATGATGATGCAATTTTTGTACCAGCAGATGTGTGGCATAACGTGACCAACACAGGTGATGTTCCTTTAAAATTGTATACCATCTATGCTGGACCGGACCACTTAGCAGGAACCGTTCATCAAACACATGAAGATGCTGAAAATGATCCAAACGAGCATTAAAAATTAGTCCAGTTAATCGATTAACCTTTATGGTTAAAAAATGGATGTGTGAATGAATCGATTATTGATTCATTCGCACATCTTTTAAAATACATAGTAATGATAAGGAGAAAATGTATGTCGAAAGAAATATTTAGGTTAGAACGGATAGGTTTTAAAGTGGAGAATCAGCAAATTCTTGAAAACATTCGTCTTACGATCAACAAAGGAGATATCGTTACCGTCACCGGCCCGTCTGGTGGAGGAAAAAGTACATTGCTGAAACTTATGGGTTTGTTAATTAGCCCAACTTCAGGAAAAATTTACTATAAAGAAAAAGAGATTTCTACATATGAACCGACAGAATATCGTAAACAAGTTTCGTACTTTTTCCAAAATGCGGTTTTATTTGATCAGACCGTTCGACAAAATTTATCCTTTCCAGCAGATATTCGAGAGGAAAATTTCGACGAAGTGCGAGCGAAAGAAGGACTTGAAACTGTACAGCTACCTTCTAACTATTTAGATAAACCTGTCAAAGATTTATCTGGTGGGGAAAAACAACGAGTTGCTTTGATTCGAAATCTGATGTATCCACCTGAAGTGCTGCTCATGGATGAAGTGACGAGTTCATTAGATAAAGAGAATCGAGAGATTATTCTGTCCTTTATCCGCCGTCTAAATAAAGAAGAGCAGGTAACTATTCTTTGGATTACGCATAACCAAGAAGAAATCAATGCATCTAATGAAATAATTACACTGGTTGATGGGAAAACGGAGGGTGTTAAACATGGAAAATAGTTTAGAAATAAGTAATTTTTCTTTAGTCTTATCAACATTATTATTATTTATAGCCATTTTTATAGATTACAAAGAACAGTTAGGACTTGGTAAAGATATCTTAATTGCCGGTGTCCGAGTAGTTATCCAACTGTTTATTATTGGGTATGTATTAGGCTTTGTTTTTCAAGTGGATAATAATTTACTTACTTTAGTGATGGTGCTGTTTATCGTCTTCAATGCTTCTTACAATGCCCATAAAACGAGTCAAGGGATACCTAATTCATTTAAAGTATCAGCTATTTCAATTAGTGTGGGTACAGCTATTGCGCTAATCATTTTAATTTTTTCAGGAGCCATTGACTGGACGCCTTCACAAATTGTACCCATCACTGGAATGATAGCTGCAAATGCGATGACGACCATTGGAGTGGTCTATCGCTCACTCACGACACAATTTAATGATCGCAGACAGCAAGTACTAGAGAAACTGGCATTAGGAGCGAACCCCAAACAAGCGTCACAATCCATTCTGCGTGACAGTATTCAAACCGGAATGTCACCTTCCATTGAACGAACAAAAACAGTAGGTCTGGTGAGTTTACCAGGAATGATGTCTGGACTCATGTTTGCGGGTGTTGATCCGACCCAGGCGATTCGCTATCAAATCGTCGTCATGTTCATGTTGATTTCTGTGACTGCGATTTCTTCTTTCATCGCCAGTTACATGGTTTACCGTTCCTTCTATAATGAACAAATACAATTAACCATTTAAAAAAACTAAGTCTAATATGCAGGACCCAAGAAGTGTCATGGCTTCTTGGGTCTTTTTTACTTGTGCGCCCGGCATGGGCGATAACTTGGTGGTGAAAGTCCACTACAGACTTGGCAGTAGGAACTGTTAGCGAAAGACAAGGGTGTCCGCCATGAGGCGGAATCTGAAGGAAGTCGGACGCAAATGCTTGCACTGACGAACAGAAACTTCATACCAAGGCTTAATAGAACGGATGAGCTTGCAAGAC
>NZ_PVTO01000011.1 GCF_003003275.1 Alkalibacterium olivapovliticus
AACAAACAAGAGAATCGTAAGAAGGTTCATTTAGTTAAAATCTACTTCGAGAACGCACTATTTTGTAGAAAAATTCCCAATTTTTCCAAGAACGATTAATTTATTCAAGAAACCAGCTTAAATTATAGAGGTATGAATTATTCAGGAGATTTCAGGTGTAAAAAAATATAGAAAACCAACTAAACAAGATAACTAAGTCAAAAAGCAGTTAAACTTCTTAAGGACTGTTCTATTCGTTAGAAGTTTTAAAAACTGGTGCATACTTGCTTAGATTAAGCTAATCTAAGCAAAAAAACATTTCATTTTTTATCATTTGAGTATGATATAGCAAAAAGACTATAATGGAATGAGAACATACATCAGGGGGTAATCATATGGTCAAACGACTGTTAAACTGCTACGCAAGTGATTTTGAGAAAATGTCAAAGGAAGATTTGAAACAATCAATTAAAGCAAGTGAAGGCAGAACGATTTTATCGGAGAACGTAGTCAGTGTCTCAGCTTCACCTGGTCTGACGAATTCAGAAATTGCACGAGCATTTGGAGCAGATCTAATTTTGTTAAATGGATTGGATTTGATGCATCCAGAGATAAGTGGGATTGAAAATCAGTCACAGCCTATTAGCTATCTTAAAAAACTAATCGGCAGGCCTGTAGGTGTGAATCTGGAACCAGTGGATGAGTCTGCAGCAATGGCTGAGGATAAACTTGAAATTTCAAAAGGGAGGCAAGCTTTTCAGGAAACATTTGAGAAAGCTAATGAACTGGGATTCGATTTTATTTGTCTGACTGGAAACCCCGGCACAGGTGTCAGCAACACTGAAATTAATAAAGCATTAAAAGTAGCCAAAGAAACATTCAAGGGTCTGATCATCGCGGGGAAAATGCATGGGGCAGGAGTAAGTGAGTCCGTTGTTGACCTGAAAGCTATTGAAGAGTTTATCTCTAATGGAGCTGACATCATTTTACTTCCGGCAGTTGGAACCGTTCCAGGAGTTACATCAGATATGATTATAAAAGCTGTACAGTTAGCTAAAGCTAACAATGTGCTGACACTTTCTGCAATTGGGACTAGTCAGGAAACTTCGGATCCATCTACGATAAGAGACATTGCACTTATGAATAAAATCGCAGGTGTTGACATTCAACATATTGGAGATGCAGGATATGGAGGCATTGCTCCATATCAGAATATTATTGAAATGTCCAAAACCATTCGTGGTGAAAGACACACACTTGCACGTATAGCTGGGTCTAATGAAAGGTAAAAGATGAAGCCAGTAAAATAAAAAAATGCTTTTTCAATGATGGTTTATCCAAAGAAGATTTTACCAAATCAGATTGAAAAGCTAATAAATGTTTTACTTAGCTGTAAGTTTTAAATTCTCTGATTAGGAAGGAAAGAGCGCAAGTAGGGACACAAACTTTCTTGCAATCTCTTCTATAAAATTATTATTAAATGCTATGGAACTTTTTCTATTATCTAGATCAAAAAAAGAGTATAGTAGTATGCATACCGTCAATAGTAGTAAATATAGTTGGCTAGAATTACATTGACAAATAAGTTTTTAGAATTAGGGGTTTAGAATTGAAGAAGTCGAAAAAAAAGGTTTTATTTATTATTCTATTTCTAATAGTGATTATTGCAGGTTATTTATATTGGCAGAATAACTCTATTGAGGTCTCTTACTACAACTTTTCAGATACATCTATTCCAGCAGAATTTGATGATTATAAAATTGTTCAAGTTTCCGATCTTCATAATAAGGACTTTAAAAATCAGTTAACAGAAAAGGCAGAGAATGAAAGGCCTGATATAATAGTTGTTACCGGAGATGTGATTGATCGCAATCGAACGGATATCCCAATAGCAGTAGAAGCACTCGAAGATTTAATTGAAATCGCACCCGTCTATTTTGTAACAGGAAATCACGAAGTAGCATCTGGTGTGTATGATGATTTGAAAATTGAGATGGATCGAATTGGTGTAATCAATCTGGATAATGCTCATGACACTATTAGGATTAATGAGGCAGAACTTGGATTGATTGGAATAGAAGATCCGCTTCTATTACTGTTAGAAGACGTTGAGGCAGCCGGTTCTGCGGATGTTCTTTTACATCAAAATATCGAACAACTCTACGAAGACGTCGATACGGATTATACTATGTTAATGTCTCATCGCGCAGAACTCATGGATATTTATTCTGAGACACCTGTAGATTTGGTACTAACCGGTCATGCACACGGGGGGCAGATCCGATTGCCATTAATAGAAGGGGTGTTTTCTCCTTCTCAAGGATTTTTCCCACAATATACTAATGGTGTATATGAGCAGAGAGAGACTCATATGGTTGTCAGCCGTGGGTTAGGGAATAGTATATTTCCTTTTAGAATTAACAACCGTCCGGAGTTAGTTGTCATTATACTTGAATCAGAATAGCACTGTATTATTTATGAAAGTTCAATATATTATAAATTTGTATATAAAGGATACTGCCAGTCATAATACTAATAAAAATTTAAAATTTTTTAAAGTTAGAGCCACTATTACTTATGGAACGAAAAATGTCATTACAGCGACAGTCCATGTTTTATGATAATGAATCAAACTCTTTCATAGGGGAATGGAAAATTTCCCGCAGTGACTTAAGTGGGGAATGGATACCGGAATACATTGAACATTGGTCAAGCCAGAGTTGGTTTTATCATCAATTTGTTACAGATATAGTGATGGATTCACATATGGTGAATGTTACAGCTGATAGTACTGAAATAGAACAACCTGATATCAAATTGAATAATATTAGAGCAGAAAAAAATGAAGCCCCTATTAATTCTTCTAATACTATTTTTATGGATATTGAAAGTGCTGTTTCAATTGACTATTTTCTATTAACGTTATATGGAACGCATGTAGATCATCCTGTAACTTATAATCACGAAACGGGAGAGTTCCAAGCAGTTATTCACTTGCATGAAACGTATACTGATACTATAGAGTTTAGTCAACTGACGGCTGTTATAGGTAATGACTATTATATTATTGATACAAAAGATGTTGATTTAAGCAATGTCAGTATTAAGCTTTTAGATGCTGAAGATACGTCAGATGATGAAGATGGTTCAGAAGAATATATCGCTCCAGTAATGGATACAGACTCTTTAACTATTCTTGACTCAATTGTAAAAGCCGGAGAGCCTGTAACAATAACTGTTCCGATCAGTGAGTATCATAAGGTTTCTAATGCAAGTATCATGTATGTAACACCACTATCGAACGGATACGTTTCTGTCGACTTTATTTATAATACAGATACAGAATTATTTGAAGCAGTCATAGAAACAAATGAAACGTTAGAAAGTGGATTGTGGAGAGTTGAGAGTATATCTATGTGGGATACTGATTATAACTACTCAGGTATTGATCCTTGGGATGGGGATAGTTATGATATTTTGAAGAAGCTCAGTTTTATTTTAGAGGGTGGAGTTAAATCTGGATACAGACCTTCTCTAGAGTTGGCAGCGATTGATATTGAAGGGTCTAATTATACCCCTGGTGAAACTGTATCGATTAGTGTAGAGACTACTGAAAGCACATATGAGTTCATTACACTTTATTATCGCTTACCAGTCAGCGGTATCTTAATGCCAGTGAACCTTATGTATAATCAAAACTCAGGTAATTATGAAGGACAGGTAGCTATTTCTGAGAATTCAGAGTCAGGTAGATGGTTAATAGAAAAAGTAGGGGCAGATGGTAATGAAGACAGTTTCAAATCAGATATTCGACTATTAGCTGATGGTGGTTTTAGAGTACTAAATACCAGTGTAACTTATCAGATGCCTACCGTCAATCAAGAGAGCTATACAGCTTCTTTTGATGAGAAAACAGGTAGCTTGAGAATTGAAACTGAAGCTACAGATTCTAATTTGGTTAGAACAATGTATGCAACTTATGCTGATCTTAATAATGATGAAATTTATGTTATCCAGTTAGAAAAAAATGGAAACTCTTCTACTTATGTCGGTCAGATTGATTTACCACATGAAGTTGATATCAATTCGTTGATGATGACGAGTATTGAAATAATAGGGTACGAAGGATATGTTATGCGAAGAGTAGTCAGTGATTTTGTTAATCCCTTTGGAGGAGTCGATACTGCCTTTGCAAGTGTTAGCCTAATCGTTAATGAAGAAGACGAGGTAGTTGAGGACGGTGAAGATGTAGAAGATTCTGAAGTGATTGATGAGACAGATGATTCTGAAGAATCTAATGATACATCTGAGCCAGTAGATTCTGAAAATGGAATTCCTGCGGAGGAAGAGACTGATGAATCAGTAGAAACAGATACACCGATTGACGAAGGTGTAGAGGATGTCGATGAACTTGAGAATTCTGAAGAAGAATCAGATTCTTCCGTTGAGACAGACAATGAAGAAGGTACCATTGAAAATGAAACACCTGGAAATGATGGCAACTCTGACACTATTGTTACTGATGAAAATAATAGTGAGAATAATAATGAAACCACACAGCCATCAATTGAAAATAATCAAGATACATCAGTTGAAGAAGAAACTACTGATGAGTCAGCAGCTGAAGAAGGTATGACTGATTCTGGAAATGACGAAGAGAATCAATCGACTGATAAAAGTTCGGTAGACGCTTCTGTAGATACTCCATTGCCCGCTAATACAGATGCTGAAAAGGTCGCATCCAGTGGAATGACTTTACCTAGCACTGCAACTGCAACATGGAGTATCGGATTAATGGGTCTTTTATCCGCTGCAGCAGGTACTGTATTAAAGGTTTCAAAGAAAAAACAATAGATTAGTAAAAACGATAAACTACAATTTGCTGAAAAGACACAGACGAGCTTTACGCTTATCTGTGTCTTTTTCACTTCATCAATGTAAGACGCCATGTCAAATGATGTTCTACCCAAAAATAGAGTATAATAAACCTAATAATACTACGGTCTGTTCAGTATAAATGATATATAAAATTAGGAACTGTAAAACTGTAGATTAGAACGAATTAATACAATTATGAATTTAAACTGAGCGCTGTACTTAATAAAGTATCTTTTCAGCAAATTCATCACCTTTACAATAGTGGTTCATGACGTATATTCTTAGTAAAACTAGGTGGGTAAAAGTCTATTATTTTTGTCGAAAATACAGTATAGTAGTAATATGAAATGAACAATATATCAAACTACTTAGGAGCTACAACTAGTGACAAGAAAACGTATCATATATTTAACTGCAGTTTTTCTGCTTATGATCACAACAGCAGGCTACCTCGTCTGGCAGAATAATGCAATCCAAGTATCTTATTTTGACTATTCAGATTCAACTCTTCCTTCCACGTTTGACGGGTTCAAAGTTGTTCAGGTATCGGACCTTCATAATAAAGATTTTGGAAACCAGCTGATAGATAAAGTCTATGACGAAAATCCTGACATTATAGTCGTGACTGGAGATGTCATTGACAGGACACGTACTGATGTACCAATAGCAGTAAATGCGATGGAAGAAATGGTTGAAATAGCACCTGTTTATTTTGTATCAGGGAATCATGAAGTGACATCTGAAGAATTTGATTTTCTGCAGTTAGAAATGGAGAGAATCGGTGTAATAAACCTCGATAATTCACATGAAGTTTTAGAAATTGATGGTAGTGAAATTGGACTGATTGGAATGGAAGATCCTCTCCTATTGTTGTACGAGGACATCGAAAGAGTTGGATCTGCAGAACTCTTACTTCAGTCAAGACTCGAACAATTATTAGAGGAGTCAGGAACAGAATTCAATCTTTTATTATCTCACCGTGCCGAATTAATGGAAGTGTACGCGGATTCAGCTGTAAATATAGTTTTAACTGGTCACGCTCACGGAGGGCAAATTCGAATTCCTTTTATTAATGGCATTTATGCTCCTTCTCAAGGGTTCCTTCCAGAGTATACTAGTGGGATGTACGAGCAGGGGGGAACATCAATGATTGTAAGTAGAGGACTAGGAAACAGTGTCTTCCCTTTGAGAATCAATAACCGTCCGGAACTTGTTGTTTTGACTTTAGAAGCTAGCTAATGAGTAAGTCTCAAAATAGCAATAGAGTAAAAAGTATTAAGGCATAATTGCCTTGATACTTTTTTTTGCAGTAAAGAGAAGAGGGGATGTGAATCGGAAAAAGGTAATGTTTTAAAGCACTATAATATAATGTCGATTTTAAATGTACGGGTTTTTTAACCATTTTAGTTGTGAAGTTTCTTAATTTGTTGTAGGCTGAATCACTTCAAAGGTTGCACTTAGGTCCTTATAGTAATATAGTTAATTCCAATAAGAGTAGGCATTATTAAATCTTTTTAAGTAAATTTGTCAACAGAAATACTATTACTCCATTTATATGATGAATAAAAGCTGAAAGTCAACGGAACATTACCGGGTGCGTTGAAATACTAAAAAGGAGAGGGACAGTATGAAAATTAGCGTAATACTTCCAATCTATAATGTGGCGGCATTTTTGCCTAAAAGTATTGATAGTCTGGTGAACCAGAACTACGACGATTATGAAATTATACTCGTAAATGATGGGTCAACGGATAGAAGTCGGGAAATATGTGAACGGTATCAAAAAAAATATGATAAAATCATTTTGGTTAATCAGGAGAATCAGGGTTCTGGAATTGCTAGAAATACTGGGTTGCAATTAGCGTCAGGAGAATACATATTTTTCTGCGATCCAGATGATTATATAACGGGAGAATTTTTTCAAAAAGTAGAGGATGTTACGGCCGATTATCCTGATTTGGTAGTATTTGGTTACTGGGATGAATTTACGAACAAAAAGAGAGTGGAGAAAGCATCCCTAACTTTTGACAAAGAAAAGAAAATGAATCAGAAGGAATTTAGAAAAGCCTTTAGTGAATTGTTTAAGATGAAAGTGATGTATACTTTGTGGAATAAAGTATATAAAAAAACGTTTCTTGAAGACTACAACATTTCTTTTGGAAACGCACCAATGGGACAAGACACACGGTTTAATCTGGATGTGTATAAAACAGTACAAGACGTTAAAATCGTACCGGATCAATTTTATCATTATGTACTTGAAAGACCAGGTTCTTCTACTCATAAATACAGAGATAACCTATTAATTCTTAAACTAGAAGAGCTGAAAAAATTGGAAGAATTATTAGTAATTTTCGATAAAGAAGATAAAGATTTAATAAAAATGGTGAAAAGCGATATCTTAGTAAGTAGTTGTAACAATATAGTGAACAGTGAATTACCTTTAAAGAGTAAACAGGAGATAATAGTCAAACTACTGAGTCTAAAAGAGTTTGATAACATATATGACACTAATCATTACATGAATTCTGTAAATAAATTTTTCCTGAGTAGAAAGTATATCAGGCCTTACATTATTTTTAAACAAGTGTATACTTATTCCCAGAATAGAAAAGGGTAATCTTTTTCGGATTATCTGCTATCCTGAATTTAAGCAGATTGCTGAATAGAAATAAAAAAACCAGAAGAAGAAAGACACCATAAGATTTATATACTCTTATGGTGTCTTTTCATTATAGGATTAGCAATGATAGTGGTCACATTTATTTATATATTCACTTGTCACAAATTGTATAAAATCTATCGCAATGCTGCTTCTAAATGTGTGGTATAAATAAAAGGATCAGGAGCAGTTTAAGGAAAGTTAGTCGTTGAAGTTTTCAAACGTTTTTCATTGCGACCCGGCTCACATTACTTATTAAGGAGGGGCTAGAATGCCCATTGTCATTATCTGGTTTTTTCTCAATATAATTATTCTTATATTCAATCATGGTGCTCAAGAAGACCGAAAATCAGGAAATAAATAACCTGATCACTATAATAAAGAGTTTAATACAGAAGCTCCATTTTTTCATTGAGGGTTTTGCTTGCAATTGTTTAAATGAAAAGTATAATGAACTCTATTAATAAGATTGAGTGTTCTAAATATTTAATTGTGATTAATTTATTAGAATGTTCATACTTGACAATTTAAAAGTTTATGAGTAAACTCTTAATTATATTAACCTCACTATAAGAAATCATCTTAGAACACCACATCCTACACTCTATTATATAGGCTAATTCTCAGATTAGTATATATACTTCTCTTAGTTGGATTCCCAACACAGTACACTTTTTCTTTTTTACACAATTATTTATAATAATTATAATCTATTTGTCATCAATTTTATTGTTTTTGTCTTACTTGTCGTACATCCCTCGTTTTTCTTTAATGGATAGTCCACCCTATATCCCAATATATTATCCTACCTAATTCATTGTATAGTCCTATATACAATCTTACCTTAATGTTTCTCATAACATCTCTATTAACACCCTTAATCCTCAAAATTCATCTGAATTTATTTAGTATATCCTTCTAGCTGTATCCTCATTTTTTATCTTCCTTAACTTCTTTTCAAAAATCCTACAGATTTTCACTCTAACATTATTCTTTACACTAAAAGATAGTTGAACCGTTATATCAAATCAGTAAAGTCATACCTTATCTTATAATCTAGTATTTTACGGGGTGATGCTATTTTACTATTCCAGTAATCCAGCATCTTTGTATTTAATGTTAAAATTTAAAGGATCTCGTTTAAACTTTTTGTATTTAGCTAATTTTATATTTAAAAATGTGATATAAGAAGATAGCTTTCCACAGTATAGGAGGAAATGATATGGATGAAGAAATCAGTTTATTAGAGTTTCTAAGTGTTTTAAGAAAGCGGCTTGGATTAATCGTAATAGGTACCTTAATGGGGATTCTTATTTTTACAGTTTATACCTTTTATATTGCGGTCCCTCAATATAGCTCAACGACTCAGTTACTGGTAAATCGTTCTCAGGAAACTAATGTAATTCAAAGAGCGGATATTGAAACTAATGTTCAACTGATAAATACTTACAGAGACATGCTGAGAAGTCCAGCAATATTAGATGGAGTGAGAGAAGAATTAAATTTATCCTATTCTAACCAGCAGTTGTTAAGTCAACTAAATATATCTAGTGAAAATAATTCTCAAGTCTTTTCCATTCAAATAATGGATCCTAACCCAACTAATGCAGCAATCATAGCTAATACAACGGCAAATGTCTTTCAGGATAAACTGAATGAAATTGCAAGTATGGACAATGTGACAGTTTTTTCTGAAGCCAATGCAAGTTCACAGCCTGTAAGTCCTAATCATATTTTAAACGTGTTAATAGGTTTAATCATTGGTGGAGTTTTATCTACAGTTTCTGCACTTTTGATAGAGTTCGCGGATAAAACAGTAAGAGAAGAGTCATTTATTACAGATAAATTAGGATTGATAAATTTAGGCAGTGTATCAGAATTAGTACCAGAAAAAGTAGAAAAGGACACACAGAAGAACAAGCCAGAGAGACTTCCAGACTCTTTAAGTGCACGAACAAAAATTTGATAGGGGATGTAATCATTATGAAGTTTAATAAAAAATCGGGCGAATTGAAAGAAAGGCCCAGATTAGTAGTAAATAATGAAGCAAATTCAGCCACATCAGAACAATTTCGCTCGATTCGGACGAACTTAAAATTTGCTGTAGTGGATAAAGATCTTCAAACCATTGTGGTTACATCAGCTACACCTTCTTCTGGGAAATCTACTATCTCAGCAAACTTAGCGGCAACTTTTGCTTCGGGAGATAAAAAAGTATTGCTGGTGGATGCTGATTTAAGGAAACCAACCGTACACACTACCTTTAATCTGAGTAATCAATATGGACTGACAACGTTATTGTCAGATCGAGAATCTGGATTAAACTCATTTGTTCAAAGCTCACAGATTAACGGATTATATGTTTTAACGAGTGGAATTATTCCACCAAATCCGTCTGAACTGCTTGCATCAAAAAAGATGTCTGAACTGTTATACGAAATGAAGTCCTACTATGACCTTATTATATTTGATACCCCTCCAGTGCTGTCTGTGACTGATTCTCAAATATTAGCCTCAGAAACTGATGGCGTTATCCTGGTTATTCCTATGGGTCAAGTGAAATCTGATGAAGTGTTTAAGGCGAAAACGTCCCTTGAGATGGTCAAATCGACTATACTTGGTGCCATTATGAATCGTGTCGAACTAAATCAAGATACCTATTACTATAGTTGAGCTCAGTAAGCGGGCTTCCAATATTTTAAGTGTCTTTTTAAACTAATAAATTATACGACTAAAAGTTTACAAAGAGGGGGGGATACTATTGAATCAATTGAGTATGAACAGGAAAATACTGATTCCAAATATTCTGCTTGCTGGAGTGCTATTGATTTATGTTCTAACATTCTTTAATAACCTTTCTTCACTATCAATAAATGTATATCTTACTTTTTTTATTAACTTTATAGTTGTTGTAGCAGGCATTTTGAAATGTGAGTTACCGATTTCTTTAAATAAAATTAATTGGTATTTTCTTTTAATATTTTTAGTGATCATTCCCTTCTATCAGTTAACTTCTGGATACGCTCCTCGAAATATGTTTTTAACTGAATACGAAATTATGTTTACTAACGTTTTAATACTGATATGGTGTATTGGCTATTATCTTAGCTATAATATGAAAAATGCCGAAATAAAAGTAATGACAGGCGATAGTTTAGTCTTACCACAATCAAAGTCGTTTTATTTGTTTTTAGTGGTCATTTCTATTGTCTGTCTTGCTTACGAATCTGCAACAACTGGCTTTGCTAATTTATTTATCAGAGGAACATCTGATTTTGACGATGATACATTTGGAATATTAATTTATTTTCTTACACGATCGATCCCTGCTATTAGTTTAGCCATCTATTTATGGACAATAAAAAAGAAAATAAGAATCTTTCCAAAATATCATATGGTTATTATAAGTCTCATTTTATTTGTTGTTACATTTATATTGAATAATCCGGTGACTCTATCCCGTTTTTTGATCGGAGCTATATATATGGGGTTATTGATTAGCCTATTTAATATATCTATTTTCAAAGGGAAACGATTTGATATCTTACTAATCTTTAGTATTGTTATCATTTTTCCTCTTATGTATGCATTGAAATTTTACACATTGGAACAGATGTTTTCTCCAGAATATACTCTTGAAATCAATAATTATAATTCTGTTGACTTTGACGCTTTTCAGATGATAGGCAGGACTATACGATTTGTTGAGACCTATGGTTATCAGTACGGAAGACAATTAAGAAGTGTCTTATTCTTCTTTATGCCTAGAGACATCCTGGATATTAAAGGTATACCTTCCGGACAGCTCGTAGCAACCATTCAAAATGTCTCATACACCAATTTATCCTCACCAATTGTGGCTGAAGGATTCATTGATTTTGGTATAGTCGGAGTCATTTTATACTCATTTGTATGTGGGAAAATAACTAAATTTTTTGATTATAAGACTTACACATTAAAAAAAGATTCGAACAATATTTATTTTATTGAAATTGCCTTTTCCTTTTTGATTGGGTACCTTGTCTATATTTATAGAGGGGCTTTGCAGCCAACATTCTTAAGACTAATGGGTTTTTTCCTTTTCTTAATCGTAATATATGCAGTTAATAAGACCATTCACTTTAAGAAAATTAAACCAATTAAAAATCTGATCAGGTAGTCTATTACTAATCATGATGACTAATTTTGAAAGAAGATGTTGACGTGATAAATACAGTGAAGAAAGATAATTATCTAAAGGCAGGAAGCTTATATTTAATAGGGAGTATCTTCAATAAAGGGATGGTTTTTCTGACTATACCCATCTTCACAAGAATACTGACTATTCATGAGTATGGTGTTATCAACACTTATCTGTCATGGGTTACTATTTTTGTCAGTATATTAGGACTGTCTCTGGATAAAGGCGTTATGATTGGATTCAGTGAATATGAGGAAGACATAGATGATTTCATGTCGACTATAACCATAATTACGTTACTCAACTCAGTGCTTATTTCTTTTTTGATTATAGCCGTTTTTTATTATTCCAATATTAATATTGGATTTAGTCTTATGATATTAGTTATTGCATTGTTCCAGGCAAGTTCCACTGCTGTTCTTAGAAATTATGACATATATTTAAAGTTTAGGTACGAGTATATTAAAAAATCAGCTCTTGAAATATTACCCAATCTGCTTACATTAGTCAGCGCAATTCTAATCATTGTTTATTTTTTAAATAATGAAAAACATTTAGGTAAAATCATTCCTCACTCAAGTTTTACGGTTATTTTTTCTATACTGGTCTTGAATCAGATTTTTAAAAAGAGTAAGGCATTCAACAAGACACATGCGAAGATTGCCTTGAGTGTTTCTATTCCTTTCATATTTCACGGTATGTCGATGACACTGTTGAATCAATCGGATCGAATCATGATCACATCACTAGTCAATGCCTCTGAAACGGGCATTTACAGTCTAATATATAATTTTAGTATGGCGGGTACAGTTATATTTCTATCTTTAAACAATGTCTGGCTACCATGGTTTACAAAAAATATGAAGGACAGAGCAATCGATAATATTAACGAGAAGGCAGCGGTCTTCCTTCTACTTATGACTCTGCCGACAGTAGGATTAATTCTCACAGCACCTGAGTTGTTAAGGATCATAGCCCCAGAAGAGTATTGGGGGGCAGATGTCAGTATACCTCTAATCATCTTATCCAGTTATCTAATATTTATATATTCTTTGTATATAAACATCGAACATATCCATAAAAAATCCAAATCCGTAGCGGTCAATACAATTGTAGCGACGGTCATCAATATAGGACTGAATTATTACATTATTCAACTATATGGTTACCACGGTGCGGCGGCTACAACATTTGTGTCATACCTGATCCTGTTCTATCTGCATTATCGCGGAGCTAGAAAGCTTGAGAGCGAGTTACTTCCATTAAAACTTTTAATTAAGCCTCTATTCCTTATCACCCTTAACGTACTGATTTATTATCTTTTTCTAGATGCATTTAGTGTAAGATGGTATCTGTTAATTTTACAAATGGGATATATTGCACTTTCGAATTTTGATAAACTAACAATTTTCTTCAAGAGAAAAGACTAAAGCACATCAAGTAGAATGGTCGTTGATTGGTCTCTAATTATGTTAATAGTCATGAAATGCTAAGGTGAGGAGATAGGAGAAATGGAGAATCTAAAAGTTGAGTTCCCTGTGCGTATTGGTCATGTTTTAGGAAAAATGAATGGTGCCGGGGTTGAAGCGATAGTAATGAATTATTATCGGCACATCGATAAAAGTAAAATACAATTTGACTTTATTGTAGATAGTGATTCTACTATGATTCCTCACGAAGAAATAAAAGCCTTAGGAGGAAAAATATTTATTGTACCCCCTTATCAGCAGCTTGTTAAGTATAATCATGAACTGATGACTATTTTTTTAAGAAACGATTATACAATTGTTCATTCGCATATCAATGCCTTGAGTGTTTTTCCAATGAAAGTGGCAAAAAAAGCGGGTATTCCTATACGGATTGCCCATAGTCACAGTACTTCAGCTCCAGGAGAAACTAAAAAAAATATCATAAAGAATATACTCAGACCTTTATCTAAAACTTACCCGACGCATTATTGTTCCTGTTCAAAGGGTGCCGGAGAATGGCTTTTTGGTAAAAAAGTGTATCAAAGTAGGAAATTGAATATAGTTAATAACGGAATTGAAATCAAAAAGTTTTTATATAACAGACAAGAAAGGGAAATCTTAAGAGAAGAGTTGGAACTAGACGATAAGTTCGTGATCGGTCATACTGGGCGGTTAATTTTCCAAAAAAATCAGTCATTTCTGATTAAGATATTATCTGAAATCATAACATCTATTCCGAATGCGGTGCTCTTGTTGCTGGGGGATGGAGACGATTATAATAAGCTGTTTAGATTGGCTGAAGATTTAGGCGTCAGAGATAAGATTCTTTTTCTGGGAAATAAGACAGATGTTCACCGTTACTATAATGCCATGGATATCTTCGCCTTTCCATCTCGTTATGAAGGGTTCGGCGTTTCTGCAATAGAAGCACAGGCTTCAGGTATGCCTGTAGTGTTATCTAATAAAGTACCAGAGGAAGCATGTCTCACAGATAACTGTTCAGTTCTCTCTATTGAAGAAGGCGTAAAGCCCTGGGTAGATTTAATTGTTCATTTAAAAGAGAATACAGATAGAAACCAAGACATACACTTTGAGGAGTTTGATATTTCTATTAATGCAGGAATGCTGACAGACTATTATTTCAATATCTCAAAAGAGAGAGTGATGAAATAAAATGAAAAAAATAGGCGTATTTGTCGATCGATGGATGTCTGGGGGAATCGAATCGTATCTCGTTTCAAACTATGAATCAATGGATTTGACACACTTGGATATCAAAATCATCACCACACGAAAATTTAGTGATATTTATGATGAAAGACTAAAAGAAATGAATATTGAAATTATTGAATTACTCAAAGAGGGAAAAGATTCAGAACTGAACAGAACATTCAAAAGTCGCGCATCATTTAAGCAAGTAATGGCTGAAGAAAATTTTGATGTGGTTCACTTAAATATTTATAACGGTGTCTCATTAAGTTATTCTAAACTAGCCTATAAATTAGGTGTGAAGCGTATTATCGCTCATTCTCACAACTCAATGATTGGTAACGTTCGTCTAAAACAGCTGAAAATGGCAGCTCATACAATTGGTAAAGTGAGGTACCAAAAATATATAACAGATTTTTGGGCATGTTCTGATCTAGCCGGGAAATGGCTCTTTTCTTCCCACCACGAAAAAAATATTCGATTGATGAAAAATGGTATCAATGCTGAAAAGTTCACCTTTGACAAAAATAAACGAAACTTGTTTAGAAAAAAGTATGCTCTTGAAGATGATGCACTTGTAGTAGGTAATATAGGAAGACTCAACAATCAGAAAAATCAGATATTTTTGATTGATTTAGCCGATAATCTACGCAATAAAAATATTCAGTTTAAAATGATGATTGCTGGAGAAGGAGAACTTAAAGAGGAACTCGAACAACAAATTAAAGACAGGAACCTGGAAAACAATGTGTGTTTAATCGGAACAATAACCGACACACCAACTTTTTATTCAGGAATTGATTTGTTTCTTCTGCCTTCTTTGTTCGAAGGCAATCCCATAGTCGGGATTGAAGCTCAATGTTCAGGATTGAGATGCTACTTTTCTGACAAAATAACTAAACAATTAAAAATAGTGGAATCTTCTGAATTTTTACCAATTGACTCAACAGATCACTGGGTAGAAGCAATAAGTCGGACTGCCTATATAAAATGTGATAGACCTAAAATGGTTAAGGCAGTAAAAGACAAAAAATATGATATTAAAGATACTTCTTATGAAATGAACAGAGAACTTCTAGTATAAAGCTCATTCTGGAGGGTTGTCATTAACTAACAGGTATTCATCTTATTAATTTTAAATTGATCGATATATTTAGTAATCCTAGTAACAAACAGTATGTTTAAAGGAGGGAGTACAACTTTATGATTCCTAAGGTTATACACTATATTTGGTTGGGTGATACAATGCCAAATGAGTTACAAAATTATGTCAATAGTTGGGAAAAAGCGTTACCTGATTATACATTTATTAAATGGTCCATGTCTAATTGGAATAACGAATCCAAGTATCCGATTGTAAGGGATTGTTTGGCTAATAAAATGTACGCTCATGCTTCTGATATCATCAGACTAGACGTTTTGTTATCGTATGGCGGTATTTATTTAGATACTGATGTCAGTATTCATAAATCATTTGACTCACTTCTTGATACGCCTTTATTTTTGGGAAGGATTTATAGGAATCTTCTAGGATCTGCAGTAATTGGTTCAGAAAAAAATAACCAGTTACTCAAAACTATTCTTAAAGAGTACGAGAATATAACATTAAACGAAATTAAGTATGGAAATAGATTCGATACTAACAATTCTACATTAACTTATTTCTTTTTAGATAATTACAACGATTTTAAACTAGATAATGTTAATCAGACAATGAACGATGGGACGAAAATTTTTAAAAAAGAGTATTTTGAACAACCCTCAGTTAACAGTCATATAAATTATGCTGTTCACCATTACATGGGGAGCTGGAGGAACAAGACAAATAGTGCTTTCGAGAAATTCAAAGTGATTTCCAGGTTTTTGATTCCCCCTTATATTTATGGACAGATCAGTTCAAGTAGAGGGGCGAAAAAAAATAACCGGTTTGATGTCTACAAAAAATCAGCTACAAATCTCAGTCGTGATTTTAAAGAATGAAGACGGAGAAATTGTAAATAACTCTTTTACTATTAACAATTTTCAATATGAAGTAGTTAATCTTGATCCGTTTTCCACTTGATTTTTGCTTAATTATATAATACTGAAGGAAGGTGTCTCTATTGTGATAACTATTAGTTATGTCATTCCTACGTATAACAATCTAACATTATTAAAAAGATGCCTTTCATCTATTCTTCCTCAGCTAGAAAATGGAGATAAGATTATCATTGTCGATGATGGCAGTGAAGATGGAACGTTTGAATTCGTTAAAGATAATTACAAAAAAGATAATATTGTGATTGTGCAACAGAAAAATGCTGGATCGGGAGCAGCTCGAAATAGAGGAATCGCAATGAGTGATACTAAATTCATTTGGTTTATTGATTCTGATGATTATATACTGGAGAGTTCTTCTAATAAAGCAAAGAACATCTTAAAAAAAGAAGGATACGATCTATTGTTTTTTGATTATGTCATCAAAGAAAATAATGATGAAATTGTTAGAAAAATAAACTTGAATCCTAAAATCAAAACAGAGTTGCTTTTAACCATTCACTATCCGTGGAATAAAATAATAAACAAGCAATTATTTGAATCAGTTGAGTTTCCAAAAGACAGAATAAATTATGAAGATCATGGGACAATACCGATAATAATCAGTAGAGCACAGCATATAGGATATGAAAATGACACTTATTATTACTATGATTATAATCACCCAAATAACATTTCAAAGCAAAAAGAGAAAAACGATGATATGTATCTAGCCTTTGCTAACTTAATCAGATACTATAACGAAGGCTTTTTGAAGAACGAAGATATGGATCTTCTGTTTATTCAAACATTCATATTCACTCAATTATTTAACACTCCCAGCTATAAGTTTAAGGATGTTTATCTCAATTCATCTAAAGTTAAACATTATTTATCAGATGCCTTTCCTGGCTGGAAGCAGTCCCCCTATATTAATTTTAACTTTGCTGATCAACATCGTCACGTTATTAATAACTTGAAAATCAAAGTAGGGGTTGGCATTCTATTTAAGTACAACATATTTGGAAGCTCAGTCTTAATATATGCATTAAGACTATATAAAAATGTGTCAAAGAAAATGGGGATAATCTTACACTAAAATAGATTTGACTAAGTCAAGTTGCGTGCATTCAGTATTGATCACCTTCAACTACTCTTCCACATTCTCAACTAAATTTAACCCTACGCAAAATATAAACCTCAAAACAGTTATGTCATTATAATTCCTCCACTCTTTTTTTAGTCTTTCTTCGAAGTATAACCTTCATCTACCTTATTTCATCCACTTTAAACGTATAATCCAATTCTTCTTCTCATTCATTAATCTGAAATTTCAAGCATGATAGTTGTGTGGGAAATAGTCAAATTTAAGTTGTTCAGACCTTCTTTAGTAAGTATATTGCGATAGACCTAACGATAGGTAATTCTATAAACATATTAAGAGAACTCAGTATTATTAATTTCTTTTGAGAAGAATAATTAATAGGTAAGGAGACTTTATATGACAGCAATCAGTATTATCATGCCAGTTTATGATGTAGAAAAATATGTTAAAAAAGCGATAGACACTATCCTTAACCAGACTTATGATGATTTCGAGCTGATAATCGTTAACGATGGAACTAGAGACAATTCCATGATGATAGTTGATACTTTTGCAAAATCGGATAATAGAATAAAAATTATAAATCAAGAAAACAGAGGACTATCTGCTGCAAGAAATGCTGGGATTAAAGTAGCTCGTGGTGACTATATCTGTTTTATTGATAGTGATGATGAAGTAAATAATCAGATGTTAATGATTGTAATGAACGAGCTATTAACTAAGCAACCTGACGTATTAATGTTTGGTATGTATATTGAGAAAATAATAGCCAACGAAAAAAAAATTGATACACTGAAATTGAATAGTCCTAGGAAGGAATGTACTAGGAAAAGCATGAAAGACATTGTACTTGATGATACGCTCATTGAATTAATTGGTTATTCAACTAACAAAATGTACAAGCGAAAGACTATAACAACTCACAATATTCTCTTCAATGAAAAAATTGAGTTGTTAGAAGATATAAACTTTAATGAAAAGATTTTTAGAGTGACTGATAAGTTTATGATTATAGAAGATTGTTTGTATCATTATAAGCGAAGGAATCGAAATTCGTTAGTTAATACCTTTCAACTCCATTATTATGATTTGCAAATGGCCGGAATTCACTCTCGAAGACAAATTTTTGAGAGTTGGGGAATTGATGAGCAGACAATTGAATCACTCATTGCAAAACTTCATATTCGGGCGATAAGAGGCTCCTGTTCAAATCTATTTGTTAATTTAAACAGGCTTTCATTCAAAGAAAAATGTCTCATCATAGATTTAATTCTCCATTGCCCGTTAACCATTGCTCGGATTAAACAGTTCCCCACAGCAAGTTTCCACGATATAGCTTTAAAACTCATTATTAAGAGGAAAAAAAGTCTCACATTAGCGATTATCAGCTTCTTATATTCTTTTAATACTAAAAATAAAAGAGGACTCAAGGGAAACCATTTATCTAAACTGATAAAAAAAGGAGAATTAATATGAGTGTGAAAGTGAGTATAAGTGTAACAACATATAATCAGGAAAAATATATTGAGCAGACTTTGGAGAGTCTATTGATGCAAATAGCTAACTTTGATTTTGAAATTTTAATTAATGATGATGCTTCTTCAGATAAATCTCAAGATATCATAAGGCAATATGAAGAGAAGTATCCGGCTATCATCAAACCTATTTATCAGAGAGAAAATCAATATTCACAAGGGAAAGAAGTCCATTATACGTTCAATTACACTCGTGCACAGGGTAAATATATTGCATACTGCGACGGAGATGATTATTGGACTGATCCTTTAAAACTTCAGAAACAATTTGATTTTATGGAATCTCACTCGCATGTCAGCGCATGTGTTCACGCGGGTAAAGCCGTTAACGAGAAAGGAACCAGGATTCTTTGGACACAACGTGCTGATCAGAAAAACACTTACTTGAATACCGGAAAGGTCATTTCTTCTCAGGGAATGTTTGCTTCGAACTCGCTTTTTATGAGAAATTATTTTACTGGTGACTATAAGGTGCCTGATTGGTTTCACGAAGCTAAAATAACTGACTACCCCTTATATCTTATTTTATCAACTAAAGGAGACCTATATTACATGGATGATATTATGTGCTCCTTCCGTGTTGCATCTAACGGGTCCTTTACTCAAGTTGTTCTAAATGATCCTAATCGGAAAAAAACTCATTTGTATGAAATGATAGATTTACTCGAATCTTTTAACCAAGCTACAAACTCACTTTATGAAAAAGAAATTTCCGATCAGATCAAGCATAACCTATATGATTATGTATCAACTGATATAAACGTGATTAAATCTAATCCAGAGGAGTTTCAGCAGTTATATGATTTAGTGCCTTTAAAAATGAAAATGAAATTAAATGCTAGATATTATGTGCCAGGGGCGGTTAGGTTTTTAAAAAAAGTGAAAGAACCTATTGTAATGGTTTTTAAGCCTAAAGAAGAGTTTTTTATCGAAAGTTAAAAATGAATCTAGAGGGATTGAACCGATATTGAAAAACTATAAAAGTCAGAAATGAGAGCAATCACTTTAAATCAAAAGAGTAACGACACTATATTAACAGTTTAATAAAATCGATTGAAGAATAGAGGAGTTTTTATGAAAAAAGTTGACTCTTCGAAAGAGACGACATTAAGAAAAATGGTTTGGAGTTTTATGGATACTTTCGGATCTAAAGGAATCTATTTAATCATTCAATTAATTCTAGCCAGAATTTTAACACCATCAGATTTTGGTGTAATAGGAATCGTCAGTATATTTATAGTTTTATCCACTGTACTTTACGATAGTGGATTTGCGAATGCATTACTTCGAGAAAAAGAGTCGACGCAAAGTGATTATTCTACTGTATTTCTCTATAATTTAATGGTTTCGACTAGTCTTTATTTTATATTAGTGATCTCATCAGGCATTATAAGTCGTTATTTTGATACACCGCAAATGGGAAATATTATTCGAGTCCTGGGCATAGTCTTAATTATTGATTCAGTTGGGTTTGTCCAGAGAATTCAATTGACAAAAAAACTGGAATTTAACCTATTGATGAAAATCAATATTAGTTGCCCTATAATTTCTGGTGTTGTTGGCATTGCGTTGGCCTTAAACGGTTTTGGAATATGGAGTCTGGTTTTTAAATTGCTTATGACACAAGCACTGCTGGCACTTCTTTATACCATTACGAACCGATGGAAACCATCTTTAGTATTTAGTAAGACGTCGTTTAAGCGTCTTTTCAATTTTGGGTGGAAACTGTTAGCAGCAAAATTGATATCACAGTTTTACGAAAATTTATATGCACTCATTATCGGTAGTGGGTTTTCAATGTCAACATTGGGCTTTTATACTGAAGCACAAAAGTTAAGTACAAGTGCTTCATATTCCATTGAGTCTTCTGTAGAACAAGTCAGTTATCCTGTGTTGAGTAAGTTTCAGGACGATGAGCCGAGACTAAAAGATGCTTTTCAGAAAACGTTTAGAAACACAGTATTTATTATATTTCCTGTGATGTTAGTACTGGCTGCTATAGCCCCAGCCATGTTCAGATTATTATTAGGGGACAATTGGTTACCAGCGATACCCTATTTTCAAATCATGTGTTTTGCCGGGATATTTACGCCACTTCACTCCTTGAATTTAAATATACTTCAAGTAAAAGGACGGTCTGACTTATACCTAAGAAAATCTATAATAGGAAACTTAATTGCAACGATTGTTGTAGGTTCTGTTCTTATATTTAACTTAGGAATTTATGGTCTGCTATGGGGACTTGTCGTTGACTACTTTATTTCTTATTTTAATAATGCTTCACATACTAAACTATTAATCGGTTATTCAATAGTGGATCAGTTAAAAGATATCAGAATAGTTTTTGCAATCTCACTGTTTACTGCTGTTGTTGCCTATTCATTTAATACTATGAACTTTATTAATGACTTTATTTTGATATCAACCCAATTAATGACTAGTGCTTTCATATACCTCGCTCTTTCATATGTATTCAAAATAAAGGAATTAAGTACCGTGTATCTACTTACACAACCCATTCAGAAAAAGATCTGGTTAAAGAGAATTTAACTGATGTACGTCAATCCACTTCGAATTTTTGTTTTATCCACGCCTCCACTAATCATAACCTCAAGCTATATAAGTCATAACCTTTCCTTAAAACAACTCCAATTCAATCAATCCGAGCTCCTATCGAACCCTACCTAAAGATTTGACAGGCTGATACTAATTTTAATGTCACCAACCTCAATAGATTTAGCTTTTGCTCAATGTTCTCTATTTAGCACTATTAAAAAATATACTAATAAGTTTATTTTTTAGAAAATTTCAGCTATCAATGCATCTTTTTTTATCCTTGTTGATTCATCCAAACCAGCTATCATTTTATTTAGATTAAAAGAGAGAAGGGTAACGATATGGAAAAAGAATTTGATAAAAGTTATATGAAAAGAAAGCTCTATTATGATAATCTTGTCTACCTGCCATTTAAAAGATTAATTGATATCACTGCTGCTTTTACAGCACTATTCATTCTATTACCTTTATTGCTTATTATTTCATCATTTTACTTATATGGGGAAAATAAAGGAAATATATTATTTAAGCAAAAAAGAATTGGGTTGAATGGTGATGAATTTTATATTTACAAATTTCGCTCTATGATCGTTGATGCTGAAGAGTGCTTGAAAAGAGACGCCCTTCTATACACTAAATACGTTGAAAATAACTATAAATTAGATCCTGAAGAAGATCCTCGAATAACTAAGTTGGGCTGTTTTTTGAGAAAAACGAGTTTAGATGAATTACCTCAATTTTTCAATGTGATGATAGGGAATATGAGTCTAGTTGGCCCACGACCTGTTGTAAATGAAGAACTTCTTGAATACAAAGATAGAAAAGATGCATTTCTATCAGTTAAACCTGGCATTACAGGGTATTGGCAAGCGAATGGAAGAAGTAATGTTGGTTATCCAGAACGAGTAGACATTGAACTGTATTACGTAGAAAATAAATGTTTAAAGTTAGATATATATATTTTATTTCAAACTTTTTTCAAGGTCCTTTTGAGATCAGGAGCCTATTGATTGAAAGAGGTACAGCGCTATAGAGTGGATTCTAAAGCACTCTTAACTGGAACTGATTACATCTTATGAGTGTAGGCTAATAGCTAATTAGTTATCAAAATGGTATAGAATACTAGTGTTTCAAGCTGTCATGAAAAGGTTGAGAAAAAAAGAAACCACATCAAATAAGCTGAACGAATGGCTATAATATGTTTCTATTTTGTGTAAACATTAAGGAGGAAGCCCCTTGAGAAAGGTCACACTTGATGAACAGAAAACGATCATGTTGGAAATTTTACTTTATATTGATCAAATTGCATCCTTTCATAATCTTAGGTATTCGCTGTGGGGAGGGACTATGTTGGGTGCGGTTCGACACAAAGGATTTATTCCCTGGGATGATGATATAGATATTAGTCTTCCCAGAGAAGACTATGAAAAGTTACTGAGTATTTTAAAAAGTAATAGCAGATATAGTTTATATGAGTATTCATTACAAACTGACTATACATGGGGATGGGCTAAGTTAACCCACACAAGGACTATTGACAATAAGAAAAAGTATTTTAACACAGCTTCTTCCCATGGTATTTTTGTTGATATCGTACCTATAGACGGTTTGCCTAATAAAAACAAAGATATTAAGGTATTAAAAAGAAAACTCCATAGATTGAACTTATTAGTGAAGACTTCCCAATTTCCTTCCTATGCTTCTTCGATACATCTTAAAAGGTCAATTGAAAAACTCCTTTTATTGTTCCCACTGTGTGCTTATTCCAAAGTAACAGGTGGAAAGAAAAAACATATTAAAGAATTAAACAGACTATCTAAATCTTTTACAATAAGAGATTCAAACAAATGTGGACATCTCTTATCTAGATATAAAAAAAACTTAGGATACCCTTCCAGCATTTGGGATAAGATTGATGACTATGAGTTTGAAGGCCATCTTTTCAAAGGAATCTCTGATTCCCACACCTATCTATCATTACTTTATGGGGAGGATTACATGGAAATCCCTTCAAAAGACAAACAAATTATACATGAAGAACATGCATTTTACAGAGTGGATGGTGAGGCAGATGAATATTGCTATGATAATGGCAAGTGGTCAGGGTCAGCGAATGGGCCAGAATATTCCTAAACAGTTTATAAACGTAGAGGATAAACCAATAATAGTCTACACAATAGAAAAATTTCAGAAGCATCCCCAAATTGATAAGATACTGGTAGTTTGTTTAGAAGGGTGGGAAAGTGTTTTAAATGCATATGCACTTCAATTTAATTTGACGAAACTGGAGTGGATAGTGAGTGGCAGCATGGAGAGACAGAAGTCTATCTTAAATGGCTTACAGAAATTAAAAGAAGTGGCAGGTTCGGACGACTTTATCATATTGCATGATGGTGTAAGACCCTTAGTATCTTTAGATATTATTTCTGACCTAATAGTGACTGCTACTAAATACGGAAACGCAATTTCTTCCTTACCTGTGGTAGATCAGATAGTCGTACGAAATGATGATAAGACAACGTCCAAATCTATTCCGAGAGACAAATTGAGAATTGTGACAACGCCACAAGCCTATATGTTGGGAGACATATTGAGAACTTATGAGAAAGCGTACAGTGACGGTAAAGCAATGGCAGGCAATCATTCAATTAATACGCTTATGCATGAATATGGAGAAAAATTATATTTTTCAAAAGGCAGTGAACTTAACTTCAAGTTAACATCTATAGATGATATTTACCGTTTTAAAGCCATTCTGAAAACTGAGAAGGTAGAATGGATTAAATAAAAAAGTATAAGTGATTAAATTAAGCAGTCATTATATTGCAACACTTACTCATGTGACTACTAAAGCACTCTGTTTTTCCTACTTTTCAGATTCAAGACTGATGCATTTGACATGTTTACCACTCTAGGAGGAAATCGCAATGCAAAATCGAAAAAAAAGACGCGTATTTTCATTAGAATTTAAGAAGGAAGTAGTTAAACTGTATAAATCGGGCAAATCAAGAAAAGAAATTATAAATAGTTATAATTTAAGCCCGTCTACTTTTGACAAATGGGTCCAGCAATTTAAGAATGCTGATTTAGAACTAGATACTGAAGAATTTGATTTTTGTGAAGGTGAAGTCAAGGAATTACAAAAGAAAATTATTCAGTTACAAAATGAAAATAAAGTTCTAAGAGAAGCTGCTATGATTTTTGCTCGAAAGACTTATTAAATGTAGAAAAGATACTTCTTTTCAAAGAGCTTACTTGAATATCATCGTATATAAGCTCTTTTTATATCACATATGATTATTTCCTAATGGGTCGTTCAGAAGAATATAAGTGAATATAGTAACATTTGGTTTTAGCACCTCGGTCAATCTTATAACCGTGTACAAACTAATCAGCAATAATTGCGTATTCAAAACTAGTAGAAAATAACTTCTCAATAATCTAATTAACTTCTATATTTTACATGAAAATTATCTGTAGATTATAGCACGTGTTTAAGGCATATAATTTGATATGCCTTAATTTTTTTCTCATGACGTAAAGTCTTCTCCAATAAGAGTTTTATAAAAATATGATAGTATAAGGATAGAACTTCTATTAGGAGGATTTATTACATGACGCAAGAGCAACCAACTCTAACAAGATCTGAACAAAAACAAGCTGAACTAGAAGAACGCGAAGGGCTAAAATCCCGATTACTTGAAGAAGAAGCGCTGCGCCGCGGCCACCAGACAAGACGACTGACGTACGATACAGCCATCATTACGATTAATTCCCAAGACTGTCTGTTTAAAGATATGAATGGACCTCTTTCGTCTGCAGCAAATATGGAGATATGTGATAACAAACATGTCGCTCGGTCACTCCTCAAAGCAAATGGATTGACGGTACCGGCTTCCACTTATGTGAGATTAACTGAGAAAGACAAAATAGAGGACTTTGCCCAAGAGATCGGGTTCCCAGTTGTTATCAAGCCAAACAACTTAGCGAGAGGGGAAGGCGTTTTTACTCATATCGACAGTGTTGACTCCCTTCATACACACCTTGAAAAGTTATCCAAATTAATTAAAGACGAAACGGAGAAAATTCTGATTGAGAAACAGTTTATCGGAGATGATTTCCGGTTCTTCGTTGTTGATGGAGAAGTGCTGGCAACGACTAAACGTGCACGGTCAAATGTCACTGGAGACGGGATTCATACGGTCCTGAAGCTGATTGAGGCTAAGAACAAGCTGCGTCTTGAAAATAGAGACTTAAAGAACTTTCTAATCCCGACTGACCCGGCTAAATTGGGCCGGTTGTTCAGACAAGGAAAAACGCTGGATTCTGTTTTAGACGATGGAGAGTATATTGAAGTAAGGGATGAATCAAACATTGCTAGTGGAGGAGACGGTATCGATTTTCACGAAACAGTCCATCCGACTTTCAAGGAAATTGCTGTCCAGGCAATCCAGTCCGTACCTGGTCTGCATTACGGAGGAGTGGATGTGATTGCTGAGGATATCACGGTAGAGCCAACGGAAGATAACCATGTTGTGACGGAGGTCGAGTTCAGTCCAGGACCATTAAGTATGTTCCCATGGGAAGGACCACCCCGTGATATGGCAGGTCCAATATTGGACTTTTATGAAAAGACACTTAATAGCTAAAAATTAAATAAGAACTAGGAAAATTTTCGAGACTTCTTATACTGAATGAGGAGGGTCATTTCATGTCCAGCAATTATTATGAGCCTGCTTCTATAGATGATGCACAACAGAAACAGGCAGATTATGAACGGAAAGAAGGCTTTAAATCCGTCTTGCTTGAAGAAGAAGCGTTGAGAAGAGGGTACCCTGTCAGACGGCTCATGTTCGATACGATGATCATCACAATAGGAAACAGCGACCTGTTGTTTAAGGATATGAATGGCCCATCTTCGTCAGCTGCTATTCAGGAGATCTGTGATAACAAGTATGTAGCGCGTTCGATTGTATCTGAATCAGGTGTCAATGTGCCGAAGTCTGCCTATATTCGCTTGAATCAGACAGAAGTTTTTATCCAGTTTGCCAGACAGATAGAGTACCCGGTCGTCTTTAAACCCAACAATCTGTCGCGTGGAGAGGGTGTCTTCCTTAATATTGATTCAGACGAGGCTTTGGAGCATCATCTTGCAAAGATAGCTGATTTAGTTCCAGAACCTCAAGAGAATATTTTAATTGAAAAGCAATATATGGGAGATGACTTCCGTTACCAAAAGAGCACGTGCCAGTGTAGTGGGAGACGGTAGACATACAATTCATGAGCTGATCAAACTGAAAAATGAGGTTAGAAAACAAAATAGAAACCTCAAAGAATGTCTGTTTCCAACGGACTGTGACGTATTTAATCGATTAATTAGAGAAGGCAAGTCGCTCGACGCTATTCCTTCTGATAAGGAAGTGGTGATCTTGAGGGATGAATCTAACATTTCTCACGGAGGAGACAGTATCGATTACACAGATGCTGTTCACCCAGATTATCACGAGATTGCACTCAGAACGATCCAGTCCATACCGGGTTTACACTATGCTGGTCTGGATATTATCGCAAAGGATATTACTGAAGCGCCTACGAAAGACAATTATGTCGTAACTCAAGTGGAATTTAGCCCGGGTCCAATCAGTATGTACCCGTGGGAAGGTGAAGCCAGAGAGATGGCTGCTCCAATTTTGGATTATTATGAGACAGTTTATAGTTTCTGACAGGAAAAATAAATTATTGAGCAAGTCTGTAAAGAAACATCAGCGTAACTAGCGGATGTTTCTTTTTTTAGGAATAGTTTAAATGCACCTCTAAATCAGTCTTTAAGAATATAAATTGAGGGAGTTTAGAATACAGATTTTATGCTGACCAAGAATTTGATTGAAGTAAAGCGTTATCTTTATAAACCGACCTGTAAAACACCCTGACAAGAGCGTATACTAGAAGTATTATAAAAAATTTCAAAAGGAGAGGAGTCAGGAATGTGAAGAATAAGAGTATGAAACACTGGATCGTGATGCTGACTCTGTGTGGGATTACGATAAGTGCGATTGGGCTTCCGGTAATGACAAATGGTGTCTTTATCACGCCAATTGCAGACAGTCTGGGTGTGTACCGCGGATCAGTTGCGATGCACAACACGCTGACATTATTTATGAAAGCTATTATGTCATTATATGCAGGCATTCTGATCAAAAAGTACCCATTTAAATTAGTCATCCTGTTCGGGGTTCTCCTGGCAGGTATTTCAAATATCTTACTGGGATTCGCAAATTCTATCCTTATATTTAATATACTGGGAATTGTCAGAGGAATTGGGTCAGGATTACTGGCGTGGGTCCCCGTGACAATCGTCGTAAATGAATGGTTCGAAGAAAAGCACGGGTTAGTGATGAGTATTGTTTTGAGTTTCAGTAGTGTAACGGGTGCTGTATTTTCACCTATTTTCACTAATCTAATTGACACGATCGGCTGGGAACAGTCTTACCAGATCATGGGGCTGTTGATTATTGCCTTTACTATTCCAGCTATAGTCATTCCGTACACCCTTGATCCAAGAGATTCTGGTTACTTACCATACGGTTATGTGGAAGTAGACGAAGAAACAGTCAATAAAAAAGGACGGACGATTAAACGGGAAGATCAGAGAGGCGTTAGTGGGCTGTTATTCGGGCTGATGTTTGCCTTTACGTTGCTTCAAACCATGCTCATTGGCGTTCCTCAGCATTTCCCTGGATTCGCTCAGACGGTCAATCTGACCAGTGGAGTAGGCGCCACCATGCTGTCTTTAGCTATGATCAGCAGTATCGGATTCAAGCTTGGAATGGGCTATATCAGTGATTTTGTCGGGCCCATTAAAAGTACGCTAAGTATGATTTTCCTAGTTGCTGTAGCAAGTTTACTGTTCATCTTTTTCCATACAGAAGGCACCTTATACGCCTCCTCTTTATTATACGGGGCCGTATTCTCGATACCATCAGTTAGTGTCACGTTACTGACAAAAGAATTTTTTGGTCGTTATCATTTTGTCAGGCTGTATCCGATCCTGGCTTTTGCTACCAGTTTAGGTGGGGCTTTATCGATTTCCCTTGTAGGGTATATATTCGACTTCACAGGCTCATACATTCCTGCCTTTATCTTCTCGCTGGCGGTCAATCTTGTGAACTTTGGGATTTTATGGGGTATGGTTAGATTATACAAAAACAAATAAGTGAATGCTTAGTCAATAAGAATTAAGGAGCTGTCATATGAGTCAGAATCAGGCAACTTACACTGCACCTTCAAAAAACCAGTCACTGGACATCGTTAATGTTTACGACCTAGAGCAGCAAGCCAGTCAGATCATTCCAAAAGGAGGGTTTGACTACATTGCCGGCGGAGCAGGGGATGAATATACTTTAGATCAGAATATTACGTCATTTAACCAAAAACGTATTCTGCCACGTGTTCTCGCAGATGTCGAAAACCCTGATACACGAACGACCCTATTTGGAAGTGAACTCCCCTCGCCGATTATCATGGCGCCTATTGCAGCTCATGGTCTCGCTCATGAAAGTAGAGAAGTGGGAACTGCTAAAGGCGTATCTGATTATGGAACGATACTGTCTATCAGCACCTATACGGGATCTGAGCTTTCAGAAACCTCTAAAGTCATGGGGGACACACCCAAATGGTTTCAACTATACATGAGTAAGGATAACGAAGTGAATAAAGCCATCATTGATGATGCGAAAGCAGACGGCGCTACAGCAATTGTGTTGACCGCAGATGCGACTGTTATGGGCAACAGAGAAAAGGACAAGCTGAACCAATTTGTGTTCCCATTTGATATGCCGATTGTGTCGCGTTATTTGAGAGGCTTTATCGAAGACAGGGCGCTCAATAATATTTATCTGGAATCCAAACAGAAAATCAATACAGACGATGTCAGATTTATTGCGGAGTATTCCGACATGCCGGTGATTGTTAAAGGCATTCAGGCGCCGGAAGATGCTATAAAAGCAATCGATGCTGGTGCGGCAGGGATTTGGGTGTCGAACCACGGGGGACGTCAACTAGACGGGGCGCCAGGCTCTTTTGAGACATTGGCTTTGATTTCTGAAGCTGTATCAAAACGCGTACCTATCATATTTGACAGTGGGATAAGACGGGGTGAACACATTTTTAAAGCACTGGCCATGGGAGCGGACTGTGTCGCGATAGGCCGGCCAGTATTATATGGACTGGCGCTTGGAGGAGCAAAAGGCGTCACGTCCGTTTTTGAGTATTTTGAGAATGATTTAAAACGAGTCATGCAGTTGGCTGGAACGCAGACAGTTGAAGATATTAAGAAAACCGCTTTAGTTTAAATATAAAGCTAGCCTTTACCGCAGAATCTGTAAAAAGATTCGCTGGTGAAGGCTTTTTTTAATTAACTGGACATCATTCGTCACAAAGGACTTCTGCTGATTCCTAAGCGTAATACTGTTTTGGTCTTTTAATAATTTTCTTCTTCCATAACTAGGGAGATAGATCTTCAAGGGTTACGTTTCCTCTATTTGCATAATAACAAAACCGTCGATGTGTTTTATTATTATTTGTTGTCGTTTGTTGTCGTTTGTATTGACAGCGATTTCAATAATCGGTATGATAGAGCTAAGATAAACGGGCTGTTAGAACTGCTTTTTTCATAAAATGTAAGCCGTTTAATTGTGATTTTATTACCACTACTTTTTTAATAGAGTGTATAGGAGGATGAAGAATGACCATAAAATTTGGATGCCAGGGATCGACATGGGTGCTCAATTATGATATTGAAGCGGACGTGATCGACCAGTTAATGGATGACGTACAAAATGCGGGGTTTGAAGGAATCGATATTCAAGTTGCTTTGCTGGGGAAATACAGAGAACACCCTGAAAAACTGAAAAAAGAACTGGACAACAGAGGGTTGGAACTGGCTGCCTTGACTTTACCGACGAGCTTTAAAGGTGGAGAAGAAAGTGATGCCGAGCGTAAAGATTCAGAATACTATATGGATTACTTAAAGCATTTCCCTGGAGCGCTCTTAAACGTTCCATCTCGAGTAGAAGAAAGTCGAGATAATCTGGAACAGAGACAAAAAGAGATTATAGAAGGTGCTAACAAGCTGGGAAAACGGGCTAAAGCGAAAGGGATCATAACCTCTATCCACCCGATTTCCTATGAAACATCTTATTTCAGGTTCAAGGATGATTACGACAGACTTCTTCAGGGATTGAATCCTGACGATATGGGTTACACACCTGACGTTGGCCATTTAACCTTTGGTGATATCGATGCTGTTGAACTGATCAAGGAATATCGTCCACTCATCAGACACGTCCACTTCAAAGACGCGACTTATTCTAAAGAGTGGAAAAAAATGGGGACTGGCGATATCGATTTCAAGGGCTGCGTTCAGGCATTAGTTGATACAGATTATGACGGATGGATCATGGTGGAAGAAGAAACAGAACTGGCTCAGAAAGAAACGCGTAAAGTGATTAAAGATATCAGTGATTACGTCAATAGAGAATTGAAACCGATTATTGAAGCTGGTAAGCAAACATAAGTATTTCGAAACTATATGAAGAGGTGATTCGATGAAAAAGTTAATTAATAATCCTGATCAGGTCGTTGAAGAAATGATCGAAGGGTATGCTTTAGCTCATAAAGATTCAGTAAAAGTGCTGGAAAATAAACGGTCGATCGTATCTACTAAAGAGACGATCGATAAGAAAGTCGGTATTCTGATTGGAGGCGGATCCGGACATGAGCCTGCATTCTTAGGTTATATTGGCGAGGGAATGGCTGATGGCGTAGCAGTGGGAAATATATTTGCTTCTCCACCTCCCTCACCCATACTGGAAACGACAAAAGCCATTGATAAAGGTGCTGGAGTCGTTTATTTGTATGGGAATTATGCTGGAGACGTTATGAACTTTGGAATGGCAGCTGAATTGGCTGACATGGAAGGGATTACTGTCAAGTCTGCCTTAACTTCGGATGATGTGGCTTCAGCTCCACTTGAAGAAAAAGAAAAACGCAGAGGGATCGCAGGCGAATTTTTCGTGTTTAAAACAGCCGGAGCAGCTGCAGACAAAGGATATGATATCGACGGGGTCGTGCGTATTGCTGAACTGACAAACAACAATACACGCTCGATGGGTGTTGGATTATCACCGTGCTATCTTCCTCAAACGGGCGAACCAAGTTTCGAGCTGGGTGAAGATTAAATGGAACTGGGCTTGGGACATCACGGTGAACCAGGAATTAAAAAAGTCCACTGGGTACGGCCGACGAAGTAGCGGACGAACTAATGACACGTATTATGGAAGAACTGAATGTGGTAGATGAAGAAGTAGCCGTTCTAGTGAACGGACTGGGATCAACGCCACAAATGGATCTGTACATTTTATTCAGACGAGTAGAGCAGATTTTAAGCGAAAAAGGGATTACAATTTACCGTTCTTATGTGGGAGACTACATTACCTCTCTTGAAATGGGTGGCGCATCGATCACTGTAACGAAACTGACGGACGAGTTGAAAGAGCTGATCGATCATCCAGTTGATTGTCCGGCATTTACACAAAAATAAGGGGGAGACCAATTGAAACTTAAAGCAGATGATATAAATGCATACCTTAAAGCCGTTACGAAAAAAGTTGAAGAAGAAAAGAATTACCTGAGTGAACTGGACCGAAAATTGGGGGATGGGGATCATGGCGTCACGATGTCGATCGGATTCACTGCAGTTGACAAGAAAATGGATGAACTGAAGGATGAACAGAAAATCAAACCGATTCTGACCAGTGCCGGCATGAGTTTTCTCGATGCAGTCGGCTCATCAGTTGGGCCACTTTATGCCAGCGGCTTGTTAAAAGCAGGAAACAGCGTCGGCGACAAGGAAGAGCTATCTGATGAAGACATCGTTACATTGTGGAGCAGTTTTGTTGATGGCGTTGAACACCGTAGCGGGGCTAAAGTTGGCGACAAGACGATTCTGGACACCCTTATTCCTTTCAGAGACAGCCTGACTGACTCGACAGACACTACAGACGTTTTAGAGCAATTCAAGGAAGCAGTAGAAGCAGGAAAAAAAGGGATGGAAGAGACTGAACAAATGCAGTCAAGTATCGGTCGATCCAGTCGATTAGGTGAACGGTCGATCGGGACTAAAGATCCTGGTGCAACCTCAGCGTATTTGATCATTCAGGCATTTTTGGATTACATGCAATCTGTTTAATCAACAGGGACGTATAAAACTCAGGAAGACTAATATGGAGGCTAATGAATGAATACAATCGGATTTATCGGGTTAGGTATCATGGGGAAACCAATGACTTTGAATTTAATCAAAGCGGGCTATTCCCTGTATGTGGCTGATCTCAATGAACGTGCAGTAAATGAAGTCTGTAAAAAAGGAGCCATCAGTTCTTCTTATGCAGAAATGACTGAAAAGTGTGAGGTTATTATCCTGATGCTGCCTCATGGGAAAATCGTGATGGATGTATTGTTTGGACCAGAAGGATTGTCCAGTCACTTGAAGGCGGGATCTTTAGTGATCGACATGAGTTCCATTTCACCGGTCGAAACCAAATTGTTTGCAGAAAAACTGGCCCTACAGAATGTGTCGTTAGTGGATGCACCGGTCAGTGGTGGAGAACCTAAAGCAATAGATGGATCGATGGCTATCATGGCAGGTGGAACTGACCAGGACTTTTCAAGAGCTTTGCCTTATTTTGAAGTAATGGGCGGAAACGTCGTACACATGGGAGACGTCGGGACAGGATCAGCAACCAAACTAGTCAATCAGATTATGGTCAGTATCCATTTAGGCGCATTGTCTGAAGCGGCGATCTTTGCCAGCAAATCAGGCATTGATTTAAACAAAATGTATGAAGCCATCAGCAATGGACTGGCCGGAAGTGCTGTCATGGATGCCAAGATTCCGATGATCGTAAACCGGGACTTTGAACCAGGTGGAAAGATGGCCACCAATTTCAAAGATTTAAGGAACATTAAAGATGCTGCTAATGCACTGAACGTTCCATTGCCATTGACTTCAATGGTAGAGGATATTTTTAGAGGACAGATAGCGAATGGCAATGGAAATAAAGATCATTCCTATATTTTAAATTATTATGAACAGACAGCCAACCACACGATCAGACATGATTAAACCTTAAGATAAAAAAAGAAGACAGCATTAGTCAGCTGTCTTTTCTTTTATAACGGCGACTAATCTTTTTAAACTAAGTGTATAGAACTGTCCGTATACTGTTGTTTTAAAGAAGGGTCAATGGTCTTTAAATTTGTAATGAACAAATCGACGTCTTTAGAAGAGGCAAAAGAGGCGATTGAACTTTTTTCCAGTTTTGAACTATCGATCAGAGCATAGACTTGTTTAGCTTCTTCAACCATTTTACGTTTCAACTCGACTTCATATAAGTTGAAATCGGTCAGGCCGTCAGCCAGACTGAATGCGTGAGCAGATAAGAATGCCATATCGATATTGACTGATTTGAGGATATGGCTGCCTAACACACCCTCTATAGCATTGGACGTACCTTTGACGACTCCGCCTATAATGATTGTGGTGATGTTGGGATTGGTCTTCAGTAAGTTCACATTATTTAAACCATTTGTCAGGATCATTAAGCGTAAAGAGGAGTCATTGATTAAAAGAGCGAGCTCATAAGCTGTGGAGCTGGCATCAAGAACGATGCAGCTGTCGTTTTGTATATAATCAAACGCTTTTTTCGCAATCTCAACTTTATATTTGTGATTCTCTTTCTTTCTAGACTGGAAATTTTCTTCTATTTTAGCTTTAGATGGGGAAGATTGAATAGTTGTAGCGCCACCGTGCGTTCGAATCAACTGTTTGTTTTCATTTAAATAGTTCAAGTCCGACCGAATAGTGGCAGGAGAGAACTTTAACAGGGAAGTCAGTTCATTGACCGTTACTGAACCCTGATCATTTAATACCTCGATTATTTTTTTGTGTCTGTCTTCAGTAAACATGTCGGTTGACCTCCTAGAGAAGTGTAGCAGTTAGTATATTCATTATAATGTATTTACGAAGGAAAATAAACGAAGGTGACAATAAGATTAAAAAAAACGACTAAACTCAATAAGAAAAGTGAAGTTTCGACAAAACTAAACAATAAAAGAAAAGGATGATAAACATGTTAATCGGTATTGGTGCGGATCATAATGCTTTTGACGCTAAAGAAGAATTGAAAACATATATTGAAGAACTGGGCCATGAAGTAAAAGACTACGGCTGTTATTCTGCTGATGATGTGGATTACCCCGGGATCGCTTTTAAAACGGCTGAAGGCGTCATAAACGAAGAAGTGGAAAGAGGGATTCTTATTTGTGGTACTGGAGTCGGAATGGCTATCTCAGCCAACAAAATTAAAGGCATCCGTGCAGCACAAGTCCATGACCCTTATTCCGCAGAGCGTGCGCAGTTAAGCAATAACGCTCAGATCATAACGTTCGGATCAAAAGTCATTGGGGTGGAAGTCATGAAGCTCTTGACGAAAGAGTATTTGTCTCACACATTCCAGGGAGGAAACTCAGGCAGAAAAGTGCAGCAGATCATTGATAAGGAGCAAGATAATGATTTAGGTTCCGGCTCGTCATGTTAAACTGAGAAAGTTTAATAGCAATATCTTAGAACACCCATGCGTTTCTTTTTGAAACTTATGGGTGTTTTAATTTGAAACAGAAATACATTTTACTGTTTCAAATTAAAACAGTATTTGGATAGTGATTAACTGATTTCACGCTTAAAGTTAATTAAGATATTACATATACAAAGCACTATCTGTATATAATAGTTTGCAGATTATAAACAGATAGTTTTCAAATCTGGTTGTGATGAAAGAAATGGAAGGAATTGAACTTTAATGAAGACAGCTACGATTTATCAGATTTAAAATTAAATTCTAATTGAGCGTTTGTGTATAAAAATTAAATATGAATTAAGAAGAGCCTGGACTATCGATCCAGGCTCAATGGGACTAGTTCATACTGCTATCGACATAAGAACTAGTCACTAAAGCGCTATTGAGACCAGTTAATATTACTAAATTGAAGGAAGTGGTTCCAAAAGACGTATTGAAACTAGTTCTTTAACGATATCCTAATTAACTGGTCACTAAATGAGTTTTGTGACTACTTCTGTCAAAATCCATTTAGGAACTCACCTCAAAATCACTATAGTGACTAGTTAAAGAGTGTTAGAGTCTGCAACTAGTCTCAATAGTCTAAAGATAGTAAATGTAACGAGTACTAAAGTGTTAAATGTAAAATCAAGCGAACTATATGTTTCATTAAACTCCTAAAAAATACACTCCCACAAAATATTCTAGTGAGAGTGTATTTTTTAGGAGATGGTATTTTTTTCAGACAGTCATACTCTCATCAGTCTGAGAATAATAAACTGTACTGATAATATCTTGATTATGATTTCCAAAATTTTTCCCGAATAGTGTCAATCCACCAGCATATTTGGCGTCATCATCAACAGCTATTTTCAGTTTCATTAAGGGCTGAGTGAAATCAATGTCCTTAAGTGTCACATCAGATATAGAATCACCATCAATCAACGTTTCATTCTTGTTGATGCGTAATATTTTCAGCAGACCATATTGACTATTCTCTTTGGGCCACCAGGCAGGGGTCATGCGACCGCGAACATCCGAAAAATTACCGGGCACAGTCCATGTACCGATGAGCGTATCATTCAGGTAAAAAGAGATGTCTGAAGGCCAATTATTATTAGATACAGGAAATTCAGATGATAATTCAAGACTGATTTCCAGAAGTTCCGGTTTTTCAGTTTCAGATAGTAAGTTCGGAAATTTGTATTCCACAAATCCTTTTGAGAACCACAGCATGTCGGCATTCATTCGTTCCGCATTCATAAAGTGTTTGGGATCATCTAAATTCCCCACATAATGATCTTTAGTAGCTAAACCACAGGTGGGCTCAACATTAAAATCGGTAAAATGGCCCACTCTGATATTAGTTTTATGCTGTTCGAAATGGGGATATAATACCCGTGGAAAGCGAATGAAGAGCTGATCTATAGCTAATGAACACATTTTCTGACTTCCGGCTTTCCCTGGTATGCGTTCAGTTTTTATTATATTTGCTTTCTCAAGCTGTTTAATATGACGGGTAACTATAGCGCTTGACATATAGAGTTCATTTGCCAGTTCCTTTATGTTCCGTTCACGATCAGCAAGCAGATTGACGATTTTCAAACGTGTATCGCTGGCTAATGCCTCAAAAATTGCCAGGGACTCAGTTGTTGTGCTGACTTCCATTGTATTCCTCCCATTAGTAACCTTTTAGTTAAGTAAATAACCTCTCAGTCTAACTAACTCACTCTAACCTGTACTCTTTGGTAAATCCATTATATAAAAGAAAGAAAAGGCTTGCAAGGTTTATTTAAAAGATATATTCTGAGTTTGTAAACGAAAGCCAAATATAAAATGGCATTTAATTAACTGATTAGTTAATTAATAAGATCAGGAGGAAACAACATGAAAAAACTATTAATGGGCACACTTTTATCAACTGCAGTACTATTGGCGGCATGTGGAAATGGAGATGCAGATACAACTGGGGATCCGGAAGAAGTACCAGAAGAAGCGGCAGATGCGACCGTTATTCGTTTCTTAAATGGGTTCACCGGTGGGGACGGAGCATTCATGAAAGAGATCGTTGACAATTTTAACGATTCGCAAGAGGCGTATTTTGTTAATGAATTTCAGGAACCGGAACATTATACTCAATTTAGAACAGGTGATTACGAGTTAGTCGTTATGCATGGTGTGAATTTGGAAACCTATAGTGCTGATGGACTAATCCAGCCCATTGATGGGATATTAGAAGATGTTGGTATGAGTATGGACGATTTTCATCCAGCTGCTGAGGATTTAGTTGGTCTGGAAGAGGGTCATTACGGTATTCCTTTAGACATTCACCCGTTAACAACCTTTTACAATAAAAACGTAACAGAAGAAGCACCGGAGACATATGAAGACCTTGTAGCTTTAAGTGCAGAATTGCAGGCAGAAAATGAAAATATGTATGCAATGGGTATTCCGGATTCTGGTTTGATTGAATTTTATACTTTAACATTGGCAGCACAAAATAATGTAGATTTGCTGTCTGAAGATGGACGCTATCTTGATTTCGCTCAAGAGGATCTGGCAGATGCTTTGTGGATCTTACACAACATGATTTATGAAGACAATATTTCACCGGCAGGGCTGGGTATTGATGGCGAGTTCCACGCTTTCATGCAGGATACTGAAGGCGATTCAGGCGGTAACCAGACTGCAGTGGCATTGACTGGTCCGTGGTATTATCAGGCTGTAAGTGATGCCTATGGTGATGATCTAGGTATTGCCTCCATCCCTCAATTAGGTGATCAGGTAGCCGTATACGGAAATTCACATGTTATCAGTCTAGCAGCAAGTGTTGAAGATGAAACGATGCTGGAAGGTATCTCAGCCTTTATGGAATTCCTGTATCAGCCGGAAAACTTATCTAACTGGGCAGCGTCTGGACAAGCTCCGCTTCATACGGAAACAATGAATTATATTGAAGAAAATGTAGACGAGTACCCACTACCTTACCAGAACCAGCAGATGTTTGATGATTATGTCGCTGCACCGGCTGTCTATCAGTTCGGAGAACAAATCAGATACATGAACGAGACCGTCATTGGACGTATTGTACGAGAAGAAAATCTAACACGTGAAGAATTAATGGAAGAACTGGAAAACGCTACAGGTGTAGCTCAGGAAATAGCTGATACAGCGCCTGATCAATAGAAAGTAGAGTGGGTCTTTCAGTTAAGTCTTGGACTGACTGAAAGACCTTTTTCTTAGGAGGAAAAATCTTGAAAATTTCTAAAACAGTATCATCGCTTATGTTTTTACCCTTTTTACTCTTTTTTATTCTTTTCTGGATGATCCCATTCCTTTACGGACTTTATGTCAGTTTTCACAGCTGGACAGTTTCTGGAGGAAACGGTGGATTTGTTGGATTGGATAATTATATTCGTATTTTAAGTCCTGGCAATATGTACCATGATTCGTTCATGAATGCCTTGGGGAATACATTATACTTTGTAGTCATCAGTTTAGTACCATTAGTAGTCTTTGCATTACTGCTGGCATTGCTGATTGAGAACATTCCTGGAAAACTAAAAGTGTTCTTCAGAACAGTTTTCTTCATATCTTATGCCGTTTCTGTAACGGCCGTATCTGCTATTTTTAAATGGTTGTTTACAGGGAATGGCGGGTATATCAATAATGTACTGCAGGGATTTGGACTTGATTCTATTGGATGGCTGAATAATCAGCCCTATGCATGGATAGCTGTACTAGCAGCGACAGTCTGGTGGACAATCGGTTATAACATGATACTGTTCGTTAATGCACTGGATGAAGTGGATGACAGCTTATACGAAGCGGCTTCTCTTGATGGTGCTAACGCATGGCAGCGATTCTGGAATGTCACTTTTCCATCAATTAAAGGGGTATTCGTGTTTGTCACGATCATAACCGTCATTGCGTCATTCAACTTATATGGTCAGACGTTACTTATTACTGAAGGTGGGCCGGCCAGAAGCACGATGTCATTGACGATGATTATTCAAAACACGATATTTAGTCAGAATAATCTCGGAATGGGATCGGCAATGGCTATATTAATGGGAATTATTATGGTGTTTATTACACTGGTTCAATTTTTGATCGGATTCAGAAAGGATGACAATGCATAATGAAACAGACAAAAAAAGTAAAAGTCATATTAGTTATCATCGCATCCATTATTTCTCTTATATTTATATTCCCATTGTTCTGGATGTTTTTCACCTCGTTTAAAGGCATGGCCGAGTCTATCAGCAGTGCCCGTTTACTGCCTCGAAACTGGACGACTGGAAACTTTGTGGAACTCTTTACTGTTGATGCGGCCAGTGCTCCTATTATGAGATGGTTATTTAATACAGCTTTTATCAGTATAGGGGGAACTGCACTGGTAATCATAACGAATACGCTGGCTGCTTATTCCATAGCTAGACTGAATTTACCGGCTAAGCGCTTGTTCATGTTTATTATCGTTGCTTCCATGACCGTTCCCGGAATAGTTATTGTCTTCCCTCGTTATTTCAATTTTAGAGATATGGGACTGCTGGACACATTTGCTCCGCTCATACTTCCTTATGCAGCGAGTACGCTTGGTGTCTTTTTAATCTACAGCTTCCTTCGCAATTTCCCGAGGGATTTAGAAGAAGCGGCTTATATTGATGGAGCAAATCAGCTTCAAATATTAAGGCATGTGGTCTTTCCTTCTATAAAACCAGTGGTAGCGACCTTATCTGTCATTACATTCATACTGATTTATAATGATTTCCTTTGGCCATTACTGGTTACGAATTCAGCTGAAATGAGAACAGTAACTGTTGGAATTGCCAATCTCGTTCAGGGTGCGAATTTTGTGAACCCCGGGAAAATGATGGCATCGACCTTAATTGCAACAGTACCAGCTCTGCTGATATTTATATTTGCAAACCGGTACTTTGTTAAAGGAGTCAATTCTACAGGACTAAAATAAGATAATTGAATGAGGAGAGACATTATGAATAGAACAGAATACCCTAGACCCCAGATGGTTAGAGATAAATGGACAAATCTTAATGGCGAATGGCAATTTGCTTTTGACGATGAAAATAAAGGGTTGTCAGAAGAATGGTTCAAACTCGATCAGATAGCTGATCAAACTATACAAGTTCCTTTTGTGTATCAATCAGAATTGAGTGGTATAAATAATCAGGATAATCATGAAATCGTCTGGTATCAGAAGAAAGTGACTATTCCAGAAGAGTATAAAAACAAGGAACTGATTTTACATTTTGGAGCTGTTGACTATGTTAGTACTGTCTTTGTAAATGGTCATAAAGTAGGTGAACACAAAGGAGGACATACGTCGTTTTCATTTAATATCACTCCGTTTTTGACTGAGGAATCTGCGACCATCGCTTTACGCGTATTCGATCCCAGAAAAGAAGAGTCGATTCCCAGAGGAAAACAAACGTGGGAGGATGAACCGAACTCTATCTGGTATACCAACTCGACTGGTATATGGCAGACAGTCTGGATCGAAGCAGTCAGCAGTCAGCATATACAGTCACTTCGATTTACTTCAGATATTGATAAAGGACAGATCAACTGTAAAACGATTTTCAATCAATACTTAAGTGATGTTGAACTGGAATATATGATTTCATACAAAGGAGAACAAGTACTGAAAAGCCGGTTTGAGGTATCTTCTTCCTCTCACAATGTAACGTTTGATTTACATCAGGGATCAATATTCAGAACATCTCATCACGACAATGGCTGGCATTGGACGCCGGAAGATCCTAATCTTTTTGATATTGAAATCAAACTGATTCATGGGGGAAATATAATCGATAAAGTATTGTCTTATTTCGGTATGCGAAAAGTCCATACTGAAAATGGTCAGATATATTTAAATAATAAGCCTTATTATCAGAAACTGGTATTAGATCAGGGCTACTGGCCGAAATCATTAATGACAGCACCAAGTGACGAAGCGCTCAAGAGAGACATTGCCGTAGCAAAAGAAATGGGCTTCAATGGCTGTAGAAAACACCAGAAAGTAGAAGACCCTCGTTTTTTATATTGGGCAGATCAGATAGGCTACCTCGTATGGGGTGAATCAGCTTCAGCACATTACTTTGATGAGACAGCGGTACCTTTGATCACTAATGAATGGCTAGAGGTAATGGAACGAGATTACAATCATCCTTCAATCGTTGCATGGGTGCCATTTAATGAAAGCTGGGGTATAAATGATATTGGAAGAGACAGGCAGCAGCAGCATTATACTCAGGCCTTATACCATCTGATTCATTCAATAGATACGACAAGACCCGTAATCTCAAATGACGGATGGGAAATGACAGAATCTGATATTGGCGCCATTCATCACTACGGACACGGGGAAATGAACGATACAGATAAATACGCCAGATTTAAGCAGGATCTGAAAACCAAAGACGCTATATTGCAATCTAAACCTGCTGACCGGGCTATATACGCTGACGGCTTTGAACACCAGGGAGAGCCTATTCTGCTGACGGAGTTTGGAGGAATTGGGTATAAAAAAGATGATCAGGATGGCTGGGGCTATTCTTCAGTTGATAACGATGATGCGTTTATTTCTGAATATAAACGCGTTCTGGAGGCCGTTTATGAATCAGAAGCACTAGCCGGTTTCTGTTATACCCAACTCTATGATGTTGAACAAGAAATCAATGGGTTGTTGACCTATCATCGCGAACCAAAAGTAGAGACAAGTATTATCAAAGCAATTAATGACAATGATTCAATGTAGTGGAGGTCACTATGAAAAATGATCAATTTAAATGGGCAGTTGGAATAGAAAATACATTCGTTACTCAAATCGCTAAAGGAGAACGGGCACTAGATGAATATGAGTTGACTCAACATTACGATAACTGGGAGGCTGATTTAAATCTTGCTCGTGAGTCTGGAGCAAGTATGATCAGGTACGGGATTCCCTGGTACAAAGTTGAACAAAATCCGGATGAATTCAATTGGGATTGGACAGACCAAGTAATGGGCTATTTCAAACGTCATCCATCTCTAACACCTATTATAGATCTTGTTCATTATGGGACACCGCATTGGTTGACAAACGAATTTGCAAATGGACACTACCCAAAGATGGTCGCCCGTTTTGCAAAGGCATTTGCTGAAAGATACGGTGAATTTATCAAGTATTATACGCCTTTAAATGAACCATATGTCACGGCAGAATTTAGTGGACTGAATTCTGTCTGGCCACCTTATCTTGAAGGGCTAGCTGGTTTCTATCAGATCATGACACAAGTATCAAAAGGGATTATATTAACTCAACAAGCGATTAAATCAGTTGTGACAGATGCTGTATTTATACATGTCGATGCCACTAAGCGTTATGTTACACATGAGGAGAGGTTGAACTCCGAAGTTGTTTTATGGAATGAGAACCGATTTGTTATGTGGGAACTAGTGCAGGGATGCATCAACAGTGAGCATCCACTTTACGACTTTATGATTACCTATGGTGTAACACCTGAAACACTGGAATGGTTTTTAAGCCATCCTGTTGAACCCGACATTGTTGGCTTAAATTATTATCCTCAGTTCAGTGTTCACAGCATTTCCAGAGATTCCAAAGGGCATATTGTCTTCCCTCATGTCATGGGAACAGGTAAAGACTTTAAAGAAATAGCAGCAGAAGCATTCAAACGCTACAAGAAACCCGTTATGATAACTGAGACAAGCTTCAGAGGAAGTGAAGAAGAGCGTATTTCTTGGCTTAATAGTATTCTTGAAGCCTGTAAAGAACTGAATGAGGAGGGGATCCCCATAGTTGGATTAACCTGGTTCCCATTTTTTGACTTAGTGGACTGGGGCTACCGCACTTCTGGAAAGTCAGTGGAAGATGAGCTTCTGCCTTTTGGTCTTTATTCATTGGAGAGCAAAGATGGAAAGTTGAACAGAAAAAAGAATCGAGTTGCAGATGCATTTGAAGACTTAATTCGCTATCATAATGAAGGAGGCGAACGATGAAAAAGGTCATTTTTTCGTTAGCACTAGCTCTGTTTATATTAGGAGGATGTGATCAATTGGAAAATAATCAGGAAAAAGTCACGTACCAGAACCCAGTAGGAGAAATGCTTGATATTGGAGATCCTTATGTTTTGAAAGTTGAGGATACGTATTATATGTATGCAACTTCAGTCCCTCATGCAGGTTTTAGAGTATGGGAGTCACGTAATTTAGTCGACTGGGAAGAAGCCGGAATGGCTTACGACCATAGAGACCACGAAGAAAAATGGGCACAATATGACTTTTGGGCACCTGAAGTCATTGAACATAACGGGACATTTTACATGGTTTACAGTGCCAGAGATTATACGGGCAGTCTGAAGATGGCTATTGCAACCAGTGATTCTCCGACGGGTCCATTTACAGATGCAACTGTCGGCCTTATCGATCGTCCTGGATCGTTTATCGATGGGCATATTTTTATAGACGATGACGGAACTCCCTATCTTTATTATGTAGAAGACAATCACGAGAACATTATAGATGGAAAGCATATCAGTCATATTTATGTTCAGGAAATGACAGAGGATTTACTTCATGTTACGGGAGAACCACACTTTATCCTTGAACCAGATCAGGCATGGGAAAACCCGGACGGCGACTTTCAGTGGAACGAAGGCCCATTTGTTGTAAAGCACGAGGATTTATATTACCTCATGTATTCGGCTAACTTTTATGCCAGTTCTGATTATGCCATTGGGTATGCAGTTTCAGATAATCCGATAGGGCCATTTGAAAAAAGTGAATCGAACCCGATTTTATCGAAAGACATGGAAAACGGGATATCCGGTCCGGGACACAATAGTGTGACAGTGGGTCTTGATGATGAAACGTTATATGCGGTTTATCACATTCATACAGATCCGGAAAACCCTAGTGGAGATAGAAGACCAGCTATCGACCGATTGTATTTTGAAGACGGAGAGATGAAAATAGAAGGACCAACTAGTGATGAACAGGAACTGAGATGATTCAATGTGAGGCTACCTTAGCGGGTGGCCTTTTTTTCAAAAAAAGGTTATTAACAGAGAAGATATTATTAAAAAGACGAATCTAACACATTGATTTTATAGTAAGGAATGATAAGCTGTAAGAGATTACAATAAGAAAGGACTGTTAATATATGGCTAAAAGATTACTGAGTTGCTATGCAAGTGATTTTAAAACAATGACTAAAGAGGAACTTAAGCTAGCAATCAAAGCGAGCGAAGGACGAACTATATTATCAGAAAATGTTGTCACTACATCAGCATCTCCGGGACTGACAAATGCTGAAATTGCACGCGCATTCGGAGCAGATTTGATTCTACTTAATGTGTTGGATCTATTTAACCCTGTAATCAATGGCCTTTCTGATACAGATCAGCCGATCAAACGCCTTAAAGAAATGACAGGTCGTCCAGTAGGCGTAAATCTTGAGCCTGTTGATAGCAGCGCACAGATGAATGAGGACCAGTTACAGATAAGTAAAGGGAGAAAAGCCTTAAAGGAAACCTTTATCAAAGCAAATGAATTAGGCTTTGATTTTATTTGTCTGACAGGAAATCCAGGGACTGGTGTTAGCCATAAGGAAATAATAGAAGCCTTGAAAATTGCTAAGCAGACGTTTAATGGGGTGATTATTGCTGGTAAAATGCACGGATCAGGCGTTTCAGAATCCATTGTGAGCTTAACGGCTGTAGAAGAATTAATCGAACATGGAGCAGACATCATTTTACTACCTGCTATTGGAACAGTACCCGGGGTGTCTCTAGATGATATCAGCAATGCAGTGAAAATAGCTCGCCAGCAGAATGTCCTGACAATGTCAGCTATTGGTACGAGTCAAGAGAGTGCAAGCCCAGAACTTATAAGAGAAATCGCATTAAGCAACAAAATAGCTGGAGTGGATATCCATCATATTGGAGACGCGGGTTATGGAGGGATAGCGCCTTACCAGAACATCCTAGAACTATCTAGAACCATTCGAGGGGATCGTCACACTATTGCCCGAATTGCAGGATCAAATCTTAGATGAAAAAAGTCTGGTGCAGTGCGAGTTAAACGGTACCAGCCCCCTTACTAAAGAGTGAAATCATTACTTGTATAAAGCTGCAAAATACAGAGTAAAAGAGATTTGAGCACTATTTATCAATGTATACCATTGCCGAGGTGTGGTGTAATAATCAATAATATTCATCAAAAGGAATTTTTCTAAAAAAAATGCTGAAGCAAATTCAAGTTAGTATTGAAAATTAGTAAATTTAGTGTAGACTGTTTAGTAAACGTTTACAAAGAGGAGATTATTATGGATATTCTGTTTAATAGAGAGACATCTAGTTTTCACCTATTCAATGATCTGGTCAGTTACCAGCTTTCAGTAAAAGAAGATAAATATGTATCACATGTCTATTGGGGAAAGGCAATTGGAGGCAACAATTCCAGAAGTGAATTCCCTTTGTACGATCGTGCTTTTTCTGCAAGGCCCAGTGGTGCACAACAGCACAATTATTCAATGAATACACTGCTTCAGGAATACCCTGGCCATAATAATGGGGACTACAGAGAATCTGCTTTTGAAGTAACGTATCCAGATCAGTCTTTCTCAACACAATTTGAGTATCAGGACTATGAGATCATTGATGGGAAACCGGCTATAGAGGGGTTACCGCATACTTATGTTAAACATGCTGCAGAAGCTAAAACATTAAAACTGACATTAACCGATACAACCGGTTATTGCAAGGTCGAATTGTACTACACCATTTATGCTGATTATCCAATCGTGACGCGTTCTGTCAAACTGTTCAATGAAGGCAATCAGCCAATCGAACTGAACAAACTATTGAGCATGTCTTTGGATTTTGATCACTCGAATTTTGAATGTATTCAACTGCCGGGTGCCTGGGGAAGGGAACGTGATCTGGTCAGGCACCCTATTTACAGAGGCGTTCACAAAATTGATTCTAAACGTGGAACGACCAGTCATACTTATCAACCGTTTCTAGGACTGGTCGATCCTTATACTACTGAACATACCGGGGATGTCTATGGCTTTCATTTTGTGTATTCAGGCGAATTTACAGCGAATTGTGAAGTGAACGAGTACGATCAGACCAGAGTCCAGATGGGGATCAGTCCAGAACACTTTAAATGGCAACTGCAGCCTTCTGACTCTTTTTCTTCGCCAGAAGTAGTTATGTCTTATACAGATAGTGGATTGAACGCGTTCTCACAACAACTCCACTCTTTTTATCAATATCACCTGATCAGAGGGAACTATCAATTTGCAGAACGTCCAGTCCTTCTTAACAACTGGGAAGGCACCTACTTCGATTTTACAGAAGAGAACATTCTGGAAATGGCAGATAAAGCAGTAGAACTGGGTATTGAACTGTTTGTACTGGACGACGGATGGTTTGGTAGACGTGACGACGACACGACATCACTTGGCGATTGGTATGTCTATGAGAAAAAACTGCCTAATGGGATGAAGAGGCTGGCCGAACAGATAAAAGGAAAAGGCCTTAAATTTGGATTATGGTTCGAGCCGGAAATGGTGTCTGAAGACAGTAATTTATATAGACAACATCCTGATTGGGTTTTGAAAGCCCCTGGCAGATCAGCTTCGATTGGCAGAAACCAGTATATCCTCGACTTTACGCAGCAAGCTGTTCGAGATTATATTAAACAGCAGATAACTAAAGTGTTAGATGATGCCCCAATCGATTACATCAAATGGGATTTCAACCGGAACATGACCGAAATTGGTTCTCAGGAGGCATCTGTAAGGGACGGTGAAGTAACGCACCGTTACATCCTTGGCTTATATGAGTTACTTGAAGAGTTAACGGCGGCCTATCCGGATATTTTATGGGAAAGCTGTTCTGGAGGAGGCGGGAGATATGATCCAGGGATGCTCTATTATATGCCTCAGACCTGGACATCTGATAATACAGATGCAGTAGCCCGACTTGAAATTCAGACCGGTACAAGTCTAGTCCTCCCAATCAGCTCTATGGGTGCTCATGTTTCTGCTGTGCCGAATCATCAGGTCAATCGTATGACCACCCTTGATATGCGAGGGGATGTTGCGATGGCTGGTAATCTGGGCTATGAACTGGATCCGACGCTGTTAACTGAAAGCGAAAAAAAGAAGGTAACAGATCAAATTGCCTTTTACAAAGAACATAGACAGCTGATCCAGTTTGGTGACTTTTACCGCCTGAAATCCCCTTTTGACTTGGGTAATGAGACAGCCTGGTTATTTATTAATAAAGAAAAGTCAGAAGCCCTTTTCTTTTATTATCTGATTCTGGATAAAACTAATAAGGTTAATCCACGCGTGAAGTTAAAGGGACTATCTCCTGACAGAAAATATAAATTAATGGGTGAAGATACCGTTTATTATGGATCTGAACTGATGAATAAAGGTGTCTATATAGAACCGCCTTTATCTGATGAAGAGGTACAAGGGAGTTATCAAATAAATGGTGACTTCAGAAGTTTCAAAGTAACCATTACTGCAGTCAATTAAAACTGACGTTTAATTTAACGGATGCAATAGAGGATTAACACCTATGAAAAGTGGGTGTTAATCCTTTTTAGACAGGTAATAAACCAGTTTTCGGCGGCATAAAGCCCTCCAGTAAAACGATTTACTATATTTAGTAAAAAAGTTTATAAAAACGCTTGCACTATTGATTCATTTTTCATATAGTATGTATATAAATGAAAAGGATTTCATGGCGTTAGGCCATGTGGAAAGGTGGGATTATTATTCATAAGTATTACTTGGATCAGCAGGTTTTGGGTAAAAACAAGATGGGAGAATCGGCCTATCATTTTACCTATAGAAGTAGTGAAGAAGCAAAAACATATAATCGGCAGCTGTCCAAAGGATTTCAGTTGTTAAACGGGGAATGGAAGTTTCATTACAGTCGGTTTCCTGAGGTACTAACAGAAGCGTTTTACACGTCAGATTACGACGATTCTAAATGGAATACGATCCGTGTTCCCTCTAACTGGCAGCTGGAAGGGTATGGGAAACCGCATTATACAAATGTTCAGTACCCCTTTCCGATAGATCCGCCACACATTCCTTCTGAAAATCCAACTGGAATTTATAGAAGAGCATTTTATATGAACGATTTGGATGATCAGACGTTTCTAAGATTCGAAGGTGTTGATGGAGCCTTCAATGTCTGGCTTAACGGTCAGTATGTCGGCTATTCGACCGGCAGCCGAACCGCAGCACAGTTCGATTTATCTGAGGTCATTAAAGAAGGACAAAACACTATCGTAGTGAAAGTCACTAAATGGTCAGCTCAGACTTACTTAGAAGACCAGGATATGTGGTGGCTTTCCGGTATTTTCAGAGATGTTTATATAAAAACTGCAGGTAAAAAAGCCATAGAAGATTATACAGTGACAACAGCTTTTGATAATCAGTATAATAATGCAACTTTGTGTGTTGAGTTGAGTCTGACGGAAGAATCTGTGGGGAGCAGTCTAACGTTTACTTTGTCAGATGATCTCCACTCGCTGTTTTCAGAAGAGATCAAGGTTACAGCCAGAACAGTCACTTTCAGCAAAGTTATCGAGAAACCAGAACAGTGGTCAGCTGAAGCACCCCACTTATATGATTTGCTTATTCAATTAAGTGATGACAGCGGACCAGTATCCATAGTTCCTCAAAAAGTAGGCTTCAGAGAAATCAGATTGCATAATGGTCTTATCGAAGTTAACGGGAAACCTGTTTTGTTCAAAGGGGTCAATCGTCATGAGTTTCATCCTGATTTGGGTCGTTACGTTCCTTACAGCACGATGATTGAGGACATTAAGCTGATGAAATCACACAACATCAATGCAGTCAGAACCTCTCATTACCCAAGTGACCCGCGTTTTTATGACTTATGTGATCAGTATGGCTTATATGTTATTGACGAAACAGACATTGAGACTCACGGCTTTGTATTCGTTAATGACTGGGATCGACTCAGTGACAGCGATGACTGGACGGAAGCCTATGTTGACCGAATTAGGCGGATGATTGAGCGGGATAAAAACCATCCTTCAGTGGTCATCTGGTCACTCGGTAATGAATCAGGTTATGGGAAAAATCATGTGAAGATGGCTGAATGGGCCCGGAAAAAAGATGATACCCGATTGCTTCACTATGAAGGCGAAACACGGTACCTTCTAGAACGGTCGAATTTTGAGCCGAAACAGTCAAATAAAAGTGCAGATATGTTTTCTACAATGTATACAGATGTAGAAACACTGGAAAAACTGGGTAAGCAGACTGGTTTAGATCAGCCTCATATTTTATGTGAATTTGCGCATGCGATGGGAAATGGACCAGGGGGATTCAAAGAATATTTGGAATTGTTCTACAAGTACCCACGCCTTCAGGGAGGATTTGTATGGGAGTGGATCGATCAGGGCATAAGAGCGATCAATGAGGATGGTGAGGAATTCTTTGCATATGGTGGCGATTTTGGTGAAGACCCACATGATGGCAATTTTGTCATAGACGGACTCATTTTCCCCGATAGAGAACCTTCACCTGCTTTAACTGAATATAAAAAGGCGATCGAACCAATCAAAGTAGAGGCAATCGACTTGAATGCTGGAAAAATTAAAGTGACTAATCGTTATGATTTCATTCCATTAGATCATGTGTATGGTCTATGGGAACTAACAGCTGGTGAAAAAGTTATTCAGAATGGATTTTTCAAAACGGATGGAATAAATCCTCAAGAATCTGAAGAATTTGAGCTGAAAATAGAAACAATCGACACCAACGAACCGGTTGATCTGACTATTCAGTTTGTACAGCGGTATGCGACAGAGTGGTCCGACATTGGCCATGAGGTAGCCTGGAGTCAGTTCAGAATCAGTGAAGGGGACAAAACAAAGGGAGTACTTACAGCTAGTCTAGAATCAGAGCCTCTTGCAGTGAAAACTGAGTCAGAACTGATCACCATCGAAAACTCAAAATTCAGCGTTACGTTTAACCAGTTTGAGGGACTTTTGAAAGAATATAGTTATAATGGCAATCGGTTAATTACAAGCGGACCTAAACAGAATTTCTGGAGAGCACTGACAGATAATGATCGCATCAGTCATGATGAGTTCAAGTCGTCAAATACCGAGAAACACTGGAAGCAGTTCGCAGTCGATAAAATGCAGGAACGGATTGAGTCATTCTCAGTCGATCAGGTCAATGAGACAGAAATGTCGATTACAGTCAGCAGTACTCTCGCCCCGCCAATAGTTGAGTGGGGGTTCAGAAGTGAAACGACGTACACTATCTTTGAAAATGGACGAATTGATATAACTGTCAGCTCAAAAAAATATGGTAAAGGCAGTCAGACGCTTCCTAAGATTGGTTTGCAGATGATGATTTCGAAAGAACTAGCCGATACAAAATGGGCTGGTAAAGGTCCAGGTGAATCGTATCCGGACATTATCCTTGCTGCGAGAGACGGGGTGTGGGAAAGAGCAACCGATGAGATGACCACACCTTACATCATGCCCCAGGAAAGTGGGAATAGAAGTGATGTCGATTGGGCAGCTTTTTATAACTCTAGAGGTGAAGGGCTTCTAATTGCTGGAGAGGTATTCAATTTTTCAGTCAGTCAATATACCACTCGAGATCTGGATAAAGCCATGCATAGAACAGAACTCGTTGCAGGGGACCAGTATGAATTGACTATCGACCATCAAGTAAATGGCATCGGCTCTTCAAGCTGCGGCCCAGGCGTATTGGAACAGTATCAGTTGAAGAATGAAGATTATGCCTATACCGTTTCCATCATGCCTTATATCCATCATTAACTAGTATTAGATATCCTTTGTATGTGGTTTAGAAGTCCTTTGATTTTTTAATATAGTGTTCAGTCATGATTGCCATATTCTTTACAACGATTCCGACGGCGATCATTTTCTTCGTACTGCAGAAACATTTTGTAGCAGGGATGATAGGCTCGATTAAATAACGATTTTTATAAACAGGCGTGCAGGGAAGGGTCTCTTTCTCAGCACGTTTTTTTTTCTGTCGTTTTTTAAATGAAGTAACCTCAAGTTATTCATTTTTAGTCTGTTGTTGCCATAAAACAGAGTGTGAGTGCAAGGAATACGACTCCGCTTAACACATTTGTTACCGCTATCAGAAAGAGTGTGATTAATTGAATTAGTTTATCTTTTGCTATATATTGAACCTGTAACCACTTACATAATCATGTAGGTGAAGGGAAAATATAAAAGGAGGAAAAACAATGAGCACTCGTCATTATTTTTATAAAGGAATCGTCTTGCTATCTGCTGCCGGTCTTTTGGCTGCCTGTGGTAATGAAGGGGATATTCCAGGAACTGATGGAGGAACAGATACAGGAACCGACAACGACAACGGAGGCAATGGAGATGACGTCAGTTTGGCTATTATGCAGGGGAAAGTTGAATTTAATGCCCAATTTAACGAGCTGGCAGAGATGTATATGGATGAAAATCCCAATGTATCAATTGAAATCACATCAGTGGGTGGAGGAACTGATTATTTCACTCAGTTGACAACTCGATTTGGTGCAGGTGATGAACCGGACATTTTCAGTGTAGCCGGGCCGAATGAAATGGAGCAGATGGCGGATTATATGGCTGATTTATCTGATACAGATGCAGCCGGCGCCGCCCTTGACGGTATGCTGGATACTGTTACGGATGATGACGGATCGATCAGTGCATTACCTTATAACATTGAAGGTTACGGTTTTATCTATAATAGAGAGATATTTGAAGAAGCTGGCATCGATCCAGAGGCTATTTCCACTTATGAGGATCTTGAAGAAGCCGTACAGACCATCGACAGTCAGCTGGATGAGCTGGACATACAGGCAGTTTTTGCTTTACCAGGAGCAGAAGGATGGGTAATGGGAGACCACCTGGCAAACGTCTTTTTAGCGCATGAATTTAATGAAGATGTCAATGAAGCATACAATGCCGAGACGCTTGAATTTGAACGAGGAGATGAATTTCAGCGTATGCTTGATCTTCAGGCTGATTACTCAATGGAACCTGTCTTAAGCCTGGATTATTCTCAACAGGTAGAAGAGTACTTCTCTCTAGGACAAGTCGCTATTATTCAGCAAGGGAACTGGGTTTATCCAACACTTGAACAGATGGATCCTGAATTTGCTGAAAATGGCGTAGGGATGATGCCTATTCCGCTGGACGGTCATGAAGGACAACTGCCTGTTGGAATACCTAACTACTGGGCAGTCAATGACAATAATGACGACGCGACTGTACAGGCAGCTAAGGATTTCTTAGACTGGATGTATCTTTCAGATGAAGGGAAAGAATTTGTCATCAACGAGTTTAACTTCATTCCAGCGTACGAAGGATATGAAGACATGGAAATCGGTGACCCGCTGTCACAAGTCGTTTATGATTATTCACAAAGTGGGGAAACCATCGGATGGATTTTCAACGGGTATCCAACAGGATATACTAACAATGAGTTCGGCCCAAACTTGCAGGCTTACCTCGGGGGCGAAATGACTTGGGATGAAATGATCGACAATTCCATTGCAGGCTGGGAATCTCTTCAATAAATAGAGGGAAGGGGCCATTTTTCGAAAGTGTAAATGGCCCTATTTCTTTTTTTATTAAACAGACTATCGGTATTTCTTACACTATCACTTTTAGAAAGGATTAATACGTATGAGAAATAAAGAACTCAGTTTCTGGCTGTTTATTACACCAGTCGTTTTAAGTTTGTCTCTGGTCGTTATCCTGCCTGTTTTTTTAGGTTTCTTTTATTCATTTACAGACTGGAACGGATTAACATTCAATCAGTTTATAGGCTTTACTCATTATAGACGCCTGCTTGATGACAATCAGTTTAGGCAGTCCCTCTGGTTTACATTCAGATTTGCATTTGTCAGTATTATCGTGCTGAATGTTATCGGTTTAAGCTTAGCCATGCTCGTAACCAGTCAGTTAAAATCACGAAATATCTTACGAACTATATTTTTTATGCCGAATTTAATCGGGGGTCTTATTTTAGGGTTTATCTGGCAGTTCATCTTTATTAGAGTATTTTCTGCTTTGGGTGATTTTACAGGGATTCAAGGCCTCATGGGATGGCTGTCTACACCGGCTACTGGATTTTGGGGATTGGTGATCTTGACGGTCTGGCAACAAGCTGGGTATATCATGATCATCTATATTGCTTATCTTCAGGGCATTCCAAAGTCACTCATTGAATCAGCTAATATCGATGGAGCTTCTCCATTTCAAAAATTTAAATACATCATTTTTCCTTTAATAGCACCTGGGTTCACAGTTTCCATGTTTTTGACCTTGTCCAGTTCATTTAAGATTTATGATCAGAACTTGTCACTGACTGGTGGTGGACCATATAATTCAACCCAAATGGTCGCTATGAATATTGTCGATACAGCCTTCTCAAGCAATCAGATGGCATACGGGCAATCAAAAGCCGTTATTTTCTTTATTATTGTGGCCACCTTCTCATTGTCTCAAGTGTACTACAGTAAGAAACGGGAGGTTGATTTATAATGAAGAAAAACGATGAGAAAGACTCTACTAAAAAATTGAGGAAAAAGAAAACGAAAAAAAGAGATAAAAAGCTAATCATTTTAGAAGTGCTGGGACTTCTGCTGGCACTGGTATGGATTTCACCATTTTACCTCATGCTGGTGAACAGTTTTAAAGTCCCCCGTGAAATTTTTGCGAATGTCTTAAATTTCCCGTCACAGTTTAGTTTAGATAATTATGTCATTGCGTTTGAGGATCTGAATTTTATCCGTTCGTTTTTTAACTCGTTACTTATTACGATAGTTAGTGTAGCCATCATCATTTTGTTTTCATCAATGGCTGGTTATGCACTGGCTCGAAATAAAAGTCGTTTAAGTGGTGCTATACTGTTGATTTTTGTTGCGGCTATGCTGATTCCTTTTCAGTCGGTTATGATTCCATTGACGGCTACGTTTGGCAGAGCAGGTATGCTGAACAGAGTCGGTCTGATATTCATGTATCTGGGATTCGGTGGTAGCCTCGCTATCTTTTTATATCATGGTGCGATGACTCGGGTCTCCATTTCTCTGGATGAGGCGGCTATTATTGACGGAGCCAATAAGTTCCAGATTTTTTTCAAGATCATATTCCCCTTGCTTAGTCCTATATCTGTAACGGTAGCTATACTAAACGTGATCTGGATCTGGAATGACTATCTGCTGCCATCACTGGTTTTGAGTCGACAGAATGAAACGATCCCGATCAGAATGTTTTATTTCTTCGGTCAATATACCAGACAGTGGCATCTAGCATTAGCCGGACTGACGATTGCGATCATTCCAGTTATCATTTTCTATTTCAGTGCTCAAAAAAGTATTGTCGAAGGCGTTTCAGAAGGTGCAATTAAATAATCTGACGAAGCTGCCTGGATCTTGTATCATAGAGGAAACAGGCAGCTTATTTGTTTGACCTGATCGGTTTTGACGATATAATCAAGTTAACAAAGGGGGAATGATCATTGGGAGAAAAATTGTATCTGATAGTGTATGAATTTTCGAAACTGCTGCTCAGTTTTATGTTGATCAATGGTTTGTGGATTATAGTCAATGTCCCAATTCTGATTCTTCTGATACAATCAGCAGTGACAACTGAACTGTCCAGTTTACTTATATTATTGCCATTGACCTCTTTACTCCTGCCTTTTATTTTTTTCCCGGGATTGCAGGCTGTTATCAGTTCTGTCAGGGCAGTTATTAGAGAAGATGCCTACGGACATCCTATCGATTTTTTCACATTTTATAAAGCTGGATACAAAAGCAGTTTTCTTATAGGAGTCGGCTTTAGTGGAATCATTACAGCGGTAGGACTCACACTTTATATGAATAGAGAGGGACTGATCCTAATCAATACGGTCCTGGTCGTTATTCTGTTCTACACAACTATCCTCACATTTTACAGTTTATATTTGGATGCCCATTATAAAATGCCTATTAGCTGGATAGTCAAGAAAGCTATTGTTTATATTATAAAATCACCGTTTTATACAACAGCCGTCTTTCTGGCCTTTATCCTAATTCAGTATATTATGGTGACGGTCAGTTTGATTCTTTACATCCTGTTTGGACTGACATTGACAATCTATTTTAGCTATTATCTTTTTTTACGCAGACTGGAAATAAAGAATAAGAAATAACAGACAGAGACCTAGCATTGGGGGAGACAAATGACAAATGAAAAACTTATGCCGTTGAAGGACAATATAATACAAGGATCCCGTTACCGATTTACATTGATTACTGATAAACTGCTGCGAATGGAATATTCAGAAACGGGATTGTTTGAGGATAGGGCCACCCAGTTAGTCATGAACAGACAGTTGGGAGAGGTCACGTTCGAGTTAAAAGAAACGAATGGCACGCTCGAAATCATAACAGATACGTTTCATCTTTTCTATGTTAAAAATGAGGCCTTTTCACCAAAAAACCTTCATATAGATGTACGCTATAATTATTCCAATTATACTAACCGCTGGTATTACGGTCAGAAAATCAATACACTCAAAGGTTCATTACGGACACTGGACCGAGTAGATGGTGCAGCAGAACTTGAAGAAAGTATCATGGGTAAATTCGGATACGCAGCACTTGATGATTCTGACTCGTTTGTTTTTGATGACGACAAGGCTATTAAGGTAAAAGACAACCCTCATACAGATGTGTACTTTTTCTCCTATGGACGCAATTATTTTGAGGCCTTAAATGATTTCTACCGTTTGTCCGGCTTTCCGCCGTTACTTCCCAGGTATGCACTAGGGAACTGGTGGAGTCGATACTGGAAATACTCAGAGACATCATATCTGAACCTGATTGACAAGTTTAAAGACGAGAATATTCCGCTTGCCGTCAGTGTTATTGATATGGACTGGCATCTGACGGATATACCCTATAAGTATGGGAGTGGACGGACGGGGTACACCTGGAATAAACAGTATTATCCTGATCCTAAACGGTTTTTGGGTAAGTTGCATGATAAAGGACTGGCAACGACACTGAATGTTCACCCAGCTGATGGGATCAGAGCCTTTGAGTCTCAGTACACTAAAGTAGCTGAGAGACTGAATTTGAAAACTGAACTGGAGGAGCCGGCAAAATTCGACTTGATGGATGAGAACTTCAGGGACGTATACTTTGAGGAAGTGCACCATCCTATAGAAGAAGAGGGAATTGATTTCTGGTGGATCGACTGGCAGCAGGGAGAATACAGCGCAAGTGACATCGATCCATTATGGCTTCTGAACCACTATCATTATCAGGATCTTGAGGAGCGAGGCAAAGATGCGTTGATCCTATCCCGCTATGCCGGTCCAGGCAGTCACCGTTACCCTGTCGGCTTTTCAGGCGATTCTGTCATTTCCTGGAAGTCTTTGAATTTTCAGCCTTATCTGACAGCGACCTCAACGAATATAGGCTACACTTGGTGGAGCCATGATATCGGTGGACATTATAAAGGGTACAAAGATGAAGAGCTTGTTCAAAGATGGTTTCAGTTTGGAGTGTTCAGCCCCATCAATCGACTGCACAGTTCTAATAGTGCTTTTTCCAGCAAGGAACCGTGGAATTACAGCCCATCTGTCAAAGCCAATATGATCAAGTTTCTCCAGATGCGACATGCTCTTATTCCTTATATTTACACCTATAATGTACTAAATAATGAGGAAGGGACGCCATTGATTCGTCCAGCCTATTATCACTACCCGTTAGAAGATCATAGCTATGATGTTAAAAATGAATACTTCTTTGGAAGCGAACTGCTGGTGCTTCCCATTACCTCAAAAAAAGACGACGAGACACTTTACGGTAGTGACATTATTTATCTACCTAAAGGGGATTGGTTTGATATTTTTAATAACTTCAGGTACAAAGGTGAAGCCAATCTCCGCATTTATAGAGAACCGGATGAGATGCCAGTATTTGCTAAAGAAGGCAGCATTATTCCTCTGGATGCCAATCCGACCAGCACAACATCCACATCATTACCGGACTCGCTGGACTGGTTAATCTACCCTGGTGAAACAAATTGCTTCCATTTAATCGAAGATCATGAGGGCTCAAGAGCAACAACTGAATTTAATCTCGATTATGAAGTAGAGACTATATCTATAAAAGTGACTGGAGCGTCTAGCGTAATACCTGAGAAACGACAGCACACCATTCATTTCAATGCTTCAGAAAAAGTCAGTGTATCGGTAGTAAACGGAGTGGAAATAGTGGATGAGTCTTACTCTGAATCTTTAAAAAGAACCTCAGTAACACTTACTGTTAATCATTCTGAGGAACTGACCTTGTCTTTCAGTCAATTTAAAATCGTCAAAAAACAGAACATTAATGATGAACTCTTTAAACGACTGAATACTGCTCAAATAGGGTATTTCCTCAAAGATGATCTTTACACTGAATTCAATAAAGAACTGACAGATTTTAGTCTCCTTTCTACCATTAATGAACTTAAAGAAGAACACGTCAGTCAGTCGTTGTTCGAACTACTCTATATTAAGAACAGTTAAGTAATTGATTACAGTATTCGACAAATACCTCTTTAAATTAGCAAGAAAGGCTGGAGTGAACTCCAGTCTTTTTTTGAGGCTTCTTATACTGGATTGGAAGGGGTGTTATGGTATCATAATATATGAACCCTTAATGAATTTTTTTAGTTAATATAATGAATTCTGCTTGGAAATATTGTCATGAGTGAGGTCATCTAATGAAAAACTGTGTGATTGTCATCCCTGTTCTCAATCCCGGAAATGGCTTTATTGAGTATGTCAAGTCATTAAGTTCTGAGGACTTCAAGTCCATTATTATCATAAATGATGGCAGCAGTGAAGAGAAGCAGCCGATTTTTGACGAGTGTGAACAGATAGAGAATGTCAGGATTCTTCAGCATGCTGTTAATCTAGGGAAAGGGCGAGCATTGAAAAGTGCCTTTAATTACATACTGAACGAGACTGATTTATGCCAGGCAAATGGTGTGATTACAGTGGATGCAGATGGTCAGCACACCATGTCCGATGTGCTCATGTTATGCCGGGAACTTTCCGGGGAAGGCAACAAATTGATTTTAGGTGTTAGATCATTTGATAATGAAAATGTTCCCACACCAAATAGATTAGGCAATACGATAACGCGTAAACTGTTCAATCTATTGTACGGTAAACACATTACGGATACTCAGACTGGCCTGAGGGGATTTTCACTGGATGTATTGCCTCACTTGATTGATCTGGAAGGTGAGCGGTTCAATTATGAAACAAATGTCCTCATAGCAGCTGTAAGAAAAAAGCTGACGATTGAAGAAATACCAATTGACACTGTCTACATCAATGAAAATGAGAGTTCGCACTTCAGGCCTTTCCAGGATTCCTTCGAAATTTACTGGCTGTTGTTAAAAAATTTCATTAAATTTATGGGCGTATCGATTACGTCTTTTCTCATTGATATTTCGCTATTTCAGTTGTTCGTTTTTATTCTCCGCTTCACTTTTGACAGACGACGAATCGTTATCGCTACTGTACTCGCACGTGCAGGATCTTCTTTATTCAATTACAGTATGAATCGCTCTTTTGTCTTTAAAAGTAAAAAGAAGTGGAACAAGACTATTATAGGGTATTACCTGCTGGTGATAGCAGAGGGTGCACTTTCAGCCGGTTCAGTTTATCTCTTATACAGATTGACTGGTTTTAGAGAAGTATTACTTAAAGTAGGAGTAGATCTCGTTATTTTTCTCATCAGTTACCGTATTCAAAAATTAGTTGTCTTTAAAGACTAAATTGAATGTAAGAAAAGGAGTTAGACCATGATGTCTGACTCTTTTTCTATATCTCAGTCACTCTTTGCAGTAAATCCTAATTTAAGCAAACATTATCTTCCTGTACTATAATAAGACTAGACCAAATCAGAAAGGAACGAATACTTTATGACAAACGAGATAAAACGTTTTAGCTTAAACGATGGAACAACACTTCCTGCAGTAGGACTGGGAACTGTTCAAATAAAGGGAGCAAAAGGGGTAACCAGCGTATTGACCGCCATTCAAAATGGCTATCGCCTGATCGATACATCCACTAACTACAATAATGAAGGGATGGTCGGGGAAGCAGTCAGGCGCAGCACTGTTCCGAGAGAAGAGCTTATCATCAGTTCAAAACTACCTGGGGCAGCACATGACTATGACAAGGCGATTCTGATGATTCAGGAGTCACTGTACCGTATTGGCATCGATTACTTTGATAAATACCTGATTCACTGGCCACTTCCTAAACAGGGAAAATACGTAGAAGCATGGCGGGCGCTAGTCGATGCACAAAAATTCGGTCTGATCAAAACCATCGGGGTATCCAATTTTCTGGAAGAGCATCTGACTAACATTATTGATGAAACAGGCGTCACACCCGCTACCAATCAGATTGAACGTCATCCTTACTTCAATAACAAAGAGCTGGTCAGAGTCAATGAAGAAAAAGGTATTTTGACAGAAGCCTGGAGCCCTTTTGGAAGAGAAATCAATGATGTTTTAACTAACCCCGTAATAAAAGAAATAGCTGAGCGTCAGGCTAAAACGGCAGCTCAAGTTATATTGAGGTGGAATATTGAAAACAATGTCCTTCCAATAGCTAAATCAGCCAGTTCGAAAAATCAGATAACGAATTTAGATTTATTCGATTTTGAATTGACTGACGAAGACAGACAACAAATAGACAGCTTGGATCAAGGAGAAGACGGCCGTCTTCAGGGTCAGCATCCTAATGAATATGAAGAATTTGATTAAAGTATACCGATGGCACAGCTTAAGCAACCTTTGGCTGTTTTTTTTCGTATGCGTTTGAAGATGAGAACTATAGCCAGTATTTAAAAATTTGACTTCATTCTTTCTCTCTTTTAAATTGAGTGATTAAAATGTCTGCATATGAGTGGTATACTGAAAGTGAGATTGCACTAAAGGAGCGAGGACATGCATTTATACTTAACAAGAAAACTGATGAAGGCATTTACTGATGCCGAAAAGACAATGAAAGAAACTAATACGACCATTAAAATGAACGAAACTGAAGATAATGCACAGCCTCAAAGATCCTTTTTCAAATGGCATGGAAATCTTGTCAAACTGCAGGATAATGACTATATTCTACTGACGAATGATGCAACTGGTTTTACTCTGATTTTCTTAAATCCTTACGAGGAAGATTATCTTGAATTTGGAGACTGGTTAAGCGAAGCGTTATCTAGAATGATGAACCGAATGGGATTTTCTGACCATTCGATCATTAATTATTTCAAGTCCTTTGGAGAGATCACTGTCAGCAGAGCATCAAATCAAAAATTGATGGGCAAGAATAGTGCTGCAGGTCAATTAGTAACGGTTTACGAGGATTATATTAATGATGATGAATGCTTTCAGGACTCGTGGTCATATAAAGTGAGTGAAATGAAAAAGGGTGAAGATGGATCTGTCAATGCAGTTGAGGCATTTATCAGTGAATTTGAAAAAACGATAGGAAACAGTACAATCGATGTCGCCGTTGCTGAACTTGAAATTAGATTAAAACTGCACGAGATGAAAGATGTCGTTCGCATTGTTCAAGTCCCAATGAATGTGACCTTTGATGACCTGCATTCTATCATCCAGACAGTGTTCATGTGGCAAAATGCTCATCTCCATCAGTTTATCCTGGAAGACGGCTACACGCTTGTCGGAGCGGAAGGGTACAGTCAAATGCAGCATTTCGGCGCTCAAGGAGAAGATACGACTGACTCAGGAAACCATTACTTGTTGTCAGATATTATCACGCATGATGAGAACAGACAATTCAATTATATTTATGATTTTGGTGATTTCTGGGAGCATACGGTACAGGTTAGAAAAATTTGGACAGAGCATAAGCAGGTGAGTCCGAAACTGAAAATGATGATGGGTGATCCTGTTCCTGAAGATATCGGAGGATCTGGCGGCTATGCTTATTATCTGGAAGTAATGAACGAACCACAGCATCCAGAGTTCGATAGTCTAAGCCATTGGGCTGAAGATTATCATAAGCGTAAATACTTCTTAAACACTGTTGACAGCATCAATTCCAGATTACAAGAATATATGTAATAAAGGGTACTGCATTCTTAATTCAAATGAGAATGCAGTATTTCAAATGATATAACCTTTGATATAACCTTAGTTATATCATTTGAAATGTTCATAAAATGTTCATAAAATATTCATAGTTAATGAATGATTATCATAGTAAGTCAACTGGGATAATATAAAATCGTTTAAAATTCGTACTATATTAATCTTTTGTTAAGATAGGTGCAGAATCTTATAATAACATAGTATATATCAAAAACTGTGAGTGAATAATATAAATATAATATTCATTAATACTTAAAATTATTATATTGAGAAGACTATTTTCAAATTAAATTTTAATGAGATTATAGGGTGAGATGGATGGTTATTTTTCACATTAAAAATAATTAATAACCTAAATTTGTAATAAATTTGTAATAAATTTGTAAAATAAAAATTTTTTGGATATTCTTAAACTTAAAAGCGAACTTAATAGCTAATAAAGTTTTAATATTAAAGTTTTTGTGTAATTTATTTAAATATCCAGAAAATATTTTAATAACTTTAGCTATATATTGTTTGCTTAATTATTATAATAGGATTAAAATACTTTACATAGATAACATTCCACACCAGCAGCCAACGACATCCCTCTAATCAGTAGTGTATATTAATAGATATAAACCATCGTATATGCATCTTAGGAGTGTGCTAGCACTCGAACCGACGAGGTTATCTTTTTCACTTGCTAATCGTCTCTTCTGAGCAGACTACCCCATCCCTATACCTATTTCCTGTAATAATAGACTTTTTATAAAAAAGTGGCTATTACTTCTTCGTGCCCCCCCGCATAACTTGAAGGAATACTGGCCCTTGTTCACTGGCTAAGAGTCTTCTTCCATACAAGGGCTTTCTTTCATTCTCATCTCAAAATATCATTCTAAACAAAAAATTAATATAAAGTGCATAGTTAAAAGCTGACCAGTTCATGATTAAACTGATCAGCTTTTATTATGCTTTAAGACTTCCAAAACCAAAGTGTTAGAATTATACTGATAAATAAGAAGAGTGTAATAATATTATAGAAAGTTGGAAGAGTAAAATGAGTATGCTGGATAAGATAAAAGGTGGTCTTGTTGTGTCCTGTCAGGCATTGGCAGATGAACCACTCCATAGTTCGTTTATAATGAGTAAAATGGCAAAGGCTGCAGAAGAAGGTGGAGCAGTCGGCATTCGTGCGAATTCCAAAGAGGATATTCTGGCAATACAGGCTGAAACCAGCCTTCCGATAATTGGGATTGTAAAGCGGGATTACGCTGATTCTAAGGTATTTATCACGGCAACCTTAAAAGAAGTCGATGAACTGATGGAAACAGGGTGTGACATGATTGCACTGGATGCGACTAAGCAGTCCCGTCCTAATGGGGAAACTTTAGAGTCTTTAATTAATAATATCCGGGAAAAATATGGGAATATCTTATTAATGGCAGATACTTCCACATTAGAAGAAGGAATAGAAGCTGAACGATTGGGATTCGATGTGGTCTCAACTACTTTAGTCGGCTATACAGACTACACCAATGATTTAGATATATTTAGTGACCATTATGCTCTCCTGCAGGACTACCTGGACACAATTAAAGTTCCGGTAATTGCAGAGGGGAATGTAGATACACCTGAAAAGGCCAAAAAGTGTCTGAGCCTGGGTGTCCATTCAGTGGTAGTCGGAAGTGCGATCACTCGTCCACAACTGATTACGAAACGATTTGTAAGAGAAATAAGCTGATAAAAAACTGATTTTTCCCTATCAACAAAGGAAAAATCAGTTTTTTGCGTCTGCTGAATAAGGGAGTGGGCATCAATATCCGAAATACGGATCTGTAATCATTCGGGCTCTCTTAATACCGGCTGATTTCAGTTCTTTCTTAATGTTTTTGATTGTACCGGTTTTGCCTGAAATATAATAAAAGGCATCGTTTTGAAGCGTTCTCGCCAAATCGGTATAGGCTCTGATTGTATCTTCCCTATTCTTCGTATAGATAGGTGTGAACTGTTTATTTTTTTGAGCGACAGCATTAAACAGGTCTTTAAATAAATACCCTGTAGGCGATGCGTAAATGAGAATGATTGGTCTGGTCTGATCATGCTCCAATTTTTTAACCAGCGCCCGCATGGGAGTAATACCGATACCAGTAGAAATCAGTACGATTGGGGATGTCTGATCCTGTACTTTAAACCATCCAAATGGACCTCTGACCGTTACTTTTTCTCCAACAGACAAATGGAACAACGCCTGTTTAAAGCTACTGGTCGGGTTATTGTCATCTGTTGCAATCATCATATTTCCTTCTTCGGGAACAGAAGCGACTGAGAATGCTCTGAACGGTTTTCCAGATATTTTGTGATCAGGGATGGTGAACACCCCATGCTCTCCAGCTTCCCAGTGGAGTTTTTTTGGGAAATCCAGTTTAATGACATGCAGATCGTCGAACGGATTCTCAATAGACTGCACTGTTCCCGTGTTCTTTTTGAATATGCCCATAAAATCTTTTGGTTTCAATTTAGTCACCTCTTCTATAATTTTCAGTAAGTATTGATAGTATACGTGAAAAAGGGGGAGTAAGGGTATTATTGTGATTATGCTAAACTGGTTGAATGCCTAAAAAAAGCTCCTACCTAATTGAACGGTATGTTCAATAGGTGGGAGCCAGTTTACTTCAAACAACTATTAGCCGCGAACATCTTCGATTTTGTCTAAAGCTGCCAAGTCTTCAGCAGAAATTTCGAAGTTCAGTTCTCTGTTTTCAATAATACGTTTTTCATGAGTTGATTTTGGTAAAGGCAGTGTGTCTTTTTCCAGACAGTAACGAATAGCTACTTGAGCAGGTGTTGCATCGTATTTTTCAGCGATTTCCTTAAGAACTGGATGATCAAGAAGCTGACCAGTTGCGAGAGGAGAATAAGCTTCCACCACGATATCATGCTTTTTACAGAAATCGAGCAAGTCTTTCTGGTCACGGCCGATATAAAATGGAATCTGGTTTGCCATCGGAACGATGTCACAATTATCAAGCAGCGCCTGAATATCTTTTATCTCAAAGTTAGATACACCGATCGTCTTGATTTTGCCGTCATTATACAGTTTTTCCATAGCTTTCCATGACGCGATGTTGCCTTCCGTACAATCTTTACCAATCTCATTCCAAGGCCAAGGCGCGTGGATGAGGTAAAGGTCAAGATAATCCATGCCAAGATTCGTCAGTGTCTCATCAAATGCATCTAACGTCTCCTGATACCCTTTGATCTGAGCAGGGAGTTTACTGGTCACGAATACATCTTTCCGGGCAATATCAAAATCTCTGATTGCTTTTCCGACATTTTCTTCATTCTGATAAGCTAAAGCAGTATCAATGTGAGTATACCCATTTTTCAAAGCCATTGTGACAGAATCATAGGCTTCTTCATTCGGGATTTGCCACGTACCAAATCCAATGCTCGGAATAGTCACACCATTATGAAACGTAAATAGTTCTTTTGACATCTTGTACATTCCTCCTAAATTTTAACTATTCCTATTTTACATTAAATGGTATGAAAATGCTTCCTTTAGGATCAGCTGACTATTTATAATTGATCAAAATAGTAAATGTACCGGCAAGATACCCCGAAGAGTCTGTTTCCAGACGATTTATAATGGCAGTGATTTCAACTTCTTCATTTTCTTCAGTAAAACTTAATTCATCTAGTGTCAGAGATTGACCCGATTCAGATAAAAGATAGATCTCATCTTGAAGAAATGAAAGGTCGAAGTTTATCAGGACTTCGTCATTTTCGACTAATTCCAGTCCTAAAACAGATTCGTCTGAATGAATGATGAGCTGAGTATCTGGCTGTGTTAATTCAACCGTATTCCCATCCATTGAGTGGTTAAGCCAATAGGTCCCAAAAAATATAACATCATCATATTCTGATACTGGAAGCAGAAGAGGAATTCTCTCGTCCAGCTCTACATACGCATAATCATTTGCACTAGGATCCTGGATAAGTCCTTCTTCATCATAATTGACATAATAGTAAGGGTCAAAACCAAAAACGTTCTGGAATTGATTATAATAATCAAAATTCGCAGGGAGCCATTCTACACGGCCAGTAGCATTAGTCTGTTCAAGGTAATGCAGACTATAGCTTATCTGGACCATGTCTTCGTGGGAAAAGTCATTGTCCGCTCTGATGATGCCATTCTCATCAAGATCATCCTGATCAACTATAGCATTTACTTGTCTGACCTGGCTTGCAATGCCAATTGATACGGCATCGACCAGTGGAAGCACCGATACTAAACCTAAGCTGACGAGGATGAATGGAATGATTTTCTTGTAGGATCTGAAGAAAGCATAAATCAGTACGCCGCTTATTGCGAAAATACCGAACAGCAGGACAAAGTACCGACCGTGTGTCAATCCCAGCTCGACCGATTTAATCGATGACGATAGACTTTGGAACACAGCTATGATCAGCAGGAGATAGGGGAAGAAACGGTTAAAAATAATGACATAACCTTTGCTAGATTGCTCAGTTAAAAATAATGTAATAAAGCCAACTGAGACGTAGCTGATAAGCATGGGCTCAATGAGATTGTCAAGCCAGAATTCACCTGTAATATTTATTCCGATATAAGCAATGAGCAAAATGGAAAAAACCATCAGCAGCGGTACGACGATAAAATCAATCAAGAATGATAATAATGTTGCCCTTAAGGTGGCGGTTTTAAACGCTTCTGAGTTCTTGTCAGCGCCGTAAACTGGAATGCCGGACAGGAACAATACTGGCGCAAAGAATATAAAAATCAGTGAAGCAGCATGTCCGAACCACTCAAAACCAATTGGCATGAAGAGTGTACTGAACGTTCCCAGTATGGCAGCGACTCCTATATAAAAGACGACCGCTATCAGTAGACTGCTGAAGAGTGATTTGATGAACGCTACGAGTGTTTCTGAAAAAGCATAAGAAGACCTGATCGTCGGCAGTGCAATAAATGTAACGGCAAGGGTGAAGAAGAGAACCAGTGTCCGAATAGAACTGATCTGGTCGACGAACAACTCGGTCTGCATTAAATAAACATAATAGAGTGCCGCAAGGATGAATAAAGCTGAGAAAAGTGGTAGGTGGGTTTTTTTTCGCTCTGCGAGAAATCCTTCAACTGCCAGGTGCCCGATAGCAAACAGCAGCGCAGCCAGTCCAGATGCAACAGCCTCTCTGAAGAAGGTATCCTGATCCAGCTGAATGGACAACATCGTAAAAACAGCAGCTAAGCCTGTAAATAATAGTGCTAACGGAAATCGGCCAAATACCTGTGTCCATCTTTCTTTCATGCGGTCAAAGAGTAGCGTCTTAGTCATTTTAGTAGCCTCCCGAATATGGATGAGATATGTCCTGTTGTAGTTAAATAAAGCATACTCCTTGCTAACAAAATCTGCAATATATATGACATCAAAGTGAAAAGAAAGAAAGCCTAGTGTTTACTAAACTGCAACATGTCTTGTTGAGATAATCTAAATGTTAGCGTTCTCATTCTTATGCTATACTTTGATTATAGGGGGTGATGACTTGTCCATAAAGAATAAACGGAAACTGGTGGAGATACTCGTTCAGTCTGAAAGCTATGAAACAGCAGATTCCCTCGCTGAACAACTGGGCGTATCTAAACGGACAATATATGCTTATCTGGATGATATCGAACCGCTTATCAATCAGACCCAAGCGCTCCTCGAGAAGAGACCAGGTCTGGGTACTAAGATAATGGGTGACGTAAATGCCAAGTCCAGTCTGCTTCGTTCCGTGCACAAGCAGTCCAGTCTTGATTTTGATCCTCAGGAAAGACAGGACTTGTTACTAAAAGAGTTGTTGAATGGAAAACGCATATCCTACTATGATTTAGCTGACCGATTTTACGTTAGTCGTTCAACTATCGTCAAAGATATGAAGGCGATCAAGAAGCAGTATTTCCCTCAAGACAACATTCTATCCTCTAACAATGAAGGAACACTTATGGCTACTGATGAACGAACCCTTCAGTCAATATGGGGGAGATACCTCACAGCGAAATACGCACTGGTAAATGCTCATCCTCCTGTGCTACTAGACCGGTATGGCTGTTTTATAGAGGATGAGCTAGATTTACCAGGTTCTTTTGTTAAAAACATTTTACTGGAAATCGAACAGATCGGTTCTGTGTATGATTTGGCTGATTATTATAGAATTAATTTGTTTGAGAGTCTGCTTGTTATGTCATTCAGGATTTTAAAAGGACACCATCATGAAAAGTCAGGTGGGTATGTATTCGAACGTGTTACTGAGCTGGATACTTACTATATTGCGTATGATCTGGCAGCCAGACTGGAATCAGATCTTGACTTAGTCTATATGATAGAGGACAAGGTCTTTATAAACGAATGTCTGATTGCAAATGGAATAAAGAATGTAAAGCTCGGCGATACGTCAGAGTATTATACTGATTTAGTCGATGATCTGATCATTAAAACCAGTCACATGATGAATGAGGATTTATCAGGAGATCATCAGTTAAGAGAAGGGCTACTGCACCACATCATTCCCATGTGTTTTCGCCTGAAAAACGGTATTGCTCTCCAGAATCCCTATATTCATGAAATAAAGAAGCAGTATTCGATGATGTTTCATTTAACATGGTATGTCGTGGTCGATCTTGAAAAAGAGTGGGGAAAGCGAATACCGGTAGATGAAATCGCCTTTTTAATGATTCACTTTCAGTCAGCACTGGAGCGCAAACGGGATATTAAGAAAATACTGATTATCAGTCAGACTGGACTGCTGACAACCGAAATACTGGAGCGACGGATCAAGCAATATCTCCCCAGTGTTCACATCTATGAAGTGATTTCTGAAGAAAAAGTTGAACAAGTGGATTTGGATAAGGTAGATTTGATTATTTCTACAGTATCGCTAAAATTCACTCCGTCTGTCGTGCTAACGTTATCATCCATCCCTTCTGATGGTGAACTAAAAGAACTGGCTGCCAAAATGGAAGACTATTTCACTAATCAATCGCATCAATTAAATCAGTCCGGGATAGACGATCCTGAACATCCTCTAATTGAATCTTTGAGTAAACGGCTCAGCATAGTGAGAGGGCATGTCCAATCGGCAAAAGAGGCGATGACCCGTCTGACTCTCCCTTTAATTGATAATGGAAGTGTAACGGAAGAGTATTTATCTTCTGTATTCGAAAGAGAAGACATGTCGTCTACTGCTTTTGAAACAGGTATTGCCATACCTCATGGCAATCCTGCCTATGTGAAAGAAACACAGGTGTCTATCCTCATTAATGACAAAAAAATCAGCTGGGGGGATGAGCGTGTGGATGTTGTGGTGTTAATCAGTGTGGCCAAGGCGGATATCTCACATATTAGTCTGATTATCGAACCACTTTATGAAGTAATGGCGTCAAGATCAGATGTTGAACGCTTATTTATAAATCAGTCTGATCAGTCTATTTACCGATTATTTGCACGATATCATTAATTTAAGGAGTCGGGGTGTATGTTAAATAAGTATTTGTCTAAGGAAACAATGCAGCATGCAAAGTCAGTTGAAAGCTGGGAAAAAGCCATTGCGTATGCAGCTGAACCATTACTCGAAAAGGGAGTGATTGAAGAGAGCTATATAAAGTCGATGATTGATAGTGTGGAAGAAAACGGACCGTATATCGTATTGAAAGATTACTTCGCTTTACCTCATGCTAAAGCAGGTGTCGGAGTCAACGAGGTCGGAATGTCACTACTGACCTTGGATGATCCAGTCGATTTGAAAGGGAATCCGGTTAAACTATTTCTGGTACTGGCAGCGGTAGACTCATCCGCGCACTTAGAAGCGCTGTCTGAAATATCAGAGATTTTAATGGATGATGAGAGCTATGCTATTTTCTTATCAGGTGACTTAAATGACATAACTAAACTAATAACTAAAGGAGACGATTAATATGTATAAATTTCTAGCTGTATGTGGTTTTGGAGTAGGCTCATCAATGGTACTGAAAATGTCAATCGAGAAAGCCGCCAAGGAAAGAAATATTGACTGCGAAGTTGAAAATACAGACCTGAGTTCAGCTAAAGGAAGCAATGCTGACGCTATATTTACAAGTCAGGAACTGGGGGATGAGTTAAAAGGGTCAACTAAATCACCTGTTTTCCCCATTCAACGCTACATGGATAAAGAAGAGGTTGGAAAAGCGCTGGATGATTTTCTAGCAGATAAAAAGTAACCATTGATTTAATGTGGAACGGGTATAGGGATGCCCGGCAGTGAAATAATGCAAACCCTAAATAATAAAAAAGGAATGAAATAAGATGCAGGGTATACTCGATTTTTTTACAGATTATATTCTTAGGAATCCCCCAGTTCTGCTTGGACTGATTGCCGCCATTGGGTTGATCATTCAGCGGAAAAATATTGCAGATATTGTCAAAGGCTCGCTTTCTGCAGCGTTTGGGATGTTTATCCTTGACGCCGGGGTCGGACTGATTGTTGGAGCTATCATACCGATTAACGATGCTTTCCAGGAAACGGTCGCGGAAGGTGTTGAAGTAGGCGAAGGGCTCAGCGATGTTACCTTCATCGCAGATTTTGGTGGAGAGATTGGACTAGCAATGTTTGCAGGTCTAATCATCCATTTACTGATTGCACGGTTTACGCCGGTTAAAACGATTTTCCTGACTGGTCATATGCTCTGGTGGTTCCCATTCATCTTTGTGGCAGCTGGAGTTGAAGGTGGATTGAACGGAATCGTCCTGATTTTATTTGGTGCTGTTCTATCTGCTTCTTACTGGTCATTCATGCCATGGATCATGCGTCATTATATATGGGATGTCACAGGTGACGAGTCATTCCTGATTGGACACCCGACAGGAATATTGAGTATTATTTCAGGATTTGTAGCTAAACGTGTCGGGAACAAGGAGCGTTCAACAGAATCTCTCAATGTTCCAAAAAGTCTGTCTTTCTTTAGAGAGATATCGGTGATGGGCGCATTTGTTATTTTTATTATGTATATTGTCATGGCCTTTGTCGCTCCGGAAGTTGTCGCCGAGGGAGAGAACGCATTCTTTACAGCAATCACTCAGGGGATCACATTCGGTGCAGGGCTGATTATCATGCTGCAAGGGGTTCGCATGCTGATCAACCAGATTATTCCGGCTTTCCAAGGTATTTCCGACAAAGTCATACCTGGTGCGATTCCGGCATTTGATGTGCCCATTCTATTCAACTATAAACCAAATGCTGTTATTATTGGCTTTATCGTAGCGATGATCACATCCACAATCATGATTCTGATTGCCAATACAACCAACTTGTTCGGTGTTATCCTGATCCCGCTTGTTGTCACTTCCTTCTTCGAAATGGGTGGTGCAGCAGTTGTAGGGGAAGGGCAAGGGGGATTAAGAGGTGCTATTATCGGGACGGCTGTAGGCGCTATCGTTATGGTCGGGCTGATGGGATTATCTGTAATTGTCTATGAAACAACCATAAGAAACTGGCTGCTGATATTTGGAGGAAATGACTTCTCCTTATTCGGTCCACTTGCCAGCTGGCTGGCTCAACTATTGTCTGGAGTGTTTTAATTATGTTTGATTACTTTGATGGCATTAAAGAATTGTTAAGTATAGTAGAAAAAGAAGAAAAAGAATCGATTGAACAGGCTGTTGACTGTTTAGTCGAAGCAGTTGAGAATAAGCAGGCCATTTTTGCCTTTGGCGCAAGCCATGCGGGGATTTTGACACAGGAACTGTATTACCGGGCAGGGGGACTAATGACTGTCAATCCTATTTTTGGAAATAGCATTCTACTTGATGTAGAACCTGTAACGCACACGAGTAAAATGGAACGGCTTGTAGGATACGGGACACTTTTGGCGGATAATACGCCTTTCAAAGAAGGAGACGTACTGATTGTCCATTCAGTCTCTGGCCGTAACCCTGTGAGCATTGAACTGGCAATGGAAGCTCAGAAAAAAGGAGTAACCACTATTGGATTAACTAATCTGACTTATTCAAAAACGGTTGATTCCAGGCACCCATCCGGGAAAAATTTATACGCATTCAGTGATATCGTGATCGACAATCACGGGGATGTAGGGGACAGTATGTGTGAAATAGATGGCCTTGACATGCGTGTCGGTCCTTCTTCAACAGTCGTTGGAGCAACAATCGTTAATACTTTGGTTGTTGAAACAGTGAAAAAACTGAAGGTAAACGGACTCGATAACCCCCCTATTTTTTATAGTGCCAACCTGGACGCTGGAGATGAGCTGAATGAGAAGTTGATCAAAGAGTATAAGGATTCGATTCATTATAAATTTTAGTAGAATAGCTATTCACCCTCCCTCTTACTTATATAGAGGGGGGGATTTGGTAATTATCTGTAAAATTTCGTTTACTTTAAACGGTTACAGTGATTATAAGGGTTTATGTTTGTTTTAAGTGGATAACCTTTGTTACAATTAAAGTATAGATAAATTTGAAAGGAGTAGAATAATGCAGAAATATATTTTTAAGTCACCAAGTCGTTATATTCAAGGGAACGGGGTCATTGAGGAGCTCGGGAAAGAAACAGAATCGGTTGGTAAGAAGTCACTTCTCCTTTCCGACGAGGTCGTATGGGACATAACGAAGGACTTCATAAGTGACAGTTTCAAAGACTCAGAAAGCGAATATGAGTTTGAACAGTTTAATGGTGAGGCGTCAACTAAAGAAATTGACCGTCTGATAGATAAAGGAACTGAGCTGGAAGTCGATTCTGTAATTGGTGTGGGTGGCGGAAAAACGCTGGATACGGCAAAAGCTGTCTCTGATGGCTTGAAAGTACCTGTCATAATAGTACCCACAACAGCTTCTACAGATGCTCCAACTAGTGCGCTTTCCGTAATTTATTCAAATGACGGTGTGTTTGAAGGCTACAAGTTTTACGATAAAAATCCGGATCTCGTACTAGTCGATACAGGAATCGTTGTTAAAGCGCCTCTTCATTTATTTGCTTCCGGTATGTCTGATGCAATGGCGACCCTGGTAGAAGTGAAGGCCGCAATGAAACGCAACAGTGATACAATGGCAGGGGGAAAAACAACTTTTGCAGCTAAAGCTATTGCTGAAATGGCAGAAGAGGTCCTCTTTACACACGGCTTATCAGCGTATAAAGCAGTGAAAGAACAGTTAGTTACACCTCAAGTTGATGCGATTGTTGAGGCTAACACATTGTTATCCGGATTAGGCTTTGAAAACGGTGGACTAGCTGGTGCCCATGCGATTCATAATGGATTTACAGCTGTAGATGGCGATATCCACGACTTGACTCATGGTCAAAAAGTGGCTTATGGCGTACTGGTACAACTCGTTCTTGAAAGAAAATCTGGTGAAGAAATTAAAAGATACATTGATTTCTTTAAAGCGATCGATATGCCGACAACGCTTGAGGACATGCACTTGGATGGGAAGTCATTTGATGACTTGCTTGAAATCGGAAAACTGGCAACTGCTGAAGGGGAAACAATGGAAAATCTGGATCCTGAAATAACAGCAGAAGAAATTGCCCAGGCAATCCTGGCAGTAAATGAATTAAGTAAACCAGATTAAGCTGCAACTAATAGTAAAAGAAATCCGGTCAGATATTTCTGACCGGATTTCTTTTTATCCAAAAGCTCTTTTCAAGGCAGCTACTCGTCTGTTTTTTGAGGCTTCAGCCAGTGAACTGTTGGTTATCATGTCATATCCATGAAAACCCTTAGGTATAAAGGATATATCGACAGTAACGCCTGCTTTCATCAACGCATCACCGTAAAGCAACCCTTCATCCCGCAATGGGTCGAACTCACACACTTCAATGAAAGCATCAGGGAGATTATGAAAAGAATCAGATTCCATGGGAGCTGCATATTTTTCATCCGTTTCAATTGGTTCCTGTATGTATAGAGACCACATCATCTCGTTAAGCTTACTGCTCCAAAGAAGCGTGTCGCTGAATTCTTTCATGGAAGGGGAGGTCATTCTGACATCTGTAACAGGGTAAATCAGAAATTGAAAACAGAAATTTTTCAGACCTGTGTCTCTTCTCATCATAGACACACTGCTTGATAATGCTCCTCCTGAACTGTCACCGCCTACTGCAATCTTCGCTGGATCGATGTTAAGATTATCAGCCTGCTGAAAAACCCATTCACTTGCGAGGAAACAGTCCAGAAAAGGAATAGGAAAGGGGTGCCTTGGAGCTAAACGGTAGTCCACTATGATGACTAGACAGTTTGCTTCTTTAGCGTAAGTCATCGCCCATCGTTTATGGTGGGCTGCCCGTTTCATAAAATAGGCGCTGCCATAATAATAAAGAAGACAGGGCGCATTATTTTCTAAACCATCAGGATAATATAACGTCATTCTGATCGTTTTATTATCATAGGTACTTAATAGCACGTGTTTTTCGGTGATGTCATCATCAACTGCAGTAAATCGTTCCATCGTTGACAACACTGTATTAATCACTGGAATAACAACTGGAGAAGCTGGTAAGGTCAGGTATTTAAGATAACCAACTTCTTTATGTATGGGATACTTTTTCATGGAGAACCTCTTTCTATTGTCAAACTGCTTTTATAGAACTGGAAAAAGAGTCGTTCACAAACAGCTCTTACTAAAATAGTATACATTACCTTTTATGAATAATATATACTGTTTTTTTACATTGAATTGGTCATTAATTGTGAATCAATACACGCAACTACAGACTATTTTTATTATAATAGTGTATAATAAAGTTGGTATCGTTTTTATATTACATAAAATAGTGAGGTGATTTTGTGAAAAAATGGGTTATAGCGTTTATTGTTGCAACTTTTGCTGCTGTCTCTTTATACATTCCTGTCCAACTCCTTCGTACGGAATACAATCAGCAACATTATGAGGAACAGCGATCACAGGCACGAGACCACCTCACAATGATTAGAGAAAATCTACAGTCTGAGCTCGACGATAGTCTTATATATGTGGATTTCTTCGAAATGGTAATCAGGCAGAATCCTGCTATTACAGAACCTGAGCTGAGAGAATATGGTCGATTTATTGTTGAACGCAACGCTTTGATTGAGACAGTCACGGTTGCAAAAGATGGGATTGTCCATTTTGTTTATCCTTCAGACGGTAAAGAATTAATCATGGGGTTAGACATGTTGAATGTAGATGTAGAAGGACTTTCAGCCTTTGATTATACGCCGACCACTATTTCATCGGTTTCTCGGGGTCCGTTTGATTCTGATCACGAGGACGTGAAGGTGATTAATCACAAGCCTGTCTTTACTGAATCAATCAGTGCAGACGATTTCTGGGGATTTGCCAGCGTGACCATTGACTTTGAAGAGCTGATCGAGTCTACTTTATCTCAATATCAGCACCCAGATTACTCATTTGCCATGAGGATAGATCCAGCAAATAAGCACCCATTTGTATGGGGGGACAACCAGGTATTCAGCGAAGATCATGTTCTTCAGGCTATTTCACTGCCAAATACGCACTGGAATATCGGTATTGCTCCAGTCAATGGCTGGATGGTGAGAGACTCATTTCCCAGTTTTGAATTAATTATATCTTACATAATGATTAGCATTATTTTTGTACTGGTGTACGTATTCAGTGTCCAGTACATCTCCAAACGCGACTTGTCCAGAACAGATGCCCTAACTAACTGTTTAAATAAACACACATTTGAAGTTTCCGTCAAAAGGGTACTGAAGTATTCCAGTCTGAAAAACGGCATTCTGCTTATCGATATCAATGACTTTAAGAAAATTAATGATGAACATGGTCATTTAGCAGGAGATAAAGTCCTGATAGAGAGTGCAAGACGCATGAAGGAAATTATTAAAAGCACTGATCGAGTAGGCCGTATAGGTGGCGACGAATTTATGATCATGGTAAAAGATTTGCAGAACGAGGACGATCTGGAGATGATTGCCAAGCGAATCATAGCTCACATGGAACAACCGGTTTCTTATAATAGTAACCAGATTGATCTGACCGTATCAGTTGGCTTTATGATGGCTTTGGATACAAAGGCATTTGATCATATTTATGATTTAGTGGATAAAAAAATGTACAAGCATAAAGAAGGTCATAAAGGGTCTATGCAGCTGGAACTGGATTAAATCTGTTCGTTACTCTGCATCCGTTATAAGCTATGAATCTATCACAACAAGACACTGTATCACAGTCGTCACGTTGTGTTAGGATCATGGCTTTTTTCTGTTGCTTATCTACTCAGCGGCCCCTCTATTCCTGATTGTGTTTAACCTGTTACAGGGGATCTACCTGAAAGGATATTAAAGCCGTTATTTTTGATTTTTTCTCAACTCTCCTTGTATGCTTATAGTAACGATTAAAGGAGGAGACACAGAACATGAGATTAAAGGATAAAGTAGCTTTGATTATCGGAGGGACATCAGGTATTGGTGAAGCGACTGCTAAAGCCTTTGCTGAAGAAGGTGCTAAAGTAGTGGTTTCCGGAAGAAAAGAAGAAGAAGGGGACCGAATTGTCAACGATATAACAGATAATGGTGGTTTGGCTATTTTTGCAAAGGTGGACACAACTAACTTTGAGGAAGTGACAAAAGGTGTCCAAAAAACGGTAGATGAATTCGGAACACTTGATATTCTATACAACGGTGCCGGTATTCATGACAGTTATCAAACGGCACTGGATATCGAAGAAGAAGATTATGATCAGTTAATGGCAGTTAATGTAAAAGGGCCTTATCTTGCTGCTAAAGCGGTATTGCCAATTTTCCTTGAAAAAGGGAAAGGAACAATCATCAATGTGGGCTCACAAGCGACACATGTGGCTGGACCTGGCGGATCAGCTTATGTGACATCCAAACATGCGTTAGAAGGATTCACTAAGCAGCTGGCATATGATTTCGGTGCAAAAGGGGTTAAAGCTAACCTGATCGCTCCGGGCTTCGTCGAAACGCCTATGACTGAAGGCATTGAAGAAGAACGACTAAAAGATATCCCAGCCCAACGAGCAGGCAAGCCGGAAGAAGTGGCATCATTGGCTGTTTTCCTGGCTTCTGAGGAATCCAATTATATGCATGGGACTTCAGTTACTATGGATGGCGGTTGGGTCGTAGGTCGATAAAGACAGACTAAACAATTAAATAGAGCCTGAATCAGGACAATTAGAAGTCACCATCTAATTGTCCTGATTTTTTTGTGCACAAAAACACAATATTTTATAAAAAAAAGATATTTATTTAAAAAAAGGCTTCCCTTAGGAGTCTTTATTTGTTAAACTATTCACATAACCAAAGACAGGAGAGAATGATATGAAAAAAGTAATGAGTGCATTACGATTCGTATTCCGTAACGGTGAAACCTGGACAGTACGCCGTGAACATATTGGAGATTTATGGATCAAACAAGTGACAACCAGCTTTGGCAGAATTGGTGATGATGATTTTCAGGAGATCCATCCTTGTGAATCGTTGAAAATTGAAATTGCCCGTGAATCGGACAGTGTAAATTCCAACGATATCAACAAAGGCGGATTAGAAGCAGGCATGTTCGCACGAGTCAGTAAATTTCAGGATATTGAAATGATGGATATCTTGTACCGTGATCGCTTGAATGGGGAAAAACGACACTCAGTTGAAAAAGATCGAATTTACTTCCCGTATAAAGCAGTGGATACTGATGGTCACGATAATTCGTATCAGTCTTCTCAAGAGAGAGAAGATACCCTTTTCATAGTGATCGATCCGGAGCGAACAGTAGAAGAGGTTTACCCTCAGTTGAGCGCTACTCATTCATAATGTGTTCCCTTACCTCAGTCAGATGGATAACCCCCATCTGGCTGTTTTTTTGCTTTAAAATTGTGTTTATTTAAAGGAATGGTTACAATAAGATATACACGAAAGGATGATTAATGTGGACTCGAAAAAATATACTCAACCCTTCACGTTTAAAAGTGGGGTTACCCTTAAAAATCGCTTTATTATGGCACCTATGACGACTAAAATGAGTTTTTATGATGGTGTTATTACAGAGGATGAAAAGCGCTATTACCATATGAGAAGCAAAGAAGCCGGAGCCGTTATTACTGCGGCAGCGAATGTGTCAGAAGGTGGAAAAGGCTGGGAAGGTGAGCTTGGTATTTATGACGATAAACACCTTCAGGGACTATCTTCTTTAGCCTCAGCTATTCAAATTAATGGAACAAAAGCTATCGTTCAATTGTATCACGGAGGACGAATGACGAGTTCGTCAGTGTTGAGAGGAACTCAACCAGTGGCTCCCAGTGCGGTCAAGGCTGAGAGACCGACAGCAGAAGAACCCAGACCATTAGAAGAAAAAGAGCTGTTTCAAATTATCGAAGATTTCAAACAGGGAGCTGTTAGAGCAATCAAATCAGGATTTGATGGGATTGAACTACACGGAGCCAATACGTACCTTCTTCAGCAGTTTTTCTCACCTCATTCCAATCGTCGAGAAGATAAATGGGGCGGCAGTGTCGAAAAACGATTTACATTTATTGATCTGCTGGTAGATGAAGTGATTCAAACGGTCAAAAAAACGACGGATCGCCCTTTTATCATAGGGTATCGCTTTTCTCCGGAAGAGTATGAAACTCCGGGCATCCGTTTCCAGGATTCTCTTTATTTAGTGGATAAATTGTCGGATAAAGCATTAGATTATTTACATGTATCTTTAGGAAACTACAAACAGGTGTCACAATCAGAAGCTTATCAGGAGAGACCTATGATTGCTTATTTAAATGAAAAAATTGACGGTAGAACCGCTTTTATGTCAGTAGGGGATATCAGAACGGGTGAAGATGCTCAGGAGGCTTTAAGCAATAGTGATCTGACTGCATTAGGTCGAGTGATTCTTGCTGATCCACACTGGGTCGGGAAAGTGCTTAATGATAAAGAAGAAACAATTCGTTACACGGTTTCTCAGGAGGAACGAGAAGAATTGGGACTGACAAATGGTGTATGGCAGTTTATGCAGAACATGATGACAGACCGATTGAATTAAACTTACAAGGGGAGGCTGTCTTGATGAGTACTCTTTACTCGAAGTTCCACCAGTTTATTGATTATTTTCTTTTTGGTGTCGTGACGGCCTCTTTAAATATCCTATTATTTTTTACACTATATAGGCGAGTTGGACTGAATTATTTGGTGGCGAACGCCATTTCACTATCATTGGCGATGGTGTTCTCTTATATTGTTAATAAAAAATTCGTTTTTCATACTAAGATGGTGACTAAAAAAGCCGTTGCCAGAGAATTTATGTTGTTTCTATCGATGAGGGCCACAGCGGCACTTATGGATATGACAGGGATTTATATTCTGGTGCAATTCATACGCTTCAGAGCCGTATTCGCAAAACTGATCATAGAAGTGCTTATAGCGTCCAGTAACTATATTGTCAGTAAAAAAGTGATATTTAAAAAAGAGGTTAACTAATCGTGAAAGGACGTAGATTATAGATGAGAGCATTACTTAATATTGATTATACTAATGATTTTGTTGCAGAAGATGGGGCATTGACCTGCGGGGAACCGGGGCAGGCCATTCATGATAAGGTCCTTGCGTTGACAAAAGACTTTTTTGAAGCAGGGGATTATGTCGCTTTTACCATTGATAGACATGAAGACGGCGATACATTTCATCCGGAAAGTAATCTATTTCCTCCCCATAATCTGAAAGGGACCGATGGCAGACAGTTGTATGGGGAACTGGAAGCTTACTACCAGTCTATAAAAGAATCGGATACAGTCTATTACTCGGATAAAACACGGTACAGTGCGTTTAAAGGGACAGATTTGGAAATGAAACTTAGAGAACGAGGCATCACGGAACTTCATTTGGTCGGAGTGTGTACAGATATTTGTGTGCTCCATACTGCAGTTGATGCCTATAATAAAGGCTTTAAAATCGTGGTTTATAAAGACGCAGTGGCGAGTTTCAATCCCATTGGACATGAATGGGCACTGACGCATTTCACAGATACTCTAGGGGCAACCGTTATCTGATCAAGAGGTGTAATTGGACAAAAAAAAGACCCATACCGTCTAAACGACATCCTAAAATGTAAAAGAAGAGATTAACTCTATTCTTTTACACCTTAGGAAATAGTTTAGTTAGTATTCGGGTTTTTTCTTTTAACTGAACTGTATATATATAGTCAGGTCATAAGGGTCTATTCCATGCTCGATTTGTTTTTTCTGATCATTCCACTGCTTGTAAGGTCCGCCGTTGATATAGGCAAAGGACATGATAATTGTAGATTGCAGATAGTGGAGAGCGTTTTTAGTATAGTGTTCAGGTAGTTCTCCTAAATAAATATTGTCTACAAATACTTCTAAACGATTAGACTGAGAAGGGACTAATTTAACCCTGTTAGTCTGATAACTTTCATATCGATAAATTTTATTTGGATAGGCAGTCAGTTCTTCATCCGACTTACCGGCAAAAGATCGTTTAGTATTATCTTTTTTTATGATCTTTTTAATGATAGAATCGATGATTTCCTGATTTGTGGTTAGTTCACTGGCAAAGACCTGCAATTTATATTGAATAGATAAGGTTCTACCATGCTTATTTTCTTTTAACGACTTTGACTGAATAAGCTGATCAGACCTAGATGTATTGTTTTTTATAAAATTCTTGATATTTTCATAGAAACTCATGGGTATCCTCCTTTTCACTATAAGATAAACCTAATGTGATAAGCTGTTTTCTATGCATAAATAGATAATACCGAAAACTGACTATAAGTGCAACAATTTCGGACTATCAAGTGGTATTTAGTGATGTAACACGAAGATAGTCCGAAACTAAGTTTATTTAAAAGTAATAATAGAGGGATATTAATACAAATTATGTATATTCGCTTTTATATGCAGTGGGCAAAGGAAACTGTTTTCTAAGGTCCTCCATATAAGGATTATCTTCCCCAAGCACCGTCTGTAGCATGTCATTCGCTCTATGAAGTGACAGGAATTCAAATAAAGTAGTCAGTTCAATGGTTGGCTGTCCAAGAGACTGATGGGTCAAATTTTTTTTAATGATATGCATGTCCTCCAAACGAGTATCCTGATACCGTGAAGTAAATTTTTCCTGGAGGTCTATACTGATTGCTTTAGTCGTGTGGTAAAGACTGGTAGTTTTTTGAATCATATCTGCCGCACGTTTATATGAGAGCGGCAGAATAAGCTCATGGTATTTTCTGATTTTGAAACTCACGAGATGACTACTGATTGATTCGAGATAAACGACATGATGAAAAGCGATCCAACTGGAATTGTTTTTTATTGACCCTTTCTCAGGAGCAAATAAAACTTCTCCGACAACATAAGGACAGCGTTGATTAATCCCAATACATTTCCCGATACGCTGAATAAAAGTATAATCAACTTTCAAATACTGGAAATACCGTTTCATTACCTGACTTGTCGTTTCCTCTGTTTTGAGAATACTCCCACATATCTGATAGACAAGGGTATTATAGGGGCTCTCGCTAAGATGTGATATATCCTGAATGTAAAAGGAATCTTTTGTCAGGAACAGTGGGGTCTGCTCGATTGCTTCATTTAAATGTAAAAAATAAGATTCGCTTTTAATACTCAAAGTCCGACTAGCTATATAGCGACCAGTTCCTGTTTGGAATGGATTACTTCCTTCAGTTAGAATAGTCTGAGTGTAATAGGAATGAAAATCTTTGTAAATCATGTCAATTGCTCTGTCGTTGGGTCTAGTCATTGGCACAACTCCTTTTAAACGATTTTAATTTTAGGTAACGCTTACAAAACAATCAAGAACTAAAGTGATGAAATTAGTGTATCATATCACAAATGAGAAATATGGAGTAAATGAGTTATTTTTGATTATAATTTAATGAAAAAACACTATTTTGATTTTTTACTGTGATGAGAAGACAGCTATTTCCATTCCTATCGGGCAATAAAGGTCCCTAAGAGGTAGGAAACAAAATGACGTCATGTTAAGTTGAGCTTAGTTTGACTATAATTGCTACCTTTATTTAGTGATCTCTGTGGTATAGTTAATTTAAATACGTCAAGCTGAATTTTTAAAAGTGAGGGATGAACATGATCAGTTTTTGGATGCTATTCATTTTTTTGTCAGCTTTTTGGTTGACGGCTGTTATAAATCTGACAAGTGTAAATGATTCTGTACTTCTTTTAAGCGCTGCCTTCTATCTGCTTTATTTCTTGATGCCGATCCTGTCGAATACTGTAAGGTCTCTGATTTATATCAGTCTTCCAGTCCTCATAATGGCCGCTTTCTCGACCATTTCTTCAAACCCGGTTGTCTGGTTTATTCTATTTGTGGTGGCCATAGAAGTGACTATTCGTTTATCAATAAGAGCTTCTTCCATTTATTTGGCCTATATCACATTACTCAGTCTGGTTCCGGGGGCTTTATCTGGAGAATTCAATCAAGTGCTGTCTCAATTTTTGATTTGTGTCTTCTTATCCGTCATCACGTTGACTTTACGTCTATTTTCTATCAAAAGAATACGTCTACAAAAAGAATACGATCAGATTTATTCGGATCACCGACACTTGAAAAGGCAAGTAGTAAGAGGAGAACAGCTTGCCAGGCAGGAAGAGAGAAGCGCTGTTGCCCGAGATATTCATGATTCGGTAGGGCATCGGTTGACTGCATTGGTGATGCAACTTGAAGTCGCCCGTTACAAAACGCAAGATGACAATGAAAAGCAACAGTTGACAGATTTCAAAGACCTAGCTCAGCGTAGTCTGCATGAAACGCGAGCGGCAGTGAGTGCATTGAAATCAGATGAAACAGCCGGACTGCAAGCTGTTATTCAGCTGGTTAGAAAGCTGGAATCAGAGAGTCATATCAAAATCCGTTTCCTGCTTGAATCAGGTGTACTGAATGAGCCACTGTCCAATAAACAATCCATCGTCATTTACCGAGCCATTCAGGAATCACTCACCAATATGATGCGCCACAGCCATACTCGGGAAGCTGATATCCACTTTAAACTTCTTGCTGATCGGTATGTCCAGTTTTCAGTCAGCCACCCTATCAAAGAAAAAGTGGAGCTGGTTGAAGGGTTCGGCTTGTCCAACATGAGAAACAGGCTGGAAGAAATCGATGGTAAACTCACGATTTCGCAGCACAATTTTATTTTTAAAGTGACTGGACAGTTTCCAGTCGAAACTGAAGACGGAAATGAGGAACTAGGATGACCAGTATATTGTTAGCCGAAGACCAATCACTGGTAAGGCAGGGGTTAAAAATGATGATTGAAATGGACCCTGACTTTAAAGTGACAGGAGAAGCAGAAAATGGAGCTGAAGCACTAGAGCTTTGTCGCAGACAACTATTTGACTTGGCTATTTTGGATATCAGAATGCCGGTAATGAATGGATTGGAAGCCAGTCGAGTGTTAAGGAGAGAACATCCGGATCTGAAGATACTGATTTTGACCACGTTCAACGATGAAAGTTACGCTTTGGAAGCAATGAAAAATCATGTGAATGGCTATCTTCTCAAAGATGGGGAGATAGACGAACTGCTGCAGTCGATCCATCACTGTCTTGAAGGAGGCCTGATCATCGAGGGGCAAGTAGCGGCTAAAATCATGCCGTCACTAATCAGGGGGAAAGAAGAGGTTAATGAAGTCGATGAATCCATCACTGAGAGAGAAAAGCGTTTGCTGACGCTTATTGCTCAAGGAAAAAATAATCAGGAAATAGCTGAAGAGCTGTTCCTGTCAGTGGGGACAGTTAAAAATCATATAACAGTCATTCTGGATAAGCTTGAACTGAGAGACCGGACCCAATTGGCTATCTATGCTCTCAGACATGATCTTGAAAAACAAAGTGACTAAAGTCATAACGGTTAGTGACCAGAGACAGTATAACAGCTGTCTCTTTTTTTATATAATAAACTCAACAAGTAGAAATGAAAGGAGTGAACGGTATGCTGGAAACAAAAAATCTGACAAAGGCATTCAAAAAGAAAACGGTGGTCAGTGAAGTGAACATCTATCTTGAAAAAGGGGAATCAGTAGGACTGCTCGGACCAAATGGAGCTGGGAAGTCGACCACTATTTCCATGATTTCTACCTTACTCCCGCCCACATCCGGTGAAGTATGGTTTAACGGTCAAAATGCACTGAAAGAATCTCAAGGCCTTAGAAAAGTAATGGGGGTTGTTCCTCAGGAAATTGCTCTTTATGAAGAATTATCGGCTTATGAAAATATGAAATTTTTCGGTAAAGTCTACGGATTGAGAGGGAAAGAGCTCGAATCACGAATAACGCATGTACTGGATCTTATTGGTCTGACTGACCGGAAAAAAGATGCTGTCAATACGTATTCCGGAGGGATGAAAAGGCGTATTAACATTGGGGTGACGCTTTTGCATGAACCGGAAATCCTAATTATGGATGAGCCGACTGTTGGTATTGACCCGCAGTCACGGAATTATATTCTGGACATGATCAAAACGTTAAATAAAGAAAAGGGTATTACTGTCCTTTATACCAGTCATTATATGGAAGAAGTAGAAAAACTGTGTGATCGGGTCTATATCATGGATCACGGTGAAATCATCGCCTCAGGCACTAATGAAGAACTCAAAAGTATCTTATCTAATGAAGAAACGATTCAAATCGATGTGCACACACTGTCTATGGGATTTCAAGACAATCTCTTACATCACTCGAGTATCAGGAAAGTGACGGAAGAAGGACTAGGGTACAGAGTTATCGCACCCAAAGGGGAAGATCTGCTCAGTGAGGTATTTGAACTGGCCAAGCAGACGCATACTAAAATAACAGGCGTATCTATCCAGACACCTTCGCTGGAGGATGTGTTTTTACATCTAACTGGACGCAAGTTAAGAGATTAAAGAAAAGGAGGTGGACAGGGTATGTTTCAATTAATTAAGAAAGACACTCTGATTCTTTTAAGGAGTCGCTCAGATTTGACAGAATTACTCTTCATGCCGTTCATTCTCATAGCCATACTCGGACTGGCACTAGGAAATCTTTCGATGACTGATTTTAACATCAATGCTTTTCCGGTTGCTGTGGTGTATGAGGGAAACATAGAACAGTCTCTTGAAAACTGGGCAGTCGAGTTAAGAGAGTCAGACTATCCTGAAGAAGCAGTGTCAGCACTAGTGACTCAGGCTGAAGAAATTGCACCTGGAGAACAAATCAACTCGATCCTGGCTAGTGAGGATATTCAGGAGTGGATGACGGCTGAATCGTTTGCGACGGTTGAATCAGCAGAGACGGCACTGGATGCCGGAGACGTTGCCGGTGTTATCATCATTCCCGAAGGATTTAATGAAGCGGTCTGGTCAGCCTTGTTCCTCGATGAAGGGGATGCATTACCATTGACTCTGGAAGTACAAAATATCGACAGTGTAACATCCGATATCATCAGAAGCGTACTGACGACATATGCTAATCAGTTCAACCTGGAAGCCAGCATTGCACTCGCATCTGAAGGAGAAGCAGAAACGGCCGATCAGCAGCAGGATAGCTACGGAGAAGTTACGAATCTCACAGCAGCCTCACCCATTACGTCGTTTCAATATTATACGATCGGTATGGGAGTGATGTTTGCCCTATATACTGCTCCTGCACTTGCCAGTCGTGCCTTTCATGAGAAGAAGCAGCACGTGTTCGGTCGATTAATGATTTCAGGAACCAAACCATTGACCTATCTGGGAAGCAAATTAGTCTCAGGCACTATAATAACATTTATCCAACTGGTTATTCTATTTGGACTGAGCACTCTAATTTTCGGAACATTCAGAGGTTATTCTACGAGATTCTGGATTGATCTGGGGATGGTCAGTTTTGTTTTTTCACTGGTCGTTGGATCCATTACGAGTCTGCTGACATCACTATCCTTGTATTCTAACAGTGAGTCTTCATCAAGCTTTTTCGGAGGGGTAGTCATCACCTTATTTGCTTTTATAGGTGGAAGTTTTACTCCAGTTGAACAGTTTTCCGAGAGTCTGAGAACACTTGGAAACTGGACACCAAATGGGGCAATGATGACGTCTTATATGCAGTTGATGCAGGGGTTTAATCTTTTTGAGGTTGCTCCATTGATTATAAGAGTAGCCGGAATGACGGTTATTCTTTTAGCAGTAAGTGTTATACTCTTTCCGAAAAGGAGGTTGGATTAAATGTGGACAGTATTTAAAATGCAGTGGCTGAGACTTTTTAAACAACCTGTATTGATGATTATGTTTCTTGGACTCACACTGGTATTTGTCTATTTTATGGGTGGCGCTCAAGGCGCACAGAACATCACTGTTCCAACCTACAGCGATGAGCTCTCATCTGAAGAACTAGACAGGTGGATCGATCGACTGAATGAAGAAGACACCTTTCAGTTTGTTGAAAGTGACTATGAAACGGTTTTTGATGATATCCGCATGAATGAGACAGCTTTTGCCCTGGGATTGACTGAAAACAATTATGAATTCCTTATCGGCAGGGAAGATATGGAAATAGCCACACTAATTCAGTATGTGGATCAGATTTTTACGACTGAAATGAGACTTCAGGATGTTGAAGACCGGTTTGATCTGGAAGATATCACGATCAGAAATTTTATTGAAGTAGAGACTGTGTCGCGGTCGGCTGCCGTATCCTCAGGTGATCGATCCCAGTTGGGTGTTGTCGTCGGTATGAGTCTGTATTTTTCAATTTTCTCCATTCTGTTTCTAATGATCAACCTGGTAGAAGAAAAAGAGTCCGGGACATGGAACAGACTGATTTTTTCCCCTTTGACTAAAACACGTATCTATATGGGACAGCTCTCCCACTATCTCTTGGCAGGGACATTTCAGATTGCACTGGCCTTTTTCATTTTAAGATATCTAGTAGGTATCGAAATGGGCACTAACTACCTGGAGATGGGGGTTATCATCATCAGTTTTGTGTTCGCGATTGTTTCGTTGGGCATGTTGCTTATGGGGTTAATTAAATCACCGCAGCAGCTTCAAGTCGTCATACCGATAGTCACCACCTCCATGGCGATGCTTGGAGGCGCGTTCTGGCCACTTGAAGTTGTCAGCAATCGTCTGCTTCTGTTCATTGGGAATCTAATGCCAATTAAATATGGTATAGATGCCATGACAGATACGATCCTTCATGACCAGACGCTTTCACAGTTACTCACGCCTATCTCTGTTCTTCTTTTAATGGGAATCGTTTTTATGGGGATCGGTATTAACCTTATTGAGAGAGTGTCAGAGAACTAAAAATGAGTTGATAAACCGATTACAATACGACTATAGACCTATTGACCACTCTGGTCAGAAAGAGTATACTTCACTCATCGACCAGAGTGGTCAGTTTTTTTAAGGATAGATTGACCGGACTGGTCAGTGGACAAGAACTACGAGGAAAGGAGACACACTATGGACGATGTTTTTAAAGCATTAGATAAAAGCAAACAGCTGCGTATACTGAATGCGGCTTATCAGGAATTTGCCGAAAAAGGTTATAAGCAGGCCTCTACTAACAAAATCGCCAGAGAAGCGGGGATTGGGAAGGGAACGTTGTTTTATTACTTTACCAGTAAGGAAGAACTGTTTCATGACTTGGTTGAAGAATCATTTCGGATAGCAGATGAACAGTACTTGTCTAAAATAGATTTCTCTGAAACGGATTTTTTCAGACGACTGAAACAGACGAGTGAATTGAAATGGGCGGTTTATCAGGAACAGCCGCATGCATTGAGGTTTATGGCTCAGGTTTTTATTCATATGGAGGAGTATGAGCTGCCTGAAGAATTGACGGTCAAGCGACAGGCAGCAGAAGAAACCTGGGGAAAAATTCTGACTGAAAACATTGATTTCTCAAAATTTCGAGAAGATATTCCTCAGGAAACAGCCTTTAATTTTATCAGGTGGACGATTGAAGGATACCGAGTTGAGCTGGAACAGCGAATCAAGATGATGGGCCTTGATAAACTGAGTAATCAAACGCTTGAACCCTATTACGATGAGTTTTATGGGTATCTTGACACTCTGAAGAAAATATATTATAAACCAGGATTAAATGAGTGAATAGGAATGGAGGAAAACACATGACAAAATTGATTGAGATCAAGGCACTTGAAAAATCGTTCGGTAAAACAATTGCACTAAAAAATGTGAGTTTTGAAGTTAACAGTGGTGAAATCGTCGGCTTTATCGGACCGAATGGGGCGGGTAAATCAACCACTATCCGCATCCTGCTCGGGCTGATCAGAGCGGATGCCGGGACTGCCACCATATTTGGAAAAGACGTGTGGAAAGAATCCGTTGATATTCATAAACGGGTCGCTTATGTTCCGGGAGATGTCAATCTGTGGCCTAATCTGACTGGAGGCCAGGTAATCGATCTCTTTTTAAGTATGCACGGAATTAAAGTAGATAAGCAGCGCAAAGAAAATTTAATGAAACGGTTCGAGTTTGATCCGACTAAAAAGTGTCGAGCTTATTCAAAAGGGAATCGGCAGAAAGTTGCGTTGATTGCCGCTTTTTCAGCTGATGCAGATTTGTATATTTTTGATGAACCGACTTCTGGTCTCGATCCGCTTCAGGAAAGAGTGTTTCAGGACTGTACAAGAGAAGTATTAGCAAAAGGCGCCAGTGTTCTGTTATCAAGTCATATCCTGTCCGAGGTAGAGCAGCTGTGTGATAAGGTGGCGATCATTAGACAGGGTGAAATCGTTGAATCAGGTTCATTGTCTGATTTGAGACATTTGACTCGAACACAGATTACTTTCCAGACACAAGAAGAGATTAAAGGAATTGAAGAACAACCTTATGTCCATGATCTGATCAGGGAAAAAGAAGCTATTGTGTTTCAGCTGGATGCTGATCATCTGAATGAGTTCCTTACCTTTATTCAGCCCTACACTGTTCTCAAATTTGAAAGTGCACCGCCGAAACTGGAAGATCTTTTCATGCGTCATTATGAAACGGTCAAAGGAGGGGATTAGATGATGAAATCACAGGCACAGACCGGACACATTTTCCGATTCACTCTGAAAAAAGAATGGCTTAAATTACTGCTGTGGCTTACAGGTTGTGCATTCTATGTCATTATGGGCGTTGTTGCCTTTGTTGAAGTCTACGGGGATCCCCTTGAACGTCAGTCTATGGCTGTAGCTATGCAGAATCCTGCAATGGAGGCCTTATTTGGCCGTGCTATAGGGATAGACAATTACACAATCGGTGCAATGTATTCGCATACGATGACGATACTGGGCTTTGTTCTCTTTGCCGTCATGTCGATTCTTCTTGTCGTCAGGAATACGCGGTCTGAAGAAGAGGACGGGATCCTGGAAATGATTCAAGCATTACCAACTGGACGTCTGGCACATACCACATCTGCTATTCTTCTGCTGCTACTGACGAATGGTTTACTGGCAATCATATCGACAGTTTTGCTGATCGTATTGGGTGACGGTAGTATGGGTACGGAAGGTGCGATATTGACCGGAATCGTTTACGGTATGTCAGGAATCGTTTTTGGATCGGTCACGCTTGTTACTGCTCAATTATCCTCGAATGCCCGTGGTGCGATGATGATGGCTTTTGGTGTTTTAGGCGCCTCCTACATGCTGCGAATTGTTGGAGATTCAGGCATTGAACTACTGAGCTGGCTGTCTCCTTTAGGCCTGCTATATGGCAGTGAACCATTCGTCAATAATTACTGGTTCCCAGTGTGGATTTCTATTGGCTTAAGTCTGTTACTGATCACTATTGCTTTATGGCTCAAACATCAACGTGATATGGGTGCCGGATTATTGCCTGATCGTGCCGGTAAAAGGCATGCTACAGCGCTCTTAAAGACCCCAATGGGATTCGTCTTGAAACTGGTTAAGACACCCCTTGTCGTCTGGGCGATTGCCATGTTGCTTTTAGGTGTGTCGTATGGGTCAGTTATTGGAGATGTGGAAGGTTTGCTGGAAGGCAATGAAGTCATTGAACAGATTATTGCAGCAGATCCTGATCTGAGTATGGTCGATCAGTTTATGGCCATGATTTTAGGTGTCCTTGCTATGGCAGCAACTATTCCATCTATACAGGTCCTCTTAAGATTAAGAGGAGAAGAGAAGAAGAATCGTCTGGAAAAAATCATAGCGGGATCACACTCCAGGCTGGTTATTTTCGGTTCATTTATAGTTGTGAGTGTTGTGGTTGTTGTACTCTTTCAATTGCTCCAATCGTTTGCCTTTGGAGGATCAGCAGTCTTCATGGACTATGATGTATTGTTAAGAGAAATCATAGTTGCTGCAATGGCATATATTCCAGCTATATTGGTTATGATAGGGGTCGCCTCTGTCCTGATAGGCTGGTTGCCTAAACTAACTTCTCTGATTTGGCTGTATGTTGGATTTGCATTTGTTGTGCTTTATTTTGGAGGGTTGTTTGATATGCCTGACTTTATAAATGGCCTTTCGCCATTTTATCATGTACCCGAGATGCCGATTGAGGAATGGAGCTGGACAGTCACAACTGTCTTATCTCTGCTTTCGCTGGTACTGATGGCCGTCGGTTATGCCGGGTTCAGGCGTAGAGACATCGACTGATATAAAAAGTCACTATAAGAACAGTTTTTATACTGAAGAGGTTTGAGAATGGACCGGAAAGTCTGCCTGATCACGGGTGGCAACGCAGGAATCGTAATAGAGCTGACGCAAAAGTACACCACGGTAAGTCATGAATGAGAACTCACCCAATAAAAAATCAGACATCCACGATTCTATCGGTCGGGAGTCTGATCTTTTTATTTTACTACGATAAGTGTAGTAATTAAATAGAGCGTATGCTAAACTAAGTACAACGACAGATGCAGTAAAGTTAAAGTGCCTACATAGTAATGAAGGTGAGCTAAAAGGAGGAACGATCTAATGATAAGCAGTGATGTCATAAGAGGATACAACGATTCGTTCCTGCTGTCTTTATTGAACGAGGGCGACTCCTATGGGTATGCTTTATCCAAAGACATAAAGGAGCGAACGGGTGGGCAATACTTGATTAAAGAAACAACCATGTACTCAGCTTTTTCTCGGTTGAAAAAGAATGGGTATATAGAATCCTATCCAGGAGATGTCACACAGGGGAAAAAAAGAACGTATTACCGGATAACCTCGGAGGGGAAACAATTTTTAGAAGAAAAACAAAAGGAATGGCAAATCACAAAGCAAGTGGTTGATCAACTAGTTGGAGGCGAGAAAAAATGAACATTATCAAAGAATACGTCAATCAAGTCTTTAAAACGGTCCCGTTAACAGAAGAAACCAATCAGTTGAGACTGGACATACTGGCAAATATGGAAGATAAATATGATGAACTGATCGAAAGTGGAGCATCAGAGCACGAAGCAATTGGGGTCGTTATTGCAGAATTTGGTAATGTCGATGAGCTGCTGAGCGAAATGGGCATTGAGAAAGAAAATTCAGATGTATTAGAAAATTATCCGACCATGGAAGCTGAGGCAGTCGATTATTATCTGGAAGCTAAAGCGATGATGGGATTAAGAATCGGCATGGGCATTCTGTCCATACTGATTGGCACAGGCTTGATGTTGACATTCTTCGGTCTGATAGCTGCTGTTCAGACTGCAAGAGTTATAGGCATTATCCTGATGCTCGTCTTTTTAGTGATTGGGATCGCTCTTCTTATCATAGAAGGGATGCGGGCGGATGATCTTAAAGACTACCATAAACCGTTTGTACTGCTGCCCGACTTGAGGGACCGTGTAGAGGAACAGAAAAAAGGATATAAAAAGTCCTTTGCTCTCAGTATTGTGCTGGGTGTCTCTTTCTGTATCTTATCACTTATTCCGTTACTGCTTGGAATGCTGACTAGCCTGATCCCGTTTTTTATGGGTTTAGGGATGATGCTGGTACTGATAGGGATAGGCGTTATGTTTTTCACATACAGCGGTAATGCGTTTGATGCCTACACTGTTATCCTGGCTAATGGGAAAAATCCGGAAAACTTTAAACAGGAAGTCGAAGCGGACGAAAGACGGAAAAAAATCGATTATATTATGGATGAAATATACTGGCCGATTATTGTCGTTATCTATTTCGCATCAAGTTTTATAATCGGCGGTAGTTTCTGGGGATGGAGCTGGATTATCTTTGTGTTAGGTGGAGCACTGGAAGGAACCATAAAATCGTTGTTTGATGCATGGGAATAAGTGGGATATAAAACACCCTTTCTATTATTTTTTTAACTCAGGTTAATATAATGCGTTTTAACTATTTAAAGCAGTAGAAGTGATTCTTCTACTGCTTTTTTGCATGTGCGCCCGGCATGGGCGACAACTTGGTGGTGAAAGTCCACTACAGACTTGGCAGTAGGAACTGTTAGCGAAAGACAAGGGTGTCCGCCGTGAGGCGGAATCTGAAGGAAGTCGGACGCAAATGCTTGCACTGACGAACAGAAACTGCATATCAAGGCTTAATAGAACGGATGAGCTTGCATGAC
>NZ_PVTO01000012.1 GCF_003003275.1 Alkalibacterium olivapovliticus
GTTCCCATTTCGAACACAGCCGTTAAGCTTCCCAGCGCCGAGGATAGTGAAGGGTTTCCCTTTGTGAAAGCAGGACGTTGCCGTGCAGCTCTTTTTTTTGTTATAATAGCCGTATAAATCATTCCGCAATAGCTCAGTTGGTAGAGCGCACGACTGTTAATCGTGTTGTCGCAGGTTCGAGCCCTGCTTGCGGAGTTTTCTTATGCCTATTTTTATGCAGTAGTCACAGTCTGATTGCAGTAAAAAAACATCTTGAACCAGCCTCTATGCTGATCAAGATGTTTTTTTGTATCTATTATAATTGGTTAATGTAGTGTTTTAAGATTAGTTCTCGTGAAAGTGATAAATTGGTTCTTCTTTATTTTCATCGAAATCAATTTCCAGATCATATCTGCTGAAAAACCAGTCGTCCTGCTCCCCTGCAAAATAAGTTATGCCATTTATTTCTGTTTTTCCAAGGACATCGGCATCTGGCTGATCAACACTCATCCCAACAGAAAACCCATCATGTACTTCAGTATTCCCGTAAGTTTTTCCAAAAAACCGGATAGCATCGCCTTTGTCTAATAGTAACTCTTTTTCAAACCAGCTGACTGCTTTGTCAGTAACATCTATTTTCATTATCATGTTCCTTTCTTCTCTCTATTCATTACTTTACCTTACCATAATATAGCTAAAGAGGGGTGCTTATCTACTTATGTTCTCTCTCTTTGATTGGAAACCAGTTAGGAATATGCTTAATGCTGTTCCATAAATTTTCAGGAAGGTAATAATCAAGAGGTTTAGATAAGTCGAGCGAAGTATTCATTGAGTTTTGTTTGTTACTTTCAATTTTTTGAACCCATTTTGGCTCTATGATCAACTGCTTACCGACTGATACTAAATCTGAATACAACAGTGTCTTTTCAGCATCCTCTGCCGTTTTAACTGATCCGACTCCTACTAATGGGACGCGCCCTGCTATATGCTGGCTGATTTTCTGTGGAATCTGAATTTTATACTCTCTAAATCCAACGAGGGAAGGCTGATAATAGTAACTGACTGATAAGTGAAGGTAGTCTATATTTTCAGCAATCAAAGCATCTAGTAAAGCACAAGTGTCTTCTAATCGTATGCCAGGTGTTTCAATTTCTTCAGGAGAAAAACGGTAGCCCAAAAGGAAATCATCTTCACCTTGTTCTTTTATCACGGATTGACAGTGTTTAACAACTTCTATCGGGAAGCGAAGACGATTAGTCAAAGAGCCGCCCCAATCATCCTGACGCTGATTAGAGTGGGGTGACACAAACTGCTGGAGGAGATAGGTGTTTGCACCATGCAGTTCAACACCGTCAAATCCAGCGGCAATTGCTCGTTTAACCGCTGATCCAAATTGACTGATCAGGATGTGTATTCCTGATTCTGATAATTCTTTAGGGGTATCTGCCCACTTTCGTTCAGCACGGACAGAAGAAGGTGAAATAGGCTGTCTTCCGCCATTAAATTCTCTCTGACTCATACGTCCGCCATGATAAATCTGCAGGATGGCTTTTGATCCTTGCAGCTTTATGGTTTGGGCTAATTTTTTCAGGCCATCAATGTGATGATCCTTGGCTACACTCATTCCGTTGGGGAATGCCTGGCCTTCTGAAGCAATATAAGCACAGGCGGTTATTACAGCTCCTGGTCCACTTGATCTGACAAGATAATAGATCAGTTCCTCCTCAGTCACGTCACCATCTGGAGTGCTTGAACTGGTTGTCATAGGGGCCATCATTACACGGTTTTTAAGAGTAGCCCCATTTTTAAAGGTAAAAGGGTGCAGGAATGTGTAGGTCATGTTGTTCTCTCCACTTTTTTGGCTTTTTATCTAACAAACTGTTTGTACTTATTTACTGTAGAAAAGTAAGCATATATTCATTTTAAAGTGTCTGTACAGGTATGTCAATCAGCATAATATGAAGTATATCAGTGCCCGTATGGTAAAATAACAGTATTAAATCGAGTGGGGTAAGGAGGGTCTTCATGCCAACTGAAAAAGAAAAAATGTGTAATGGTGACTTGTATGATCCGATGGACGAAGAGTTAGTAAGGGAGAGAGAGCGAGCCCACAGGCTCACCCATATGTACAATCAGCTGGAAGATGAGTATGCAAGAGACAAACTGATTAGAGAGATTATCAAGACGACTGGATCAAAGATCAAAGCCGAACCTGGTCTACGGGTGGATTACGGATACAATATACATGTCGGAGATAACTTTTATGCTAATTTTCATTGCGTGCTGTTGGATGCCGGTCCAATATATATTGGAAATAATGCTTTACTGGGTCCAAATGTACTGATTGTTACACCAGACCACCCGTTAGATTCTACTCAACGATACAATGGATTAGAATACGCGAAGCCCATCACTATAGGAGATAACTGCTGGATAGGGGCAGGAGCTACAATCATCGGCGGTGTTACATTAGGTGATAACGTAGTAGTCGGAGCGGGTGCTGTGGTCACGAAATCTTTCGGTGATAATGTGGTTATCGCTGGCGTGCCGGCAAAAATGACTAAAACAATTCAGTAAACAAAAAAGGATCAGAAGTCTGTTGGCTTCTGATCCTAATGTTTATCTGCTTATTATTGAGAGGTGTATCCGCCATCTACAGGAAGAGTAATACCTGTAAGGAATTCATTTTCAGCGATAAAAATGACGGCATGCGCAATTTCATCCGGTACGCCCAGTCTTCCTACCGGATGCTTATCGACTAGGTGATCATAGTATTCACCCAGTGCTTCTTTGTTGACCATTCCTGATTCAACATATCCAGGTGCCACAGCTGCACATCGGATATTATCTTTAGCGTATTGCAGAGCAAGTGATTTTGTCATCAACACGACGGCACCTTTTGATGCGTTATAAGCATAGGCTGTCGGTTCTCCAACGATACCTAGGATGGATGCGCAGTTGATGATGACGCCACCGCCGTTTTTTTTCATTTGCTGCACAGCGTATTTATTGCCGAAAAACACACCATCCTGATTGATTTTGATTACTTTGTGATAATCTTCATAGGTCAATTCGTGTGTTGCGCCCTGTGCACCGATGCCCGCATTGTTAAAGATGACATTTAGAGATCCGAACCTCTCTACGGTCTGTTCAACTAGACTGCGGACTTCTTCTTCGTCTGAGACATCTGCTTTGATAAAAACGACATCGCCTTTATCACTTAGGCGATCAGCATGTTTTTGACCCTCTTCTGCATTGTAGTCACTTAAGACTACTTTAGCCCCTTTATCTAAGAAGGCTTCTACAGTTGCGAGTCCGATTCCCGAGGCACCGCCTGTTATAATCGCGACTTTATCCCTTAAATCATACATCTCACACACTCCTATTCGTATTTCATTTCACAATTTCAGTATACAACAATGGGGGGATATTTCAATCGATAGCGCATACATTACCAATGAATAAGCCTTTTATTAAAGTATTTAGACAATGTTTTCGCAGGATTATTTAAACGGGAATCCTTTTTGCGAGTGATATCAACAGAGTTAGTCACTGTGCACAAAACGCTTACACTATTTTTGTGCACGTTTACATAGCGTTAAAAAAACGTTTCCATTACAATTGGTCTTGTCAACTAAAACAATGATCTTGATTCAGTTGTTTTGAGAATCAACAAATATTATTAGGAGTGGTGATTACTTATGGTAGAAATGGCAATGAAAAATATATATAAACGTTATGACAACTCAGAAGATTTCGCAGTATCAGACTTTGATATGCGTGTAAAAGACCGCGAATTTATTGTATTCGTAGGACCTTCAGGATGTGGTAAGTCTACTACACTGCGTATGATCGCTGGACTTGAAGAAATTACAGATGGTGAATTATGGATCGGCGATACTATGATGAACGATGTAGCACCTAAAGACCGTGACATCGCAATGGTATTCCAGAACTATGCGCTTTACCCGCATATGACTGTTTTTGATAACATGGCTTTCGGATTAAAACTCCGTAAATACAAAAAAGATGAAATCAAAAAACGTGTGGACAATGCTGCTGATATCTTAGGATTGACACCATTATTAGACCGTAAACCAGCTGCTTTATCTGGTGGACAACGTCAGCGTGTGGCTTTAGGACGTGCAATCGTACGTGATGCTAAAGTATTCCTGATGGATGAGCCTCTATCAAACTTAGATGCTAAACTGCGTGTAGCGATGCGTGCAGAAATCGCTAAACTACACAGACGCTTGAACACGACTTCTATCTATGTAACACATGACCAGACTGAAGCGATGACAATGGCTGACCGTATCGTTATCTTGAAAGATGGATTCATCCAGCAAATCGGAACACCTAAAGAAGTATATGACACACCAGTTAATATCTTCGTTGGTGGATTTATTGGATCTCCAGCTATGAACTTCTTCGATGTTACTTTGAAGGGTAATAAAGTTACCAATGAAAAAGGATTAACACTGGAAGTGCCTCAAGGTAAACTGAACACATTGCACGAACATGGATTCAAAGATGGCGCTAAATTAGTATTTGGTATCCGTCCTGAAGACATTAAGAGTGAACAAGTTGCGTTAGATGCTTCTCCAGGATCAGTAGTGACTTCAAAAGTTACCGTTTCTGAACTTCTGGGTGCTGAAACAATGCTTTACTCACAAGTTGGAGAACTGGAATTTATCGCTAAAGTAGATGCACGTGACTACCACGCGCCTGGTAAAGATATTGACTTGGCATTTGATATGGGTAAATCACACTACTTCGATCCAGAATCAACTGACGTTATCCGTTAATTTGAGATAAGGTTAGTGAATTAAATATGCCCCCTTTTTTCCTCTCTGGTATACATTTGTATATTCAGAGAGGTTTTTTTCTATATTAAAATGGTCGTTTATAAAGAGGCTCATTTAGTGTAAAATAGAGTTATTACACTAACAAAGAGTTACTGGAAAGGGGCATCAAATCTGTTTTGTTTAGATAAGCAAGGCAGGTGATTCATATGAATAAAACTAGAGGCTTTGAACGTGTCACAACATACGAGGGGCAGCAGTTACCCTTACCCAAACGTGCAACTAAAGGGTCGGCAGGATATGACCTGACAGCTGCAGTCGATATGGTTATCCCATCAGTATTAAAGGCACTAAATACGCCTGATTTTAAAGGGAATCCGATCGGTTCGTCACTTATTCCGACAGGGGTAAAGGTCTATATGCCGGAAAATGAATATCTATTACTGGCCAATCGGTCAAGTAATCCAATGAAAAGACAGTTGGCTGTTCCTAACGGGATAGGCGTCATTGATTCAGATTATTACAATAACGAAGGCAATGAAGGTGAAATATTTGTTCAGGTCATCAACTATGGACTGGAAGATCTGGAGATTAAAAAGGGCGAACGCATAGCCCAGGGGATTTTTATGCGTTATGAAACAACCGATGAAGAAGAAGCTGACTTTTCTGTCAGAACTGGTGGATTCGGATCAAGCGGAAGATAAGGTTCTTCACATGAAGGAGTTACGAGATTGGCAAAGAAAAAAGCAACGGTATTTGTATGTCAGAATTGCGGTACAGAGTCACCTAAGTATTTAGGGAAATGTCCTAGCTGTGGGTCATGGAATCAGATGGTCGAGGAAAAAGTACCAGATAAGACGGATAGTCGAAGCCGTATCTCCATGAGCGGGAAAGCGTCTAAAGCAGAACAGATCACAGATATCACTATTGAACGAGAAGAACGGGTCAAAACGGATCTGGTCGAATTCAACCGTGTACTGGGTGGGGGAGTTGTGCCAGGGTCGCTTGTGCTGATTGGGGGAGATCCGGGAATCGGAAAATCCACATTACTTCTTCAGGTGTCCGCTCAACTGAATAATAATGGGGGCAAAGTATTATATGTATCGGGTGAGGAAAGTACGTCTCAGATCAAAATGAGAGCAGAACGTCTTGAACTACGAGGTTCTGATTTCTATCTATATGCTGAAACAGAACTGACTGCGATTCAGGAAACCATTGAGGAAATCAAACCGGATTATGTCGTAATCGATTCGATCCAGACGATGCATCATGCCGGAATCGACAGTGCTGCAGGAAGTGTTTCACAGGTTAGAGAATCGACGTCTACGCTGATGCAGATTGCGAAGATGAATGACATTGCGATTTTCCTGGTCGGACACGTAACGAAAGAAGGGAATATTGCCGGACCGCGAATGCTTGAACACATGGTGGATACGGTACTCTATTTCGAAGGTGAGCGTCACCATACCTTCCGTATACTGAGAGCGGTCAAAAACCGATTTGGTTCGACAAATGAAATAGGTATTTTTGAAATGAAAAATGGTGGACTGGTAGAAGTACTGAATCCTTCTCAATTGTTTCTGGAAGAAAGACTTTCGGGAGCCACAGGTTCTGCCGTCGTTGCGGCTATGGAAGGGACACGCCCGATCCTAGTTGAGATACAGTCCCTTATATCGCCGACTGTTTTCGGAAATGCTAAACGAACAGCTAGTGGACTGGATTATTCAAGAGTCTCACTGATCATGGCCGTTTTAGAAAAAAGAGCAGGCTTGCTCCTGCAGAATCAGGATGCCTACCTTAAGGCTGCGGGTGGAGTTAAACTGGACGAACCGGCAATCGATTTATCAATTGCCATCAGCATTGCATCAAGTTACAAAGAAAAAGAAACAAGACCGACTGACTGTTTTATAGGCGAAATTGGACTGACTGGCGAAATCCGCCGGGTGTCCAAAATAGACCAGCGGGTGAACGAGGCAGCAAAAATCGGATTCAAGAGGGTATTCATCCCTAAAAACAACATGGACGGGTGGGATTTCCCGGACAATATCGAGATAGTTGGCTGTACTACCTTAGCAGATGGGATACGACGCGCTTTTTCATAATGACTAAGCGCCTGTCGATTATTTTTCAGCTTCAACCTGTTATACTGAATAAGAGAGATAAAATGGAGGAAAAGGAGGTATTTTATGGTAGCAAAGTTAATTATATTAACGTTTGTCTTAGTTGGCGGAAGCCTGGGATACAATCTGTTCCCGGAGGTGATCAGCAACTGGCAGGCGGCACCGAACTGGCTGGTACACCCAATCATTGGGATGTTACTGGGCGCTCTTATTTTTTACCTGATGTCTTTTCAGGCAATCAGACCGTTAGAAAAAGCAGCAGCCAGAGTTGAAAAAGCATTTTCTGAATTAAGTATTTCCTATCTTTTGTTTGGAAGCCTTGGGGCGATTATTGGACTTATTCTTGCAGTATTGATTAGTATACCCATAGGCGCTTTAAACATGATTATTATAGAAGATGTTGTTCCTCTGATCATTACAGTCGGGTTTGCTTATATCGGTTTTCAGCTGGGAACGTCCAGAAGAGAAGAGATCAGACGGCTATTTACGCCTAAGACAGAAAAAACAGAAAATGAAGATGTACTCGATCGAAAAGAAGGTGATTCCTACCGTAAATATAAAGTGCTGGATACCAGTGCTATTATTGATGGTCGAATACTGGATGTGGTCAAAACAGGATTCCTAGAAGGAACATTTGTTGTGTCGCATTATGTATTAAAAGAGCTGCAGTACATTGCAGATTCCTCCGACAGTTTGAAACGAGTCAGAGGGAGAAGAGGGCTCGATATTTTAAATGCTCTACAAAAAGAATACGGGATTTCACTTGAAATGGATGACAGTGATATACCTGAAGCAGAAGAAGTGGATTTGAAGCTCGTCCATTTAACAAAGAGACTGGATGGCATGATTGTTACCAACGATTATAACTTGAATAAAGTCGCTGAATTCCAGAATGTCCCTGTTTTGAATATTAACCAGCTGGCTAACGCGGTGAAACCTGTCGTTATCCCAGGGGAAGAAATGCGGGTTATGGTCGTCAAAAATGGAACAGAACGGGCACAAGGAGTGGCTTACCTTGATGACGGAACAATGGTCGTTGTTGAGGAAGGGAAATATCATTTGAATGAACGAATCGATGTAGTAGTCACGAGTTCGCTGCAGACCAATGCTGGGCGAATGATTTTTGCCAAACTGTTAAATGATCAGAAAACGATCGACGACCAGAAAGAAAAAGCATGAGTGAATACTATGATGTGATTCTTCTAGCTGCAGGATCTGCTACCCGGTTTAATCATCAGTCGGATAGGAATAAAGTACTCATGCCGTTGAAAGACCGCCCTGTGTTTGATTACTCACTGAGCATGTTTCTGAGCGATCCGAAGTGCCGGAACATATTGTTCGTAACCAGAGAAACGGAACGGCCGCTTTTTGAAGAGAAGACAAAGGACATATATAAAGAAATGCCATCGAAGATCATATGGGTAACTGGTGGAAAAGAGAGACAGGACAGTGTCAGCTGCGCCTTGAGTGACATTCGAGGAGACAAGTCACCAGCTATACTGGTTCATGATGCAGCCCGGCCATTCATCACCCGTGATCTAATCTGTCGACTGCTCGCAGGATTGTCTGAAAGCCCTGCGGTGATCCCTGGTATAATGGCAAAGGATTCGATGAAGCTAGTCAAAGCAGCAGTCGTCGATCAGTCCCTACAAAGGTCAGCTGTAAGGCATATTCAAACGCCCCAGGTATTCAGGACAGAGTGTCTGTTAGAAGCAGTCACTCGGGCTGAAGAAGAACAGTTTTACGGGAACGAAGAAGGCGAGCTTGTTGAAAGATTAGGTTATCAAGTCAGTGTCGTTGAAGGACTGGAACAGAATCTGAAAATCACGACAGCGATGGATTACACATTTGCACGGTTTATGGTCGAACAGCAGCAGGTCGACAGATAATAAAACCCGCTGATGTGGAAGAAAAGTGAAATAAATGGTAAGTTTATACTAATGTAAACACAAAAGGAGAGTTTAGTCATGACAGAAAAAGTCCGTGTTCGTTATGCACCAAGTCCGACAGGTAATTTACACATTGGGAATGCACGAACAGCTTTATTCAATTACTTATATGCCCGCCATCATGGTGGCGATTTTATTATTAGAATCGAAGATACCGATCAGAAGCGTCATGTTGAAACCGGTGAACAAAGCCAGCTGGATAATTTGAAATGGTTAGGCATTGAATGGGATGAAAGTGCGGATATCGGTGGAGCTTACGGTCCTTATCGCCAGTCTGAACGTCTGGACTATTATGACCCATTAGTTGACCAGTTGCTGGCCAGTAACCGCGCATATAAATGTTACTGTACGTCTGAAGAATTGGAAGCAGAACGTGAAGCCCAACGCGCTAGAGGCGAAATGCCTCACTACAGCGGTAAATGTGCCAACTTAAGTGCGTCTGAACAAAGAGAAAAAGAAGATGAAGGCATTACACCCGTTATTCGTCTGCGCATTCCTAAAGGCAGTACGTATACATTTGAAGATATGGTTAAAGGTCAGATTACATTTGAATCTGACTCTATCGGTGGCGACTGGATCATCCGTAAACGCGACGGCATGCCGACCTATAACTTTGCTGTAGCTGTGGATGATCATTACATGAAAATCTCACATGTCCTGCGAGGAGACGACCATATTGCCAATACACCGAAACAGATGATGGTGTATGAAGCATTTGAATGGAAAATGCCTCAGTTCGGTCATATGACTTTAATCATCAATAGTGAAACCGGTAAGAAATTGAGTAAACGGGATGAGACAATCCTTCAGTTTATCGAACAGTACCGCGAATTAGGTTATCAGCCGGAAGCGCTGTTCAACTTTATTACGTTACTGGGTTGGTCACCTGTAGGCGAGGATGAGCTCTTCACGAAAGAACAGTTCGTTGAAATGTTTGACCACAAACGTTTGGGCACGTCACCTGCTGCATTCGATCCTAAAAAACTGGAATGGATCAGCAATCAGTACTTGAAAGAAATGGATCTGGGAGAACTGACACTTAAAGCTGTTCCTCATCTTGTAAAAGCTGGCTATATTGAAGCAAATCCATCTGAAGAAAAAGGCGAATGGATCAAGAGGCTTGTTGGTTTGTATCAGGAGCAAATGAGTTATGCGGCAGAAATTACTTCACTGGCTTCACTGTTCTTTGAAGACTCACTTGAGTTTTCTGAAAATGAACTGGCCGTTTTGAATGGTGAATCAGTACTGACAGTTCTGGATGCATTCAGTGTTCAAATCAAGAAAGTTGAGCCTTTCGAAGCTGACGAAATCAAGAAAACGATCAAAGCGGTTCAGAAAGAGACCGGAATAAAAGGCAAAAATCTCTTTATGCCAATTCGTGTGGCCGTTACTGGTCAGGAGCATGGTCCTCAGTTAAATGATGCAATCGAATTACTGGGAAGAGAAAAAGTACTGTCGAATCTTGAAAAAGCTAAACAGGCAATTAACGCGTAAAAGCGGATTGCACATAGGAAAGGTAAGCTATAGCCATGCAACCGGGACTTTCTTCAAGCGGGTTGTGTGGCTTTTCCGTTGAAAAGAAAATCTGGAATCAGAGGATAGTTTGACCTGTATTTTGTATAATGAAATCAAACACGAAAAGAAAGGAGTCTCTTTATATGATTCAACTGTATAATACACTGACTCGCCAAAAAGAAACATTTGTCCCTTTAGAAGAAGGAAAAGTAAAAATGTATGTCTGCGGACCGACCGTATATAACTTTATCCATATTGGAAATGCAAGAAGTACAGTGGCTTTTGACACGATCCGCCGGTACTTTACCTATAGAGGATACGACGTCAACTATGTTTCCAATTTTACTGATGTCGATGATAAGATCATTCGAGCAGCTGCTGAACTGGGGAAAACAGCTCCGGAAGTAGCGGATACCTTTATAAAGGCGTTTTACGAGGATACAGAAGCACTGGAAGTACAGAAACCGGATCATTCGCCGAGAGTGATGGAGTCCATTCCGGATATAATCAGCTTTATTGAAGCGTTGATCGAGAGTGGTTACGGCTATGAGAGCGATGGCGATGTGTATTACCGGACCCGTAAATTTAAGACATATGGCAAGCTGAGCCGTGTCTCATTAGATGAACTGGAGTCTGGAGCAAGCAACCGACTAGGCGAAGAAGCTGTCAAGAAAGAGGACCCGCTGGATTTTGCATTATGGAAAGCAGCAAAAGAAGGAGAAATCAGCTGGGACTCACCATGGGGCAAAGGCCGACCAGGATGGCACATTGAGTGTTCAGTCATGGCAACCAAGTATTTAGGGGACACAATCGATATCCATGCCGGAGGACAAGATCTGACCTTCCCGCATCATGAAAATGAAATCGCACAGAGTGAAGCTAAAACGCATAAAACCTTTGCAAACTACTGGATCCATAACGGATTCGTCACGATGAATGACGAGAAAATGAGCAAGTCTGTCGGGAATTTTGTTTTAATGAAAGAATTGAGAGAGCAGCATGATCCAAGAGCGCTGCGTTTCTTTATGGCAACAGCCCATTACAGACGACCGATCAATTATTCTTTGGATGCGATCGAAGAAGCCAAGACGAATTTGGGGCGCATCGAGACAGCTTACTTTAATGCGAATCACCGACTGAGTCAGGCAGTGGAATCTAAAACCAAAGATGAGAACCTGCTGGACGATATCCATTCATTCAGAGAGCAGTTTGTCACACAAATGGATGATGATTTCCAGACTCAAAATGGGATCACAGTGGTGTATGACCTGGTTCGTTTCATCAACCGTTACGTTGAAGAAGCAGACGTATCAAAACAGGTCCTCACGTCTGCGCTTTCTTTACTGGAAGAATTACTCTATGTCTTTGGCATCACACTGTCAGCTCAGACAGACTTGCTTGACGAAGAAATCGAAGCGTTGATTGAAGAAAGAGAACAGGCACGGAAAGACAAGAATTTCCAGCGTGCAGACGAAATTAGAGATGAGTTAAAAGAACAGGCTATTTTACTTGAGGATACAGCTCAGGGAATCAGATGGAAAAGGGGACAAGTGGATGCCTAACGAGGTCAACCCCCGACTGATAAACGGCTTGGCTTTAGCATACGTCGGGGATGCGATCTATGAACTGCGGATCAGAGAATACCTGATTGGTCAGGGACAGACAAAGCCGAACATCCTGCACACTAGAGCGACCACATATGTGTCAGCAAAAGCACAGGCCTATCTGATCGACCAGCTCCTGGAGGCTGAAAAGCTGACTGAAGAAGAACTGGATTTCTTCAAGCGGGGACGCAATGCAAAGAGCTATTCCAAAGCTAAGAATACCGATGCAAAGACTTACAGCTTTTCGACCGGGTTCGAAGCCATCATGGGCTACCTGCATCTAGCGAAACAGAGCGAGCGATTGAATGAACTTACTGACTGGTGCATTAGAACAATTGAATCTAGAAAATAGAGAGAGGAGAATAGAAAGTGGCAAAAAAACCATATCAGAAATTTAATAAAAAGAATGACTTTAAAGCGAGAGCTAAAGATTCCAGACATAAAGAGGCCGAGCTGGACACAGACGAAGAATTATCTGATGCAGAATCAGATGAGATGGTCTACGGGAGAAACCCGGTCATAGAAACATTAAGATCCAAGCGTGACGTGAACAAACTTTTTGTTCAAGATGGATTATCTGGAGATAAAATCAACTCAGTCTTAAAAGAAGCGAAGAAACGAAAAGTCCAATTATCGTTTGTACCTAAAACAAAACTGGATAACTTATCAGACGGAGGGAATCATCAGGGAGTCGTTTTAGCTGCCAGCCCGGTGAACTACGCGTCTATCGGTGACTTATTTACGAAAGCTGAAGAAAAAGGCGAGCAGCCGTTCTTCCTCCTGCTGGACGGAATCGAAGATCCTCATAATCTCGGATCGATTATCCGGACAGCAGATGCCAGTGGTGCACATGGCGTGATCATTCCGAAAAGGCGTGCTGTTGGCTTGACGTCTACTGTCGCAAAATCCTCTGCCGGAGCAATTGAACACGTCTTAGTAGCTCGTGTAACGAACATGGCGAGTACAATCGATGAGCTGAAAGACCGCGGCCTGTGGATATTCGGTACAGACATGAAAGGGAAAGACTACCGTCACTGGGATGTATCTTCTCCAGTCGGGTTGGTCATCGGAAGTGAAGGCAAAGGCATGTCCCGCTTAGTGAAAGATAAAGTCGACGAGACATTGTCGATTCCGATGGTCGGCGATACTCAGAGTCTGAATGCCAGCGTGGCCTCAGGTCTCCTGATGTATGAAGTGTACCGCAAGCGTCATTCTCTGTAAGCTAAAAGTAGTCATGTAGAAAGGAGGGGAGTCCAGTGAAAAAGGAACTACTGTATGTTGACGGGTATAACATGATCGGTGCATGGCCGGATCTGGCTAAACTGAAAAAAATCGATAAAATGGCAGATGCACGTGATCTTCTTCTGCATGAATTAAGCAATTATGCCAAGTATGAAGGTATTGAGATAAGAATCGTATTTGATGCCCAGCTCGTTCCGGGTGTCTCCAAGCGTTACGACAAGTATGAAGTTGCCGTGATCTTTACCAATGAAGGTGAAACAGCCGACAGTTACATCGAAAAAGCAGTTGGAGATGAAAATTTACTGCTCAGTCATGTTCAGGTTGCGACATCAGACTTGGCTGAGCAGTGGATCATCTTTCAAAAAGGCGCCACACGCAAATCGGCCAATGAACTGTACAAAGACGTTAATACCACAAAGAAAAAAATCGCCGTCGACAGTGCCGTATACCGTATGCAGACGAAAACACGCAACTCCCCTCTGACGGATAAAGATAAAAAGCAGCTAGAAGAGTTATATTTCGAACTGATCGACCGAAAATTAGATTAGGCAATTTAATATGAGAAGTCCTCTAGAAGAAGCGTCTGTTGGCGTTTGTTATCTAGGCGGACTTCTTTTTTCATATAAATTTCATGAGAAATATCTCACAAAGCTAATAATTTTAATGACTATTTTAACATTAAGATAGTATACTTAATGAAACGCTTTCAATTGATACAGACTATTACTCTTACAAATGCTCTGTTCTGTAATTGATCATACAATATACAGAAGGAGAAGAAAGGATGCAGATTAGAACTCAAGATAATACACAAACAGAGAGTAAATCATATAAAGATATCAGTGATCCAATCAATGACGCTTTGATTTTTCAGATTCAATCAGGCGATGATGCAGCATTTTCAGTTTTACTTGAAAGATGCCAGCCAATTATTAGACGAACCACCTTCAGGCGATACATAAAGGGGTATGATCGGGAAGATCTCTATCAGGAAGCATGTGTGGTTCTGGTGGAAGCCTCTCAAAAATATGACTTCAGTAAAGGGATGAGCTTTAATCAATACGCTTGTTTGTGCATCGATAATCATTTTCATCGTCTGATTAGATGGAATAATGCTATGAAAAGACAGTCGATCAGAGATGCGCTTTCTCTTGAAGGAGTTATGGAGGATAATGGGTATCAACTTGCAGGTCACTCAAATGTCGTCCAGCCCGAAGACAGGCCTATAATTGAAGAAACCGCAGAAGAATACTTTACCTGTCTATCTTCATTTGAAAAAGAGGTTTGTTTGTATTGTTATATGGGGTATTCTTATGACGATATAGCAGAGAAACTGAACTGCAGTCGAAATAAAGTGCTTAATGCAAAACATCGCTGTACCGAGAAATATAGGAAATTTTTCCTATTTTAATTAGGAGATAGGGCAAGCGTTTATGTATTAGAATGTTCATTGAGATTGTTTCGAGAGCGAGTGATTGAGTAAGAGTTTCCGAAAATCTTTTTGGATGGTTAGTATAAAGGGGAAACCTGGACTAACTCATTCTGGAAAGATTTTTTGGTGTGACCGTCGGCAATAAACATAAAATGATGAGTTTAAAGAAATCTCACTTTAAAATCACTCTGACTCAGACAAAAAGCTGCATCTCCTCATAATGACAGGATGATGCAGCTTTAATGTGTATATAATCAGGCAAGTGTGTCAGCGACTTGTCGTTTACTGTTCTTGTCACTTTTTTTTTCCTCATGCGCCTTCCTGAAGCGCTGGATTGTGGTGACGTGGTCCATCATGAAGTTGGCCGCTATGCCGATCCCGATACCGGACAATATGCCCATAAAGGAGAGAACTGGCAGGTACAGCAAAACGGTCCAGGTCTGAGCGATCGTACTCGCGACCAGCAGCTGGCCCAGGTTGTGCAGGATCCCACCTGTTGCACTGACACCGATGATGCTCACGCGTTTGCCCCCGACAAACTTAACGATGAGCATACCGGCATAACTTAAAAACGCACCAGCCATACTGTACATAAAGGTCGAAATGGTCCCGCCGAGCAGGGTGGTCATCAGCAGACGCATCCAGACGACTTTCAGGCTGTCCTTAAAGGGCAGTGTGTAAATAGCCACAATAATAATCAGGTTGGCGATGCCGAGTTTGGCACCCGGGGCAAACGCAAACGGAAAAGGAATGCTGCGTTCGATTATCCCCAGAATCACTGCCTGAGCAGAAAGCAGGGAAATATAGATCATTTTTTGAGTTCGGCTCATGTTTATCCTTCTTTTCTAAGTTGAGTAAGGTCCTCTTTATTGTCCCACAAATAAAGCTTTCTATCTATAAAGATTAAAGTAATATTATCCTGAATCTAATCTTGTGAAAACATAGACAGAATAACACTTTTAATGTAAGATGTACAGAGAAAATGAATGGGAAGGAAAATGAAGATGTTGACCAGAAACCGAAAATACTTATTACTGTTGTTTGTGCCTTTATTCTCAATCGTACTACTGGCATGTGAAGAAGAAGATCCTAGAGGCTTGGCAGATGAACCATATGATCGTACTGAATTTCTACTGGGAACCGTTGCTAATATTCGTGTGTATAATGAAGGAAAAGAAGAAGCGTTAGATAAAGCGTTTGACCGTGTACAGGAACTGGATGAATGGTTCGCGATGCAGAATCCGGAATCTGAAATTTCCGAAGTGAATCGTCAGGCCGGAATCGAACCGGTAGCAGTATCTGACGAAGTCTTTCACGTGATGGAAAGAGCATTGTATTATGCAGAAGAATCAGACGGCAGTTTTGACCCAACTATTGGGGTTGTCACAAGTTTGTGGGGAATCGGGCAGGATTATGCAGCAGTCCCGGAGGATGATGAACTGGCGGAAGCGCTGGAAGTTGTCGATTACCGCTTAATTGAACTTAACGAAGAGGATCAGACTGTGTACCTTCAGGAAGAAGGAATGGTACTGGACTTGGGGGCTATTGCAAAAGGCTACATTACAGATGAAGCTGCGCGAGTACTCGTTGAAGAAGGCGTCAATACAGCCATCATCGATTTAGGTGGAGACATCGTAGTCGTCGGAAACAGCACGCGAGGAGAAGATGAAGCCTGGAATGTCGGTATCCAGAATCCGTACGGTGAACGTGGAGATATACTGGGGATGGTTCCTGTATCAGACCGGGCGATCGTTACATCTGGCATATATGAACGGCTCATTCGTGATGGAGATAACGAATACCATCACTTGATGGACACAGAAACGGGCTATCCGATCGATAACAATATATCCGGCATTAGTATCATAGCGGATAACGCGATGGATGCCGATGCACTGGCTAATATCGCATTTGCATTAGGCGTTGAAGCTGGACTCGAGTATGTCAACAGTCTTGACGGTGTCGATGTCATCTACATCACGAATGAAAGAGAAGTCTTTGCGTCAGATGGTATTTCTGAAACTGTTCAAATTAACGACACTGACTTTGAGAAGATAAACTAAGGCTAATTGACAGTGTTTTCAGTAAATGGTAAAGTATGAAGGACTATAAAATATTTGTTAAGAGTCAGTTGAAGTGAGGATTGTAATCATGAAAAAGAAGTTAGCATTAGCGTGTACCGAATGCGGATCAAGAAACTACACGAAAGAAGTAGGCGACAAAGTCCGTACGGAACGTCTTGAAATAAAAAAATATTGTCGCTACTGTAAACAGCACACACTGCATAGAGAAACAAAATAAACAGATTGAACGACAGGACTAGGACCGAAAGGAGCTCTTCATGAATAAAGTAAAGACATTTCTGGGTGAAGTAAAACACGAACTGAAAGAAACAACTTGGCCTAAAAGAGACGCAATGAAGAAAAATACAGCAACTGTATTTGGCGTAATGGCATTCTTCGGTGTATTCTTTTACGCAGCTGATTCAGTGATCACCTTTTTATTGAATATAATTTGACAGACCCTGAATCCAGTGGTAATTTACCTTTGTGCGTGATATACTACGTAACGAGAGCTGACGAAAAACCTTTCTTCCAATTTAATGGAGAAGGTTTTTTTAGTATGAAAAAATAAACCAATTAAAAGAAGGAGTCTATTATGAACGAATTAGAAACATCAAAAGCCTGGTATGTGCTTCACACGTATTCCGGTTACGAAAATAAAGTCAAACAGAATCTGGAATCTCGTGCAAGAAGTATGGGAATGGAAGAACATATCCTACAGGTCATTATTCCTGAAGAAGAAACAACAGAAGAAAAAGATGGCAAAACAACTGTAGCCACTGAAAAAATATTCCCTGGGTATGTCCTGGTGGAAATGATTATGTCTGATGATGCGTGGTACATCGTCAGAAACACACCTGGTGTGACTGGGTTCGTCGGATCACATGGAGCAGGAAGCAAGCCGTCACCATTACTGCCTGAAGAAATCGACCAGATTTTGCGCAGCATGGGTATTAACCCACGTAAGATCGAAATGAATGTTGAAGTAGGCGAACGCATCAAAATCGTCGGTGGAGCCTTTGCTGGAATGGAAGGAACGGTTACAGAACTGGAAAGCGAAAAAGGAAAAGTCAAAGCATCTGTTGAGATGTTCGGCCGTGAAACAAATGCTGAACTGGATTACAATCAAATCTCTAAGCTGGATGACTAATTAAGTATTGCAAAATTGAAGCGTGAGTGGTAGACTAAGCCAGTGCGCCCTGTATACGTATGCGTATTTAGTGTGCATGGAAATAGGTGGGAGAGGAAATTTTAACCTCATTTAACCACTCGCGGACAAAAATCAAGGAGGTATGTCTCGTGGCAAAAAAAGTAGTAAACCTTGTGAAACTGCAAATACCTGCAGGGAAAGCTAACCCAGCACCCCCAGTAGGACCTGCATTAGGACAAGCTCAAGTAAACATTATGGGATTCTGTAAAGAGTTTAACGCTCGTACAGCAGACCAGGCAGGAATGATCATTCCTGTAGTTATTTCAGTATATGAAGACCGTTCATTTACATTCATCACTAAAACACCACCTGCAGCAATCTTGCTTAAAAAAGCAGCTGGCGTTGAGTCTGGTTCTGGAGAACCAAACACTAAAAAAGTGGCATCTGTAACTAGCGCTCAAGTAAAAGAAATTGCTGAAACAAAAATGGAAGACCTAAACGCAGCTTCAGTTGAAGCAGCAATGCGCATGGTTGAAGGTACAGCACGTAGTATGGGATTCACTATCGAAGGGTAATGAATTTCACCCCATTGCTTGCTGCCTCCGCAACCACGGAAAAGTGACCCTTTTCTGACAAGCTGTAAAGACAACGCGTCTTTACACTATTGCGGAGATCAAGTGGGAGGTTAAACCGTTAATACCACAATAAGGAGGAAATAATAATGGCTAAAAAGAGTAAAAAATTCGCAGCTGCTTTGGAAAAAGTAGACCGCGAGAAAAAGTACGACGCAAAAGAAGCATTAGAATTAGTTAAAGAAATCGACTATGCTGGTTTCGACGCTACCATTGAAGTAGCATACAGACTAGGTGTAGACCCTAAACAAGCTGATCAGCAAATCCGTTCAGCAATGGTATTACCACATGGTACAGGTAAAACTCAAACAGTTATCGTATTTGCAAAAGGTGACGCTGCTAAAGCTGCAGAAGAAGCCGGAGCAGATTTCGTTGGCGACAGCGATCTTGTAGAAAAAGTACAAGGTGGATGGTTAGACTTCGACGTAGTCGTTGCTGCACCAGACATGATGGCTGAAGTAGGTAAACTTGGACGTGTCTTAGGACCTAAAGGGTTAATGCCTAACCCTAAAACAGGTACTGTAACACCTGATGTTGCAAAAGCTGTTAACGATATTAAAGCGGGTCAAGTCACTTACCGTGTTGACCGTCAGTCAAATGTACATGTACCAATCGGTAAAGTATCATTTGATATCGAAAAACTGCAAGAAAACCTGGCAGCTCTTCACGACGCTATCGTGAAAGCTAAACCTGCAAGTTCTAAAGGTGTATACATCAAGAACATGGCAATCGCCAGCACATTTGGTCCTGGAGTTAAAATCGACACAGGAACAGTTCTTAAATAAAAAATGTTAATTTCTCTTGACCTGCAGGGTGTGGCTTGCTATACTTATGCAGGTTAAGGTATTAACTTTAACTGAATACATTGATGAATGACAGTTATACCGGCCTTGAAGGAGACTTTTGGACCATTAAATAACTAAATAATACCGAAGACAGTATGTGGCGCAAGCCTTAATATCATACCGAGGATAAAGTGATGAATAATCAACTTACACTCTCTCTATGTCTACGGTGACATGGGGTTTTTTTATACCAATTATTTCGATTAGAAATATGCCGTAAAAATTTAATCCTCATTTCAATCGATCAGGAGGTGAAACATCAATGAGTAAACCAAGTGTCATTGCAAAAAAAGAGGAGATCGTTAAAGATCTTACGAAAAAATTTGAAGATGCACAAGCAGTAGTCGTAGTTGATTACCGTGGACTGACAGTAGGCCAAGTAACTGAATTACGTAAGCAATTACGTGAAGCAGGGATCGAAATGCGCGTACTGAAAAATTCTATGTTGCGTCGTGCTTCTGAAGCTGCTGGATTATCAGAATTAGTAGATGTCTTCAGAGGACCTACAGCTGTAGCATTCAGTAATGAAGAAGTTGTAGCACCTGCTAAAATCATCGCAGAATTTGCGAAAGATGCAGCAGCACTTGAAATTAAAGGTGGCGTCATCGAAGGTAAAGTTGCCAGCGTTGAGCAAATCAACAAAATTGCAACACTTCCAAGTCGCGAAGGCCTACTTTCAATGCTATTATCTGTACTTCAAGCACCAATCCGAAACACTGCTTTGGCAGTCAAAGCCGTTGCAGAGAAAAAAGAAGAAGAGGAAGCTGCATAAACACGCAGTCGAGTCGACTAGCAGTCAGCTATACACTAGTACAGCCGCCTGAAAACCAAACACACACTATTAAATTAAATGGAGGAAAACAAAAATGGCATTAGATATCGAAAAAATCATTGCTGACTTGAAAGAGTCAACAGTTGTTGAATTAAATGATTTAGTAAGCGCAATAGAAGAAGAATTTGGCGTTGAAGCAGCAGCACCAGTAGCAGCAGCAGGAGCTGGAGCAGCAGCAGCAGCAGAACAAACTGAATTTACAGTAGAATTAACATCTGCTGGATCAGCTAAAATTAAAGTAATCAAAGCAGTTCGTGAAGCTACAGGTCTTGGCTTGAAAGAAGCTAAAGCATTAGTAGACGGCGCACCTTCAGCAATCAAAGAAGATATTTCTAAAGAAGATGCTGACGCATTGAAAGAGAAATTAGAAGAAGCTGGAGCTTCAGTAGAAGTTAAATAATTTTAGTTTTCTAAAATTATCCTTTTAAATAAACCCCTTTGTTGTGATCTAATTATGACAAAGGGGTTTTTTGCATTCTACTATTTTGTGTCATTTTGAAGATTGTATAGGAATAGGGCTTTAAATTTGATAAAATATGTCTTTGAACGTATTAATTCAGATTGTCTACCAGAAATGGATCGAAAAGAGGAAAGGACGAGGAAAATGAATAATGAAAAATATCCTCAGCGAATAGATTACGGTGTCATTTTATCAGTCATGTTATTAGCCATTATCAGCATACTGTCGATTTACTCCACTACTGTACTGATTCAAGATGATTCGATAGGGATGACGATCAGGCAGGTTTTATGGTATGGAATAAGCGCATTGGCTGTGTTTATCATCATGCAGTTTGATTCTGAGCAGCTGTGGAAGATGACCACCTACTTGTATATAGTGGGTATTATAATTCTTCTGCTTACGCTAGTGTTTTATGATCGAAACATTGCCATGGCTACGGGAGGCAGGCGTTGGGTAAGGTTAGGTCCGCTGGGCACTATTCAACCGTCAGAATTTGTTAAAATTCCTTATATATTGATGTTAGCCAAAATCGTCACGAAACATAACAGCACATTTAAAAACCGTGACTTTAATACAGATTTCGTATTATTAGGAAAACTGGCATTTTTTTCACTGGTCCCCATTGTTTTAGTGTTTATGCAAAACGACTTGGGTACAGCGCTGGTTTACACGTCAATAGTTATTGGAGTCACCTTGCTTTCGGGTATTAGGTGGCAGATTTTACTCCCTGTTTTTCTGGTTATTTCCACCATCGGACTGACACTTATCGTTCTGGTCGTTTACAACCGGGAGTTTTTATTGAATACTGGATTGTTCAAGCCGTATCAGTTTGCCCGTATCGATACCTGGCTGAATCCTCATCAGGGAACGAGCGGAACGTCTTATCAAATTGTACAGGCGTTTAAAGCTATTGGATCCGGTGGAGTTTTTGGAAAAGGCTTTGGCGTAAGTGAAGTATACGTACCCGTTAGAGAGTCAGATATGATTTTTGCAACGATTGGCGAAAATTTCGGCTTTGCCGGCGGAGCGTTTTTGATATTCCTTTACTTTGTACTGGTGTATCAGATGATCAAAATCGTTTACGATACGAGAAATGAATTTTATGCGTACATCGCAACAGGCGTTATTATGATGATCGTCTTTCACGTACTTGAAAATATTGGAATGAACATCGGGTTGCTTCCTATGACAGGGATTCCGCTGCCTTTCGTTTCTCAGGGGGGATCTTCCTTACTTGGTAACATGATGGGGATTGGTTTGATCATGTCGATGAGATTCCATCATAAATCCTACTTCTTCTCTGGAGAAGGCGAAGAATTCCATCCAGGAGCATAGAAAGTTAAACGTAAGAGAGGACTGGCAGTATGATACGTGAACGGATAAAATATGTAGATAAATTGATTGTCGTGCCTTATCTTGCGATGACACTTTTCAGTATTATCATGGTATACAGTGCAAGTAGTTACAGTGCGTTAAATGATTACGGGAACCCGCATTATTACTTACCCAGACAGTCCGTTTATGTAGTGGTTGGTTATGTTGTTTTTTTAATAGCCTTTTTCTTTCCTATAAAACTGCTGAAAAATAAAAAGCTGGTGATATGGGGGATAGCCATTACAACGGCGTCGCTGATGGTGCTTCTTGTTTTCGGGAGAGAAATATACGGTGCCAGACGATGGATCGAAACCCCTTTTTTCAATATTCAACCGGCTGAATTTGCCAAGTTTATGGTCATCTGGTATTTAGCTTACATTTTGTCGAAAAAGCAGCAGAAAATTAGTGAGAACTTTTTCAATGCGATCGGAGCTCCGCTCATTCTGGTCTCCTTTATTGTCCTGTTTATCTACATTCAACCGGATACCGGTTCGTCATTCATCATTGTCCTGATTGGGGCGATCATGATCTTTGCCAGTGGGGTCTCTCCGAAACTCGGATTCAGTTTCGGGCTTGTGGGAGTGATTGGATTGCTGGGACTGTCTCAACTGATCAGGACGTTTGGCACGCGGCTTTTTTTCCTGAATGAATACCGCTATAACCGGTTCCTGGGTTTCTGGGATCCGTTCACTCTGGCTGAGGGGGCCGGCATGCAGCTGGTACACTCCTATTATGCGTTAAGTCGAGGCGGACTTTTCGGTGTAGGGTTTGGGAATAGTGTTCAGAAAACGGGATTCTTACCATTCCCCTATACGGATTTTATTGTGTCGATTATCGGAGAAGAGTTTGGTTTGATTGGGATTCTTATTCTGCTGTCTACCTTTACGTTGATGGCATCCCGCCTCTTTCTGACCTCTATTCGTTCAAACAATTCGTTTGACTCGCTCCTGTGTATCGGCATCGCAACGATGTTCATGGTTCAGGCCTTCATCAACTTAGGTGGAGTTATTGGGATCATGCCCATTACCGGTCTGACGTTTCCATTTATCAGTTTCGGCGGATCGAGTATGATTGTCTTGTCAGCATCGATAGGGTTAGTAGCAAATGTATCGGCACGAATCAATTACAGAAAAGCGAACACACTAAACGAGAGAAGGTAGTCAGCCATGCGTTTATTTATCAAGCAGCAGGTGTTATCTCTCAACGATCGTTTTACAGTCAAAGATGAGAATGAAACAGACCGCTACTTTGTAGAGGGAGAGTTTCTCACGTTCGGAAAAAAGCTCAGAGTATACGATCAGCACAACAAAGAAGTACTCTATATCGAACAGAAGCTCTGGAAGCTGATGCCTGAATTCGATTTGTTTGTCGATAATGAGAAGGTAGCAACCATAAAAAAAGAATGGGCCTTCTTCCAGAATAACTACACGATCCACGGGCAGGAATGGGATATTGAAGGATCTGTCATGGCTCATGATTATGTCATCAAGGATCAGGGAAATGTTATCGCAGATATCAATAAAAAATGGGTCTCATGGGGCGATACTTATGAAATCACTATTCACGAAGAAAAGAATGTGGTGTTATTGCTTGGAACAGTCATTGTCATTGACTGCGTTATATCCGCGGCTAGAAACAGCAGTTCAGCAGCGCACTAAAAAAGAATCCGGATCAAGTGAGAAATCAACTTGATCCGGATTCTTTTTTTCTGATTCATGCAGTTCGGGGTCTTAACGTTTCGCGTCTGGCTAAAAACAGCAGACACAGATTGACGCAGTGGAAAATCAGTGCGGTAAAGAAAGCCAAGGCGTATGTACCCGTAAAGTCATAGACATACCCGACGACGGCCATGGATAAGGCGCCACCGACACCTGACACGAAGGATAAGATAGGGTAGATGCGGACGTATAAAGCTCTTCCGAAAAATTCAGTTGTTAAAAGAGGCAGGGCAACTGCCGGAACTGAAAAGACAGATCCGAAAACGAATGCGCCGAAAATCTGAATGACCGGATGGCTAAAGGTCAGCAACAGAAAAATCCCTAAAATATTGATGCAGATCATCAATGTGGTCGATTTGACAATTCCCAGGACGTCGCTGATCGATCCAATCAGCAGTTTGAATGAGATATTTCCGACCATTACAGCTGACAACATGACTCCACCTACTTGGGAAGACAGCTGGTTAGATTCGGCAAATCCCGGTAGATGCTGAGAGATACCCGTAATCGATGTATGCAGCAGGCCAATCAGTGCGATAAAAACAAATGACTTTTGAGTAAACGAAAAATTAGTCCAGTTTGCTTTTTTAATAACTTTTCGTCTGGATTCCTCACTTTCGTCATACCCGTAAGGCAGGTACCCGTCCTCTTTCGGATCGAGAGAGTAACGGTAGAGGATGGCGGGTAAGGCCAGAAGAAACATGACGAGGCCCATGGCGATAAAACTGTTTTCCCAGCCGATCTGAGCAATCAGAGACGTAAAAACAGGTGAGAAAATAGCCCCGGCGATGCCGCTGAACCCAAATGACAGGCTCATTGCTAGGCCTTTTTTCTTTTCAAACCAGTTATTAACGATGACGGATAAAGGCACCATCGCGTATAAACCGGCTCCGATTCCTCTTAAGGCGCCCAGCACATAAAAGACCCATATGGTAGTGGTAAAGGCCATCAGCATCGTCGAGATGGAGGCTAAGAGTACAGCGCCGGTCAGCAGCGGTTTCCATCCAAACCGATTCAGTAGAGGCGCGAAGTAAAGAGAGACAAAAGCCAGTGCGAGAGAAGAAATCGTCGCATGCATGGCAAATGTTCCCCGGTAGATATCTAAACTTTCAGATACGGGCGTATAAAAGACGCCGATGACATTCAAGTTGACCCCAATCGCACTGGCGGACATCCCACAGCTGATAGCGAGTACCAGCCAGTGCTTTAAAGATTTGGACGGGTTTTCCATTAAGTCTATCCCTCTTTTCTAAATGTATTAGGTGTAGCTAGTATACTAGTTGAACTGAATGAAAGCAAAAGCATAAACAAAGGCTGAAAAGACTATTGCTTTTTATTTTGTGTATTGGTACACTATTTAAAGCAAAGCTCCTTTAATTCTATCCCGAGAGGTAGAAAAGGATGGAAAAACGTCATATATCCAGTTGTTTACAAGACTAGACCACCTCTCTGAAGAAGAGTGGAGGCGTCAGTAAAAAAGTGGATTCCATCTTATCCTAAAGGTCCTTTTGCATAATGTAAAGGGCATTTTTTTATGCCCTGAAAACACAAAAGAGAGGGCGATTAGTTATGGCAATACAGCAGAGACCATTGATTTTAGATGTGGAGGACAAACCGGCAGTAGTGAAAGGCTTATTTTTGAGTCTTCAACACGTATTTGCCATGTTTGGTGCCACTATCCTAGTACCTATTTTACTTAATATGCCTGTTTCCGTCGCGCTGTTAGCCAGTGGAGTCGGAACGATCATATACCAGATTGCAACCAAAGCGAAAGTACCCGTCTACCTTGGGTCATCCTTTGCCTATATTGCCGCGATGCAAATCGCTATTGAGCAGATGGGCGGGGACATCAGTGCGGCTCAGACAGGGGTCATCATGGTGGGATTAGTCTACATACTAATTGCGTGTGTAATCAAGTACACCGGAACAGCCTGGGTAGACAAAGTTCTTCCGCCAATCGTCATCGGGCCCATGATTATTGTTATTGGTCTTGGACTGGCAGGGAATGCGGTCACGAGTGCCGGCCTAGTCATGGATTCTGACTGGCGCACGATTTTCATAGCCATTGCTACATTCTTGATTACAGCTTTCGTGAATACAAATGGAAAAGGGTTCTTTAAAATCATCCCCTTCCTGACTGGGATCGTTGGAGGGTACATCATTGCGATTCTCCTGGGAGTCGTTGACTTCACCCCGGTAATGGATGCCAACTGGTTCTCTTTACCGCAGTTTTATCTGCCATTTGAAACCAATACATTTGACAACTACACCTTCTACTTCGGTCCTGAAACATGGGCACTGCTTCCAATCGTACTCGTAACAATTGCGGAACACATCGGAGATCACTCGGTGCTGGGTAAAATATGTGACCGTGAATTTCTGAAAGAACCCGGACTACAGCGCACACTGATTGGTGACGGAGCGGCAACAGCTGTTTCAGCATTTTTCGGAGGGCCGGCAAATACGACATATGGAGAAAACACCGGAGTTATTGGGATGACACGTATCGCGTCTGTATCCGTTATTAGAAATGCGGCATTCATTGCCATTATCCTAAGCTTTATGGGTAAATTTACTGCTTTGATTTCTACTATACCCGGCGCAGTACTGGGGGGCATGTCTATACTGTTATACGGAGTCATCGCCAGTAACGGTCTGAAAGTCATGATTGAAGATAAAGTGGACTTCAATCAGTCGCGTAATCTGATCATTGCCAGCTCGATGCTGGTTGTCGGATTAGGTGGCGCAGTCATCGACATTGCGGGACTCGTTACGCTGTCCGGTACTGCATTAAGTGCTATCATAGGGGTTATCTTGAACCAGATTCTGCCGAGAGAAGAAGCAGATTACCAACCGGAAGTTTAAGAGAAGAACTGGTCGTACGGTTAACGCCGTATCTTCAATACAATAGGTACTGAACAGTCCAGTCTGCTTCTGATGGGGATTTTGCAGACAGCACACGAATCAACTCTTCAGCGATTAAATACCATTACAGCATCTTTGTTTAAGTCTGCATAATCAGCTTAGATAAAAGATGCTGTTTTTTTATTATTTCATCTCAAGGTTTGGTATAGTAGGTTAATAATGGTGAGAACAAATACTGGAGGGCTATCTGATGATGACTGGCTTATCTGAGAGGGACTGATTAACATAGAAAAGAACACGCCTTTAACGAATCCGTATCTAAACAAAGGAACAGCTTTTACAGTAGTGGGACGTGAAAAGTATGGCATGAATGGGCTGTTACCATCCAGAGTCGAAACGATAGATGAGCAGGCAGACAGAGTGCTGGCTCAAGTCGATGAGCTGGCAGATGCCTATAATCAGCACCGGTTCTTGATGTCGATCTACTCAACGAACCGAACACTATTTTTCAACGCAATAAGTCGGGATGTCAAAAAACTGCTGCCGGTTATTTATACGCCAACAATTGCTGAAGCAGTTAAGAAGTTCAGTCAGCATTACTTTAATCCTAAAGATGCTGTTTATTTATCAGTTAATGAGCCTGATCAAATCGAGCAGGTTTTAAAAAATGGAGCTGCCGATTTATCCGAAGTGAAGCTGATGGTCATCACAGATGGAGAAGGCGTCTTAGGTATAGGTGACTGGGGAATCAACGGAGCAGCCATTTCGATCGGCAAATTGGCAGTGTACACTGTTGCTGCTGGGCTGGATCCTAGTGAAGTGCTGCCTATAGTGATCGATGCAGGGACAAATAATCAAGCTTTGCTGGATGCACCAAGTTACCTTGGGCTCAAAGAGCAGAGGGTGCACGGTGAAGAATACCTCCACTATATTGACCAGTTTGTACAGACAGCTGCACGTCTATTTCCGAATGTCCTCTTTCACTGGGAAGACTTTGGAAGAGAGCATGCTGATGTGATTTTAAACACATACCGTCAGACGCTCTGCACGTTTAATGATGATATTCAGGGAACAGGGATCATGATGGTCGCAGCATTGAACTCAGTTGTAAAAGTAACGGAAGCGCCTTTATCTGAGCACACTGTATTAATATTCGGAGCAGGGACTGCGGGTATTGGTATCGCGGATACGATTTACAGTGAACTGGTGAATAAAGGCCTGGAAGCTGAAGAGGCAAAAAAACGCATTGTCTTATATGACCGATACGGATTGATCCACTCAGAACAGAAAGAACTGACTTCAGGGCAGAAACGATATGCTGTCGATAAAGACAGTCTAGCTAGTATCCCGGGGAATCTACTAGAAACGATTCATTTAATCAAGCCGACTGTACTGATTGGTTGTTCCGGTCAGACGGATGCGTTCAGTGAAGAAGTCGTTAAAGCGATGCAGACACACACCAATCGTCCAGCAATCTTCCCTATTTCAAATCCTTCAGAGTTAGCTGAAGCTAAAGCAGAGGATATCATCAAGTGGACCGATGGGAACGGCTTAGTTGTAACAGGGAGTCCAACAGAACCCATTGTCTATAAAGGAGTCACCTATCAGATAGGGCAGGCAAATAATGCACTGCTGTATCCAGGACTTGGACAGGGTCTGATCATCACCCGTGCCCATCACGTGACAGATGGAATATTGCTGGCCGCGGCACACTCAGTAAATGAAATGCTGGATCTGAGCAAACCAGGAGAAGCCTTGCTGCCTGATGTAAGCAAACTGAGAGAAGTGTCTAAGCTTGTTGCTACTGCTGTCATCACAAAAGCAGTTGAAGACAAAGTCAGCAGAGTGCCCATAAAAGAACCAGCTGAAGCGGTTGAAGAGAGTATCTGGGAGCCTGTTTATAAGTCTGTTTAACAGCTAGTTCTAAAAGTGTTTAATAACGTAATAAATTGATTTAAAAAGGCGGGGTAACTTGAAAAAGAGAGTAGAAAAAGATGCATTCGGTGAAATTAGTGTACCAATGGAGCATAAATGGGGAGCACAGACTCAAAGGAGCCTAGGCAATTTTCCAATTGGAAAAGAACAAATGCCGATGGATCTGATATATGCCTACGTCATGATAAAAAAAGCGGCAGCGCTAACAAATGCTGAGTTGGGTCTGCTGTCTGCTGATAAAGCAGAAACGATTGCTTTAGTTTGTGACGCTATTCTTGAGGGCAAATGGGACAACGAATTTCCGCTGGCTGTCTGGCAGACGGGAAGTGGAACGCAGACAAATATGAATGTGAATGAAGTGATTGCTCACCTGGCTAATGAAGAAAAGCCATTAAATGTTCATCCGAATGATGACGTCAATATGGGTCAGAGCACGAATGATACCTTTCCCACTGCTATGCAAATTGCAGGTGTCCTGCAGATCAAGGAACGCTTATTGCCAGTATTGACTGCTGTTCAGGAGACACTGAAAGAACTGGAAGACAAGTTTGCACACACAATCAAAATCGGACGGACTCATCTTCAAGATGCAACTCCGTTGACGTTTGGCCAGGAAATTAGTGGCTGGAGAGAAATGTTCCATCAGAATGAACTGATGATGAAACAGGTACTTGACCCTTTGCTTCGCCTGCCTCTTGGCGGGACGGCAGTAGGGACCGGACTCAATACGCATCCGGAATTTCCATCCAGAGCGATAGACAAAATCAGTCAATATACAGAGGTGTCGTTTAAAGAAAGCCCCAATAAATTTCATGGCCTATCCAGTAAAGATGCTTTTGTTTTTGCGCATGGGGCTTTAAAAGCACTGGCAGCCAACGCAATGAAATGTGCGAACGACATCAGATGGCTGGCCAGCGGACCACGAAGCGGCTTAGGAGAAATTTCTATTCCGGCGAATGAACCAGGCAGTTCGATCATGCCGGGAAAAGTCAATCCGACTCAGGCAGAAGCACTGACGATGATCTGTGTGCAGGTGATGGGAAATGACACGACGATAGGTGTTGCAGCGTCTCAAGGGAATTTCGAGCTGAACGTCTTTATGCCGGTGATTGCGTATAATTTTCTGCAGAGCATCACCTTACTAAGTGACAGTTTAGACTTGTTCAATGAAAAATGCTTAAAAGGGCTCACAGTTGAAGAAGAAAGAATGAACCAGCTTGTCGAGCAGTCTCTCATGCTTGTAACGGCCTTGTCGCCTAAGATAGGTTATGACAAAGCGAGCCAGATTGCCAAAAAAGCACATGAAGAAAAGCTGACACTGAAAGAAGCTGCTGTCCAGATGGGTATACTGACGGAAGATGAATTTGATACTTATGTAGATCCAAGGAAAATGGTTTAACTGAAAATAGAGCAAGTCTCTGAAAAAAGGATTATAGATGTAGATAGTGGACTAGAATTGTAGTGTCATGCTGTCCGTAGTATACTAAGAATAAGGATTAACTTAAAAAAGAGGGTACTAAATATGACTGATCACTATTTTACATCTAAACCGAACGCTGAAAAAGATGAAAAAGAGATAAACGCGACACTCAAAGGCAATGACCTGAGGTTTATTACGGATGCAGGTGTCTTTTCGAAAGACCGCGTGGATTTTGGTTCACAGGTCATGATCGAATCGATCGAGGATTCCTGTTTTCCTAATAAGAGAGTGCTGGATGTTGGCTGCGGATACGGACCTGTTGGTTTATCTTTGGGAAAAGCCAATCCGACACTGGACATCGATATGATCGATGTGAATGAGCGCGCACTGGAACTGGCTAAAAAGAATGCGAGCCTGAATGGAATAGATAATGTGTCCATATTCGTATCGTCCATCTATGAGCAGGTCAAAAAAGAAGATTACGGGGTAATTATTTCTAACCCGCCAATCAGGGCAGGGAAAGAGACTGTCCATAAAATAATCATAGACGCAAAGGACCATTTGGTCGAAGGAGGTATACTCATTATTGTCATACAAAGGAAGCAAGGCGCACCAAGTGCCAAAAAGGTAATGGAAGAGACTTATGGGAATGTCGTTAGAATAGCTCTGGACAAAGGGTACTGGGTACTACAATCACGAAAAAACTAAAAGTAGTAAAAATTTATGGTAAGTCAAAAAGATATTTATAGTCTAATAGCCATTTCAATTCGGTTTTTTCTGCTGAGTTGGAATGGTATTTAATTTACAAAAGTTTAAAGTGGATTTTATAGTGCCCACTTCAATAACATTCAATAAGTTGTTGCAATTTTATGTCGTTCAACAGTTTCGAAGAAAGGTTTAGACTATGTATATAGTGATAGTGCTTACAAAGGAGGAGGGACAGTTTTGAAGAAGAGACAAGTTACATTACACGAGTTACTAAAAAAGAATATAGGATATAAAACGATAAGGTACTACTCACATTACTTGAATGTCTCTGAAAGAACAATTCACACAGATTTAAAGACTTTAAATAGCTATTTTGAAAAAGAAGGATATGTTTTGGTAAAAAAACCTTCTGCAGGTATAAAATTGGTTAAAGATAAAGAAAATCCAGAAAATAGAGTACCAGATTGTGAAAGTAATGAATTTAGTCCTATGGTTAGAAGAAGAAAGATGCTCCATATGCTAATATTTAAGAACGAAATATTAACATATGAATCTATGTCAGAAATGTTTCACGTCAGTCAGTCATCGATAAATAGCGATATTAAATATATTAATAACCTTTTGAGCAAAGATGCAAATATCCAACTTACTAGCGATGCTAAGGGAACTCGTTTAATTGCGAAAGAGAGTCAGATTCAATCAGCTCAAATTACGTTCAACCACTGGATTATAAATGAAAGTGAAGGCTATATTAATGAAAATGATTTTGAAAAAAACAAAGAAATATTATCAGAATATTACGGAGAAGATATTGTAAATGCTTGTAGCAGAGTGTTGTACGAGTATATAACCAGGGATGCTAATGCAATAGGAGAGCACTATGTTTTTAATATACTAAATGTTCTTATGGTGTTGGTTCATAGATCAATTTTCGGGGAACATATAGAAGGTGAATTTGAAAACCATACTACAGCTGATTCAGATTATTACAACGGTGCGGAACAATTACTAGATAAGCTGTCTTTAAGATTAAATTTTGAAATTTCATCGAGCGATCTTATATATCTATCTAGCCATCTACTCTCTAATAAGTTTGAATTAATATCTAATCAGGAGCATTTTGATTATCTTGCTGAAGAAGTAATAGCAAAAGTAGGCAAACTTGTTGATATTGATTTAAGTAAAGATGAGCAATTATTCGAAAATCTCAAAAAACATATTCCTCCTATGGTTTATAGACTGAGAAGAGGCTTCTTGCTAAAAAATCCTTTTGTACATCAAATAAAAAGAGAGTATTCAGTCTTATTCAATTTAGTTTGGGTAACTTTCTCTGATTATGCAAATGAATTGAACATCAAATTTAATGAGGATGAAGTCGGGTTTTTATCCATTCATTTTCAATCAGCGATTGAACGCTCTAGAGTTAGCAAAAAAATACTTGTAGTATGTCCAACTGGAGTCGCGACCTCTGAGCTGCTAGTTAATAGGATATCGAATATATTACCATCTTTTACAACAGTAAAAGTTGCTTCTATTAGAGAAATGACTGACATGCATCTTGAAGATATCGATCTTATAATATCTACAGTAGATATAGACGTAGATGAGGTTAAGCTAGTGGTTGTCTCTCCTTTGTTGAGTAATGAGGATGTACAGAACATACAAAGTATTTTTAATGATGAATTTGTTTTAAGTAAGGACTTTGATAAGAATAATATTAAGTTGAACAACATCATCCCTTATCTGCAGAAAGAATTTCTTTATTTGGGTACTAATTACAATAAAAGAGAAGACTGCCTAAAAGAAATTTGTAAAGGCTTACTGGATAAAAAAATTATAGATTCTGACTTTTTGGAAAGTGTTTTGAGGAGAGAACAAATTAGTGGTACTGATTTACCTACTGGTGTAGCGATTCCACATGGAAGTCCGAAATTTGTAAAGAAAACTAGAGTAGTATTTATAGTGAACAATAAGTCGATTAAATGGTGCCAGCATTCAGTTAAGTTGATAATATTAATTTGTGTAGCTGAGAAGGATATAAAAAAAATAAAAGATATACTCTCAGACATATATCAAATTGTTAAATCATCAGATTTTGTCACTTTAATTCAAAATGTAGAAGATAAAGATGATTTCTTGAATGTGCTAAAAGGAGAATGAAAATGGAAAATTCTATTGATAATATAATTTCAAAAGATTTAATTAAACTGGATCTTAATGCTAAATCAAAACAGGAGGTGATTGGGTGGATTGTTGATGCAGCAAGAGGAAAAGATTATCTTAATGACATCACTGAGTTTAAAAAATCAGTAATGAGTAGAGAAGAGGGTATGCCAACTGCAATAGGTTATAGTGTGGCCATTCCTCATGGAAAAGATAATTCAGTACAAAAACCATTTGTAGGATTTGTGAGAACAAATGAAGAATTTGTATGGACAGAGAATTATGAAGAAAAAGTACAGTTGGTTTTTTTAATAGGGGTTCCGGTAGAAAACGAAAATAATATCCATCTGAAATTCATTTCATTACTAAGTAAAAAGTTACTTGATGAAGAATTTAGAGATTCACTTTTAAGTTCAGATGATCTTAATGAAGTTTATGACATACTAAATTCATAAAAAACAAGGAGGAAAATTATGAAAATTGTTGCCGTTTCAGCTTGTCCAACCGGTGTTGCGCATACATATATGGCGCAGGAAGCTATTGAAAAAGAATGTAAAAAAAGAGGATACGATATTAAAGTAGAAACTCAGGGAAGCATGGGTATTGAAAATGAATTAGAACAAATTGAGATAGACGATGCTGATGTATTGATATTGGCCGTTTCTATTGGTATAGAAGGTGAAGAGAGATTTGAAGTGAAAGAGCAGGAAGGAAAAGTATTACAAATAGATCCTGGAGAAGCTATAAAGCACCCTTCAAAAGTAATTGATGATGCTGAAAAAATAAAATAGGAGGATAAAATCTATGAATAAAAAAAGTAACATCTTGAATGACCTGCAAAAGGCTTTTAATACAGGTGTTTCATATATAATTCCTGTTGTAGTAGTTGGAGGATTATTTTTGGCAATAGCTCTAGCAACAGGGGAAGCCACCCCAGAAGGAATGGTCGTAACAAATCAATTTATGCAAAATATTCTTGATATAGGTTCAGCAGGATTTGCAATGATGATACCAATCCTTGCCGGTTATATAGCATACTCTCTAGCCGGCAAGCCCGGACTAGCCCCGGGTATGATACTGGGGTTTGTAGCTAACAATCCAATTGGTTCATCTCAAGTTCAAACCGGATTTTTAGGTGCAATGTTATTGGGAGTTGCTTCTGGGTATTTAGTAAGATGGTGTAAGACTTGGAAGGTACCAAAAACAATAAAAACTATTATGCCTATTTTAATTGTACCAGTTTTTGTAACATTTGTACTGGGTATGTTGTATATATATGTAATTGCGGTTCCTATTGGTACTGCTATGGATTGGTTAGTAGAGGTTCTGAGCGGGATGCAAGGAACTAGTGCTATCTTACTGGGAGCGATAATTGGTGCTATGACTGCTATTGATATGGGGGGGCCAATTAATAAGACAGCAACCGCTTTCACACTAGCCTTAATGGCTGAGGGTATTTATGCTCCCAATGGAGCTCATCGTGTAGCAGTAGCTATTCCACCACTTGCATTAGGAATATCTACTCTAATATCAAAACGTAAATATACATTAGCAGACAAACCGTTGGGTACTTCGGCTATATTTATGGGATTAATAGGAATTACAGAGGGTGCAATACCTTTCGCAGTTAAAGATGTCAAAGCAGTTCTTCCATCAATAATGGTTGGTAGCGCTGTGGGTGGAGCCTTAAGTATGATGAACAATGTAGAGGCGCTGGTACCTCATGGTGGGTTAATAATCCTACCTGTAGTGAACGGGCGTATGTGGTTTGTTATATCAATGTTCGTGGGGGTTGCCATTTCAGTTGCAATGCTACATTTCTTAAAAAAAGATATAGATTTAGTGGATAACGAAACTAGTAAGTAAAATTCAAATAATAGGAGAATGATTATGAATAAACTATCACTTTCAAAAGTAGTTAAAGGTATTTTAGAACTACAAGATATTGGAGAGAGTACGACCATTTTAGGTATTGGTCCAATGTCTAAAAATGCAATTCAAGCTGCTTTAGAACTATCTAAAAACGATGATTATCCAGTTATGTTTATAGCAAGCCGTAATCAAGTAGATTTGGATGAATTAGGTGGAGGATATGTTAACGGATGGAATCAATTTACATTTAAAAAAGCTGTAGAAGAAGTAGCTCGTTCAATTAATTACAATAATTACTACTATATGTGTAGAGATCACGGTGGGCCGTGGCAACGAGATGAAGAAAGAAATTCTCATTTAGAAGAAAAAAAAGCAATGGATATTGCAAAAAAATCTTATATAGCTGATATTGAGGCTGGATTTGATTTGTTAATGATAGATCCTACAAAAGATCCTTTTGAAATGGGCAAAGTTATTCCTCTAGATGTGGTTATTGAGAGAACGTTAGAATTAATAGAATTCTGTGAAAATGAAAGAATTGAAAGAGATTTACCTGAGATTGGATATGAGGTAGGCACTGAAGAAACGAATGGTGGATTAACGACAACTGATACCTACGAAAAGTTTATTATAGAATTACAAAGCAAGTTAACAGAAAGAAAGCTTCCGATGCCAGTATTTATTGTTGGTCAAACAGGTACCCTAGTTAAAAAAACAATTCAAGCAGGGACTTTTAACTTTGAGAATGCTCTGGAGTTATCCCGTATGGCAAAACAATATGGAGTAGGACTTAAGGAGCACAATGGAGACTACCTTGATGACGTTAGTCTGCTTGAACACAAACCAGCTAATATAGCTGCTACAAATGTTGCTCCACAATATGGAACTGAAGAAACTAGAGCATATTTGAAATTATATGAGTTAGAAAAAAATTTGGTCAAACACAACTTAGTGAAAGATCCTTCGAAACTTAAAGAAGTACTGCTACTTCATTCAATAAAAAGTGAGCGTTGGAGAAAGTGGATGGTAGGAGATCAAAAAGAGTTAACAGTTAAAGAAATTCAAGCTGATAACGATTTGTCTCTACAAATACTCGATATTGCGGGACACTATACCTTTAATAATAATGAGGTTAAATTGGAAATCGAGAAATTATATACTAATTTAACGTTAAACAATATTAATGGTAAAAGATTTGTAATAGACCACATTAAGAGACCTATTAGAGATTACGCTGAGTCATTTAATTTAAAAGGAGCTACTTCTAGGATAAATAACATACTAACAAAATAAGTTTAAGTTATAATGACAGGGTAAAGATAACCTTTATCCTGTTTGTTTTATATTATAGAAAAATAGTAGCTAGGGGTGATGATTTTGTGTGGAATTTTATATTTGATTTAGATAATACATTATATGATCAATTTATACCATTCAAACAAGCATTTGAAATTTGTTTTAAAGATACTAAAATAGATAGTAGGCAATTGTACGAGCGAAGTAGGTTCTATAGCGATAATGTTTTCAATCTTACTGAATCAGGGGAGTTACCTTTAGTAGAAATGCATATCTACAGAATAAAAAGTGCAATGAGCGATTTTAATTTAGCCATTACGGATTTTGAAGCGCTACAATTTCAAAAAAGTTACAAAAAATTCCAACAAGAAATTAAATTATTGGATGAGTTTGAAAATGTACTAAATTTTGTTTGTAGAGCAAATTTGAAAATTGGAATAATTACCAATGGACCAAAATATCATCAAAAAAAGAAAATTGAACAATTGAAACTTAAAAAATGGATTGCAAAAGAAAATATAATTATTTCAGGAGAAGTTGGGCAATCTAAACCAGGCAAAGAAATTTTCAAAATTGCTGAGAATAGAATGAAATTAAAGCCTGAAGAAACTTACTATATCGGCGATTCGTTTGAAAATGATGTCGTAGGTGCAAAAAGAGCTGGGTGGAAATCTATTTGGATGAATCATTACAAAAAGAGTTATAACTCTAATATATTGCCAGATTATACGCTTACTGATAACAAAGAAGCATTAGAATTAATAAAAAAAATTTGTAATGCAAAATAAAATTATAATACGAAAGGATTGAAGTTAATTGTTCGATAAAATAGATCAAATGGCTGTTGATACAATTCGTACCCTAAGTATAGATGGCGTACAAAAAGCAAATTCTGGACATCCCGGGTTACCAATGGGAGCAGCACCTATGGCGTATACGCTATGGACACGTCACTTAAATATCAATCCAAATAACTCCAGATGGTTCAATAGAGATCGTTTTGTATTATCTGCAGGTCACGGGTCAATGCTTTTATACAGCATGCTCCACTTGTCTGGATTTGACGTAACGATCGATAACCTGAAGAACTTCCGTCAATTGGAAGGCAACACTCCAGGACATCCGGAAGTACACATTACTGATGGTGTCGAAGCGACAACTGGACCTTTAGGACAGGGCATTGCAAACGCTGTAGGAATGGCTATGGCTGAAGCACACTTAGCAGCTACCTATAACAAAGAGGACTACGGTATTGTAGACCATTACACTTATGTTCTATGTGGAGACGGCGATCTTCAGGAAGGTGTTTCTCAAGAATCTTCTTCTCTGGCTGGCCACTTAAAATTAGGTAAATTGATCATGTTGTATGATTCCAATGATATCCAATTGGATGGTCCAACATCGAATGCATTTACTGAAGATGTCGGCAAGCGTTTTGAAGCTTATGGCTGGGAACATATTCTGGTTGAAGACGGTAATGATTTAGAAGCAATCGACCAAGCTATTCAAAAAGCTAAAGAAAATACCGACCAACCTTCTCTGATCGAAATCAAGACAGTTATCGGATTTGGTGCAACTAATGCTGGTACACACAATGTTCACGGTGCACCACTTGGACCTGAAGGTGTGGAAGCTGCCAAGAAAGCTTATGGATGGGAAGGCGAAGACTTCTTCGTTCCTCAAGAGGTCAAAGATCGCTTTAAAGAGCTTATAATCGATAAAGGTGAAAAAGCTGAAGCTGAATGGAACTCATTAGTGACAGATTACCGTAACACTCACTCAGACCTTGCAGCTCGTTTTGATTCTGCACTATCAGGAGAATTACCTGCAGACTGGGATAAAAACTTACCAAGTTATGCTGAAAGTGATGGTTCTGCCGCTACTCGTTCAACAAGTGGAGAAGTATTGAATGCCATTGCTAAATCTGTCCCTAATTTCTGGGGTGGTTCAGCTGACTTATCTGGATCCAACAAAACAATGATCGATGATGTTAAAGACTTCCAGGCAGGACAATACGACGGACGCAATATCTGGTATGGTGTACGTGAATTTGCAATGACTGCTGCTTTAAACGGAATTTTACTGCATGGCGGAACTAAGTCGTATGTGGCTACATTCTTCGTCTTTACTGATTACCTGAGACCGGCTGTTCGTTTAGCTGCTTTGTCACGTATCCCGGCTATCTATGTTATGACTCATGATTCAATAGCTGTTGGAGAAGATGGACCAACACACGAGCCAGTTGAACAGTTGTCAAGTTTCCGTGGTATGCACAACCTAACCGTTTTACGTCCAGCTGACGGAAACGAAGTCGCTGCTGCATGGGAAGTGGCTGTTACTTCTACAGACAGACCTACAATGCTTGTATTGACTCGTCAGAACTTGCCTGTATTGCCAGGAACTCAAGCTTCTGCTCGACAAAACGTTAAAAAAGGTGCCTATGTTCTATCTGCATCTGATAAAGAAACACCAGATGGTATCCTGATCGCAACTGGATCGGAAGTATCATTAGCTGTTGAGGCTCAAAAAGAATTGAAAACGCAAGGACACGATGTATCAGTTGTCTCAATGCCGAGTTTTGATTTGTTTGAACTTCAATCAGATGACTACAAAGAATCAGTATTGCCTTATGCTGTCAAAAACAGAGTAGCTATTGAAATGGGCTCTTCATTCGGTTGGCATAAATATGCCGGTCCAGAAGGAAAAGTTTTGGCTATCGATAAGTTTGGTGCAAGTGGTAATGGCGAAGCAGTGGTTGAAGCTTATGGCTTCACACCTGAAAACGTCGTAAACACTTATTTATCAATTAATTAAAATTTTGAATTAACTAAGTTTACAACAAATAATACATTGCAATAGTAGAGGACTTTCTTAATTAAAACAGAAAAGCTCATCACTGTCTCCAATAAGTGGTGAGCTTTTCTGTTTTAATTATGTTATACCTTGACTTCCACTTGCTTTTTATGTAAACTTAATAGACGCTAAATAAAGTATGAAAAAGAAATTCGTGCGAAATATTGTCCGTACGCGATTTTTGAAGCCAAACAAAAGAATGTGTGATGATCCAGGATGAATCTTTCACGACTCTTTTGTATTTTTTTTGGTCTAAAATAGGGTAAACCCTCACTTTTTAATCGAATGATAATAATTGCAACACAATTGTAATATATTATTATTGGTTGAAAGTGTGCATGATTTAGATCGATACAGTGCTTCTGATTATGACAACTAGTGATTATTTTATGAGGGGTGAAGAGGTTGGCAGGCCAAGACGTAAAATACGGCAAGCACCGTACACGCAGAAGTTATTCACGAATCAAAGAAGTATTGGAATTACCGAACTTAATCGAAATTCAGACAAACTCTTATGACTGGTTTTTAAAAGATGGATTGAAAGATATGTTCAAAGATATCTCTCCCATTGAAGACTTTACAGGAAATCTTTCACTGGAATTTACAGATTATCAATTACAGGAACCTAAATACTCAGTAGATGAAGCGAGACAACACGACTCAAACTATTCTGCACCTTTATATGTAAAGTTGCGTTTAATCAACAAAGAAACAGGTGAAGTGAAAGAGCAGGAAGTGTTCTTCGGCGATTTCCCACTTATGACTCATCAGGGTACATTTATCATTAATGGTGCGGAACGTGTTATCGTTTCTCAACTTGTTCGTTCACCTGGTGTTTACTTCAGCCCTAAAATCGAGAAGAACGGCATGGAAGGATTCGGCTCTACAGTCATTCCTAACCGTGGCGCATGGCTTGAATATGAAACAGATTCTAAAGGTCTATCAAACGTACGTATTGACCGTACGCGTAAAATTCCTTTAAGTGTACTCGTTCGTGCATTAGGATTTGGATCTGACGATGAGATTTTAGACATTTTTGGACAGAATGACAGCTTGATGGCAACACTTGAAAAAGATGTGCATAAAAACATGTCTGATTCTCGTGTTGAAGAAGCACTGAAAGATGTTTACGAACGTCTTCGTCCAGGAGAACCTAAAACAGCAGATTCTTCTAGAAGTTTACTGACAACGCATTTCTTTGATCCGAAGCGTTATGACTTAGCTCGCGTCGGACGTTACAAAATGAATAAAAAACTAGACCTTAAAATCCGTTTGATGGGACTTACTTTAGCAGAATCACTTGTTGACAGTGAAACAGGCGAACTGTTAGCTAAAGAGGGCACATTGATCAACCGTGAAGTGATGAATGAATTAGGCCCGCATATCGATAACGGTCTGAACGCCGTTACACTACATCCTTCTGATGAAGGGGTTGTACCGGAACCGATTGATTTACAAATCGTAAAAGTATATTCACCTATGGACAGCGACCGTGTGGTCAATGTTATTGGTAATGCTTATCCGGATCGTGAAATCAAATATATTATTCCAGCAGACATGATTGCTTCAATGAACTACTTCTTCAACCTGCAGGAAGGTATCGGGGAAACTGACGATATCGACCACTTAGGTAACAGACGTATCCGTTCAGTTGGCGAACTGCTGCAGAATCAATTCCGTATCGGATTATCCCGTATGGAGCGTGTGGTACGTGAACGTATGTCTATTCAGGACACAACGACCACAACACCACAGCAGCTGGTTAATATCAGACCTGTTGTTGCTTCTATTAAAGAGTTCTTCGGATCATCTCAGTTATCTCAGTTCATGGATCAGACGAATCCACTGGGTGAGTTAACACACAAACGTCGATTATCTGCACTTGGACCCGGCGGACTGACACGAGACCGTGCCGGTTATGAAGTACGAGACGTTCACTATTCCCACTATGGCCGTATGTGTCCGATCGAAACGCCTGAGGGACCGAATATTGGACTGATCAACAGTTTATCCACTTATGCGAAAATCAATGAGTTTGGATTTATTGAAACACCTTACCGTCGAGTAGACAAAGAAACAGGCAAGGTTACAGCTCATATCGATTACCTGACAGCTGACGAAGAGGACCTGTTCGTCGTTGCCCAGGCAAATGCACCATTAAATGAAGATGGGTCATTTGTAAATAATCTGGTACTGGCACGTACTAAAAATAATAATGAAGAGCTTGATGCTTCACTGATGGATTACATGGACGTTTCACCTAAGCAGGTTGTCTCTGTAGCGACAGCAAGTATCCCGTTCCTTGAAAATGATGACTCAAACCGTGCGTTGATGGGTGCGAACATGCAGCGTCAGGCGGTTCCGCTGATTCAGCCGGAAGCACCGCTTGTCGGAACAGGTATCGAGCACACAGCAGCACGAGATTCTGGAGCAGCAATTATTGCTAAAAACTCTGGAACTGTTGAATATGTTGATGCTAAACAAATCAGAGTCAGACGTGAAGACGGCGGACTCGACAGCTACCTTATTGCAAAATTCAAACGATCAAATGCAGGAACATCTTATAACCAGCGCGCCCTGGCACGTCACGGCGATAAAGTGGATAAAGGTGACATCCTGGCAGACGGACCGTCTATGGAAAATGGAGAAATGGCATTGGGTCGTAACCCATTGATCGCCTTCACTACATTCGACGGCTATAACTTTGAAGATGCCGTTATCATGAGTGAACGACTAGTGAAAGATGACGTTTATACGTCTATTCATATAGAAGAATTCGAATCAGAAGCGCGTGATACTAAGCTTGGACCTGAAGAGATCACACGTGAATTGCCAAACGTCGGTGACGACGCACTTAAAGATCTGGACGACCGTGGCATCATCAGAATCGGTGCGGAAGTTCAGGATGGCGATATCCTCGTAGGTAAAGTAACACCTAAAGGCGTCTCGGAACTGTCTGCAGAAGAAAAACTGCTGCATGCAATCTTTGGTGAAAAAGCCCGTGAAGTCAGAGATACTTCTTTACGCGTACCACACGGTGGCGGCGGAATCGTTCATGACGTTAAAATCTTCACGCGTGAAGCTGGAGACGAATTATCTCCTGGTGTAAACTATCTTGTTCGTGTCTTCATTGTTCAAAAACGTAAAATCAACGTTGGAGATAAAATGGCTGGACGTCACGGTAACAAGGGTGTTGTATCCTTGATCTTACCTGAAGAAGATATGCCTTTCCTTCCGGATGGTACACCTGTTGATATCATGCTGAACCCACTTGGGGTACCATCACGTATGAATATTGGACAAGTTATTGAACTGCATATGGGAATGGCGGCACGTAAGCTGGGCATTCACATTGCAAGTCCTGTATTCGATGGAGCGAATGAAGAAGAAGTATGGGAAACTATCAAAGAAGCAGGTATGGATGACGATGCTAAATCAGTATTGATTGATGGCCGTACCGGCGAGCCATTTGATAATAAAGTATCTGTAGGCGTCATGTACTTCGTTAAACTGGCGCACATGGTTGACGACAAACTCCATGCCCGTTCAACAGGTCCTTACTCACTTGTAACGCAGCAGCCACTTGGTGGTAAAGCGCAGTTTGGTGGACAGCGATTTGGAGAGATGGAAGTATGGGCACTTGAAGCATATGGTGCTGCTTATATCCTCCAGGAAATCCTGACCTACAAATCGGATGACGTTGTCGGACGTGTTAAAACTTACGAAGCGATTGTCAAAGGGGAAACCATTCCAAAACCTGGTGTTCCTGAATCATTCCGAGTGCTGGTTAAAGAGCTTCAGTCATTAGGGCTGGACTTGAAAGTGCTGGATATCGATCACAAACCAATCGATCTGGAAGACTCAGATGAAGATGACGAGTTTGGAAATGTTGATTCACTAGAAAAAATGAAAAAAGAGCAAGATGAAAAACGTGCTGAAGAAGCAAGAGTGAAAGAAGAACAGGCACTTGCTGAAAGTGAACTGGAAGCACAGGAACAAGAACTGGAGCAAGACTAAGGTTAGACTGGATGAAACGAGAGAGTCGGGAAATTAGACCTGACCTCTCCTTCGTCTTTGCGCAAGAAAAGGAGCAAGGGCAGCTCTATAATCTACTAAAGGGAGGTAGCCCCTTTGATCGATGTAAATAAATTTGAAAGTATTCAGATAGGCTTAGCTTCACCGGATAAAATCCGTAGCTGGTCTTATGGAGAAGTTAAGAAACCAGAAACAATCAATTACCGAACACTGAAACCTGAAAAAGATGGGTTATTCTGCGAAAGAATATTTGGACCATCTAAAGACTATGAATGTTCATGTGGGAAATACAAACGCGTTCACTATAAAGGAATCGTTTGTGACCGCTGTGGTGTAGAAGTAACGAAATCTAAAGTCCGTAGAGAACGTATGGGACATTTAGAATTAGCTGCTCCAGTCACACATATCTGGTACTTTAAAGGGATCCCGAGTCGTATGGGATTAGTTCTCGACATGTCTCCACGTGCATTAGAAGAAATCATTTACTTTGCTTCTTATGTTGTAACAGATCCAGGTGACACACCACTTGAGAAAAAACAATTAATGACTGAAAGAGAATACCGTGAGCGCCGTGCGCAGTATGGCACTAAATTCCAAGCTGAAATTGGTGCGGATGCCATTAAAACACTTTTAAACGGTGTGAAGCTAGTAGAAGAAGTAGAAGAATTGAAAGAATTACTTCAAACGGCTACTGGTCAGAAACGAACACGTGCGATTCGTCGATTGGATATTCTGGAAGCATTCAGACATTCTAAAAACGATCCTGCATGGATGGTAATGAACGTTGTCCCTGTTATTCCACCGGAACTGCGTCCAATGGTTCAATTAGAAGGCGGACGTTTTGCAACAAGTGATTTGAATGACTTGTACCGCCGTGTTATCAACCGTAACAACCGTCTGAAACGACTGCTTGATCTGAACGCACCACATATCATTGTTCAAAACGAAAAACGTATGCTGCAGGAAGCTGTAGATGCGCTAGTCGATAATGGACGTCGTGGCCGTGCAGTAGCTGGACCGGGTAACCGTCCGCTGAAATCACTATCTCATATGCTTAAAGGGAAACAAGGACGTTTCCGTCAGAACTTACTGGGTAAACGTGTCGACTATTCTGGTCGTTCAGTTATCGTTGTAGGTCCCACTTTAAAAATGTACCAGTGTGGACTGCCTAAAGAAATGGCAATCGAATTGTTCAAACCTTTCGTTATGAGAGAACTAGTTGTAAGAGAAATTGCGAACAACATTAAAAATGCAAAACGTAAAGTTGAGCGTATGGATGACGAAGTCTGGCCAGTACTGCAGGACGTTATTCGTGAACACCCGGTTCTTCTTAACCGTGCCCCTACTCTTCACAGACTGGGTATCCAGGCATTTGAGCCGATCTTAGTTGAAGGTAAAGCAATACGTCTCCACCCGTTAGTGTGTGAAGCGTATAATGCCGATTTCGATGGAGACCAAATGGCTGTTCACGTTCCATTAAGTGATGAAGCTCAGGCTGAAGCACGTATTTTAATGCTGGGTGCTCAAAACATCCTGAACCCTAAAGATGGTAAACCAGTTGTTACACCATCTCAGGATATGGTATTAGGTAACTATTATCTGACGATGGAAGATGCCGGTAAAATTGGTGAAGGAACTAGGTTCTCCAGTCATGCTGAAGCACTTCAGTCGTATCAGACTGGCTATGTCCACCTGCATACTAGAGTAGCGGTTCACGCGTCATCTCTCGACAAGCCGTTTACTGACTGGCAGAAAGACAAGTATCTGATTACTACTGTAGGTAAGCTGATTTTTAATGAAATCATGCCTAGAGAGTTCCCGTACTTGAACGAGCCATCTCAAGCTAACCTGGAAAAACAAACGCCTGACAAGTATTTTGTCCCTTATGGAACGGATATCGTTAAGCACATACAAGATGCCGAACTTGTTCAACCATTCAAGAAGAAAAACTTCAGTAATGTTATTGCAGAAGTGTTCAAACGTTACCAGGTAACAGAAACATCTAAAATGCTGGATAAAATGAAAAACCTTGGATACAAACATTCAACTAAATCAGGTATTACAGTAGGGATCGCTGATATTTCTCAACTAGAAGAAAAAGCAGATATCCTAACTAAAGCACATGATCAGGTTGACCGTATCAATGCGTCTCACCGTCGTGGATTGATCACTGAAGAAGAGCGCTACACTGCAGTAATCGATGTCTGGACGAAAACAAAAGATACGATTCAGAACCACTTGATGAATACTCTTGATAATCACAACAACATCTTCATGATGAGTGATTCAGGAGCCCGTGGTAATATCTCCAACTTTACTCAGCTAGCAGGTATGCGTGGATTGATGGCAGCTCCGAGTGGTCGAATCATGGAACTACCGATCACATCGAACTTCCGTGAAGGGCTTTCCGTTTTAGAAATGTTCATCTCTACACACGGAGCTCGTAAAGGAATGACAGATACAGCGCTGAAAACAGCTGACTCAGGGTACTTGACTCGTCGTTTAGTTGACGTAGCTCAGGACGTTATTATTCGTGAAGAAGACTGTGGCACAAAACGTGGACTAGTCGCTGAAACACTTCGTGACGGCACGGAAGAAATCGAGCCGCTTGAAGAGCGTATCATCGGACGTCACGCACGTAAAACAGTGAAACATCCTGAAACAGGTGACATCATCGTCAGAGAAAATGATCTGATTACTGAAGATCTTGCTAAAGTCATCATTGATGCAGGAATCGAAAAAGTCACTATCCGTTCGGTGTTCACATGTAACACGAACCACGGTGTATGTAAGAAATGTTATGGTCGTAACTTGGCAACAGGTCGTGAAGTCGAAGTAGGAGAAGCAGTTGGAACAATCGCTGCTCAGTCTATCGGAGAACCTGGAACTCAGTTAACTATGCGTACATTCCATACAGGTGGGGTTGCCGGAGATGATATCACTCAAGGTCTGCCTCGTGTACAGGAAATCTTTGAAGCCAGAAACCCTAAAGGTCTGGCAACTATTACAGAAGTAACAGGGGAAGTCGTTTCGATTGAAGAAATCCCTGCTGAACGTACGAAAGAAGTAACGATTAAAGGCGCAACTGACACACGTACCTATACATTGGCAATCAATGCCCGTATGCGTGTGAAAGCAGGAAGCTTCGTTGAACGTGGAGATGCACTGAGTGAAGGGTCAATTGAACCTAAACAACTCCTGGCTGTCAGTAATGTAATCAAATTACAGAACTACATGCTTCAGGAAGTTCAGTACGCATACCGCAGTCAAGGGGTTGAAATCGGAGATAAGCATATCGAGGTTATGGTTAGACAGATGCTGCAGAAAGTTAGAGTCATGGATCCAGGTGACACAAGCATTCTACCAGGTAGCCTAGTCGATGTAGCTGACTTTAAAGAAGCCAACAAAGCGACTTTAATTTCCGGTGGATTACCTGCAACAGGTCGTCCGATCTTACTTGGAATCACTAAAGCGTCTCTTGAAACGAACAGTTTCTTATCTGCTGCCTCATTCCAGGAAACAACACGTGTCCTGACAGATGCTGCAATCAGAGGAAAGAACGATAAACTGATCGGATTGAAAGAGAATGTTATCATCGGAAAATCTATTCCAGCTGGAACAGGTATGAAAGTGTATAACGATATGAAACCTAAAGAAGTAGGAGTTGTCAGCGATAACGTCTACAGTATCAACGAAGACGCTCAGGCAACTGAACAAAAATAATCATTTAGAGTAAAGGAGAATAAGGAGTCGCTATTTGCTGCTCCTGAACTCTCTACTATTTTAATTAATTTTATTTACAATGTTGACAGATTCAAATCTACGTGGTACTATGCTAGAGGTGCTTTTGTGTTCTGATTCGACAGAGTTAACAGTCAGTTTGACTGGTACGCAAGAGACAAAAACAACACCATATGTCGGGAAGTTCTGTAGGAAACAGATGTCGCCTATCAGCGATTATTCTTTTTTGTTCAAAAAGGAACCGCCTGGATGTGTGGACTTAGAAAAGCACGTACTATATAGAATAAATGGAAGGAGGAAACACAATATGCCTACAATGAATCAATTAATCCGTAAGCCTCGTAAATCTAAAACAAGCAAGTCTGAGTCACCTGCGTTAAACAGAGGGTACAACACTCAAAAACGTAAACAGACTACAGTATACTCTCCACAAAAACGTGGTGTTTGTACTCGTGTTGGAACAATGACTCCTAAAAAACCTAACTCAGCTTTACGTAAATATGCTCGTGTTCGTTTATCTAACATGATCGAAGTTACAGCATACATCCCTGGTGAAGGTCATAACCTGCAAGAACACAGCGTGGTATTAATCCGTGGAGGTCGAGTAAAAGACTTGCCTGGGGTACGTTATCACATCGTTCGTGGAGCACTTGATACTGCTGGAGTAGCTGACCGTAAACAAGGTCGTTCTAAATACGGAACTAAAAGAGCTAAGTAATTTAAAACTAAAAGTGTAGTGAGGCGTTAAGCTCTACCCGACATCCACATGAAAAATTATAGCGCGCAAGCCGAAGGCTGCACAGCGAATTTTTCATGTGAATGGAGCGGAGAGCTGCCGAACGAAGCTGGATAAAATTAAAAGTGTAGTGAGGCGTTAAGCCAAGCACACATAACAAAAAATCTGAAAACTATTCCCGAAAGGAGGAATTTGAATGCCTCGTAAAGGTCCTGTAGCAAAACGTGATGTATTGCCAGATCCAATGTACAATTCTAAATTGGTTTCTCGTTTAATTAACCGCTTGATGGTTGATGGTAAACGCGGGAATGCATCTACGATTTTGTATGATGCATTTGATCAAATTAAAGAAACATCAGGAAATGATCCTATGGAAGTGTTTGAACAAGCACTAAAAAATATCATGCCTGTATTAGAAGTTAAAGCTCGTCGTGTAGGAGGTTCTAACTACCAAGTGCCTGTGGAAGTACGTCCAGATCGTCGTACAACATTAGCATTACGCTGGTTAGTTAACTATGCTCGTCTTCGTGGAGAAAACACTATGGAAGACAGATTAGCTAAAGAAATCATGGACGCAGCAAACAACACTGGTGCTGCTGTTCGTAAACGTGAAGAAATCCACCGTATGGCAGAAGCGAACAAAGCGTTTGCTCACTACCGTTGGTAAAATAACAGAGCCTCGGTTAGTTGCATAGAGTTTATCCGTGCGACTGACGAACTCTATTACTTTAAATGACTATCCGTATTCATGGCAACATGAACAATTCGATTAAAGAGAGGTGTAATGATTAGTGGCCAAAAGAGAATTTCCTCTAAGCAAAACACGTAATATCGGGATCATGGCTCACATCGATGCTGGTAAAACAACAACGACTGAACGTATCCTTTATTACACTGGCCGAATCCACAAGATTGGTGAAACGCACGAAGGTGCATCACAAATGGACTGGATGGAGCAAGAGCAAGAGCGTGGAATCACCATTACTTCTGCTGCTACAACTGCTCAGTGGAACAATCACCGTGTAAACATCATCGACACTCCAGGACACGTGGACTTTACCGTTGAGGTAGAACGTTCATTACGTGTATTAGATGGAGCTGTTGCTGTATTAGATGCACAATCAGGTGTTGAACCGCAAACAGAAACAGTATGGCGTCAAGCAACAACTTACGGCGTTCCACGTATTGTTTTTGTCAACAAAATGGATAAACTGGGAGCAGACTTCTTAAACGCGAACGAAACATTACATGACCGTTTACAAGCTAATGCTCACCCTATCCAATTACCGATCGGTGCTGAAGATGACTTCAAAGGTATCATCGACTTAGTTAAAATGAAAGCTTTCATGTATGGTAATGATTTAGGAACTGAAATCACTGAAGAAGACATTCCTGAAGATCATATGGAGCTTGCACAAGAATGGCGTACTAAATTAGTTGAAGCTGTAGCAGATATGGATGAAGAACTCATGATGAAATATCTTGAGGGAGAAGACATCTCTGAAGCTGAACTAAAACAAGGTATCCGTACAGCAACATTGAGCGTAGAATTTTACCCAGTGCTTGTCGGATCTGCTTTCAAAAACAAAGGGGTTCAATTACTGCTTGATGCTGTTGTTGATTACCTGCCATCTCCTCTAGATGTTCGTGAACTGATTGGTCATGAACAAAGAAATCCGGAGGCAGAGGTTAAAGTTGGAGCAGGCGATGATCAGCCTTTCTCTGCTTTAGCATTTAAAGTTATGACTGACCCGTTTGTCGGGCGACTGACATTCTTCCGTGTGTACTCAGGTACTCTTGAATCAGGATCATATATTTTAAACGCAACAAAAGACAGCCGTGAACGTGTTGGACGTATCCTTCAGATGCATGCGAACTCCCGTCAGGAGATTCCAGAAGTATTTTCTGGAGATATCGCAGCAGCTGTTGGACTTAAAGATACGTCAACAGGTGACACGCTATGCTCACTTGAAACTCCGGTAATCCTGGAATCAATGGTATTCCCTGAGCCCGTTATTCAAGTAGCTATCGAACCTAAGTCAAAAGCTGACCAGGATAAAATGGGTATTGCACTACAAAAACTGGCTGAAGAAGATCCTACGTTCCGTGCTGAAACTGATCACGAAACTGGAGAAACAATCATTGCCGGTATGGGTGAATTACACTTGGACATCATCGTTGACCGTATGAAACGTGAATTCAAAGTTGAAGCCAATGTTGGAGCACCTCAAGTATCTTACCGTGAAACATTCACTAAACAAGTACAATCAGAAGGTAAATTTGTTCGTCAGTCTGGTGGTAAAGGACAATTCGGTCACGTATGGATTGAATTTACACCAAACGAAGAAGGAGCAGGTTTCGAATTTGAAGATGCTATCGTTGGTGGAGTTGTTCCTCGTGAGTACATTCCTGCTGTTAAAGCCGGACTGGAAGCGTCACTGGACAACGGTGTTCTTGCCGGTTATCCACTAGTCGACGTTAAAGCTAAACTGTATGATGGGTCTTACCACGATGTCGATTCAAATGAGACAGCATTTAAAGTTGCTGCTTCACTATCTTTGAAAAACGCTGCTAAACAAGCGGGCGCTGTCATTCTTGAGCCTATGATGGCTGTTGAAGTTACAGTTCCTGAAGATTACATGGGTGACATTATGGGCCATATTTCTGCACGCCGCGGGAATATTGAAGGATCAGAACAGCGCGGAAATGCAACAATCGTTAGAGGAACTATTCCTTTAGCTGAAATGTTCGGTTACGCAACATCTCTACGTTCTGCTACTCAAGGTCGTGGAACATTCACTATGCAGTTTGACCACTACGAGCAAGTGCCTAAGAGCATTGCTGAAGAAATTATCAAGAAAAATGGTGGAGCAGCTTAATAAGCTAACTCCTGATCGAGCACGCGTTAAGATCCCAGCAGTGGGAGATGAACGCGTGCACAGATCAACCAAATTGATTGATTTAAAACCGGTCTACCGGTATAATAAATTAGAGAAAATAGGAATAGAAAACTCATTTTCTATTTTAAAAAAGAAGATAATCCTAAGGAGGATATATTTAAATGGCTAAACAGAAATTTGACCGTACGAAACAACATATGAATATTGGTACTATCGGACACGTCGACCATGGTAAAACGACGTTGACTGCTGCTATTACTACTGTATTATCTAAAAAAGGTTATGCAGAAGCACAAGCATACGACAGTATTGATGGAGCTGCTGAAGAAAAAGAGCGTGGTATCACAATCTCTACTTCACACGTTGAGTATGAAACTGATACTCGTCACTATGCACACGTTGACTGCCCAGGTCACGCGGATTACGTTAAAAACATGATCACTGGTGCTGCACAAATGGATGGCGCTATCTTAGTAGTATCTGCTGCTGATGGACCAATGCCTCAAACACGTGAGCACATCCTGCTTTCACGTCAAGTTGGCGTTCCTTATATCGTAGTATTCTTGAACAAAGTTGACATGGTCGACGATGAAGAATTACTTGAATTAGTTGAAATGGAAGTTCGTGACTTACTGTCTGAATATGACTTCCCTGGTGACGATATTCCTGTAATCGCTGGTTCTGCTCTTAAAGCTCTTGAAGGCGACGAAGAGTACGGCGAAAAAATTCTTGAATTAATGCAAGCTGTAGATGACTACATTCCTGCTCCTGAGCGTGACTCAGCTAAGCCATTCATGATGCCAGTTGAGGACGTATTCTCAATCACTGGACGTGGAACGGTTGCAACTGGTCGTGTTGAGACTGGTGAAGTTAAAGTTGGAGACGAAATCGAAGTTATCGGAATCAAAGACACTGCTAAAACAACTGTTACTGGTGTTGAAATGTTCCGTAAATTATTAGATTACGCTGAAGCTGGAGACAACATCGGCGCACTATTACGTGGTATGTCACGTGATGACGTTGAACGTGGTCAAGTATTAGCTAAACCTGGTTCAATTACTCCGCATACTAAATTTGATGCTGAAGTATATGTTCTTTCAAAAGAAGAGGGTGGACGTCACACTCCATTCTTCACTAACTATCGCCCACAATTCTTCTTCCGTACAACTGACGTAACTGGTGTTGTTGAGTTACCAGAAGGTACTGAAATGGTTATGCCTGGCGATAACACTAACATGAGCGTTTCATTAATCGCTCCTATCGCTGTTGAAGATGGTACTAAATTCACTATTCGTGAAGGTGGACGTACTGTTGGAGCTGGCGTTGTAACTAAAATTGTTGAGTAATAGTTAACAATGAGCTAGTTTAAAGCACCTGGAGGTTTTCCTCCAGGTGCTTTTTTCATGCAGAAAAATAGAATGCAGAATAAAAGGCCCTAAGTCAGAATTCTGACTTAGGACCTTTAGTGTTTACAGTTTAAAATTTTCAATATTACCGCTGAGAGGGTGAGGGGGTCTTGGATTATGTTTTAAATTTGGCAAGTCATATAAAAGCTTAAGGATATCGATGAAAACTGCCTTTTGCTCATCTGACGGCTTTTTGTTTTTGTCGTCTGCACCATAAAATACAGCGTCAGATAACTGAGTGAAACGATCAATCTCTGCAACATTTTGAGGAGCAAATGGCTTCCACTGGTCGAGATACAGTCCAATGGTTTGACCAGATACTCGCATCTGTCGGATACTGAAAAGAGTCAAGACAAGTGAACACGACTGGTGCACGGATATAATGCCTTTTTTAATCAGGAGTATAGCGAGATATGTCGTTACTTTCCATCTGAAGATGGTAAGGAATAACAGAGTGCTTAATGTCGTCAACGTCGTTAGGCTTACGATAAGTGACCATCTGAATGAGGGCTCGGTTTCAGAACCGACTGTGTCCTCTTCCAGTGGAGTTTCACTATTTTCATCTTGCACTGGATCTGCTTCTAGTTCTTCTTCAGACGTGTCTTGTTCGAGTGCGGTTTCTTCTGTTCCTGCTTCTTCCAGATCGATGAAATCTTCATTTTCAAAACTGTACGTTTCACCTCCGACGGTTGCGACAGGTTCCGGGTTCGTCATTGGATTGGCAAATGATGGGCTTGGTTCGAAAGGAACCCACCCGAAACTTGGAAAGAACACTTCAGTCCATGAGTGTGCATTAGCATTCGTAACTTGAAAGAATGTTTCGCCGTTCTCATCTGTGTATTGACTACCTGGCGTGAAGCCTTTGCTCCATCTTGCCGGAATGCCTACAGCTCTCAGCATGATGGTCATGGCAGATGAGAAGTTGTTACAGTAACCAATTCTGGATTCGAACAGGAAGTGATCGACATAGTCGCCGCCATCAGGTGTATTTTCAACTTCGAGGAGACTGTAACGGTAGCCGCCATCTTCTTTTAAATACTGTTCGATTGCACGTACTTTATCATACTCATTATCCAGATCTTCCGTGAGTTCTTCTGCCAGATCAATCACCCGCTGAGGCAGGTCCGCTGGCAGCTGCAGCTCATTTTCGAACAAGAATGACAGAATATCCTCATCTTCCAGGGGATCGAAATCATAGTCAGGATAGTCGCTCACTCGCTGTTCATGTAGACCTGGAACTGCCATACGCCAGTCATCATCTATACGCAGAATGTCTTCATCAATACGGCTGGGGAACTCATTATTGTAGGTGACAACATAGTCAGTCATATCCTCAGATCCGGACTCAACAGAATAAAAATCACTGCTGTCATACCGGACCATAGAGTAATTTCGACTTGCGTCAGTATCGAGCTCCAAATCGTACCACCCATAAGGATAGGCAATATAGCTGAAGTCATCGATCCATTTAACGCCGATTGTGGAAATTGAATCGGATGCGATCATATCTTCCCGCTGAGTAGTGGGTGGTGTAAAATCATGAACTGCATTGTAAGGCGAATAGACTCTTCTCGGATTTTCATCCTCTTGTGTTTCCCAGCCAATACCAGTGTATTCGTTTCGGTGCATGACTTTCCAATAGTGTGGTTCTGCTGTATAGGCATTGAACAGAGGCGTATAATCCTGTCGGAGTGGACCGCCTAGTCTCGAATCGTCGACACCGAAACCGGTGCGTCTGAATCCGAACCCACTGCTATAGGTATTTATCCATTCAAACAGGCCTCTTTCATCCAGTTCTTTATGATACCCCTCCGAGCGGACTTCGATCCATTCCTGAGTCGGACGGAGTCGATCGACTGCCCATGAGGAGAGACTGACTAATCCAAGAGTAAACAGTGAAGTCAACATCACGCTCTTAGTGAAATGCAGCCAGCTGGTCCGGGAATCGAGCTGCATCATTGAAATAAATAAAAAGCCAAAAGCAATCAGCTGAATCATCTCGGGCAAAATTCGATTGGCGCTAAAGGTGTGAACCAGCATAAGATAGACAAAACTGACCAAGAAGGAGGGAATCGCCAGTTTAATATGGATTGACAGATGGGTGAGAAGCGTGATTAGAACAAAAAGCATAGCGGTCAGCAGCAGCATAGGCACTTCAACTAGCTCACTGGCCATAAGTGCTGTCCACTGTTCTCTCCCGAGCATCCATGTTTCTGCGGGCCAGCTCCAGAAAGAAACGGGCTCTTCGGTCAAGGGGAATAGCACATACAAAAATGCCGTAATCAGTCCTGCCTGAATGGGAAAATAGTAGCGACGTCTGGTAAACATAACGGCTAATGCTTGAGTCAATACAAAAAATACAACTAAGCCCCTAATGCCCGGTACTCTGTTCAGTTCCAGGGCGAAGTACAACACCGGCAATAACACAAAGACGTGTAGTATACCAATCAGTGCATCTTTGACTATATCCAGTTTGTGTCTAGTCAGTAGTGTCATAGGTCACCCTCCTTTCAGAAAGTGGAGATCGTGTTCATCTAATATCATATCTGCTTTTGACGGGGAAAACCCGCTCGGTAACTTACAATCGCTTGCTTTTATGAGGATGTGTTTTCTGTCTGTGGATAGGGACTGTCTGATGATCTGGGCCGTGGCCCGTTCATCTGTGGAAGGATGAATGGTTAATAGACTGTGTTCAGTTTCTCTCAACGCGGGGCCATCTTCAAACTGACCTATCAGGTACAGTTGGGATGTCATCATTTTATTCAACTCAAGGTAAAGACTGTAAGTAACACTTAAAAGGAATTCGAAATCGGTAGGACTTCCTCCGTAAAAATACAAGTCTACCGGAGCATCTTCTTCGAGCTCGTAATCCTTGACCATCCACTGTCCTCGCCTCATGCTGCTTTTCCAGTCTATTGCGCTGAATGCGTCCCGGTTCTGATAACCGCGGATTTCCTTTACATAAAACTCGTGAAGCGAAGAGTGTATTGCATTCGTCAGTTCAGGGTTAATAGTCCTCATTAGTCTGGCACGATTCGACTTGGTCAAAACTGCAGGGTAGACAGCCACGTCAACAGGAATCTCAAAAGATAAGTGTCTTCTCCAGACACCGAATAAACTGACAGCTTCAAAATCGACAGTGAGGTGATCATGCTGCCCCCGTGGTAAAAGAAGCTGATTGAACGTGACAGGCACTTTTCTGGAAAAGAAAGAGGACTGATATTGCGTATCAGATTCATTTCCTTTCAAAAGAGTCAGGTTGACGGAGGATAGAAAGAATGGCAGCTTCCGCTTACTCGTTAGCGTCAAAGAAAGAGTGATGCGGTTCTCATCCGTTTTGTACCAGTTTACATTTTGAATACTGAAAGTATGGCGTGTGGAGACAAAAGACAGTAACAGCAGCAGGGAAAATGAATAGAATAAGAACCAGGCAACTGTTGTCGGGAACGTGACGGTATACAAAATGACTAAGCCGTAAAGGAGCAGGTACCAGATCACACGAAATCTTGACCGCGTCAGTTCCATCGTCTTGTTCCTCTAATAGTCGGAACAACGAGCTCCTTAGTCAGTTCGTCGATAAAGACATCTATTTCTGTCTTAGATAGACTGTTTTCAAACAGAAGGCGGTGACGATAGATCGGCTTAAGGACGGTCAGGATATCCTGAGGCGTGACATAATCCCGACCGTCAATCAGAGCGTTGGCTCTAGAAGCAGCCAGACAATACTGATTTCCACGAGGGCTGATGCCTAACCTTAAAGCAGGGTGGTTACGCGTCAATGTGGCCAGTGAGACAATGTAATGAAGCAGTTTTTCTTCAACGTGTACTTGATCCACTGTCTCTTTAAGCAGCAGGAATTCCTCCAGGTCCATTACGGGCTCGAGTTTTTCCACTTCTTTCTGCTGATCGGGAGACGCCAGCATGAGCGCTTCCTGTTCGCTGTCGGGGTAACCGAGAGATAACTGGAAAAGAAAACGGTCAAGCTGTGCTTCCGGTAAAGGATAGGTCCCTTCATACTCAATGGGGTTCTGAGTAGCCAGAACAAAGAAAGGATTAGGAAGCGTGTAGGTCCTTCCGTCCAATGTCACTTGTTTTTCTGACATCGCTTCAAGCATGGCAGCCTGTGTACGGGGAGAAGTCCGGTTGATCTCGTCCGCTAGTATCAGCTGATTGAATACCGGTCCTTTGCGAAAATCGAACAGAGATCCATTTGTAGTAGGTACAGAGAAGCCGATAATATCCGAGGGAATTAGATCGGGTGTGAACTGGATTCGGGCAAAGTCAGCTTCCAGACATTTTGCGATCGTTCTGATCAAAAGAGTTTTCCCTACTCCAGGAATGTCTTCAAATAGAATATGGCCACCTGCGAGCATAGCAACGATGGTCAGACGGGTGACTTCTTTTTTCCCAATAATGATGTGATCGACAGTGTCGATCAACTGGTGAAGCTTTTGAATAGATACTGTGATGTCTTCTGAAAAGGCCATGAATAGTCTCCCTTGAAATAATGTAGTTAAAAGGCTTTAGAGTTTGTTGGCTCTATGATGTGTACATACAGCATGGGTTTTTATTATTGTATAGAGAAAACGCTTATAAAACAATGGCTTCAGGCAGACTGTCGCTAAATGGTTACAATTAATAAGCGTTTTTGGTCTTTTCAAAGGAACAGCACGTGAATGAGTAAAAATCCCTGTTAAATCAGTCCGAAATGGAAAGAAGGTGAAACTGGATGAACCAGTTTCTTCTATATAATAACCTGTTGGGGAAAGTGTAACTGAGTAATATCGGTTAACACCCTGTAAACCAGCTGCTTAGGCAAAGTGTGAGCGTTGGAGTGAGTGAGTAAGCTAAAGTAGGATACGGTTCGGCAGAGTGAGGAGGTATAGAGTATAGAGTATGCCTAAAATAGGCGACTAAGGTAAAGTAAAGCGAATACGAATTTGAGTGAGCTGAAGTACCTCCGTTTTAGGCAAAGTCAGAGAGTATCTACTATTGGGTGTGTCGAAGTGAACCAGCTTTGGGGATACTGAAAGAGCGAAACCTGTTGAGCGTGTTGAAGTGATGCAGCTTTAGGTAAAGTGGAAGAACAATAAGTGTTGAGTTTGTATAAGTAGGAGTTCCATAAGCGAAGTAAACCATCAGTCTGTGGTGAGCTGACCGAAGCAGGCGCCAAGAACAATTGAATTAGAGGAAAAAAGCATTAAAAGAGAGTGCGGAGACACAACAGTGAGTAGAGAAAGGCTGATTTACCATAAATGTGTCGGCCAAGTGAAGAGAGATATTATAAAATCCAAATAATAGGACAAAAGAGATGAGTTATGGCTGTAAAACCCCTATAATTCATAGAGCATTACAAAATAAATAAGCACATGAAAGACTCATGGTTTATTTTCATAATATGCAGAAAACACTTGATTAAAGTCTGTGTTGTCTGTATACTTGTATAGGTGTCTGTGAGAGAGGTTTATTTTCAGCAGAACATATCTAACCTGTGTAAGATAGTTACGCTGGGTAGGCATCAATTACAGAACCAGGGCTAGGAAGCGAGAGGTTACGACACACCCGGATGCTTTGCCATGGAGGGCAGTCGAAAATTTTCGTGGAGCTAGGTTTATTTCTTAAATAAGCGAAGGAGGGAAAAAATCATGGCAAATCAAAAAATACGTATTCGTTTAAAAGCTTACGAGCACCGAGTACTAGATCAATCAGCTGACAAAATCGTGGAAACGGCAAAAAGAACTGGGGCTACTGTTTCTGGTCCAATTCCATTGCCAACTGAACGTAAACTGTACACAGTAATCCGTTCGCCGCACAAATACAAAGATTCACGTGAGCAATTTGAAATGCGCACTCACAAACGTCTAGTAGATATCTTAAATCCTACACCAAAGACTGTTGATGCGTTGACAAAACTTGACTTACCATCAGGCGTTGACATCGAAATTAAACTATAATTCGTAACATAAAACAAAATTAATATAACGGAGGTGTAATCATGACCAAAAAAGGAATCTTAGGAAAAAAAGTCGGAATGACACAAATCTTCAGTGAAACAGGTGAATTAGTACCTGTAACAGTTATTGAAGTGAAACCTAACGTTGTTTTACAAGTTAAAACAATGGAAACTGACGGCTATAGCGCTGTTCAGGTTGGTACAGAAGATAAACGTGAAGTTTTATCTAACAAACCGGCACAAGGTCATGTTAACAAAGCTAACACGGCTCCTAAGCGCTTCATTAGAGAATTCAGAGATGCAGAGCTAGGTGACGTAGAAGTTGGAAAAGAATTAGGAATAGACACATTTGCAGAAGGCGATATCGTCGATGTAACTGGAACGTCTAAAGGTAAAGGATTCCAGGGTGTTATCAAGCGTCACAACCAAAGTCGTGGACCTGAAACACACGGATCTCGTTATCACCGTCGTCCTGGTTCAATGGGTATGGCGACTCATCCCGGTAAAGTATTCAAAGGGAAAAAGTTAGCTGGACGTATGGGTGGCGAACAGGTGACTGTTCAAAATCTTGAAATCGTACGTGTTGATGCAGAACGCAACGTAGTATTGATCAAAGGTAATGTACCTGGATCTAAAAAATCACTAGTTAAAATTAGAACTGCCGAAAAAGCAGACAAGTAATCGAATAGGAAGGGAGGACTAGCAGAATGCCAACTGTAACGTTATTCAAACAAGACGGAACGCAAAATGGCGATATCACTTTAAATGATGCAATCTTTGGGATCGAACCTAACGAGAACGTTGTTTTTGATGCTATCACTATGCAGCGCGCGTCACTTAGACAAGGAACACACGCAGTAAAAAACCGTAGCGCAGTACGCGGCGGGGGACGTAAACCATGGCGTCAAAAAGGAACAGGTCGTGCACGTCAAGGATCTATCCGTTCGCCGCAATGGCGTGGAGGAGGAGTGGTTTTCGGACCAACACCTCGTTCATACAGCTACAAATTACCGAAAAAAGTTCGTCGTTTAGCTATTAAATCTGTTTTATCAACTAAAGCGATTGATGAAGATATCATCGTGATAGACGGATTGAACTTCGACGCACCAAAAACAAGAGAATTCAGAGCCGTATTAAACAACTTCGACGCAAACAGAAAAGTTTTGATCGTAGTAGAAGATGACAATGAATTTGCAAGACTATCTGCACGTAACATTCCTGGAGTTAAAGTAGTTGCTCCTACTAATGTATCTGTACTAGATGTTGTTGCACATGACAAACTCATCTTGACGAAGGCTGCTTTGGACAAAGTAGAGGAGGTTCTTCAATAATGGATGCACGTAACGTAATCTTACGCCCGATCATCACTGAAGCTTCTATGAATGCTATGGACAGCAAAAAGTACACTTTCGAAGTGGATGTTCGTGCTAAAAAACCACTAATCAAAAAATCTGTCGAAGAAATCTTCGGAGTTAAAGTTGATAAAGTAAACGTCGTGAATACAGCTAAAAAGCCTAAACGTATGGGTAAATATGAAGGATATACTAAAAAGCGCCGTAAAGCGATTATTACATTATCTGCTGATTCAAACGATATTGCATTATTCGGAGACGAAGAATAAAAAAACAATCTTAAATAAACACTTAAGAAACTAGTTTAACAAGGAGGGGAATCACGTGGCGATAAAGAAATATAAACCAACCACAAACGGACGTCGTAACATGACGGGTTCTGATTTCGCAGAAATCACTACAACAGCACCAGAAAAAACGTTGTTGAAGCCAAACCCTAAACGTGCCGGACGTAACAATGCTGGTAAAATCACTGTCCGTCATCAAGGCGGAGGCCACAAGCATAAATATCGTGTGATCGATTTTAAACGTCAGAAAGATGGCGCACGCGGTATCGTAAAAACAGTGGAATATGATCCAAACCGTTCTGCTAACATCTCATTGATTCAATATGAGGATGGAACAAAAACTTACATCTTAGCACCTAAAGGACTTAAAGTAGGAACAGATATTTACTCTGGACCTGATGCGGATATCCAAGTAGGAAATGCATTGCCATTGGCAAACATCCCTGCTGGTACGGTTATTCACAACATTGAACTGAAACCTGGTAAAGGCGGACAATTAGTTCGTTCAGCTGGAACTTCTGCTCAAATTTTAGGTAAAGAAGGAAAATATGCTTTAGTTCGTCTAGGTTCAGGAGAAACTCGTCTGATCTTACAATCTTGCCGTGCCACTATTGGTTCAGTAGGAAACGAACAACACGAACTGATCAACATCGGTAAAGCCGGACGTAACCGCTGGTTAGGTAAACGCCCATCTGTACGTGGATCAGTAATGAACCCGAACGATCACCCACACGGTGGTGGTGAAGGTAAAGCGCCAATCGGTCGTCCAAGCCCAATGTCACCATGGGGTAAACCGACTCTTGGTAAGAAAACACGTAAAGGTCATAATCGCTCTGATAAATTGATCGTACGTCGTCGTAAAAAGAAATAATTAAACCATTAACGCACTGTTAAATAAAGCAAGTCGAATTTAAGGGATTAAATCCCTAAGAGGAGGGCAATACATGAGCCGTAGTTTGAAAAAGGGACCTTTCGTCGATGGACATCTGATGAAAAAAGTTCGCGAAATGGATGATGAGAAAAAACGTGTCATTAAAACATGGTCACGTCGTTCAACCATCTTTCCGAACTTTGTAGGTCACACCATTGCCGTATATGATGGAAGAAAACATGTACCAGTTTACGTCCAGGAAGATATGGTTGGACATAAACTAGGTGAATTTGCACCAACAAGAACGTACCGCGGACACGCAAAAAATGACCGTACTACGAAACGTTAATAGCGAAGGGAGGATACATTCATGGCAGAAACAGTAACAGCAGCTAAAGCAACTGCTCGCATGGTTCGAATCGCACCGCGTAAATCACGTATGGTTGTTGATACCATAAGAGGGAAAAGTGCTGCAGAAGCTATTTCTATCCTTCGCTTCACTAACAGAGGAGCAGCGGAAGCGGTAGAAAAAGTTTTAATGTCAGCAATTGCAAATGCTGAACATAACTACGATATGGATATTGAAGAATTAGTTGTAAGCGAAGCTTATGTAAATGAAGGAGCAACTTTAAAAAGGTTCCGTCCACGTGCAAAAGGTTCAGCTTCACCAATAAACAAACGTACTAGCCACATTACAATTGTGGTATCAGAGAAGAAGGAGGGGTAATCAATGGGACAAAAAATACATCCTCATGGCATGCGTGTTGGTATCATCCACGATTGGGATGCTAAGTGGTACGCAGAAAAAGACTTTGCAGACAAATTACATGAAGATATTGCTGTTCGTGAGTACATTGCTAAAAAACTAAGTGATGCCTCCGTTTCTCGAGTGGAAATTGAACGTGCAGCAAATAGAATCAACGTATCTATTCACACTGCTAAACCAGGAATGGTTATTGGTAAAGGTGGATCTGAAGTTGATTCATTAAGAAACGGCCTAAACAGCCTGACTAATAAAAGAGTACACGTAAACATCGTGGAAATTAAAAGACCTGATCTTGATGCTACATTAGTAGCTAAAAGTATCGCTGACCAGTTAGAAAACCGTATTTCATTCCGTCGTGCACAAAAACAGGCAATCCAACGCGCAATGCGTATGGGCGCTAAAGGTATCCGCACAATGGTAGCCGGTCGACTAAATGGAGCAGACATTGCCCGTAGCGAAAGTTTTGCAGAAGGAAGCGTTCCTTTGCATACACTACGTGCAGATATAGACTATGCTAACGAAGAAGCCGATACAACATACGGTAAACTTGGTATCAAAGTATGGATCTATAAAGGAGAAATTCTTCCTGAAAAATATGAAGACAAGAAAGGAGGGAAATAATCAATGTTAGTACCAAAACGTGTAAAACACCGTCGCGAATTTCGTGGAAAGATGAGAGGCGAAGCTAAAGGCGGAAAAGAAATAGCATATGGTCAATATGGTTTGCAGGCTGTTGATTCTACATGGATCACAAGCAGACAAATAGAATCAGCTCGTATAGCGATGACTCGTTATATGAAACGTGGTGGGAAAGTATGGATTAAAATTTTCCCTCACAAACCAGTGACAGCTAAAGCAATTGGTGTTCGTATGGGTAAAGGTAAAGGAGCTCCTGAAGGATGGGTAGCACCTGTCAAACGTGGTAAAATCATGTTTGAAATCGGTGGCGTATCTGACGAAGTCGCTCGCGAAGCATTGCGTTTAGCTTCACACAAACTACCGGTTAGAACTAGAGTAGTAACTCGTGAAGAAAGTGGTGACTCAAATGAAGGCTAGTGAATTAAAAGGCTTATCCACTACTGAATTGATTGAAAAAGAAGCAGAATACAAAGAAGAGCTATTTAACTTACGCTTTCAATTAGCTACTGGACAATTGGAAAACACCGCTCGTATTGGAGAGGTCCGTAAAAGTATCGCTCGTGTAAAAACTGTTTTGCGTCAAGCAGAAATGGTCAAGTAATACGTGAGTGTAATAGCTTAATTAAAGGAGGCTAACAAATGGCTGAACGTAACGATCGTAAGGTGTATGTAGGTAAAGTTGTTTCTGACAAAATGGATAAAACCATCGTTGTTGAAATCGCTACTCAAAAACAACACCGTAAATACAAGAAACGCTTAAAATACTCAACTAAATTTAAAGCACATGACGAAGACAACACTGCTAAAACAGGAGACGTTGTAAAAATCATGGAAACTCGTCCACTATCTAAAGATAAACGATTCCGTTTATTAGAAGTGGTTGAAGAGGCTATCGTTCTTTAATAGAACAAATTTACCGTTAAACCGGTAAGTTACACAGCGAGAAGCAAAAAGCTTCTTCGTTAGTTTGAAAGGAGGATCCTAACGTGATTCAAACAGAAAGTCGTATGAAAGTCGCTGACAATTCTGGTGCACGTGAAGTACTTGTCATCAAAGTTTTAGGTGGCTCAGGTGCTAAGTATGCTGGTATTGGTGATGAAGTAGTTGTTACGGTTAAACATGCTACGCCAGGCGGCGTTGTTAAAAAAGGTGACGTTGCTCGTGCAGTAATCGTCCGTACAAAATCTGGTGCAAGACGCGCAGATGGTTCATATATTAAATTCGATGAAAATGCATGTGTAATTATTCGTGAAGACAAAGCACCACGTGGAACACGTATCTTCGGACCAGTTGCTCGTGAATTACGTGAGAATGACTTTATGAGAATTGTTTCGTTAGCTCCGGAAGTATTATAATTCCGATAAACGTCATAAGGAGGTGCGCTAGAGAATGTTTGTAAAATCAGGAGATAAAGTTAAACTAATCGCTGGAAAAGACAAAGGTAAAGAAGGAACTGTCTTGAAAGCTATGCCTAAACAAAACAAAGTGATTGTTGAAGGACTAAACATCATGAAAAAACATACCCGTCCTACAGGTATGGGACAAGAAGGCGGAATTGTGGAAACAGAAGCACCAATTCACGTATCTAATGTTCAATTGATTGATCCTAAAACAGGAGAATCTACTCGTGTAGGTTATAAGATCGAAGAAGGAAATAAAGTACGTTTCGCTAAAAAATCTGGCGAAGCACTTTAATACTATAGTAGGAAAGGAGGGCATTCATAAATGACACGCCTTAAAGAAAAATATAACAATGATGTTCGCCCATCATTAGTTGAGAAATTTGAATACACTTCAATCATGCAAGCTCCTAAAGTTGATAAAATCGTTATCAACATGGGTGTTGGTGAAGCTGTTTCAAACACTAAAAACTTAGACAAAGCAGTAGAAGAATTAACATTGATTGCTGGACAAAAACCAATTATTACTCGTGCTAAGAAATCTATCGCGACTTTCCGTTTACGTGAAGGTATGCCGATCGGTACGAAAGTAACATTACGTGGAGACCGCATGTATGATTTCCTGGATAAATTAGTTTCTGTTTCATTACCTCGTGTACGTGATTTCCGTGGAGTGAGCAAAAATGCATTTGACGGACGTGGAAACTACACGTTAGGAGTTAAAGAGCAACTGATTTTCCCTGAGGTTGACTACGATGATGTCGATAAAGTTCGCGGAATGGATATCGTCATCGTTACAACTGCTAACACAGATGAAGAATCTCGTGAATTACTCGGACAATTGGGAATGCCGTTCCAGAAATAACCTAAACTACCTGAATAGGAGGGTACTATTAGAAATGGCTAAAAAAGCAATGATCGAAAAAAATAAAAAACCAGCCAAGTTTTCGACTCGTGAGTATACCCGCTGTGAACGTTGCGGACGCCCACATTCCGTATACAAAAAATTCAAATTATGTCGTATCTGCCTGCGTGAGCTGGCATATAAAGGACAAATTCCAGGCTTGAAAAAAGCAAGCTGGTAAACAACACAGAACAGCAAGGTGTTATCAATTCACATTTACATTTTTAATCGACGAGTGATGAATCTCTCAAGACAAGAAATAACAAATGGGAAAACACCTGAGCGGAACTGAACTAGAAAACTTGCCGTAAAGGAGGCTACACCGAATGGTCATGACAGATCCAATCGCAGACTTTTTAACTCGTATCCGAAACGCAAACAATGCGCGTCATACGAAAGTGGAAATTCCTGCTTCTAACTTAAAAAGAAATATGGCCGATATCCTGAAATCTGAAGGTTTCGTAAAGGATGTTGAATTCGTGGAAGATGACAAACAAGGCATCGTCCGCATTTTCTTGAAATATGGTCAAAACAACGAACGAGTAATTACTGGTGTCAGACGTATATCTAAACCAGGACTACGTGTTTATGTAAATGCAGAAGATATGCCTAAAGTACTGAGTGGTTTGGGGATTGCCCTAGTTTCCACTTCAGAAGGTGTTGTAACAGATAAAGTAGCGCGTGCTAAAAATATCGGGGGAGAAGTCCTCGCATACGTTTGGTAATCAGCAAGAAACATGAAGGAGGTGCCGGACTTTGAGCCGTATCGGAAATAAACCTATCACTATCCCTGAAGGTGTAGATGTAAAACTTGACGGAAACGTGATTACAGTTAAAGGTAAAAATGGAGAATTAACACGTGATGTAAGCCCAGTTATCGACATTAAAATCGAAGATAACGAAATGACTTTTACACGCCCAAATGATACTAAAGCTAGCCGTACTATCCACGGAACAACTCGTGCTATCGTGAACAACATGGTAGAAGGCGTTTCAGTTGGATTCGAGAAAGTTTTAGAATTAAATGGTGTTGGTTACCGTGCACAATTGCAGGGAACTAAACTTGTGTTAAACGTTGGTTTATCACACCAGGTTGAATTTGAACAAATCGAAGGATTGACAGTTGAAGTACCATCTAACACTGTTATATCTGTTAAAGGTGCAAACAAAGAAAAAGTTGGCGCACTAGCTGCTAACATTCGTGCTATACGCCCACCTGAGCCTTATAAAGGTAAAGGGATTCGTTATAGAGGCGAACAAGTACGCCGTAAAGAAGGTAAAACAGGTAAATAATAGGTTGCAGTGGAACGCGATAAAGCAAGACGTCTTGTTCTACTTCTCTATTTGCCAGTTAACCTGATAATCTCATTTTATGAGAATCAAAATTAAAGAGGTGACAATTGTGATTTCAAAACCAGATAAAAATAAGTTACGCAAAAAGAGACAAAAACGTATTCGCAGAAATCTTTCTGGTACTGCAGAGCGCCCGCGTTTGAACGTATTCCGTTCGAATAAAAACATCTATGCTCAATTAATTGATGACGTAGAGGGTGTAACGCTCGCAAGTGCATCGTCATTAGATACTGACGTTTCAGGTGATTCTAAAGTTGAAGTAGCTACTGCTGTAGGGACTTTAATAGCTAAACGCGCACAAGACAAAGACATTACTGAAGTAGTCTTTGATCGTGGCGGATACCAATACCACGGACGCGTTCAAGCATTAGCTGACGCAGCTCGTGAAAACGGACTTAAATTCTAAAGAAAAGGAGGAGTTACAGTACATGACAACTCATATTGATGCATCTAAATTAGATCTTGAAGATCGCGTAGTTGAAATTAACCGTGTTACTAAAGTTGTTAAAGGTGGACGTCGTTTGCGTTTTGCTGCTTTAGTTGTTGTAGGTGATAGAAACGGACATGTCGGATTTGGTACAGGTAAAGCACAAGAAGTACCTGAAGCTATCCGTAAAGCGATCGATGACGCTAAAACAAATCTAGTGCAAGTACCAATGGTTGGAACTACTCTTCCACACCGTATTATCGGACGTCACGGTGGCGGTCAGATAATCATGAAACCAGCTGTTGCCGGTTCTGGAGTTTCTGCTGGAGGCCCAGTTCGTGCGGTACTAGAATTAGCTGGCGTACAAGACGTTTCTTCTAAATCTGTTGGATCAAGTTCACCAATCAACATGATTCGTGCAACGATCGACGGAATTCAGAACTTGAAACGTGCAGAAGACGTAGCAAAACTACGCGGCAAAACTGTTGAAGAATTACTAGGATAAGGAGAGATGACACAATGGCAAACTTGGAAATAACATTAAAGCGCAGTTTGATTGGTCGTCCTCAGAAACAACATCTAGTAGTTAAATCATTAGGTCTGGGTAAAATCAACTCTTCAGTTGTCAGACCTGATAATGATGCAGTTAGAGGTGCAATCAGACATATCGCTCATTTAGTAGATGTCAAAGAAGTTTAAAGAATACAGAGTCTAATTAAAGGAGGTGCCAGATTTTATGAAACTTCATGAATTAAAACCTGCAGAAGGATCACGTAAAGCACGCAATCGTGTGGGTCGCGGATCATCTTCTGGTAACGGTAAAACATCCGGTCGTGGTCAAAAAGGACAAAAAGCGCGTTCAGGCGGAGGAGTACGTTTAGGTTTCGAAGGTGGACAAACACCACTATTCCAAACTTTACCAAAACGTGGATTTACTAACTTCAACCGTAAAGAATTCGATATTGTCAACTTAGACACATTGAACCGTTTTGAAGAAGGAACAGAAGTTACTCCAGATCTATTAGTTGAATCAGGAGTAATCAAAAACAAAAAATCCGGTGTTAAAGTTTTGGCGAAAGGAAACGTCGATCACAAGCTAATTGTGAAAGCACATAAGTTTTCTGCTTCTGCTAAAGAAGCGATCGAAGCTGCCGGTGGATCAGTAGAGGTGATCTAAGGATGATCGAACTGATTAAAGGCGCAATAAAAGAAAAAGATGTTCGTACCCGTGTATTATTCACCTTGGGACTGCTGGTAGTTTTCCGTCTAGGAACACATATCACAGTACCGGGTGTAAACGCATCGGCTTTAACAGACTTATCGGATACTGGTCTGTTTAACTTGTTGGATACGTTTGGTGGTGGAGCCCTTGGCAGTTACTCAGTATTTGCTTTAGGTGTTTCTCCATACATTACGTCTTCAATCGTCGTACAACTCCTGCAGATGGACGTTCTTCCTAAATTTAAAGAATGGTCAGAGCAAGGTGAAGTCGGTCGTAAGAAGTTAAACCAGGCTACGCGCTATTTAACAATTGTTCTAGCATTCTTCCAAGCGATTGGGATATCTTATGGATTTAATGCGTTAACGGGCTTAGGATTGGTAAGAAATCCTGGACCGGCAACGTATGTGACGATTGCTATCATCTTAACAGCAGGTACTATGCTTGTTATGTGGTTAGGTGAAATGATTACCGTCCATGGATTTGGTAACGGAACATCATTCATCATCTTCTCTGGGATCATAGCTCGTATACCACAAGATGTCATGGAATTCTATAACACACAAATACGTAACGCTGGTGATGAGATCGTGAGTGCCTGGGCATTAGCCGTAGGTATTATCATAGTCTTCATCCTTCTCGTTATTCTAGTAACATTTATGGAGAATGCAAAGCGCAATATTCCAGTACGTTATTCAAAACGTGCAAGCACGACTAAAGACAGTGCTGTATTGCCACTTAAAGTAAACTCTGCTGGAGTTATTCCAGTTATTTTCGCAAGTTCGTTTCTCATGACTCCGCAAATCATTTTAGGTTACTTTGCTCAAGGTAATCAGAATGCTGGATGGTACCAGACGTTGACGAGTATTTTCAATCTTCAGGAACCATTGGGAGCAGCGCTTTATACCGTATTAATCGTCTTGTTCACGTTCTTCTATGCCTTCATTCAGGTCAATCCTGAAAAAGCGGCAGAGAATTTACAAAAACAAAATGGTTATATACCAAGTATAAGACCTGGACGAGCAACCGAAGAGTACATTGGTTACATGCTTATTCGTTTAAGCACAGTGGGAGCGATTTATCTAGGAACTATTTCATTGCTTCCGATTATAGCTTCTGCTTTATTCAATCTACCTGGTTCGATTGCACTCGGAGGAACAAGTTTACTCATCGTTGTCGGTGTGGCACTTGATTCTATGCGTCAACTGGAAGGATTATTAAGTAAGAAGAGTTACCAAGGTTTCATTCAACGTACCTAATGCTGACGCAGTGAGAAATAGACGATTTGCCCATAAGTCTTAATACGATTTAGCGAAGGGTAAATCGGTCTTTTTCCATAAGTACATCTATCGAATAAGCCCTTAACACATAAGGAGGAAGCAAGATGAATTTGATCCTGTTAGGTCTTCCCGGAGCAGGGAAAGGAACTCAGGCAGCGCGTATTTCTTCTAAATACAATATCCCTCATATTTCTACTGGGGATATGTTTAGAGCTGCTATGAAAAACAAAACTCCGCTTGGTTTAGAAGCGAAAAAGTATATGGATGCGGGAGATCTCGTTCCAGATGAAGTAACTAACGGAATCGTCAAAGAGCGTTTGCAACAGGGCGATGCCAAAAGAGGATTTTTACTGGACGGCTATCCTCGAACTTTGAATCAGGCTCAGGCCTTACAGCATGGGCTAGCCTCTTCTAACAGAAGACTAGATCATATCCTGTACATTAAAGTCCCGAAAGAGATTTTAATGGAACGTCTGACCGGACGATTCATGTGTTCAAACTGTGGCGCGACGTATCACAAGACAATGAATCCACCTAAAGTGGAAGGCACTTGTGACAAATGCGGAGCTCACGACTTCTATCAGCGTGAAGACGACAAGCCTGAAACAGTCGAAAATCGGATCAACGTAAACGAAGAGCAGACAGAAGTGCTTGTAAAGCATTATGCTGATTATGGTTTAGTTCGTGAGATCGAGGGCGAACAAGATCCTAAACAAGTATTTCAAGACATTGTGGACCAGTTAAACTAAAGTAGTCCGATGTTTTTAATGAATCCTTGCAATGATTGTGTACGCATGATATAATAGTACGAGCGCCAAAAAAGATGGTGTTTTTAATTATTATAGTAGATAATCAAGTGAGAATAGTCATTCTCACTATTTCATGTGTACAGAAGTGAGATATCAAAGGAGGAACCAGGCGTGGCAAAAGACGATGTAATAGAGATTGAAGGAACCGTCCTAGAAACTTTACCTAATGCAATGTTCAAAGTTGAATTAGAAAATGGGCATGAAATTCTAGCACACGTTTCTGGCAAAATTCGCATGAATTATATCCGGATTCTGCCTGGGGATAAGGTAACGGTTGAAATGTCTCCATATGATTTAACTCGTGGGCGCATTACGTATCGATTTAAATAAACTTAGGACTCCGAAATACTCAAGGAGGGAAAGTTCATGAAAGTAAGACCATCAGTCAAGAAAATGTGTGACAAATGTAAAGTGATTCGTCGTAACGGCCGTGTTATGGTTATTTGCGAAAATCCTAAGCATAAACAACGTCAAGGATAATAAAACAGGAGGTGCAGATACATGGCTCGTGTAGCAGGTGTAGATATTCCACGTGATAAACATGTGGTAATTTCGTTAACATATATCTATGGTATCGGAAAAACAACAGCTCAAAAAGTTTTAGAAACAGCTGGCGTACCAGAGGAAACTCGTGTACGTGAATTAACAAACGATCAATTAGATGCAATTCGTGCTGAAGTCGATAAACTTAAGATTGAAGGGGATCTTCGTCGTGAAGTCAACCAGAACATCAAACGTTTAATCGAAATTGGATCATACCGTGGCATACGTCACCGTCGTGGTTTACCAGTACGTGGACAAAACACTAAAAACAATGCGCGTACGCGTAAAGGCAGAGCAGTCGCTATTGCCGGTAAGAAAAAATAATCACCATAGGTTAGGAGGTTAATCTACGAATGGCTAAAGTAAAAAGACCCGCTCGTAATCGTAAACGTAGAGTCAAAAAGAATATTGAACACGGGATTGCACATATCCGTTCAACATTTAACAACACTATAATCATGATCACTGATGTACATGGGAACGCAATTTCTTGGTCTTCTGCAGGATCACTTGGATTCAGAGGTTCTCGTAAATCTACTCCCTTTGCTGCCCAAATGGCTGCTGAAGCTGCTGCAAAAGGATCAATGGAAAACGGCATGAAAACAGTTGATGTTACTGTTAAAGGACCTGGATCTGGTCGTGAAGCTGCTATACGTTCATTACAAGCTACAGGACTCGAAGTAACTGCAATTCGTGACGTAACACCGGTACCACATAACGGATGCCGTCCTCCAAAACGTCGTCGCGTATAATAGACTAGATGTCGTTTTAGGATAGCGTGGACTAAACGTTTTGAAAGGGGTAAACGGACTATATGATCGAAATTGAGAAGCCGGTAATAGAAACAGTTGAGATCAGTGAAGATGGGAAATTCGGCAAGTTTGTCGTAGAACCGCTAGAGCGTGGATACGGTACAACGTTGGGTAACTCCCTTCGTCGAATCTTGTTGTCATCTTTGCCAGGCGCTGCCGTCACAAATATTCAAATTGATGGCGTTTTGCATGAATTCACTGCGATCGATGGAGTTGTAGAAGACGTAACTGCCATCATTTTAAACTTAAAGAAACTCGCACTTAAGTTGTATTCTGATGAAACTAAAACAATTGAGATAGATGTTGAAGGGCCAGCAACTGTAACAGCTGCTGATATTATTTTCGACAGTGATGTTGAAATTATGAACCCTGATTTATATATCTGTACAGTTTCTGAGGGTGGTCACTTGCACGCCCGCATGGAATCACAAAAAGGTAGAGGTTATGTACGCGCTGAGCACAACAAGCACGATGATATGCCGATCGGTGTACTTCCGGTTGATTCGATTTATACCCCAATCAGCCAGGTAAACTACCATGTCGAAAATACACGTGTTGGAGAAAAAGAACAGTACGATAAGCTGACGCTGGACGTATGGACAGATGGTTCGATATCTCCAGAAGATGGTGTAAGCTTAGCTGCTAAAATTATGACTGAACACTTGAATATTTTTGTCAACTTGACAGAAGAAGCCCGTGAAGCTGAAATCATGGTTGAAAAAGAAGAGACACAAATGGAAAAAATGCTTGAGATGACTATCGAAGAGCTTGATCTATCTGTTCGTTCTTACAACTGTCTGAAGCGTGCTGGGATCAACACTGTTCAGGAACTGACAAATAAAACTGAACCAGAGATGATGAAAGTCCGCAATCTGGGCCGTAAATCACTGGAAGAAGTTAAACTAAAACTTGGCGAGCTGGATTTAGGCTTACGCGAAGAAGAATAAAACTGATTGAAATGCTTTAACAAGTGTTTCACTACAAAAAGGATACCGTCATGATAGTCATGCGGTACTTGTAATCTTTTAGTTAAGGGAGGATTTCGACGAATGGGTTATCGTAAACTAGGACGAGTAACGTCACAACGTAAAGCAATGCTTCGTGATCTAACATCTGATTTGATCATCAACGAACGTATTATTACGACTGTGACTCGTGCAAAAGAAACGTCTAAATTGACTGATAAAATGATCACTTTAGGTAAACGTGGAGACTTGCATGCTCGTCGTCAAGCTGCTGCATTTGTTCGTAATGAACTAGCAACTGTATCAGAAACTGAAGACGAAATCGTAGTACAAACTGTATTACAAAAATTATTTGATGATTTAGCATCCCGTAACGCTGAGCGTAACGGTGGATACACTCGTATTCTTAAAACAGAACCTCGTCGCGGAGATGGCGCACCAATGGCTGTTTTAGAACTTGTTGAGAAATCAGCAGTTTCAAGCGATGCAGACGCTGAATAATTAAAAATACGATATAAATAATCAACCAAAATCACTTTTGGATGTATGACGAGCGTTACGATGATGGAATTTATTTCCAAGTGTCTAGCTCAGTTTCTCCTGGGGACATCCTCGGGAGAAGCGCATATATCGTGAAGTGTTTTTTTATTAGGTTTGATTTGCTGTACATAGTAAAAACAGAACAGTAAGATCTGCAAGCCAGTCTAACTGTGAGTGACAAGCGGGAAGAGTATCGAATGGATTTAGCCTTGTACTGGCAGCTTGAAGTCGAGATTGTGTGAAGGCTTTTAAAACCCTTTAATGTAAAGGGATTCACTAAGCTTTGGCTATTGTTATCTGAGGCTGTTTTTGGTAATCTTGTAATGTTGAGCTACTGTCTTGACACCCACTAAATAAAATAAAAAACTCTGAAATTAAAAAGTTGAGGTAAATCATGTCAGAAATAATTAATGTTGAAAATGTTACCTACAGATATGATGATGAAGATCAGCGTGCTGCTTTACAGGACGTTTCTTTTAGTGTCACTAAAGGCGAATGGGTCGCAATCATCGGTCCAAACGGGTCAGGCAAGTCTACTCTTGCCAAAACCATTAATGGGCTGATCGAACCGGATAACGGTGATGTGACTGTTGGTGGACTGGCTCTAAATGAGAAAAACGTCTGGTCTATACGTGAAATGGTCGGAATGGTCTTTCAGAATCCGGACAATCAGTTCGTTGGGTCCACTGTTCAGGATGATGTGGCTTTTGGGCTGGAAAATCTGGGTATTCCTAGAGAAGAAATGATTGAGCGCGTTAGAGATGCTTTAGATAAAGTGAACATGCTTGAGTACGCCGAGAGAGAGCCGGCCCGTTTGTCAGGTGGTCAGAAACAGCGAGTAGCGATTGCGGGTATTGTCGCATTGCGTCCGGCTATCATGATTTTAGATGAAGCAACAAGTATGCTGGATCCTCAAGGCCGTGAAGAAGTGCTGCGTACTGTAAAAGAGGTTAAAGAACAGGAAAACTTATCTGTCCTGTCTATAACGCACGATATCGATGAAGCCGCTGCTGCCAACCGTGTCCTGGTCATGAGAGATGGTCAGATGATTCAGGAAGGCACACCGGAATCAATCTTTTCATATGGTGAAAAACTGATCGAAATGGGTCTGGATCTGCCTTTCCCGGAAAGATTGAAGGCGTCACTCAAGAAACAGGGAATCGACGTCCCTCAAGATTACTTAACTGAAGAAGGGATGGTGGACTGGTTATGGACATACGTTTCGAAGAAGTAGGCTATACGTACCAGCCGGGTACCCCGTTTCAGAGCAGAGCACTGTTTGACATTAACTTGTCCATTAAAGACAGCTCATTCACTGCACTGGTCGGTCATACCGGCAGCGGGAAATCGACTGTCCTTCAGCATCTGAATGCTTTGAAGAAACCAACAAGCGGACAGGTAACAATCGGAGATCGTGTCATTACTAATTTTTCTGAAGACAAAGGCCTGAAGTCCTTGCGTAAAAAAGTGGGCATCGTGTTTCAGTTTCCTGAGGCCCAGCTGTTTGAAGAAACAGTCGGCAAGGATATTGCATTCGGGCCCAAAAACTTTGGACTGACTGAAGAAGAAGGACTCGCGAAAGCACGAGAATTGCTTCCGTTAGTTGGACTGGATGAGTCATTTATGGAGCGGTCTCCATTTGACCTCTCAGGGGGCCAGATGCGTCGTGTGGCGATAGCGGGTGTATTGGCATTAGAACCTGAAGTTCTGGTCTTAGACGAGCCGACAGCGGGCTTAGATCCGCAGGGGCGTAAAGACGTCATGGATATGTTCTATAATTTATATAAAAATCAGGGGCTGACTGTTGTATTGGTCACGCACCAGATGGATGATGTGGCAACCTATGCGGATCACATGATCGTTCTAGAAAAAGGGACCGTGATGAAAGAAGGACATCCTCGCGATCTGTTCAAGGAAGCCGGGTGGTTGTCCAGTATGCAACTGGGTGTTCCCTCAACTGTCCGTTTTGCACATGAACTGGAAGAGAAGTTTCAGTGGATGTTTGATCCGCTGCCGCTGACAACAGATGAACTGGCAGAACAGATGAAAGAAAAGTTAGCTGATAAAGCAGGTGAGTCGCTATGATGGAGAAACTAATCTTTGGGCGTTATATTCCAGGACATTCGTTTATTCATAAACTGGATCCCCGTTCTAAACTGATGGGTGCAATCTGGTTTATCATTATTATTTTTCTGGCGAACAACTGGCTGACTTACCTGGCGCTGACGGTATTCGTACTGACAGCTGTAAAATTATCTGAAATCAATCCGAAGTTTTTCATAAACGGCGTTAAACCACTAATCTGGCTAATCCTCTTTACGGTTATCTTACAGATCCTCTTTACAAGTGGTCAGACCATCTGGTTCAGACTCGGACCGGTCGTCATCTCGCAGGAAGGCATGTTGAATGGTGTGTTCATCTTCATGCGTTTTGTTCTCATCATTTTTATGTCGACGATTCTGACATTGACCACTATGCCGCTGTCTCTGACAGATGCGATCGAATTTTTGCTGAGACCGTTGAATGCGGTAAAAGTACCCGTACACGAAATTGCATTGATGCTGTCAATCGCACTGCGTTTTGTACCGACACTGATGGACGAAACAGAGAAAATCATGAATGCGCAGCGTGCACGTGGCATCGATTTTGGTGAAGGGAATATTTACCAGCAGATGAAATCGATCGTTCCACTGCTGATCCCGCTGTTCGTCAGTTCATTCAACCGGGCTGAAGAACTAGCGACCGCAATGGAAGCACGAGGCTATAAAGGCGGAGAAGGACGGACAAAATACCGTCAGCTCGCCTGGGAAAACAGAGATACCATTGTAATGATCGCTTTTGGACTGTTATCGGTAGGCCTATTTTTACTGAGAACATAATAATATCAGAGGATAGAGAGACTCATCTCTATCCTTTTTTGTTTTTAGAAAAAAATAGGGCGGACACTTCTTTTGCTTTTATGCCCCTTTATGAGACAAATACTGCTATCCCAAGGGTTCTGCATCTAACCCACACGTTTTATATGGTAATATCTAGAAAAGAGACAGAATACATAAAAGGGGGAAATCATCTATGAATAAAACAGCTAAAGTAATATCAACGCTGTTTACGGGGAGGATATTGACTGGATGTGGCCTGCTTGAAGGCAGAGCCCCATCTGATTTGGAGGGAAACTGGTCGACTTACATGGAAGAAGCGGAATCTGATCTGGAGAGTTACATGACAGACATCGATTTGACAGCCGAAACAGATGCCATGGGTCAGTCTGTGAAGAACAGAGCCAAACTCGTCGCCAGTATCATCGGGGATTTTGACAAAGGGCATGTGGTCGTGACCAATGAACAGGAAGGCGTGGCCGTCACGAATGAGATGTATTTTGAAGACTCAGTGTATTATCTTAAAGACGGCAATGAGTGGCAGGAAATGCAGGGACAGGATAACGGATCAACTGACACCAGTTATAAGAATGTCCTGAATGCGATTATAGAGTCAGAAGCCTTTCTTACGACTGATATCATAGAGGATGATCTGATCCTTACTTATCAGGGATATGATCAGGCAGTATGGGATGCCTTCGAGCCACCCTTCAGCTTGACGATTGACGGATTTCAGGATGAAGAGATCGAAATGATGCTGGAGGTTATAGTGGATGCTGAAACGCAGCTCATTGAAGAACTTGAATTGTCGGTTCATGCAGAAAATGAATTAGGAACCGTTATTCTTCTCGTAGAAGTAGAGTACGATGACCACAATGAAATAGACGAGCTGGAAGGCGAAGATGAAATTAGTGAAGCCTTCAGACTGTAGACCCCTGATCTGATGAAACGGAGAGCCTTTAGACAGTCAGCTTAGACACGATTAAATAGAGGGATTGAGTATGGAAAAAGCGGTGTGACTTGTCACGCTGCTTTTTTATACGAATAAGGCTTAAGCGAAGGGGATGGGTGTGGTACTATTTAACTTAGATAAAACGACTAAAGGACGAGTTCAGTGAAAAATTACAGATATAAAGCTATTCTTGCCTATGACGGAACAGACTTTGCCGGATTTCAGGTCCAGAAGAATGCACGAACCGTTCAGGGTGAGCTGGAAAAAGTCTTGAGCAAGATCGCAAAAGGCGAAAAGATTAGAGTCCATGGTTCCGGACGGACGGATGCAGGCGTTCATGCAAGAGGACAAGTCATTCATTTTGATTTTCCTTTCTATATTGAACCGGATGGGATGCAGAAAGCCCTGAATGGCTCGACCACTAAAGAAATTACCTTTACTCACGTGGAACAGGCGGCAGATGATTTTCATTCGCGCTATCAGGCTAAAGGAAAAATGTACAAATACACAGTAGACAACAATCGCTTTCGTGATCCCTTTCTAAGGCATTTCTCCTGTCATCACCGCTACCCGATGGCAATGGATCCGATTCAGAAAGCTTTGCCCTATCTGACTGGCAAACATGACTTTACCAGTTTCGCTTCAACGCATGGCGAAACGGCGCATAATGTCAGAACGATTTATCATGTTCGAGTGGAGCACGATGCCGCGTCGAATAAATGGACGTTCACCTTTGTCGGGAATGGCTTTTTATACAATATGATCCGGATCCTTATGGGGACACTGCTTGAAGTGGCAGACGGCAGACGTCCAGCTTCTGATATTCCTCTGATCCTTGAGGCGAAAGATAGAGAAGCGGCGGGGAAAACATCCTCACCTGAAGGGTTATGTATGGAGAAAGTATTTTATGATGTAGAGGATATCCCCGGCTATACAACGGAAGGAGACTGATAAGATGATCAGAAAAACGTACACCGTAACTGGATTACCTGTGGATGCGGAGTTCTCAGAGATTGAAGTCATCCATCTGTTCAAACCTTTACTGTCTCACTTGGCCAGACTGCGTAAGGAAAAAGGAACTCGCCTAATTGTTTACTTAGCTGCCCCACCTGGAGCGGGAAAGACGACCCTTTCCTTATTTCTGGAAGACTTATTTAAAGAAGTAAAGTCGCCCTATTCATTTCAGTCGATTTCAATGGATGGTTTTCACCACTTTAATCAGTTTCTAAATAGCCAGATGATTTTTAGAGACGGTCAATCCGTCCCTTTGAGAACCTATAAAGGCATCCCCGAGACATTTAATGTGGATTTTTTGAAGGCATCGATCGAGGTACTCCAGACAAAAGAAGTGGCTGAATGGCCCACATATGACCGACTGCTTCATGATGTGTCTGATCAGACAATCAAAGTGGATGCCGATATTATCTTGATCGAAGGGAATTACCTGCTTCTGAACGAAGACAAGTGGAAAGAGCTACATCAACTGAGTGACTACACCATTTTTATCGATACATCGATCGACACATTAAAAGACCGCCTGATCGACCGGAAGCAGCGAGGGGGCGCATCGCTCAAAGACGCTCTGCTGCATTATGAACGCACAGACAAAGTGAATGCTGAGCGTGTACTGAATCAGTCTTTACCGGCCGATGAAACACTTTATTTAACTAATAACGGCTTCACAAAAATCAATTAAGCATAATCACCCTATTACTCTGATGCTCTATCAGGTGATAGGTTTTTTTCTTTTTATTTAAAACTCCATTTTTTCTCCATAAGTCTTTTTTATACTGAGGGTACAGAATAAGAGGAGGATGAACGATATGGAAAAAATGAAGAAAAGACTCATCAGTTTACTAGTCATCGGTTCATTTTTAGGTATGACAGTTGTCAGCGGTCAATTTAATAATGTATCTGCTGAAGAAAATGAAGAAGAATCAGTGGAAAAAGAGTGGGAAGAACACTTTGAAGCGATGCAGGGACATATGAATAGAATGCACGGAAGAACAAACCGATTCAGAGGTACAGAGGATGAACGATTAGATAATGAGGAAAACGATCAAGGTATAACTGATGAAGAAAGAGACCTGTTTGAAGACAGACATAACGGAATGTGGGCATTTAAAAATGGGGAGGTCAGTGAATCCGATAATGAACAGCAAGCCAATACTAATCCGTTCTTCGAGAATAGGAGAAACCACATGAGAGGAGTCAGAAATGTCTCGTTTGATGACATGTTTGAGTGGATGCAGGACATGCATGGGTCATTTGGGGACAGAAGAGGCATGATGAACTGGAATCAGGATGAACAAAATGGTGATTCGGAAACTGAAGAAACAGATAATTCTACCCCTGAAGGGATCATGAACAGGTTTGATTTCTTTCATTCAAACGAGTGAGTTCGGTCAACACCCGCTCGTTATAAAAGAGCGACTACATCATCTCGATCAGGATTCGGTTGATGTAGTCTTCTGTTTATCAAAAACGCTAGAGGCAGTCATTTTCTAAATTAAAATAGAATAGGAGAGCAGTATGATGGTGGAACTATTTAGTATCGGTCATTTCAGTATTCATTTACTGAGTGTGACCAGCGCAATTGGCATGATCATTGGCTTACTGGTGATTCAAAAAGAAGGGGAACGCAAACGTCTGGATAAAGACAAATTAATGGATTTGGCACTCTATACCATTGGGTTTGGAATAATAGGTGCAAGACTAGGATACATACTATTTTTCAATTTCGACTTTTACCTGAACAATCCAGCAGACATTTTCAGATTTTCTCAAGGGGGATTGTCTATTCAAGGGGCCATCTTTGTTGGAGGTGCAGTCGCGTTCTTTTATATGAGAAAGAAGAATATGCCCGTCTGGAAAACAGCGGATGCAATCGTCCCTGGTGTCATTATAGGTCAGGCTATTGGACGAGTCGGTTGTGACGTTTTTGGTGTGCCGATGAACCGGAACTGGCCATGGGGCGTAATGGTGAATGGCGAACTCCTTCATCCCGCTCAACTCTACGAAGTCGCCTTGAACTTTATTTTGTTTCTGTTTATTTGGAGAAGACGGCAGACAGCCAAATTTGATGGGGAATTGTTTTTCATCTACATCATAGGGTTTGCTTTCAACCGATTCATCGTCGAATTTTTTAGAACCAACCCTCAAGCCATAGGTCCTTTAAGCATTGCTCATGTGTTGAGTTTAGTGATCATTATAATGGGCTTGCTGGTACTGTACATTATGAGCAATAAACAAATAGGGCAGTCTCAACCGGGTACTGTTATTGAAGAAATCAGCTTAAGTAATATAGTCGTTTACGGAATCATAGGATTAGCATTTATAGTGTCTGTCATTTTTTATTACGGGATTCATTTTATCTACAGTCGGTAAGAAGGTTAAGATCCTCAAACACAGTCGAAGGGAGCGCCACCTTGAAGAAACGAATGATCATTATACTTGGGTTTATCTCGATTGCACTGTTCATATTGTCACTATCTATAGCTGTTACCATTAATTTTACCCCTCTTTATGCATTTGATATCGGCTATTTGAGTATTTCAGAGTCTATTAATATGTCAAGAGAGACTATTTTATTAAACTATCGGGTACTCATGGAGTATTTGAATTCTCCATGGGTATCTGAACTCGCCATGCCTGATTTTCCAAGTTCGGAAAGGGGATTATTTCATTTTGTTGAAGTGAAAAGATTGTTTTTGATTAATTACTCGATTTTATTAGTTTCAGGAATAGGGACAGTAAGTTTTATAGTATACTCAGGAAAAAAGAAGCTGCACAAGCGATTCCTGTCTTTCTTTCGATACGGCATTCTTTTGTCAGCAGCTCTCATTACTTCAGTAATCATCAGTTTTGACCGTTTATTCCTGCTCTTTCACCAGACGTTTTTTAATAATGATGCATGGTTGTTTGATCCGTCTACTGACCCAATAATCAGGGCATTGCCAGCGGCGTTTTTTATGCATACCTTTGTACTCGCATTCGGATTAGTTTTAGTTCTGCTGATTACTGGATATCTTTTCACTAAGTCTAAGATTAGAACGCAGAGCAGGACTAGGTCACAGACAAGCGAGACGAGTCAGTTGTATTAAACTCGCTGCTGGTTCTATTAACACGTGAGAATGACCGTAGGATAGGAGACTTTAAACATGACCAAAAATACTAGTGAGAAAATCAGACACCGATACAACCGAATATCACCTGTATATGAATCAATGGATAAAATGATGAAGGATAAATGGAGACGAGAGCTTCTTGAAAGTGTACACGGACAAGTTCTTGAAGTAGGGATAGGGACAGGAGTGAATCTGGCTTTTTACCCGGAAGGGATCCATCTGACGGGCATAGATTTTAGTCCTGGGATGCTGAATAAGGCAAGAAAGAAAGTAGAGGCACTTCAATTTCCATACCAGGTTGATCTGATCGAAATGGATATACAAGAGATGGACTTTCCAGACAATTCATTTGATTATGTGATAGCGACGTGTGTGTTCTGCTCCGTTCCACACCCCATAAAAGGACTAAGAGAGTTAGGACGCGTGTGTAAATCTGACGGAAAAATAATGATGCTGGAACATATGAGAAGTGGTAATAAAGTCGCCGGAAAGCTGATGGATATAGTCAATCCCTTACCTGTCACTTTATGGGGAGCGAATATCAACCGAAAAACACTGGAAAATATCAATGAAGCAGGTCTTACAGTCGAACAGAGTGATGACTTAGTCTATACAATCGTCAAGAAGTTAAAAGTCACTCCTTGGAAAGAGTAGTCGATTGGCTAAGAGGAAAATGGGGAGTCTATAAAAATCCATAATTAATCCATAAGCCAAGCGTATGATGAATTTAGAAACAAAATAAAAGATAAAGGAGATTGAATAGAAGATGAATCTAATGGGCGGCATTTTAGCAGGAGCAATAGCGTTAACTGGGGGATTAGGTGTTTCCCGATTTGCAGAAGATGAGGGATCAAATCAGGAATCAGTCATCCAAGAGGAGCGGATGGCGTTCGATCAGATGAATGCATCCGGGTCAGCACACATGGACATGGAAGAGGGTGTGGTCAACTTTGGTCAAATGAAATCACATATGAGTGAAATGCATCCCGAATTGACTAATCAGGAACTCAGAGATCACTACAAAGCAATGCACGGGGCGGGCGGTTCTTCTCGAAGCGCTAATTTTAAAGGAATGGGCAACATGCATAAGTAAAATCGGTAAGGGATAATACAATAATTCAGACAAAAAGCCGTTTGATTGACCTGACCGGCTTTTTGAATCTGTTCAGTCCGCTGAGTATACTAGCAGTCTATTAAGAACAAGATGTCTGCAGCGTTGAGGGTTGACGACTATCCTCTTAGTTTGTGATAGTATTAGACCATAAAAGAAGGACACGACGGATGATACTAGAGAGACAGGCTTTCCATTATCAGCGTGAAGATAGTGAATAGGCACCTTTAAGTGAGTCCGTGGTAATTAATCAAAAGTAGTTTAGAAAAAGGAAACGCTGCATGTAAAGGGGGCTTTAGACGATGAACATACTTGTTGTGGATGATGAGCAGTCGATACTGGATATTATACAAGCTTACCTGACTGCGGATGGGCATACGGTTTATTTGGCTAAAAATGGAAAAGAAGCATTTGAACAGTACCACCGCGAGAGCATTGATTTTATCATACTCGATATCATGCTGCCTGATTATTCAGGATGGGAAATCTGTGAGGAAATCAGACAAACGTCGGATGTGCCGATTATTCTACTGACAGCCCGGTCAAACGAGGCCGATGTGCTGAAAGGATTGAAACTAGGAGCAGATGATTACATCAAAAAACCCTTCAGTCCAAAAGAATTAGTAGCCAGGATCGCTGCTGTAAACCGGAGACTTAAAAAAGATAATCAGACAGGAAACAAATGGCTATTTTCTAATGGAGACTTGATTATTTATCCCGAGACATTAGAAGTCACCGTCAAAGGGGCTAACGTCATTTTGACCCATACAGAATTTGAGCTGCTAATGACTATGGCAAGGGAACCGAAACATGTCTTTTCAAGAGACCAGCTGCTGGAAAAAATAAAAGGACTGGAAGCAACTGCTATGGATAGAGTGATAGACTCACACATCAAAAACTTAAGAGCGAAAATTGAATCGAATCCAAAAAAACCAGTTTATATTGAGACCGTGCATGGCATAGGGTACCGTTTTGGGGTGACACATGAAAAAAACGCTATTTAGCCATCTGTTTGTCTATATTTTAAGTGGCAGCATCGTGATTATTTCCTTGTTCAGCTTTTTAACCTTTCAGATAACAGGCGACCGTTTTGATGATTACTTAAGCGACCGTTTTGTGGCAGAAAGAGAAAATGTCATTGAAACGATTGAAGCTACTTATATTGATGAGGGGGCATGGGATGATCAGGTGCTCTTTAGTATTATTCAAAACGCTATGCATTCTCACATTATTGTAAGAGTTGAAGATACAGACGGGGATGAAATCATCAGTCAGACCGCTCCAATGAGGCAGCACATGCAAGGCATGCAGAGAACTGAACTGATCCCAAATGAAAACTGGCTTGAAGAGGAAATAGAATTAGTTTCAGATGGAGAGGCTATAGGGACGGCGTTTATTACCTATCCTGGATTTCTGGATTATACAGATGAAGAAGAAGAATTCCTTCAAGATTTAACCCTTCTGATTTTTCTTATGGGTATATTATCTGTAGTCATTGCTGGGATAATGGCCTATTTGATATCCAAACGGTTGAGTAAACCGATCGCGGCTACTAGCAGAATGACTCAGCAAATTGCTCAGGGAAAGACGCTTGGAGCAATTAAAGGCGATGAAAAAATCAGCGAGCTCTATTATCTTCAAGAAAGTGTGAATACGCTGGCAGCTCAGTTAGCCGAGCAGAAGGTGATTCGCAATCAAATGGTGTCAGATCTGGCGCATGAAGTGAGAACACCATTGACGACCCTTCAGGGGAATATTGAAGCAATGCTTGACGGTGTATGGGAAGTCACACCTGAAAGATTAAGCAGTCTGAATCGTCAGGTCAAACGACTGGCCCACCTTATCCAGATGATCGATCAACTGGAGGATGCGGAAACCAGCAGAAACAAATTGACACTGGAAAAGGTGGATAGCAAAGACCTTTTATCATCAGTCGTCATTGCATTTGAACCCCAGGCTGATGTAAAGAGAATTAGTCTGATTTTGAAAGCACAACCTGTCACTTTTGAAGCAGACCGGAACAAAATCGACCAAGTCTTGTCAAATCTATTGTCTAATGCGATTAAATTTACACCTGAAGGCGGAGAAGTCATTATCCTGTCCAAACACACTCACACCGATTTAATCATTGTAATCAAAGACAACGGTCAAGGGATACCAAGTAGAAATGTGGATTTTATTTTTGAACGGTTTTATCAGGTCGAACCTTCGCGAAACAGTGAATTGAACGGTCAGGGCATTGGACTGGCTGTTGTAAAGAGTATAGTAGAAGCGCATAAAGGAACAGTAGACGTTAAGAGTGAAGTTGGCTCAGGGACAACATTTACCCTTACCCTTCCATTAAAACAGCAGAAGACAACATAATATAAAAGTGGAGATGAAAACTATGAAAAAATTAATTCTATTAGGTTTGAGTGCAACATTTATCATGGTGGGATGTGCAGATACGGCTACCGATGAAACGGTGACGGATACAGATGAAGAAGTAACAGAAACTGACGAAGCAGTGACTGAAACAGAAACAGATGTCGATGAGGAAGAGGCTGAAGAGGATGACATGATGATGGACATGGATCATGATGGGGACATTCCAGAAGGCCTGCAGGAAGCAGAGAATCCAACCTATCCTGAAGGAAGCACTGTGATTATTACGGCTTCACATATGCCAGGGATGGAAGGCGCAGAAGCCACTATTTCAGGTGCTTTTGACACGACCATATATGAAGTGAGTTTTACACCAACAACAGGTGGGGAACGCGTAATGGATCACCGATGGGTTATTCAGGAAGATCTAGAGGAAGGTTCTGACGTAGCAGAAGCCGGAGATGAAGTGACTCTGGATGCTGATCATATGGAAGGCATGCAGGGAGCAACTGCAGTCGTAGAAGAAGCTATAACTGGCACTGTCTATGCTGTTGATTATAACTCAACAGTCGATGGCGAAAGAGTAACAAATCACATGTGGGTCACTGAAGACGAGCTTGAAGCAGCGGAATAATCTAAACAAAAAAAGCAAAGGCTGAGAAGGATCAGAGTGCAGACTCTACCTTCTCATTCCTTTGCTTTTTTTTAGTTAATGCGTGTAATTATCAAAATACCCTTGGATAAAGATGATCGGCGTCCCTTTATCGCCACTGCCAGAGGTTAAATCGGACAGGGATCCAATCAGGTCAGTTAAGCGACGAGGTGTGGTACCCTGTGCTTCCATCTGCCCTACTAAATCTGCCTGTTTGTTGACAATGTGGTCTGAAATAGCTGACTGCAGCTCTTCGCCTCTTAAGTGAGCAAAGTTATTGTCTGCCAGGTATTTCAATTTTACCTCGTTAGGCGTTCCGTCCAACCCTTTAGTATAAGCAGGTGAGACAACAGGATCCGCCAGCTCCCAGATTTGACCGACAGGGTCTTTGAATGCGCCGTCCCCATAAATCATGACTTCTATATGTTTCCCAGTCTCTTCAAGCAGACGAGCCTGAATTGCGTCGACTAAAGACTGACCGTCATTAGGGAACAATTTAACCGTCTCATCTGTTGCTTTGTTGGATCCCAGTAAGCCGTAGGACGAATTGAATCCACTGCCGTCGATCGGACCGGATAAAATATCATCCAACCCAAAGACTGTTTCTGCGCCTTCAGCCTTCACTAACCGTTTCGTACGGAAGCGGCTGTGAATATCACACGCCAGAACATTTTTAGTATAGTCGACGATTGTTTTCGCATTGTTAGAAAAAATCACTTCACACTCTGCGCCTTCTTCTTCAACTAATGATTTATAGTAATCGATGTAATCCACCCCGGTAAACGGATGGACTTTATACCCGAAGTGATTGCGGAAGTCCGCTTCATTTAAAACGTCTGTCCACGGGTTAACGCCTTGAGCATCCAGTTCGTCCAGTGAGACAAGATGATTTCCTACCTCATCAGAAGGGTAGCTTAAGAGTAAAACGACTTTATCTGTTCCACGAGCGATCCCTCTTAAAATATTTGAAAAACGGTTACGACTCAGAATCGGGAAAACTACACCAACAGTTTCTCCATTATATTTACGTTTTACATCTGTAGCAATGTGGTCAAGAGTAGCATAATTTCCCTGTGCACGTGCCACGATAGACTCAGTGATTGTTACAATATCCTGGTCCATCAGGGTGAATCCTTCAGCTTTAGCAGAGTTAAGTACTGTATCCACAACGATCGATTCCATATTATCGCCTTCATTGATGATCGGACTACGTAGCCCGCGAACGACTGTCCCTACTGTTCTTTGCAAAATAATCTCTCCTGTAAATCAAATTTTAAATAAACAACAAAAAAAGGGCATAGAATCCCTTATACAGTATACCTAAAAACGACGTGAAATAAAATCATCCTGCAGTATTTAAATGATTAATGAGTCTACATCCTGTCACAAATTTCTAGTACAATAAGCGTATAGGTACAGATGCGGCATAAAAAAGGAGCAAATCGTATGTATCGGGTCATTCATCAGTTAAATGAACGTAATTTCGATCGGGCAATTACAAAAAGTGAAGCAGCTGTGCTGGATTATCTGGAAGATCATTTCCGAAAAATCCCGGATGAAACGGTAATTAAGATCGCTCAGGAAAGTTACACCTCCCAGGCCACCATCAACCGTACAGCAAAACTGCTTGGCTTCAAAGGGTTTAGTGAAATGAAATATGCAATCAAAGAGGATGTCGATTTACTGAACTCTGAAACGCATAGTCATATTCGAAATACTGAGTACATTTTATCGAAAATAGATTTCAACAGTGCGGACTGTCTGATCAAAGAGTTATATAAGAATAGACATAAGCTATTGCTGTTTGGACTGGGTGCATCAAATGTATCGGCACAGTACATGGCCAGGCAGTTGCTTTACCTGGGAATTCCGGCTATTGTGGTTTCCGAACTTCAGATGCTGAAACAGTTCAAAGATTACACGATTCTGATTCTATCGAGTTCCGGTGAGACACAGAGGTGTCTGCAAATCATGCATGATGCCAAGAAAGTCAATATAAAGGTTTTATCGATTACCAAAGAAAACTCAACGATCATGCTGGGAAGCGAGTGTGCCTTTCATCATGATGTACCGATCGACAAAATGGAAGGAATCTCCAGAGAGCAGCAGCTGCATATGATTCTAATGATCAATGAAGTCATTAATAAACTGAAATGGAAATACTTCTCCAATCATTAAGACTTCTAAGTGAATAACTAGGCAAGAGGATCATTTGATTATAGTGATTCTCTTTTTGTCGTTTAATCCGTCATTAAGGAAAGGGGGGTTAACATAGGTGGACTTAAGCTGTCGAATGTTTAAAAGTAGTGCAGTTCTTTGCCTGTATATTGACTGATCTGGACTACTTGTTCAGGCAGGTGGGTAAATCTATTCGACTACTCGAGTTTTTTGGATAATTATCCATAGTTCTGGAAAACACTTACATATGAAAGCGTTATACTTACCTTATAAATAAAAAGAGCACATTAAGGGGATTTTTATGAAAAGAGATATTCAGATTTTAATGCATACTCATTGGGATAGGGAGTGGTACTTCACTAAGGACGAAACGAAGGTTCTTTTGCGCAATCACATGCAGGAAGTGATGGAGTATCTGGAAAAAAATCCAGAGACCATCTACATCCTTGACGGTCAAAGTGTAATGATCGATGATTACCTTGAGCTTGAACCGGAAGCTGAAGAACGATTGAGAACATTGATCAGTAAAGGGAATCTGCGTGTCGGCCCATGGTATACGCAGACTGATCTGCTGCTGGTGCATGGCGAATCGATTTTCCGGAATTTATACTATGGAATCAAACGGGCCAGAGAATTTGGCGAGCCGATGCTGGTCGGGTACGCACCTGATACATTTGGGCATGCGAGTCAAATGCCTCAAATCTACAAACAGTTTGGAATTGGATCAACATTTTTCTGGAGAGGATTTAGTGAGCTGAAAGCTGAAAAGTCAGACTTCATGTGGAAAGGCATCGACGACTCTGAAGTTGTCGGCGTCAATTTAGCTACAGGTTATCAAGGAGCAAAATATCTGGAGAGTGACCCTGAAGAACTGAAAGGTCGCATGAACAAAATTATGACTGTTCTGGATAAATACTCTGCCTCAAATGCGCGACTGATTATGAACGGGCACGATCAGATGCCGATTCAGAAAAATATTCAGGATGTCATGGAGAAAATCAGAAAAATGTACCCGGAGGATTCTGTTAGTATCAGTGATTTTGAATCCTACATTGAAGCACTTGATCAAGAGTCTCTTGAAGTAGTAACAGGGGAACTGACAGACAGTAAACATGCCCGAATACACCGCACGATCGGATCTACGCGTATGGATATTAAACTGCTGAATACAGAAATTGAAAACAAATTGTACAATGTGCTCGAACCGTTGGCGGTTGTTGGCGAAAAAGCCGGCATTCCTTATCCTCATAGTGTTGTTGAGAAAATAGCCAAAATCCTTTTCGGAACACATGCTCATGACAGTATTGGGGGATGCAACTCGGATAAAGTCAATCAGGATATCAAACAGCGGTTACTTAATGCCCTTGAAATGGTCGATACTCAAATTGAACTGAATTTACGGTTACTGACTATGGGGGACCAGGAGAATGATTCCACTATAGCAGTTGTGAATGCATTACCTGAAAAACGCTACAATCAAATTGTCGAGTTCGATATGCTGACACGTTCGAAGCATTTCGAACTGGTGGATGCAGAAGGGAATATCGTACCGTACGCGATTATTTCACAACACCAGGAAGATGCTGGGCTGATCGACAGACAAGTGGCGGCAAGACTACAAGACATTAAAGTTTACCGAACATATATCACAGTACCTGTGGAGTCCATTGAGGGCTTAAGCATTCAGTACTATACGTATAAAGAAGTAAATGAACCTGTCTCACAGAGTGACCAGTCAAACGACCAGTCGATTGAAAATGCGTTCGGACAGCTCTTCATCAAGGGCAATCAGATTCATTATAAGGACAAACAAACACATAAAGTGTACGAAAATGTATTGTCTATTGAAAATAGCGGCGATGCAGGCGACAGTTATGATTACTCCCCACCTCTCAATGACTGGGTACTAAACAGCAGTGATCATGCCGAAATAACTAGTACTACCACGAAAACAGCTCAATATGAAGCACTGAATGTTGAACTGAAAATGAATGTACCTGAAAACAGTGCAGATAGAGAAAATAAAGAAGCGACTAAGGAAATACGCTTTGCTGGAACATTTAAGTGTTATCCAGGGGATTCAAAACTTTACGCAGAATTGACCCATATCAACCAAACATCTGATAACCGGTACCGAGTGGTTCTCAAAACGGATATTGAATCAGATCATGTCAAAGTAGATGGGTATTTAAGCACACAGGACAAACCAGCTTACAACGACCAGCCACTCGCTATCTGGGAGGAAGACAATTGGGTCGAGAAACCGGTCAGTGTCGAAACAGCACAAAGCTTCGTGACGTTAAAAGATGATCAGTATCAAGCGACGATCTATACAGATGGGTTGAAAGAGTACGAAGTGCTGGAGGACTGTATCCATCTGACACTGTTCAGAACATTTTCTCATCTAGGGAAACGAAATCTGGTCAATCGTCCCGGACGACCATCAGGCATCGAAATCGATACACCTGACAACCAGTTGCCTGAAGAATCTTTTACATTCCACTTTGCGGTTGATTTTAAGCAGACGAACGAGGAAAGTAAAATCGCTAAAAACTATCTGACGCCTCTGATTGGCTACCAGCAGAAAGAATTTAATCGCTTCAATATTAATGAGAGAGACGGGGTCACAAAAACAGATGACACATGCTCACTTGATTTAGGCCAACTGGTTGTTTCTGCTGTTAAGCTGACAGAAGAGGGAGAACTGTTCATACGACTCTTCAACCCTCAACTGGATGAAGCAGCGGTCGCTCTTCCGGAAGAAAGCTACCTGGCTAACCCTATGGAAGAAAAACTGGAACCAGCAACTACGCTGATATTAGCCTCACAACAAATCGGTAATGTAATTATTAAACGATAAAAGAAAAGTCTTATGGTAATAAGTCAAGACAAAAGTAATGGCAATAACTGGCGATCTTTTGGAAAAAGAGCATACTGAATAAACCGTCAAACTATAGAGAACGCTAGTTCTCTATAGCGAGTGCAAAAGGAGTTGCGACATTCATTTTATGAATGTTCTATATCCCTCCTTGGGG
>NZ_PVTO01000013.1 GCF_003003275.1 Alkalibacterium olivapovliticus
AAATAATTCGTTTAAGTCACCTTTTGTGGCTATAGTCTGTAAGATATCTGTAGTAAAATTGTTCATAGGGAAGTCCTCTTTTCTGTGAATGTAGTGTGGTAACTCTATTCTACAGAAGGGGCTTCCTTTTTTCTATTTACACAAGATATTTTACACTCTCATTATGGCTGACTCAACGTGTGATTTATCACAAGAGGTATTGGAACACTATAATATTAGCGTGGCTCCTTTAAACATCGAAATTGAAGGCGTTAACTATCGTGATAAAATAGATATCACATCAGATGAATTTTTCGAACGATTACCTGACATGAAAGAACTACCGAAGACTGGAGCGTCTAGTCCAGAAGTCTACCTAAAGCTTATTGAAGAGGCTTTAAAAGAAGGCTATACCGAGTTTTTATGCATTTGTATGTCTAGTGGAACAAGTGCGTCTTACCAGGCTGCAGAAATTGCAAGAGAGTCATTTTATGAAAAATATACAGGAACAGATGTGAAAGTTCATGTGGTAGATTCCTGGTCAATGAGTCATGGAAGTGGCTGGCTGATACTAAAATCTGCACAATTACTTGAAGAAGGCTATACATTTGAGGCGTTAGTAGAGTTCTGTGAAACGCATAAGAAACGCGTGAAACACTTTTTATGTGTGGATGACTTATACAACTTAACAAAAAGTGGCCGTATTTCAAATGCGGGAGCCTTTATTGGCAGTCTGTTGCAAGTCAAACCGATTATGTCCATGAAAGAGACGAAAGGGGCCATCGTGGCGAAAGTAAGAGGCACCAATAAAGCGCTGAAATATTATATGGACGAATTTCAGAAACGGGTTGACCCTGATTGGACCAATTTCATTATTATCGGGTATTCAAATGAAAAGAGCATTGCCAAGGAGCTTGAAGACAGAATCAAGCTGAAAACAGATTTTTCAGGGATTATCCATATCATGCAGATGGGTGTTGCAGTCGGGACACATGTCGGCTTAGGCGGCTTATCACTGTTCTTTATGGAAAAAGAAACAATGTAAATCAAGGCAAGTCCTTCAGGCTGATTTGGTGCTTTTTTCTTATAAGGTGAGACTGCACGTGTATCAAAAGGCACTAAAAAATCAATGACTAGTGTTGCTAGGAGAGTATTTTGATGAGAGTAACAGCAAAAATGATAGACAAGGAACTGAGAGTCAGAGGGTATCTCTATAATCAACTAGTCAGCAGATATCAGTAAAAAGGCGACCGCTTTCTTCACAGCTTCTTTCAAGCATGCGGTAGATACTTATTTTGCAGAGCAGGACTAGTTCTACAGAGCTCTATCATAACGGGATAGTTCAATAAGGATAAGATAGAGCGAGTAGTGTGAAAATTTATACTATAAAATCATAAGGAGCAATTAAATTGGAACAAATTCGATTTGAAGCACCCACAGATTACTATGATGAACGCATATCAGAAACAGATGAACAAATCTGTAGACTTATTAAACAACGCAAAGAATTATCTGATAACAACCCTGGTTTTCCAACCAAAAACTATATTACAGACTGGTCAAAAAAATACGATTTTGAGGAACTGTTTTTGAACTATGTATTTGCAGATTTTTTAAATGAAGAGTTTTATAAACCTGCTATAGAGCCTAAGAATTTTCAGAAAAACATTCCGGTCTTAAAGGCTATTGAAAAAAAGGATACTTTTTACTCGGTCACTTTAGTTCGTCAGTTTGAAAATGTAAGTGTGGTCCATTTTAATATTAACAGTAACGCTACAGATGAATCGTCTGAATGGGACCATACTGAATTTAAACATTATAAACTTTCAATAAAATCAGAGGATACTCAATTTGAATGCCGAAACGAAGGCGGAGGCGGGAACTCAGGTAACCACTCGTATACCTTCATTGTATCGCCCGCTTTGCCTGATGATGTGTCACAGTATAACTTTGTTTTCACGGAATATAGTCTGCCATCTAAAAAAGATACAGATTTTGAATTTGTTATTTAAGGTTTAGCTAAGTGGTGAGTAGTTCACTTCATTCCAAGAAAGAAGCAGCTATAGAGTTGTCAATAAATCATTCGATCTATGGAGGAAAACGGTATGCTATCTAAAAAGAAAGCTACTTTAGTTATAGGTTCATTCTTTATACTTATATTTATTGTTATTGGCTCTGTTCTCTTATTCCAATACAGAGAAATCAGTTATATAGATAATCAAATAGCAGCCAATGCCTGGGACACTAGCATTGTATCGGAACAGACACGCTATGATTCAAAAATCGGTGAATTCTATAAAGAGTATATCTATGACTATAGAGTAAGAGAAACGTTTGATTCTAAGGAGAAATATGTTATTACAGGTATATTTTTAGATAATACCGGGCTTGACGATCTCCATATGCCGTATCAATTTGCTATAAAATGAAAATCAAATCAAGTCCACTTATTTCTCAGAAAGCTCACTAGTAAGCAGAATTTATAAGTTTGAGGTGAATAAAGATGAACCGGACACTAAACGAAGAGTTGATTTACGAAATCCTTTCAGTGGTCGAAGAAATTCCAGTAGGGAAAGTGGCGACGTACGGGCAGATCGCCGGGCTGATCGGACGAGAGAGAAATGCCCGCTTGATTGGTCGCGTGTTGAGTATGGCAGAATTTTACGGGCGTTACCCTTGCCACAGAGTAGTGAATCAGGCAGGAAGGCTGGCTCCTGGCTGGAAAGAACAGAGAGGTTTGCTGGAGGGTGAAGGAGTCCCGATGAAGAATGAAACCCATGTGGCTATTAAACTTTACCAATGGGAATGTTGATTAAACATATAGGTCGGTTAGGACACTTATTAAATGAGTAGCATTAAAATATTGGAAAACTTCTTAAGATAAGCAGATTTAGACAGAAGTCAGGACGGTAAAGCTCTCTACTTCTTTAGATAAAATGTAATCTTTAGTAGTAGCCTGTATTTATTAGGAAACTTCTTGAGATCAAGACGTTTTACCTTGTGGAGATGAATCAATTCTTGCCTATTACCGTGAAAACAGAGAAGTTCCGACCGGTTTCCGGTCGGAACTTCTCTGTTTATAGGTTAATTAATACTCCAGTGCTTTCAATTCTTCTATGGTTACGTCCTGTTCTTCATAGTTATCGACCATGAAGCCACTTAAGTTTGAAAATTCTTTATAAAAGATATCGTAGGCAGTCATATCAGAATTGAAGTTGCCGTCATTCAATTTCATGATCAACTCTTTTGTTTTAGCCTGCGTGTCGCTGTCGAGTTCCCAGCTGTCGGGTCTCAAACGGCCCATTTCATCGTATTCAGGATTACTGCCGTATATCATTTCACGGTAGATGCGGTCCTGATGCATGATGGGTGTTTCGTGGGTCCCTTTTTCATCCATAATTTTGTAAAGTCCGATGCAATAGACAGGGAAAAAGGGAATGACTGAACTGGCTTTAGTCGTAACAGCAGTAGCGACGACAATCAGAGCTTTTCCGTTGATGTCTTTCAGCAGTGCGTTGATGTTGTCTGCTTTTTCGTCGCAATCCGCTTTTGCACGTCCAAGTGTTCCGCCACCATAATAAGGGTGGTTCAATTCTGTTCCCAGATAAGAGTAATTCGTTGTCAGCACACCTTCAGTCAGCACATCTGCTTCTTTGAGCGCTCTCATCCAAAGTTCCCAGTCTTCTCCTCCCATGACTTTAACGGTATCATGGATTTCCTGATCAGTTGCCGGATCAAGTGTTTCTGTAAAAAAGGTCTGTTTCTGCATGTTGATGTTCGGTCCTACTACGGGCTCACCAATCGCTTTAATTGATGACATATAGGTTTCGCCGGTATCCGGATCAGTTCGTCGGCCGCTTGCCAAACTGTAAACGACTAAATCAACTTTGCCGCCAAATTCGTTCTTTATGTAATCAATGACCTCCTGTTTGCTTTCATGGCTAAAGGCATCCATCACGAAATTTTTAGCAATCAAGCCTTCTTTTTCAGCTTCTTCTTTAAAGGCAATGTTGTTGTACCAACCGGCAGTTCCCAGATTCCGTTCGCTTTTTGGTCCTTTTTCATAAGACAGGCCGATCGTATCTGCTCCTGCACCGAAAGCCAGACTAATTCGTGTCGCTAAACCGTAGCTGGATGACGCACCAATGATCAACACCTTTTTAGGAGCTTCATAGGGTCCTTTATTTTTTACATAGTCGATTTCATTTAACACTTCTTGTTTAAGGCCAAGTGGATTGACCCCTAAGGCCACATTACCCCGAATATTCTGCTTGAATTGCACCATAATTAATTTTCCCCCTAGTAACTTGTTATAGGAATATAATAGCAGAAAAAATGGCTATTTAGAAATTATTTTGAATATCAAAGTAAATTGTGATATTGATTGCACGATTAGCAATGCAATAGGGGATAATATACTTTTGATTGTGAAAGGGTACGAAAGGGATCAAAATCTGCTAGACTGAACTAAAGCAGATTTTGTTTCCGAATTAAAAATGCTATAATCTGACTATCATAATAGGCTAACCATTAGACTGGTATACTAATCAGCATTTACCGTAAAAGAGGGAAAAGATGAGAAGGAATAGACAAATAGGTTTAACGCAAACGCTCTACGCCACGTATTTAATAGCAACTGCCGTATCACTATTTATAGCGTATAAGGATATAGGGAGCGATAGTGCATTTAACTTTGTGCTCGGCTACCTCTTTTTTACATTTTTTATGTTAGTTTACATACCTGTCACTTTTATCATGAATCTGGTTAATGTCAAATGGGCAGATATAAGAAAAAGGGCAGTTGTATTCCTTTGTCTGTTTATACTAGTTGGCACCTTAACGTATACATTAACTTATCTCTTTAGACCTGAATCAACTGATTTAGTCAGAACGCTGTCTATAAGCTTGGGCGTATCGTTTGGAATTGGTTTCTCTGATTTTATATTTTTCAACAGGAAACAGAAGAAGTAGACTAAATCGCTACGTATGAACTCTTTGCATCTGTTGTTTCAAACTCAGTATATTTAAGCCAATAGTTACGACTAGGAGTATAGCGGCTCCCCAGTTTAGAGTAAATGTCGTATCTTCTAGTGCTCCCCAGTCTTGAATCTGGACTAAATAAGTAGTATAGGCTAGTTGAAACCACAAGGCAGTTGCACAAGCACTTAAACTAAGCAAAACTTTAACAGAAATAGGACGCTCTATCTTTTTCGTGTTCAAGATACTAGAAGCGGGAATAGACCAGGCTATTATTCCAAAAATCAGGCTGCCTATGTTAAGCCAACCGTAATCAATAAAGTCAGGCATCATTTTATCATCTCCTTAGGTTTAAGTCAGTCCTATTATAATCCCTTAAAGGTAAGAATCATACTCTTTTTATAGACTACTAGACCAAACAGCTGCGAATGAAAGTGGAATTTGGAGTACACTAAAAAATAATACCTCATTAAGGAGTGTGCTGTGATGAATGAGCAAAATCAGAAAGTAAAAGAGGATAAACTGATGGAGGAGATCTCAAAAGGCAAAGCGTCGTCTTGGTTCGGAGTGTTTTTGTTCCTCACAATCATCACTGTCATGATTATTCTGGTGTTTTTGGGTTTCATACTAATGTATTTTATGAATTCGTAAAAAAGAGTATCCCTTGTACTGTGAATCAAGCGCGAGTCATATAAGGACTGCTTAAATCTTGGAGAAAAATGAGAGAGGAGTGACTGCATGAAACATAAAGGAACTGAAACATTAGAGTCCAATCGATTGCTGCTAAGAAAGTTTACTGTGGAAGATGCAGATTTAATGTATGAAAACTGGGCGAAGGATGAAGACGTTACTCAGTATTTGACCTGGCCTGCTCATCGAAATACTGATGAGACACGTTCTTTGCTAAAGCACTGGGTATCACAATACAAAGAACTGGATACATACAGGTGGTGTATTGAGTTGAAAGAAGATGAGGTTCCTGTAGGGAGTATTAGTGTCGTTTCATTAGATTCAAGGGTGGAATCCGCGGAAATTGGCTACTGTATCGGCAAAAGTTACTGGAGGAATGGATTGACAACTGAGGCAGTTCAAACAGTGGTCAGTTTCTTGTTTGACCGAGTCGGTATTAATCGGGTAGAAGCTCATATTGATCCAAGAAACGAAGGATCCGGACAAGTGTTAGTAAAGTCCGGTTTCATTTACACTGGCTTAAGACGACAAGTAGCCGTCAACAACAGAGGCATCTGTGATATCATGACATATGAGCTATTAAAAGAAGACGTTCTTTCTACTTAAAGAAGGTACGATTTTAGAATCTGGTAATAGTTATGACTGTCGAACGCTTTAGTAAAGAAAAATAGCTATAGAGGAGGTCTATGATGATTGAATTTTTTGGTTGGAAGTTTCACTTTTCAGATAATTTAAAACTCTATCTGGATGATGAAATGCAGAGAATGGCACTGTTGACACCGGGGGACGATGATATACATATTACAGCTGAAGTTATAAATGATCAGCTGGTGTTTAACCCGCGCTGGAACATCAAAATTATTTTCATAGGGGATAAAGAGCTGAAATTCGTTACGAATAGCTGACTTTTTTTCTATAGGAATGCTGCACATTACTGAATGAAATTCAGCGTGTATTATCGTAACCAAAGGAGGCAAACATGTTTAAGCGTGATTTTAAATATTTCCTTACGTTTCTCGTTGTGTATGTGACAATGAGTGTGGCCGCTGGTTATTGGTTGCATGGGTCTTTTAATATAGTATCCTGGCTAGAAAATATTCTTTTATTTTGGGTTCCTGCTATTTTGGTCTTCAAATTTTTAAACAGAAAAAATAAAAAAGATGATCAGGAGAATGATGATCTTTAGTTCGAAGGTTATGAGTCCCCCCTATTTTTAGAAGAGGCATTAAAAGTGACTGCCTGGTGAAACGACTTTAGAAGAGGAGAGATAGGAATGAACATTACACCTGTAAAAGCATTTTCGGATAATTATATCTGGGTCATTGAAGAAAAACAGGATGCCATTGTAGTTGATCCTGGAGAAAGTGAAGGTGTTTTACGCTATTTGAAGGACAATCAGCTGAATCTGCACGCTATTCTTTTAACGCATGAACATGATGACCATATCGGTGGAGTAAGGGCTATTTTAACAGCGTTCCCGGAGACGCCGGTCTATGGACCAAAAGAAACAGAGCGTTTAGCGGACCATGTCGTTGAAGATGGTGACTTCTTTACATTACTGTGCCACAGCTTCCATGTGCTTAAAACAGCCGGTCATTCTCATGAGCATATTAGCTTTCTGACGGGAGACAGTCTGTTTTGTGGAGATGCCTTGTTCTCAGGAGGATGCGGGCGTGTATTCACAGGCGATTATCAGGCACAATATGATGCGCTACAGACGTTTAGTCAGTTGGATGATAAAGTACACGTCTATGCCGGACATGAGTACACACAGACGAATTTGCGCTTTGCGCAGTCTGTTGAGCCTTCAAACCAAGCTATCAATGAGGAGCTGGATGAGGTTAATCGTCTGAGAGAGAAGGATATCCCCACTTTGCCGTCAACGATTGGGAAGGAAAGGCGAATCAACTTGCTGATGCAGGCAGAAAACGTAGAGGATTTCGCTTTATTGAGAACGGCTCGAGATCAATTCAGCTAAGTTCACTGTGAAAGAAGCAAAGAAAGGATCGGGGAAATCTTTAAAAATCCCTCGATTCTTTTAATTTTGATACCTTCCAAAAAAATAGTGAAAAAAAGCACAATGTCGAGTGCATTTAGTATGAATCTTGAAGCGCTCTGATATAATGAGGGTAAGATGAACGTTTTCATCAACCGCCTATCTATTCCTTACATACCACATTACAGGAGGGATAAAATGAAGGCGTTATCATTTGTTGATGTTAATCAGAAGCAACTCGTTGACAAGGACAAACCCCAGATCCAAAACAGTACTGATGCAGTGATACGATTGGTGAAAACAACGATTTGCGGAACAGATTTACACATACTAGCAGGTCACGTTCCTGAAGTACCAAAGGGATCGACTATTGGACATGAAGGGATCGGAGTGGTTGAAGATGTTGGTAGTGGGGTATCAAACTTCAAAGTTGGAGATAAAGTATTGATTTCATGTATTACCTCATGTGGCAAGTGTCACTACTGTAAGAAAGGGCTCTATGCTCACTGTGAAGATGGGGGATGGATTTTAGGGCACTTAATAGACGGAACTCAGGCGGAGTATGTCAGGATTCCGCATGCAGATAATAGTCTGCATCATGTACCGAAAGGAATCGATGATGACAGTCTGGTCATGCTCAGCGATATTTTCCCGACAGGCTTAGAAATTGGCGTTCTGTCAGGACAAGTGGAGCCTGGGTCGATAGTAGCCATCATTGGTTCTGGACCGATTGGGATGGCAGCTCTTTTGACGGCACAATTCTACTCCCCCGGTAAACTCATCATGGTGGATCTGGATGACAACCGTCTTGAGATGTCAAAACAGTTTGGCGCAACGCATACGATTAATTCTAAAGATCCAGAAGAAGCAATCAAACAAATCATGGATCTGACTGACGGCATTGGGGTAGATGTGGCAATGGAAGCTGTAGGGTATCCACAGACCTTTGATATTTGTCAGAAAATTGTCGCACCAGGCGGTAGAGTTGCCGTTATTGGTGTACATGGAGAAAGTGTTGAACTCCATCTGGAAACATTATGGATCAAGAATATCAACCTTTCTACTGGATTAGTCAGCACATACACGACACCTATGCTGCTTAAAACGGTAGAGGCGGGCAAACTCGTTCCTAACGAACTAGTCACTCACCATTTCCACTTTACTGATATTTTGGAAGCGTACAAAACCTTTGAAAATGCTGCAGAAAATAAGGCACTGAAGCTGATAATTGATTTTGAGTAACTGTGTTTAAATAAAAGACGGCTGTGATGATTTAGTCAGTATCTGGTTTCTTATTGAATAAGGTGAGGTGAAGAGATCAGGTAGTGTAAAAACTATCTGATCTCTTTTATAGCCAAAAAAATGAAACGGTCTAATCAACCAGTGAAGGGTATCCATTTAACTGTATTTTGAGTCAATCATTTGCAATTATATTGTTATTTAATTAGGATTAAAAGAACGTGAACAGTTTATATGTTTACATTATCGAACTGATTCACAACAATGATGCAGTATTTAAATGGAGGACAGGTGTATGAGTATCGGTGAATTAGGGTTTGTTATTTTGGCAGCTGTATTTTGGGGCCTTTCTGGAGGGTTGAGCGGTTTTTTAATGGATAAAGGCTGGGATCCTCTTATTATTGCTTTTTATAGAGGATTCGTAGGGTTGATCTGTATCAGTATCTGGTACGCTATCAAACCAACCAGGTGGAATAAGAAGTTGATTCTCTGGTCGATTCTTGCGGGCGTTGGTGTAGCCGGTAATTTCATATTTTATAATATCAGTATATCAGAGGCCAGTGTAGCTGTTGCAGCAACATTAATGTATACAGCACCCATTTTCGTCCTTCTTATCTCGTTTATATTTAAGCTTGAGAAGGCAACACTGTTTAAAGGTATGGCTATTTTAAGTGTGTTAGCCGGAGTTATCCTCATGACTGAGGTATACAGCATTGACTCTGACAGTGTAACGCTTCTTGGAATCGCTGCAGGATTAGGCGCAGGGGTGTCGTATGCGTTGTTTCTGTTTGGATTCAAATATGCCTCACGTCACGGGAAACCCCAAAACGTTCTGACAGCAGCATTCCTTACATTTTCTCTGTTGATGCTGTTTGTCATTGACTACAGTGAAACCATTTCGGTACTGTCCTCCCCTGACATTGCCTGGGTGGTATTGCTGGGATTATTCGGTGCGGGTCTGTCATTTTATTTGTACGTAAAGGGTTTAGAACGGACATCCCCATCCACAGCGTCGGTTGCTGCGATGGTAGAACCAGTCACGGCTTCTCTTTTCGGCGTGGTGGTTTTGAGTGAAATACTGACAGGAATTCAGCTTATAGGAATGGGTATCATACTGGCTACTGTCACATTTTTAAGCTTTAAAAAAGAATAAGAACCAGCTCGATTCTTTACCGTAAACGGAGGTCTGATGTCACTCAGTATAGAAGGGGAGAGGAGTCTGCCTGTTTGTACAGATTAGGTTTCAATACTCCAGCAATAGCTGTTATTAATCAGACCTCTCTAACCCTTTTAAGTAACGAGACAGGAATTTAAACGGACAGTAATGCTATAATAATAAATAAGTCACTAACCTTTAGGAGGCAACAGTAAAATGGAAGCGTTTGAGCACGGCTATGTTGAAACGAATGGTATTAATTTACATGTTGTGCAGCACGGTCCAGAGGATGGAGAAATCGTTCTGCTGCTGCACGGTTTTCCGGAGTTCTGGTATGGCTGGCATCATCAAATCACTTATCTGGCTAATAGGGGGTACCGCGTATGGGCTCCGGACCAGAGGGGCTATAATCTAAGTGATAAGCCCAAGAAAACGCATGACTACGAGATGAATCAGCTTGTTAAAGATGTGGTGGGACTGATCAAAGCGACTAAACAGGAAAAAGTCTATCTGGTCGGGCATGACTGGGGAGGAATAGTCGCCTGGAGAGTGGCTAGAGCATATCCAGAACTGCTCAAAAAGCTTGTGATTTTGAATGCGCCTCATTCAGGAGCACTGCGTCATCATATTAAAAAGCACCCCACACAACTGCTCAAAAGTTCATATATTCTATTCTTTCAGCTGCCCAGTATACCTGAGAAGCTGCTGAAGTCCGCTAACGGGAGAAATGCTGCCGAAGCGTTGCAGAAAACGAGCAATGAGGGAGCCTTCAGTGAAGAGGATCTGACCGAATACAAAAAGGCATGGGCAAGACCAAGAGCGATGCAGTCGATGCTCAACTGGTATCGGGCCAATGCGAAAAATATGGCATCCTCTAAAGTGTCAAAACAAGTAACCGTTCCGACTCAGATCATCTGGGGAGAAAATGATCAGTTTCTAGGAAAAGAGATGGCCACAGAAAGCCTGAAGTTCTGTGACAACGGACGGGGAATTCTGCTCAGTGATGCGACGCATTGGCTCCATCATGAACAACCGGACCGCGTCAGTATAATGATCAGTGACTTTCTGACAGATTAGAGGGTTGAAAAGATAAGAAACTAACCTAAACTAAAAAAGAAAAGAGTGTGTCAAATGATTAAAGGCATTCACCATAAAGCATTTCACGTAGTCGATATGGATAAGACGTTAGAATTTTACTGTGATAAACTGGGGTTCGAGCGATCATTCGATCTCGACACAGATGAAGGAGAGCCCTGGATCGTCTACGTCAAGATTGCAGAAAACTCATTTATTGAATTTTTCTATGACGGTTCAAAAGAAGACAAGAATCAGCTGGATCATATCTGTTTTGAAGTGGATGATATAAATGAAGCTGCTGGGCGGGTCAAAGACAAAGGGATCCCGTTTTCACAAGAAGTATCAAAAGGGAAAGACAATAATTATCAGTTCTGGATTAGAGATCCGGACGGGAACTGGCTGGAGTTTATGGAGATGCAGCCAGATTCGCCTCAAATGAGAAGCTAAAAAAACTAGCTTGCGACAGCCTTACTCAGGCAAAGTGTCGTAAGCTAGTTTTCTTATGATATCCTCGTATTCCGGGTAACGATTCAGTAAGTCGTTCTTCGTAAACAATGTAAACTCGGAAAAATCAAAACCAGGAATGACTGTACAGCTGACTAAGGCGTAACCTTCTTCTACAGAAGATCCAAAAATGGTTCCAGCAGGCACTGTGTACTGCAATTGACCGTCCAAGCCTAGAATCGTCTGACTATATGAACCGTCAGGCTGCAGGGAATGAACAGTCAACGGATTTCCTGCATGATAAAACCAGATCTCGTCTGAGGATAGTCTGTGAAAATGGGAGGGACTATCCTCAGTCAGTAGAAAGTAGATACTGGTGTATAGCGGTAGTTTTTTTGAAGAAGTAGAATAGGTTTCTTCTGACCGCTCAATCTGTCTGTAGTACCCGCCTTCAGGGTGAGGTTTCAATCCTAGCTCATCGATCCATTGTTGAACGCGTTTCACGTGAAACACTCCTTTTAAGTTGATATATAGCGTTTTAACGGTTATTTATGACTCCTTTTCAGTCCTCTTGGATAGGCTTAGATGCACACTCAGTGGTCTGCTGCTGTTCTTTTCTCAATTCTAACAGTCAGTACTGATAGCATGAGCGTTAAAAGTATCAGAAAAACTGGAAAAAGTTCCATACTGATATTCTGGAATAATACACCAAATAAAGGAGGTAGTGTAGTGATGCCGATAGATCCTGAAGCTATCTGAACTCCAATGACACTGCTGGATTTCGCTTCACCAAAGCGACGGGGCGTTTCGTGCATCATAGTCGGGAAAATAGCGGCACAGCCAAGGCCAATGAGTCCCAATCCAAGATACAGCAAAGCTGTAGAACCAAACATCATGGCGATTATTCCGAGGAGCAGAATACCAAAGCTGACATAGAGCATCTTCTGATTCGACAACCAGAACGTGACAAATCCGGACAAGATACGACCCAGTGTCAGGCTCGTAAAGAAAATTGACAGGATGAAACTGGCTGTAGAAGGGGTGAGGTTTTTGGTGGTGATCAGATACGTACTTCCCCATAGGAAAACCGTTCCCTCAAGTGATACATAGACCAGAAAAGCCAGAAAGGAATAGAGGATACCCCTGTCTTTGATCAGTGCCGGAATAGAGAACGATTCTTTATGGGTACCGGTCTGCACCTCTTTATCCTTCTTCCATGATGGCAGTGACAGAAACAAGACGAGGGCGATCATCATCTGGATCACGGCTATAATGACATACCCCATTCGCCAGGAAAACTGACTGCGTAGAGTGAAGCCCATAATCAGGGGGCCCATTGTCGCACCGATCCCCCAGAACGCATGCAGCCAGTTCATATGGTAGGCTTCAAGGTTGACTGAGACATAATCATTCAGAGAGGTGTCGATCGCTCCTGCCCCAAAACCGAGGGGAATGGCTGCTATAAGTAGAAAATAAAAATGCTGGGACAACGAAAAGCCAGTCAGTCCAACAGACGTGAGCAGGACACTCGTGAAAATAAGATTGCCTGTCCCTATTTTCTTCAGGAGACGAGGAGTCTGCAGACTCGAAATGACGGTACAGACAGCAACAGCCATTGAGATGAGACCCGCAGCACTTTGTTCGACCGGAAAATCATTGATCATTTCCGGCCAGGTCACGCCTAAAAGTGAATCAGGCAGTCCAAGACTTATGTATGTAAGGTAAATAATCAAGATAAAAAACAGTTTTTTCAAAATTAATCCTCCGTTAGTTAACGTAATATGAATAAGCTCAAATCTAAAAGACAGTAGCGGCTGTGTGCGCTAATTGCTTATCATCTCCTAAATATAATCAAAGGACAGTCTGAAGTCAAAAGGTTTGTCACCGTTTGAAGTATTACTCATAAAAGAAGCAGTTCCCTCCTGAAAAGAGAGAACTGCCTTTTTTATAGTGTGATGGGTGCGCCAGGTCCGATGGGCAGGCCAAGTGCATACCAGACGGTGAGCAAAATGAGCCAACCGACCAGGAATGCTCCAGAATAAGGCAGCATAGTGGACACGACTGAACCAATACCGGCATCTTCATCGTACTTCTCAAAATAAGCAACAATCATGACGAAGAAGGGCATAAGAGGTGTAATGATGTTCGTCGTTGAGTCTCCGATTCTAAAAGCCAGTTGAGTGACTTCCGGAGACAGCCCGACCTGAAGGAACATCGGGATAAAGATAGGGGCCATCATGACCCACTTAGCCGTGTCGACCGGCATGATAATATTTATGACCATTGTCAGCAAAATAAACAGCAATAAGAGAGGCAGACCCGTTAATCCAATCGTGGTCAGTAGTTGTGCACCATTGACAGATAGAATCGTTCCCAAGTTAGAGTGTGCAAAGAACGCAGTGAACTGGGCGGCAAAAAATATCAGCACTAAAAAGTTTGCGATACCTGCAATGCCTTCTGTCATCAGATCCGTTACATCTTTACTCTTTTTGATTTGTCTAGAGACGATCCCGTAAGCTATACCGGGTACAAGGAAGAAGACCATCATAAAGAATATAATACCGGTCATAAATGGAGACGTCAGTATTTCTCCTGTTTCAGGGTTTCTCAAAAGGGCATTCTCAGGGAGAACAAGGATACCCATGACGATCAGGAAAATCGCTTCAGCAATTCCTGCAAATTTCAGCCCTCTTTTTTCGTGTTGAGTAATAGCGTCGACCTGATCATCATCCGAGAAATGATACTTCGGCAGACGAGGCTCGACGATTTTATCGGTAATATAGGTCCCGATGATTGTGACCAGGAAAGTGGAGGCGACCATGAAGAACCAGTTTCCTGTAGGGTGAACGATATAATTCGGGTCTAGAATATTGGCAGCCTGAGTTGAAATACCGGCGTAGAGTGGATCGTTTGTCCCGAGCAGCAAGTTGGCAGTCCATCCTCCTGAGACACCAGCGTAAGCAGCGGCCAGGCCGGCAATCGGGTGACGTTTACTGGCAAAAAAAATGATAGCACCCAACGGTACCAGGACGATATAGCCAGTAGATGATGCAATATTGGACATGATGCCTAAAAATACGACCATGGCAGAAATAAAGGCCTTTGGCGTTTTAGAGACGATGCGTCTAAGTAAGACGGATAACATCCCAGTTCCTTCCATCACACTGACCCCAAGGACAATCGTAAAGACCGGACCCAGAGGGAAGAATGAAGTGAAATTGGAAATAACATTTGTCACCATATAATGAATACCGTCAATAGACAGCAGATTATTCACTGCTGTTGTGATGGATTCGATTTCGCCCGTTTCCGCATTAAACCCTTCGTAGGTGACAGACAGATCAAATTGGGCAGCAAGAGCTGATGCGGCAATGGTAATAAGAGCAAGTAAAACGAATAAAAATGCCGGATCAGGTAACTTATTTCCAATCTTTTCGATTACAGATAAAAACCGCTGATCTTTTTTTTGTTCTTTAGACACTAAAATTTCTCCTTTGCTGATAATTAATTAGTCACGCTAACTAAATATAAGTAATTAATAAGGCTGTGTCAAAGGAATAGAGGCATATTTCAAAAAAAGTTTCATAGAATATTCATAAATGTTATTGGAATACATCAATTGGTGGTACAATGTTCCACAAAGTAAGCGTTTCATTGACACTAAGTTTTATACTGATAAGATTAAGGAGAAGAAGGTGCTTAGACTATGGCTATCGCAACAATCAGACTCAAAGAATATAAGAGTGAAGCAAGTCCGACAGAAATGGCAGTCATTGATTTCATTCTAAAAAATCCGGAAGAAACAAGTCGTTCAACCATTTACAAGTTGGCAGAAAAGACCTTTTCTTCTCCATCTACGATTATCCGCTTATGTAAAAAGAATGGGTATTCAGGGTACAAGGAGTTTTCAAAAGATTTACTTTATGAACAGGCAATCCGCTTGAATTACAAAGAGAAAAATATCTCCGATTTGACTAGAACAGATGAGGTCGAAGAAATCGTCAGAAAGGTCACACACAAAAACATTCTTTCATTAGAAGAAACTGAAGATTTAATGGATATCGATGTCATCAAGGCGTCGGTTGAAGAGATGCTGGCATGTGAGAAGCTTTCTATTTTCGGAATTGGCGCGTCATTAATAGTTGCCAAGGATGCTCAACTTAAATTTACGCGTATCAACAAAATGTCTTATGTCAGTGAAGACTGGCATACACAGCTACTGATGGCTAAAAACATGAGTGAAAAAGATGTGGCGATGATTATTTCCTATTCTGGACAGACAAAGGAAATGATTACGTGTGCACAGGTTGCTAAAGAAAATGGCGCAAAAGTTATTTCTATTACTAAAAATGAAGAGTCTCCAATCAATAAGATAGCAGACTATTCACTGTATGTAGCCTCCAGTGAATTCAGCTTCAGGAGTGGGGCGATGTCTTCCAGAATTGCTCAACTGAACGTTATCGATATCTTATATACAAGTTTTATCAATAAAAAATACGAACAGTCTCTGGAAATACTGGAGAAAACACAAATCAAAAAGGAGCGGGAATAAATGGTAGAATTAGGTAAGATGGAAACAGAGAAACAGAATCAGAACACACTGAATTTGGATGAAATGAGTATCAAAGAGGCTTTGACGGTCATGAATAATGAAGATAAACATGTTGCGGAAGCAATTGAGGAGGTGATTCCTGAAATTGAGGAAGCTGTTCGCGTTATTATCACTCAACTTAATAAAGGGGGACGATTGATCTATACAGGTGCAGGGACGAGCGGGCGCCTTGGGGTACTTGATGCAGCTGAATGTCCACCGACATTTGGCACACCGAAAGAACTGGTCGTCGGGTTGATTGCCGGGGGTAAAACAGCATTGACTGAAGCAATCGAAGGATCAGAAGACAGTAAAGAAATGGGTAAGGAAGATTTACAGGCTATAGAATTAAACGTAAACGATGTGGTTGTCGGCCTGGCAGCAAGCGGACGGACACCGTATGTTATCGGGGCATTGCGCTATGCAAATGAACTGAGAACACCCACTATAGCGATTGCCTGCAATAAAAACAGCGCAATAGGAAATGAAGCAAACATAGCAATTGAAGCCGTACCCGGACCAGAAGTGCTGACGGGATCAACACGACTGAAAGCGGGCTCTACGCAGAAAATGATTTTGAATATGCTGTCAACTATTTCAATGGTTGGCATCGGAAAAGTGTACAAGAATTTGATGGTGGATGTTCAGCCAACAAATGAAAAACTGATTTCTAGAGCTGAGAACATCGTTATGAAAGCGACGGACACAGACAGAGAAACAGCCCGGCGTGCTTTAGCAGAGAGTGACGGGAAAGTAAAAGTTGCCATTATTATGATTTTATTAAATACGGACAAAGACTCTGCTGTTGAAAAGCTGGAAGAAACAAGAGGACATATTAGAAAAGCTTTATAAGAAAAGGAGAATCGTCAATGGTTAAAACTAATGAAACCCTTATTCAGGAAATTGTAGAAGCTGTCGGTGGCACACAGAATATTAACTCAGCTACTAACTGTATGACTAGATTACGTATGAATATCAAGGATCAGGAGAAAGTTGATCATGAGAAACTAAAAAATATAGAAGGTGTTATGGGAGTTGTTGATGCAGACACACTTCAAGTGGTTGTAGGACCAGGAAAAGCGAAAAAACTTGGAGACATGATGATTGAGAAATACAATGTCTCTCCATCATCTGATTCTTCAAACAACTGGCAGGATAATAAACAGTCTGTTAAAGATCGTCAAAAACAAGGAAAACTGAAAACAGCCTTAGAAACAATCGCGAACATCTTTATCCCGATGATTCCGGCTATCATTGCTGCAGGTATTTTCCAGGGATTCAGTAGTTTGATTGGCACAATGATCGGTGAAGGAACGATTTCTGGAGATGTCTGGGAAGGTATTCGTATAACGTTTGCTTTGATCGGTAACAGCTTCCTTGGGTACTTCGCCATCTTTACAGGTGTGAATGCGGCCAAACGTTTCGGTGCCACTGAAGCTTTAGGTGGAATGATCGGGGCCGCTTCAATTGCAGCACCCCTTGTTGAACTATCTACACTCGTAGGATTATATGATGCTGAAGAGCCTCTAAACTCTATTTTAACAACAGGTAAAGGCGGAATCATCGGCGTCATCTTCGGTGTTTACATTCTGGCTAAAATTGAAAGAGCCGTCCGTAAACGTGTACCGGATGTTCTGGATTTGATTGTAACCCCTGTTATAACCTTACTCATCACTGTCTTGTTGATGGCCTTTGTAATCATGCCACTGTCAGGATTCGCCTCAGACTTACTGGTTGACGGATTAAGTGTCATCATCGGATCCGATAATATGGTTGTCAGTGTGATATCAGGCTATATCTTAGCGGCAGTCTTCCTTCCAATGGTTCTTTTAGGATTGCACCACGGATTGATTCCAATCTATGCAATACAGTTGGAAGCATTAGGCGGCGTGTCTTTATTCCCAGTATTAGCTATGGCTGGAGCCGGACAAGTTGGAGCAGCTATCGCTATCTATCTGGTTGCTAAAAAAGCAGGAAATCAGCGACTGAAACAAATTATATCAGGCGCATTACCAGCAGGTATTCTAGGAATCGGTGAGCCCCTGATTTACGGTGTCACACTGCCTTTAGGTAAACCATTCATTACGGCAGGATTAGGTGCCGGATTTGGTGGAGCTTACGTTATGCTTATGGGCGTAACAGCGAACGCATGGGGTCCATCTGGTTGGGTTGCTCTTCCATTAATGCAAGGAAACGGGATTCTTCATTACGGTATTGGTATTCTGATTTCTTATATTGGCGGATTTATTATCACTCGTGCCTTTATTAAAGCGAAAGATATCGCACATGTCTAAATCATTAGGTTTTTCGGTCTATGTTTCTCACTTTGACAAACAGAAACCAGCTCTTGAAAAACTGAAAGGACAGCACTTTCCAATCTTCACGTCTCTGCACATGAACGAGGAACTATCTCAGGATTATGTTGAGCAAGTAGAAAAGATGTGTCTATGGCTATCTGACAATGAGTTTTACGTTATTGCGGATGTATCGCCGGTGACGATTGAAACATTTGGTGAAAAGACATTGAATTCTTTGGCTGAAAGGCTTCATTTAAATAATGTGAGACTTGATTATGGATTTGACTTAAATACGCTTGAACTGGATGATGCATTGGATGTAACGTTTAATGCATCAACCGTTCAGAAAAATGATGTGACGCGTTCCAAAGCACTCTACATGCACAACTTTTATCCTAGACCGGAAACGGGACTTGAGCCGGAACAGTTTTATACTATGAATGAAGCGATTCGGGCTGTGTCAGGAGATTTGACGGCGTTTATTTCAGGAGACAAAGAAACAAGAGGGCCTATCTATGAAGGCCTTCCGACGCTTGAGATGCACCGATACCAGTCGCCATATGCTCAATATGTGGATTTGATGAAACGCTATGAGCTCGACAAAGTGTTTGTAGGGGATCTTGTGCTCTCTGAAAAAGAGCTGGATCTGATCCTCTCTTATATGGAAGACGGCATCATACGGGTTCCAGTTGCTTTTTCGGAAGAAAACAGCTATTTGTACGATCAGCCGTTTACGGTTCGAGTCGATTCCCCTTCCACTCTCATACGGGTGCAGCAGTCACGTGAATACGCTCAACCAGGTAGAAAAGTCGTTGCTGCTCATACTGAGGAAAGAACGCGTGGGTCAGTTACTCTGGATAACGAAGGGTATAAGCGCTATTCTGGAGAAGTTCAAATGACAAAAAAAGATTACCCTGCTGACGAACGTGTGAATGTCATTGGGAGCATAGAGGAACAGTATCATTTGTTGCTGGACAATTTAAGTAACGGAGACACGTTTATATTTGTTTCCGGTAATTGAATCGATTGAGGGCAGTATTCTTTAACTGGAATGCTGCCCTTTTTGTATAAATTCACCTACTAGAGCGTGGACTTCATTAATTTTTTGGCTAATAATCAATAGAAGATGGCCATTCAGTTACTAGAACCATGAAATTCACATGCTTGAGGGCTTATAGTATGATTTTTTCTATCATAAGGGCTATTGTATTACTATAATAGAGTCATTTATCTTGTGAAAAAAAGGAGAGAAAGAGAATGAAAAAGTGGTGGGCACTTGCAGCGACAGTTGCAGTATTGACGGGGTGTGGAGACGGGGAAGATGCTTCCGAGTCAGATAACGAAGTGGATGTAGAAGAGACAGAAGAACCGACAGAAGAACCGACAGATACAACAGTAAATGAGGATACGGAAGATACCGAAGAGGTCGTTGAAGAAGAGCCAGACGAGGATGCTGAGGCAGATAATCAGGAAGAGGATGTCCAGTTCGTTCTGCAGATTTCAGATGAAGCTGCTGGTCTCTCTACAGAAACGGACGAGATACTTGGGTTATTGGATGACTTAATGGCGGAATCCGGAACGGAAGAAATTGGAGAAGAAGGAGAAGTTCGAGCTCAATATTCCGGTTTATTTCTGACGGATGAACAAACTGTATTATATGGCGTCTTTATTCTATCCAACCGTTCAGAAGAAGCCATGACAAACATCAGCATGGATTTGTCAGTAGCCGCAGATGATCTGGTACTATTTGAAGAGACTCAAGTCTATCTGGACCAGGAACATTTTGGGGTGCTCGAACCCAACACCGCTATGCCAGTGTATGTCGAAATAGATATCGCTCAGCTGGATACAATTGAAGAAATCAGTAATAACAGGGAAGAAATAACCTATGTTGATAATATTGTATTTGATTCCCCTGACGAGAACCCAGCGCCAAGAGACCCTGAAGGTCATATTCCAGGCTATCGTCCCGAGTACATGACGATGATGGCTGAAGGGCAAGATGGAACCAGTCAACCGGAAGGGAATGTCCCGGAATTGGAATTCGTTCTACCTGCTTACTTAGAAGATGAGGAATTGAGTATGGGAATGATACACGTTCAGGACATTCTTGATTTAGCAGCAGCCGGATCGATTGAAAATGATATTTCGATATACTGGACAGGGGTAGCTGAGCAGCAAGGAAGTGAAGAAAACTTTGAAGGTGTTTTCTTGTTGATGAACCGCACTGGATCAGACTTTAAAAATATTGAATTTGGCTTTACTCTGGAAGATGAGAATGGCAATGTGGTCTTCGAGGACCAGACCATCACCTTACCTGAAGACGAATTTGGTGTCTTGCGTGATGGAACGATGATGCCGGTATATGTATCAGTACCAGATGAAGGTGAAGCCGCATTTATGGGCATCATCGAACAGTATGGGGCTATTTATCGCTTTGAATCCTGGAATGCTGAAGAAGACTAACTTTTATGATGATGTATAAAGCCTGACTAAAGTATTCCGTATAAAAACGGAACACTTTTTGTCTGCGGATAGAGCTTCTTATTCAAGTGTCTGTTTTTAAATAGGCCTGTGAAAGAGTAAATATAAAAAGGGTATAATCGTGATAAATTTAACGTTAAGAGTATCAGGAACTGCTGATAAGTCTTCTTATACAAACGGGTTTAAGGTAAAATGACAAAGTACATAAAATTCGTTGAGAGAGTATAGAGGTGTGTCTGATGCAAACTGTTTTGAATACGCTGTCGCAGGTTATGGATGCGTTTGGGGCTGCGATAGTGGTTCCTTTTGTTCTACTGATTTTAAATTTAATTATGAAAGTCCCGCTTAAAAAGGCGATGCAGTCCGCATTAAGTGCTGGTATTGGGCTGACGGGATTTAATCTTCTGATTGGAGCCTACACGCCGATTGTGACACCAGTCGTTCAGAGAATGGTCGCGACAACCGGGGTGAACTTGAACATTTTAGATACTGGGTGGCAGGCAACCAGCATTGTTGCTTATTCTACTCAGGCAGGAATGATTTTCTTGGGTCTGGGTCTGCTGCTGCAGGTCGTCTTATTTTTACTGAAAATAACAGACGTGTTCTTCCCTTCTGACTTATGGAACAACTATTCTTATATGCTGTGGGGATCGATGATATACGCTGTGACTCGCAATATGCTGTTAGCTATCGGTCTGATGGTCCTGATCAATCTGTATACGATGGTTTTTTCAGAAGCATTGTCCAAAAGATGGTCTACTTATTATGGCTACCCAAGAGCAACTATTGTAGCTTCGCATGCTTTAGGAACATTTCCCGTTGCCGTTGGTATGAATGCCTTGTTAAATAAATTAGGCGCAGATAAAGTAAAATGGGATACGGTTTCACTGCAGAATAAGTTAGGTCTGTTAGGCGAACCGACTTCAATAGGGTTTCTTTTAGGGCTGTTGCTCGGACTAGCAGGGAATCTGACACGCCTGAATTCGATGGAAGGCTGGGGAGAAGCCTTTACAGTAGGAATCGCCACAGCCACCGTTATGGCTATATTCCCTAAAATAGCTGATATCTTTGCGTCTGCGTTTGCGACGATAACCGATGCATCTAAACAATCTACGGATTCGAGTGATGATGACCGAGAATGGTATCTGGCAATTAATGATGCGGCAGGTTACGGCGAACCGGCGACGATTATGACCGGTCTGCTGCTGATTCCGATTATTGTCATCTTGTCAATCGTCCTTCCAGGGAACCAGGCTTTGCCACTGGTAGACTTAGTGGCCTTGCCATATCTAGTACAGGCAATCGTATCCGTATCAAATGGGAACATTTTCAAATCGCTGATTACCGGAACGGTCTATCTTGTGCTGGGCTTGTATCTGGTGACCCTTGTGGCGCCTATCTTTACGGAAGTGGCTTTAGAAGTGGGTGTGGCTATACCAGATGGCGCACTGATGATCTTCAGCTTAACGGTACTGACTAACTTGCTCGGAGGGATTCTGTTCCTGGTCTTTATGACACAGAATATCTGGCTGATCGGGTTGACTGTAATCGTTTATATCGTCTTGTTTGCTTTATTCAAACGACACAAGCAGGCATTTCATAGGTACCTGGAAAAGCAGGCATTAGGCGATGAGGCTGAGGACACTCTAAAGACCCAAGGATTGAACGAATAGAGACAGCACGTAAAAGGCTAGACTGTGTTAAACTAATAAAAAGTCTGTTACAAACAAGGAGTATAAATGAATCCACTATTTAAATTTATTTTAAGGCTAGTGTCTTCACCTAAAATCGATATACAGGAAGACTATCAGTCTATGAGACGAATGCAGAGGTTTTTTGCAAGAAATCCGCAACCAAGGTATCGGTTTCTGGACGAGAAAATTTACACTACGGAAGGGAATCATGAAATCCCTGTCCGTATTTTTTACCCTAAGGAAAAACGTCATAACGGAGCGGTCCTTTATGTACATGGTGGAGGCTGGGTCATTGGAGACATAGAATCTTATTCGCGGACGTGTATCAATCTGGCAGACAGTTTGGGCCGCATTGTGTATTCCGTGGATTACCGTCTGGCACCGGAAGCCCCCTATCCAGCTGGGTTAAATGACTGCCTTCGTGTCGCAGAAGTCCTGATGACGGAAATCGAAGGGGAGGAAGAGCGTGACTGGATCTTTATGGGCGATTCAGCCGGAGCGAATCTGATTGCGGCGGTGTCACTCGTTTTGAGAGACAATGGACGAACACTTCCCGGAAAACAGGTCTTGATTTATCCGGTAACGTATTGGGATCACACGGAAGCTTCACCGTTCGAGTCAATTAAAACAAATGGCTACGAATACGGATTGACTATTAAGAAAATACAAGAATATATGGAGCTGTACGCACCTGATATGTCTATCAGAAAGAGTCCGACGATTTCACCACTGATGGCTGACAATCTGAGCGAACAGCCTGATACATTAGTTATTACAGCTGAATTCGATCCTTTAAGAGACGAGGGAGAAATGTACGGCAAAGCATTGGAAAAAGCTGGAAATAGTGTACGAATACATCGTGTGCTGAATGCAGTGCACGGATTCATCACGTATCCAAAATTTACAGAACCTGTTGAAGAAACCATTAAAGTCATTAAAGAGTTTTTAGGCCAGGAGTAGGGAGGAAATCAGATGGAAAAGAAAAATTGGGTCCGACTGGATAATGCATCAAATATTTTTCTGGCTGCACGTACTGAAGTAGATACAAAGGTTTTTCGGTTTTCAGCGCATATGACTGAAAGTGTTGACCCTGCTTCTTTGCAGAAAGCGCTAGTCAAGACCTATGAAGCTTACCCTCTTTTCCAGAACGTGATGAGGAGAGGGATCTTCTGGTATTATCTGGAGCACACGGAAAAAATCCCTTATGTTCAGCCTGAAACCCTTCCTCCGTGCACAGCCATTTACCATTATGACCGCAAGGAATTATTGTTCAGAGTCATTTATAATCAGAACCGTGTGCATCTAGAGGTCTTTCATGCCTTGACGGATGGGACTGGAGCGATGTGGTTTTTTGAAGATCTGATTACTGAATACACGCGTTTGCGTCACCCTGAAGCGTTTGGGGAGGAAGCACAGAAAACCCCCAGACAAAAACAGGATCTGGAGGACAGCTTCAAGCGGTATTTCAGGAAAAAGAAGAAAGAGCGTGAAGTGGAGCCGTCTCGAAAACCCTTTGAAGAGGCCTACAAAGAAGCCCGCGATATTGAAAAAAGCCTTCAACCCTATGAAGAACAACCGAAACAAAAGAATATTTACCGTGTAAAAGGAACGATGACCCCTGACCATAGACCACGGATCATTGAAATGCAGACCCCTGTGAAGCCGGTCTTAAATTTGGCTCGTAGCCACAAAGTTTCATTGACGCTTTATTTGACGGCGATCTATATGATGTCCGTGTACGAATCGATTGATGAAAAGAAAGAAGAAGAAACGATTACGGTCTCGATTCCGGTAAATCTGAGGCAGTTTTACCCGTCGTTTTCCGTCAGAAATTTCTTCAGTACAACGCTGATGGCGTACACATTTAAGAAAGATCAGGCTTTCGATATTGAACATATTTGTGATGTCATCGATAAGCAGCTGAAAAAAGAAGTTCAGCCTGAAGCTATCGAAAAAAGGCTCAAACGGTTTATTGGATTTGAATTTCACCCAGCCGTACGCGTTGTTTTCAGGCCGATTAAAGATATCGTGTTGAAGTGGGTCAGTCTATACACGAATCGTAAGATAACAGTCGCGATGTCCAACTTGGGAAGACTGGCGCTTCCAGAAGTGGTCGAACCATATGTCGATAATATCAACTTTTATACGGCAGTCGTCAGGCCACAGTTTTGTATGAACAGTTATAAGGATACATTGAACATTCTGTTTACCAGTCCTTTTGTGGACAAGACCATTCAGAGAAACTTTATCAGGCATCTCAGTCAGGAAGGGCTCAGCATTCGAATCGATGCCAATAAAGTCACAAGAGAGGAGTTTGAGGCATGAAAAAATGTCCGAATTGCCAGGTAGACGTGCTGGACAACTGGTCAGTCTGTCCCCTGTGTGAAAGTCCTCTGGAAACGACTGGTCAAGAAAGCCCGCCGACTTCTTTTCCTGAAATCAGCTTACGGTTTAATCGCCGGAAAGTGAAGCAATCATTGACACTGGTCTCGCTTCTTGTGGTACTGCTCTTTTTTGTCAGCCAGTCAATCTGGCGTTTTCAGTTCTTTGGTCTTGAATTTGTCTTGTTCGGCTTGATGACAACTTGGATCATGGTTCTGGTCCTGATTCGAAAAAGGCGGAATATTGTTAAAGGCATTGTCTATGTACTCATTATTTTCTCACTGCTGAGTGTGTATTTTGATTATATATTCGGCTGGCTGGGATGGTCATTAACCTTTGTGATTCCTACCCTCTGTATAGCGGCACTGCTGGCGATGTTTGTAGTGATACAAGTGGTTAAAATTGACCCGGGTGACTATATTCTATACCTTCAACTCGCTGCATTGATGGGATTCGTACCGTTTCTGTTTATCTTTATGGATTGGGTCGTTATAGAATTACCCAGCTGGGTTTCGATCATATTCAGTTTCCTCATGTTCTGGTCTGTTTTGGTCCGTCACGGAAAAGCCATATGGAACGAACTGGGAAAACGAATGCATGTGTAATAAAGCGTCAAAGTAATTAAGGTAAGGATGGTTAGAATGAAAAATATTTATGTCGTTGGTGCTATCATCGTTGAGAACGAGAAAATACTCTGTGCCCAAAGAGGGAACGAAAAGACATTGCCGAATTTGTGGGAGTTTCCGGGTGGGAAAATTGAAACCGGGGAAACTCCACAGCAAGCACTGATCCGTGAAATTTCGGAAGAATTACTCATTGAAGTGGATGTTCAGCCGGAGGTGTTCGAAGAAACAAGTTATGATTATGATTTCGGACGGGTTCATCTGACAACCTTCATTTGTTATTTAAAAAAAGGACGCCCTAGGTTGACGGAACATCTTCAAGTCAAGTGGATACCTTCTGAAGATCTGAAGTCGATCAAGTGGGCGCCAGCTGATATTCCGGCAGTAGAGAAACTAGTGAAGGAAGGCGTGAGTGTATGAGTGAAAAACTGGTTCAATCGCTGAAAAAGGCATTTATAGACCACAGAGTAACAGGTTCTCACTATGATCCGAAACTGATTATTAATGATGTGAAGAAAAAGGAATACATGCTGACTGTTCTGCACGATGAACTGAACACGTGTGATCATTTCTTTTTCTCGGTAGCTTTTCTTACTCAGGATGGATTGGCTTCTTTAAAGGCGCAGTTTGCAGACTTGCATAGGCGTGGGGTTAAAGGACGTATCCTCACATCTGTTTACTTAGCCTTCAATCAGCCGGATGTGTTTAAAGACTTGCTGACCATTCCAAACATTGAAGTCCGACTGTCTAAGAAAGAAGGATTCCATTCAAAAGGGTATCTCTTTAAACAAAAAGAGTACCAGTCGTTCATAGTTGGTAGCTCAAACCTGACGATGTCTGCATTAAAAGTCAATTATGAGTGGAATGTCAGACTCACCACTCGCGATCATGGGCAGATGATACAAGACATAAATGAGCATATGGAAAAGGAATGGCACGAAGCTGACCTTCTGACACCTAAATGGATAGAAGATTATCGGGCCTCGTATAAACCCCTAGTTCAGTGGGTAGAGGATCCTGTTAAAGTTGATCCTGCTGACGTCTATATCACTCCCAATGTTATGCAGAAAGATGCATTAAGAAATTTAGCTGGTTTGAGATCCCGCGGCGAGACAAAAGGCATTGTCGTTTCAGCAACTGGAACTGGAAAAACCTATTTATCAGCTTTTGATGTTGGACAGGCTGAACCTGATAGAGTTCTATTCGTTGTACATAGAGAACAGATTTTAAATAAAGCAAAAGAAGATTATAGACGAATACTTGGTGGTAAGAAGGACGACTACGGAATTTTATCAGGAAGTAAAAAAGAAAGTAACGCCAAATACGTCTTTGCGACTGTACAGACAATGTCAAAAGCGCATATTTTAGACCAGTTTAAACAAGATCACTTTGATTATATTCTAATAGATGAAGTTCATAAGGCAGGAGCAAAGTCATATCGCCAGATTATTGATTATTTTGAGCCCAAATTTTTACTTGGAATGACGGCCACGCCTGAACGGACGGATGGGTTTAACATATTCGAACTGTTTGATTACAATATTGCTTACGAAATCCGTCTCCAGGAGGCTCTTGAAGAGGATATGCTTTGTCCGTTCCACTACTTTGGGGTCACTGAATTTGAGAAGAACGGCGAACTGCTCACTGATTCAGCTAATATTAATCAATTGGTTGAAAGAGAACGAGTCGACTACCTGATTGAAAAAATAAAGTACTATGGGTGTTCAAAAAACGATCCAAAAGGGCTAATCTTCTGTAGCCGCAAGGATGAAGCTGAGCAGTTATCTCACTTATTCAATCAAAAGGGATACCCCAGCAGCTACTTATCTGGAGAGGATTCCCTAGACAAACGGGAAGAAGAGGTCAATCGTCTGGAAAACGGTAAGATCAATTATATTTTCACTGTTGATATATTCAACGAAGGAATCGACATTCCAAAAATCAATCAAATCGTGATGCTGAGAAATACCCAGTCCAATATAATTTTCATCCAGCAGCTGGGAAGGGGTCTACGTAAAGACACGTCAAAAGATTACGTAACAGTCATTGATTTCATTGGGAATTACAAGAATAACTATATGATTCCTATGGCTTTGTCTGGAGATACATCAAGAAATAAGAATGGATTGAGAAAAGATACCTATGATACTCATTTCATTTCCGGCATTTCAAGTATCAACTTTGAATCTATCGCCAAAAAGCAGATTTTTCAGTCAATTAATCAAATAAAGCTGGATTCGATGAAAGAATTAAGGAAAGAATTTGATCTGCTGTATAATCGTATTGGGCGTGTGCCTTACTTAAAAGACTTTCAGATCAATCAGACCATCGACCCTTATATTCTGGCGACTAAGAAAAAAAGTTACTATGACTTCTTAGTTTATATGAAACAGAACAAAAAATTGCTTACAGAATCAGAGCAGCGGTACCTCCAAATTGCTTCCAGAGAATTTCTTGCAGGGATGAGAAAGCATGAATTGATTTTTCTCAAAACACTGATTGAAGATAACACTTCAATCAGTAATATCGAATCATTAACTAAATTGTTTAAGGATAATGGACTTATCAGCAATGAAAAAACAATTCGTTCAGTCATTAAGACACTGACGCTCACATTCTATACAGCATCAACAGCAAAGACATATGATAATCATTCATTTATTGACTATACCGACAATGGAATACAATTGAGCAATCTGTTTAATGAAGCCTTAAGAAATGATTACTTTAAACAACTGCTGATGGATATTTTGGAGACGGGCCTGCTGAAATCTGAAGCATTCAGAACTGATTCACCCCTATCGCGTTATCAGAAATATAAACGAAAAGATGTTCTGAGATTACTTAACTGGAAAGAGCAAATGGTCGACCAGAATATTGGAGGATACACAGCCAAAGATGGTGAGTTTGTTATATTCATTACTTTGGAAAAAGGAGAAGAATTCTCTGGTGCACTAATGGCTTATGAAGACGAATTAATGGATTCATCTACATTGAAGTGGTTCACTAAGTCTCCTCGAACGCTAAATTCTCCAGAAGTCAAAAAATTGCAGGATCCTGGGAACTGGACTTATCGAGTTTTTGCAAAGAAATCTGATGATGAGGGGACCGATTTCTACTATCTTGGAGAATGCACCCCGGTTCAGGACAGTATTGAGGGATTAAATAAGCCCATTCAAGATGGCACTAAAAAATCGGTTGTAGAAATGCTCTTGAAATTCGATGAACCGATTGAAAATAGTCTATTTCAGTATTTAACAGTATTAGAATAAATAAACAGATCCCTTCTCCGTTTGAGAGAGGGGATCTGTTTGTCTGTTAAATAGCTTTAGAGTGACGTTTGTTTTCGTACATAGCCGAATCGGCTTTATTTAGAAGGCCTAGAACACTCTGACTGTCTTTAGGGTAGTAGGCAAAGCCGACACTTGGGGTGCTGACGACTTCGTACCCGTTTATGTTATAGGACTGGTTCAGCTTGTTCAACAACTGGCTGGCCCGTCTCATTGCATCATCATAATGATCAAGATTATCTATCAGGATGGTAAACTCGTCCCCGCCTAAACGAGCAGCATAGTCTTGTTCTGTGACCATCGATTTGATACGGGAAGAAACAGCGGCAAGGAGTGAGTCACCAAAAGCATGACCGTATTCATCATTGATGTTTTTAAAGTTATTCAGGTCCATAAAGATTACAGCAAACTTCTTATCATTGATTTTAGCGTCTTTGATTGCCGTCTGGAGCACATCTTCAAAGCAGATGCGGTTAGCCAGATGAGTCAGGTGGTCATGGAATGCCATGTATTGGATCTGTTCCTGATTAATCTTATTCTCTGTCACATCTCGAGCAATGGCATAAACGCCGACCACTTTATTATCTACTTTGATGGGAATATGTGTAATGCTTAAATAGTAAAATTCTTGTAGTTTGTTAGTCAGTGGCAAGTCATAATGCTTGAACACGCCATTTTTTGCATTAGTGAAATGCTGCTGTACCGTCTCCTGATGGTCCGGGTGAATAAAATTAAGAAGGGGACGTCCAACTAGCTCGGCTTGCGTGCACGCTAGGATTTCAGCCCCCTTTTCATTTACACTTTCCACTATGCCATCTAAATTGAACGAAAAGGCAGCGTCTGGGTGATGATCAAACAAAGAGCGGTAGCGTTCCTGATTCGTTTCCAGTTTCTCCAGATTTGTTAAGTACTTGTTTAATAGTTTCTGATTATCTGAGAAGAATAAAAACTGCCTAACCATAATTAAGGTAATCGACACACCTAATCCGACAAGGATAGCATCCACACTAGTAGTGGTCAGAATTCTAAAGGTGAAAAGGATGATTAGACTAGCATAAGGAAAGAGTAGGTGAAACACATGTAGGCGTTTTTCCAGTAATAAACGAGAAGGGATTAATGAGTTCTGTTCTTCTTTCTCAAGCAGACCGGTATAGCCAATCAGCATAACTCCCAGAATAAACAAGGGATCTGTCCAGCTGCCTGAAAAGTATTCATTGAAACTGATCATATAAACAAAAGCAGTATCGGCTATTATATAGGTCAGGAGCCCTGCCGATAAGAAAAGCAGCATTTTGTGGGAGAAGATTTTTTGTCCAGTAAAATATAAAATAAGAACGAATAAAGCAAGGGCCAGATCACCGATAGGATAGGCTAACGAAACGGCTACAGCCAGCAGTGAAATATCCCCGGCAGCTATAATCGGACTGAGGATAAAATACCAGCTGAATGTCACAAGCATAACCATTACAAGAAGAATATCGGATAGATGGCGCATCAATACGAGGTTGCGTTTTTCCTGATGCAATTTGTATACGAAAGCACCAATGTAGAATGCTATATTCAGCACATAGAAGATGTCAGGTACCCCTGGGTAGGGAACCTCTAAACCAAGTATACTTTCATATGTAATCCACAACACTTCAGCAACAAGGTAACTGGCAGTTCCAAGGGTTAGAAGAAACCAGAACAGTTTATTTTCAGGTGGACTGCGCCGAACTGTGTGATAAAGCCAGATGGTCGGTACAGCACTCCCTATAAGTGACAGAACGTTTCCGCCCCAGGTTAAAGGTGATGAGTAATCTTGAAAGAGAAAAATCCATACGTAATAAGAAGCGGTGAATAAAAATATAAAACCCAGCCAATACGCATTCTTTCGGTTAGTAGTCATAAGAGTATCTCCTTATTATTATAAGAAGCTAAGTATTATCTCTAACAATAGGATAATATTAACAACGTGGACGGGGTCTTTCTTTAAACGAAAACCATTAACATAGTTATTAATATTCATTGATGTTATAAGCATTATACTACGTTTTCATCAGTATATACTAACAATATGCTGTAAAATGTGAACTTTTTGTAACAACTATTATATAACGCTTGTTCCAAAGGGTCATCACCACGAGTCTAAGGTAAATGGGTAATGTAAATTAATTAGAAAATAAACAGTATTTTTGAATATAAAAAGATGAAACCGTGTTTTTATACATATTTATACTATAAGCTGAAAGTGAGATGCAATCTGGAATCATTTTTTATGTCCGATTGTGGGTTGACGAAAATCGTTAATGCCTCACGATTAAATAGGGTATTTTTATTCTTAAGAGGATACAAGCACTGTAATCTTACCATTAGAGCCATCTGATCTTAATTGAAACTGTTATAAGTGGAAAAACAGAAAAGCTTGTTTTACTATTAAGTAAAGTAACAGGGAAGTAGAGGTGTGATTATGGGGATCGTCTTATTTATTCTGGGGACAAGTGTGACCGTCTTCACTGTAGTGGATTTGATCTGGACAACGCTGTGGATCGACGGAGGGGCTGGACCCATTTCTAAACGGATTGCCAGAGTGACCTGGATGATGACAAAGAAAATCAGTAAAAATAGAAAAGGCTTATTCAATATCGTTGGGCCCTTAATACTGGTGTTTACCTTGCTAAGCTGGGTTCTGTTGCTGTGGCTGGGATTAACGGTACTGTTTTCTTCAGACCCAAACTCTATTGTAAAAACCACATTCGATGGGCCTGTAATGTGGTACGAACGGGTCTATTTCACGGGTTTTTCACTTTTCACGCTGGGAATAGGGGATTATTCTCCTCAACCGGGTCTATGGCAGATTATCACAGCCATCAATTCAGGAATGGGGATACTGCTGTTAACATTAGGGGCATCCTACACAATTTCAGTCATTAGTGCTGTTGTTAAAAAGCGCGCAGTTGCCCGCACAATCACTGGATTAGGCGAAAATAGTACGGAGATTATACAAAAAGCCTGGAATGGCGAAGATTTTTACCAGCTTGATTTATTTCTAATGAATGTCTCCTCGCAAATAACCGAGCTGACGCAGCAGCATCAAGCTTATCCGTTACTGCACTACTACCACAGTCAGAAACCAGATGAGTCGAGTGCCGTAGGGATAGCGATTCTGGATGATCTGCTGACGATACTCTATTATGGAGTGGACGATAAAAGCACAGTGAATATGCCCCTGCTCATTGAAGCGAGGTCAAGTATTGGAACCTATTTGGAAACGATGACGTCTGCTTTCATTAAGCAGGCGGAGACTGTTCCACCAGCTCCAACATTAAGTAATCTGAAAGGAGAATCAGTGCCGCTCGTTTCAGAAGACACGTTCTCTAAACAAATTGATAGTATCAGTCAGCGAAGAAAACAATTGCTGGGAGCTGTTCAAGCGGATAACCATGAGTGGCCCTGATTTTATAGAAAAAGCAAATACCCCCTTCGGTAGCCAAGATGAGCTGCCTTAGGGGGTATTTTGTGTAGAAATCAATGTTAAGCAGAATTTACTGAAAATACTCTAAACTGCTATAGGGTAGTTTGCATTGGTCAGATACGTATTCAGGAAATATTTTACGCGCGTTCGGTACAATTCTTTATCTGCAACATAAGCATAACCATGCTTGGCTCCCAAAGCGATATACAAATCTTTTGGACCCTTGGCAGCATGATAGAGCTCGTAGGCCATATGAGTAGGGACAAAATCGTCATCGTCGCCGTGAATGAATAAAATAGGAGTCGATGATTTCTTGACTTGTTCTTCCGGACTGGCTTCTCCAAACCAGTAACCGGCTTTTACTTTTGTGATTAAACTGGTCATGGGAATAAAGGGATATTGCGGCAATTTATACATAGATTTCAGCTGATGAGCCATTTCTTTTGTAACAGAGCTGTATCCGCAGTCTTCTATGATCGCCTTGACGTTGTGTGGCAGTGTTTCGCCACTGACATTCATGACGGTGGCTGCTCCCATACTCAATCCATATAAAATGATCTCACTGTCTTCACCATAATCGGCTATCAGTTTTTCGATCCAGCTGACATAATCTTTTCGTTCGTGCCAGCCAAATCCGATATAGTTGCCTTCACTGCTTCCGTGCCCTCTGGCATCAGGAATGAGCAAATTGAATCCCAGGTCAAAATACAGTTTAGCCCAAGGGGCCATGTCCCGGTTGCTCCCGCCGTAGCCATGCGCAATAATCGCAAATTTCTTTGTCTGTTCGTCATGTGGAATCAGCATTCCGGATAAAGTGAGCTCATCAGTGGAGCGAATCGTCAACGTTTCCTTGTTTACAGATCGATACCATTCTTTTTCATCGGTCCATGGATCATCCGGCATAATCTCTTCCATGGTGTATTCATCAATAAACTCTTTTTTGTTAATGCCGACTGCTGTTTTATAGAAGTGGGCACTGGCGTAGGCTAATGCAGAAGCTGCTAAACCGGCAGTACCAAGGATTCCCCATTTGACTGACTTTTTCATAAGTATCTATCCTTTCGTATTCTAAAGGTCTTTTTTCTATTGTACAGTAAAGGCGTGAAAAAACTGAGACTAAATACAATTTGTCAGGTACCTTGACATCAGTTTCGATATAATGTTTAATATACCCTATAGGGTATATAACCCTTTTTTATGTTAGGAGGATAAAGAGTTGTTTGGATTATTTAAAAGTATACCATCAGTCAATACAGCACAATTAGAAGCAGAATTACGTAATAAACCAATGATTCTGGATGTGAGAACACCTGGAGAATACCGTGTAGGGCATATTCCGGGAGCTAAAAATGTTCCATTGAATACAATTGAGCAGTATCAAGGAAAAAAACAGGCAAAACTGTATGTAGTGTGTCAATCCGGCATGAGAAGTAAACGAGTGGCATCCTCGCTGAAGAAAAAAGGATACGAGGTTGTGAACGTTCGTGGTGGAATGAGTCAATGGAGTGGACACGTTAGAGGAGGAACTAATTAAGTGGCTAAAATTGTTATTATAGGGGGAGTAGCTGGCGGCATGTCTGCAGCAACTCGTTTACGCCGATTAAAAGAAGATGCAGACATCATTATTTTTGAAAAAGGCCCGTATGTTTCGTTTGCGAACTGTGGACTGCCTTATTATGTATCAGGTGAAATATCAGAGCGTGATAAACTGATCGTTCAGACACCTGAAGCTTTATACGACCGGTTCAGACTGGATGTCAGAGCTGAACATGAAGTTACCTCAATCAATCCGGACAGTAAAACTGTAACAGTTAAGCACCATGGAGAATTCCTAACTGAAGCATATGATCAGATCATCTTATCACCCGGCGCGCGGGCTTTTATTCCACCTATTGCAGGACTAAAAGAAGCAGACAATGTCTACACGCTGAGAAATGTACCAGATCTAGATAAGATCATGATGCGCATTGACGGCATGAATCCAAAGGAAGCGGTCGTAATCGGAGCCGGATTCATCGGGATAGAAATGGCAGAAAACTTGAAACACAGAGGGATTGATGTCACACTTATTGAAAAGGCTCCTCACGTTCTTCCGCCTTTAGATGAAGAAATGGCTGCTTTTGTACAGAATGAATTGAAAGAACAAGGCGTGACCGTTATCACATCTCAGTCTGCTGTGGCATTTAAAGATGCCGGGAAACGGGTGGTATTGGAGGACGGTACTGAGTTTACTACTGATTTGACGATCATGTCTGTCGGGGTACAGCCTGAAAGTACATTGGCTGAACAGGCTGGGATAGAATTAGGCTTGCATGGCGGCATACTTGTTGACGAAACCTATCAGACAAGCGTGAAAGACATCTATGCAGTAGGGGATGCTATTGTCGTTAAAAACCAGATCACTGGAGAAGATGCTTTGATTGCATTAGCTTCTCCTGCCAATCGTCAGGGGCGTCAGGTAGCCGATAATATTGCCGGGATCAAGCGCTCAAATAAAGGAAGTATTGGAACAGCCATCGTTCGGGCATTCGGACTGACTGCTGCATCAACAGGTTTGAGTGAACGTCAGGTGAAAATGGCGGGTCTTGACGTCGCTTCCGTCCACACACTGAGCAAAGACCATGCAGGGTATTATCCTGGTGCGACAGACATTACGCTTAAACTGGTGTTTGACCCGTCGTCTGGTAAGATTTACGGTGCTCAGGCAGTAGGCGTTAAAGGAGTCGATAAACGAATCGATATTATTGCAACAGCTATTAAAGGCGAGCTTACAGTGCACGACTTGCCGGAATTGGAGTTCACCTATGCACCGCCGTTTGGATCAGCTAAAGATCCCGTCAACATGGCCGGCTATGCAGCGCTGAATATTATCGAAGGTATGAGTGACCAGGTCCAATGGCATCAACTAAACGAAGAACTGGCTAAGGGGGCGGTCCTTTTAGACGTTCGCAGTGAAGCTGAACTTAAAGACGGCTATTTCCCTGATTCAATCAATATTCCATTAAATGACTTGCGAGACCGCCTGTCTGAACTGGATATAAACCAGCCGTATATTATCAGTTGCCGAAGTGGTCAACGAAGCTATATTGGTGAACGTATTATGAAGCAAGCAGGCTTCAAAGTTAAAAATCTGGATGGTGCTTATGCACTTTACCAGACAGTGAAACCGGAGGAATTAGTTAATGTATAGATCGGTCAGTATGGATGAATTTGGGCAAAAGCAGAAAAGAGAAGAAATCTGTATAATCGATGTGAGAGAAGCAGATGAGTTTTCTTCTGGACATATCCCTGGTGCTGTCAGTATGCCGTTGAGTGGATTAGCTCAAGGATATGAGGGGCTTGATAAAGGAACAGAATACCATGTGGTTTGCTTGTCAGGTGGCCGTTCATCAATGGCGTGTGAATTTTTGAGTAATGAAGGGTATGATGTTGTTAATGTCATGGGTGGCATGTCAGCCTGGAGAGGGGAAATCGAGTAAGATGAAATGTGATAAAAGCATTCTTAATCGCTTGAAACGAACAGAAGGACAGCTGAGAGGCGTTCAGAAAATGCTCGAAGAGGATAAAGACTGCAGCGATGTGGTGACGCAGTTGTCCGCTGTCCGCTCAAGTGTGGACCGCATCATGGGTGTAATCGTTGCTGAGAACTTGAAACAATGTCTGGAAAATCCTTCCGCAAATGCAGAAGAGCAGGAAGCTACGATTCAGAAAGCCATTCAGTTAGTTATCAAAAAATAATAGTAAAAAGAGCCGTGTTCTTTATTGAACAGGGCTTTTTATGTCGAGGAGAGTGTTGATTTTTGGTAGAACCTTCACAAGCGTTAAATGGGCATTTTTCATTGATAGCTGATATTATACTGATGCGATATAAAAGGATAAAAGGAGACGATATAGATGTCAACGACTAAATCAATTAAGTATGGTGTGCTGTCATTATCAGCTGTTCTGCTTTTGGCAGCCTGCGATGATAATGACACCTTGGATACTACGCCAGCCGATGATGATTCAGAGATGACTGACGATGCAGTAGAGGACCCGACTGTAGAAGAAGGCATGGAGGATGCTGAAGACGATACCTCTGATGAAGTCGCAGATGATGCAGTAGACGATCCCAATGTAGAAGAAGGCATGGACGATGCGGCAGATGACACTTCCGGCGACACAGGTGATTCACGTGGCCTTGAAGGCATGACCTTCGCAGTAAGCCTGGATGATGCAATCGACATGTTCTACGAGACATTCGGCAGTGATGCAAATATAGAAGAAATCCAATTTGATCGTGATAACGGCCGTTTTGTCTATGAAATGGATGGCTGGGACGGCGAGTATGAGTACGAACTGGACATTGATGCAGAAACGGGCGACGTTGTGAAACAGGAGCAGGATGATGATGACGACTCAGATGATGTGCTTGACCTGGATGGCATTATTACACCTCAGGAAGCAATGGATGCAGCTTTAGAAGCTTCTGGTTCAGGCTATGTTGAAGAATGGACTCTTGAAGTGGAAGATGGACGTACACTATACGAGGTCGACGTGCAGGAAGGCGACGATCAGGAAATCGATGCTTTAACAGGTGACGTCCTTTAAAGATTGATTAGTAGTCAATAGGAATACTCTTGGGCATTTGTTCAGGAGTATTTTTTTGAATCCGGGAAGTAGTCTCTTCAAAAGTGTGGTAAAGTTAGAAAAAAGCGGAGGAGTCCTTTCATGAATAAAGAATCAATCGTCTCAGATACTAAAGAAATGGTGAAAGATAAGCTTAAAAATGAAGGAACGGGTCATGACTGGTACCATATTGAAAGAGTATGGAAAATGGCTTCCAGACTGGCTAAAAGAGAACAGGCGAATAGCTATATAGTCGAACTGGCTGCTCTCTTACATGATCTGATCGATGACAAACTGGTTTCTGATAAAGGGAAAGCAATAACTGAAGTCGAATACTGGCTTGAAGGTGCAGGGGTGTCATCATCTGACACAGAGCGCATCATGGACATTATTCAAACAATTTCATATAAAGGGGGCAATGGACGGAAACTTTCTTCTCTGGAAGCTCAGATCGTTCAGGATGCAGATCGTCTGGATGCTATTGGCGCAATCGGAATAGCACGCTGTTTCGCTTATGCCGGAAGCAAAGGCGATGTGCTTTTCGACCCTGAACTATCTGTTCGTGAAGATATGACCGAAAAAGAATACAGAGAAGGTCCTTCCAGTGCGGTCCACCACTTTTATGAGAAACTGCTGAAACTGAAAGAATTGATGAATACAGAGGCAGCCAAAGAGATAGCACAGGAGCGTCATGCGTTTATGGAAGAGTACCTGATGCAGTTTTTTGAAGAATGGGAAGCAGAATAGAGCATAAATAAGCCGGGCCCCCTCAAGTCAGCAGACTTAAAAGGTTCCGGCTTTTTTTATACGGTTTGAATAATGGAGAATTGCTGAACTGCATTATAGTGGACTTGAGTACGGTGCGCCTCACATATGAACCGTAGATGTCACTAAACAACTTGCAGGTCTTTTAGTTTAATCTGTCAGGCCTAAATTTAGGATTGCACTGCTTGAAGCCTGTATGCCCCAATAGAACTCTTTCAACCCCATATTCTCATTAGGGGCGTGGTTATCCTCATCAACGTTTGCGTAAGGGACAGTCACAGATGGAATATTAAGAATATCAGTAAAAACGAACATCGGCCCAGTTCCTCCTAAAGCAGGCAATACAACCGGCGCAATCTCATAGGCTGTTTCAACTGATTCAATAACTTTTTGAACCAGGGGATGAGACAGCGGTGTTTTTGAAGGTTTGACCGCACTGAGGTTCTTCACTGTTATCTGGCAGCGTGAGTCAAAAGCGGAAACGTGTTTCTCAATCGCGCTGTAAATAGCCGCAGGGTCCTGATTGGGAGCCAGGCGCATATCCAGCTTCACCTTTGCTTTACCAGGAATGATCGTTTTGGTACCTTCCCCGGTATAGCCACTCAAAAAGCCAGCAATTGTAAAGGTAGGCTTAAAACATAAATTAGTATAGTATTCCTCGTTTGTCATTGATAAAGAGTCCAGTCCGACCACTTTCGCTGTCTTTTCAGGGAAGAATGGAATGCTCCTCAACTGTTCTTTTTCTTCGGGTGTCGGCTGAATGATCCCGTCGTAGAAGCCATCGATCAGCACTTCACCGTCGTCAGTCACCATGGTACGGATAAGGTTCAGTAAAGTCATGGCAGGGTCAGGGGCGATGTTTCCTTTATTCCCGGAATGGTTATCACGGTTTGCTCCTAAAGCGTTCAGTTCAACATAGAGAAGGCCGCGGTTCCCTAGGGTCACAGTCGGTTGGCCATCTCCCTCCATAGGCCCGTCTGCCGTATAGGCGATATCAGCTTTGAGGAGATCCTTGTGTTCTGCCACAAAGGAAGCCAGATTCACACTTCCTTTTTCTTCCTCCCCTTCGTATAAAAACTTAACATTAACGGGCAGGGAACCGTTTTGTTCAAGCAATGTTTTGACAGCCAGCACGTGCGCGATCAGCTGCCCCTTATTGTCTCCCGTACCGCGTCCAAAAATCTTTCCATCTCTAATCGTCGGAACAAATGGGTCAGATTCCCATAATTCCAGGGGTTCCGGTGGCTGAACATCGTAATGCCCATAAAACAGGATCGTTTTAGTGTTTTTTGGATCGATTATTTCCCCGTAAACGACCGGGTGTCCTTTCGTTTCCATAATGTCAGCGTTGATCCCACTGTCTTTCATGATACCTAAAAGCAGCTCGGCACACTCTCTGACGCCTATATTGAGCGTACTGATGCTGGGTTGTCTTAACAGAGTAAACAAGGTATTTAAATGGTCATCTTTCTTGTGGTCCAGTGTTTGTCTTATCTCTTGATAGGTCGTCTTCCAGTCAGTCATGAATAAAAGCACTCCTTAGATTAGAATAATATTAGAAAAATAGTTTATATTCTAATATTATACACATCTTATTCACCATTGAAAGAGAATTATCAAAAAAACCTCCCGAATGGAAGGCTAGGATTTGTTAATTATTCATTTAGAAGTATATTTTCATAATAAGGACTATTCGTTTTTCTCAAAGATTTAAAGAAACGCTTTGAAACATAAACTAGTAGTGGAAGACTGACAAGAAACAGAATCGAAGTGAGGACAAATTCTACCGGCAGGGTGTCTTGAATAGCCAGTAATGTTTCCTGAGCCTCCTCAGGATTTCCATAATGTATAAAAGCAGATGGCATGATGACGATAAAATTATAGACAGCATGAAAGAAGATAGGGTAGAGCAGGTTGTTAAATTTCACATAGAGCAGGCCGCACAGTAATCCAACAATGAGTTGAGGGATAAACAAGGACTGCAGATGAATGATCATAAACACAACAGAGCTGAATATAATACCCTTTTTCACCCCATATTTATCCACCCATTTATTTAATATATACCCCCTAAAGATGATTTCTTCCACTACAGGCGCAAAAAAGACGGCTACAACAAAGAGATAGAAGAAAGGAAGTTCTTCAGTAAATGATATATCAATCAGATGCGGCATGATTAAATCAAAAAGAACAGGGATGAAAGTCAGTAGAGTCATAAAGAAATAAATAAAGGAATAGGCGACAATCGCTGTTAAAGCTGTCAAACCTAATACTGGAAATAGTGACCGCTCAGTCTCTGGAAGGGGTCTTGACAAGGCGTTGATCGAGAGTGAGTGTTTTTTCATTTGGCTCAGTGTCACTTTGTACATCAGAAAATAAATAAGTCCATCTGTCACCAGACTGATTAGTGTCGCGTGTTGTCCCATAAACGTTAATATAAGGACGACACCGATGAAAATTGAGCCTATACTAATTAGTAAAAATCGCCAGAAAATAGCCCAAATAGAGGCATTCTCAAATGTTTGTTCATATGTAGACAAGGTGTCAGCCCACTTTCTTTTTATGATTATATAAAGACTAGCATAGTTAAGGAAAAAATGGTAGAAAAAGCATTGATCTCACTTATTTGTGATAAACTATGACTAAATGAATTCTGGAGGAAATTATGGAACCGATACTCGAAATCAGTCACTTAACCAAACAATTTGATGGAAAACCTGTGCTTAAAGAAGTCAGTTTTTCTGTTAATCCCGGAGAAATCATCGGCTACATAGGTCCGAATGGTGCAGGTAAAAGCACGACAGTAAAAATCATTTTAGGAATGATCGATAAGGATGGCGGCGATATCCGTTTATTCGGTCAGCCGATTGAAAATTATGATGTCTCTTATAAAGCAAGAATCGGATATGTACCTGAGAACGCTGATTTATACGAAACATTGACAGCAAAAGAATATCTGCTGTTTATTGGTGAGTTGTATGGATTGGAAGAAGAAGAGGTCCTGAAAAAATCGGAACAGATGATGGATGCTCTTGGCATCAAAGACTCCTTTAATGGACGATTAGCCTCGTTCTCTAAAGGAATGCGCCAGAAAGTACTGATTATATCGAGTCTGCTTCACGATCCGGATATTCTGTTCTGGGATGAACCGTTGAATGGACTGGATGCCAACAGTGTACAGGTTATCAAAGAACTGCTCTGGAAGCTGAAAATGGATGGAAAGACTATATTCTATTCTTCCCATGTGATGGACACAGTTGAAAAACTAAGTGACCGGATTCTTATTTTAAATGACGGGGAAGTTGTGGCGAATGGACCGTTTGAAGAACTGAAAGAAGAAGCGGACGGGACGCTTGAACAGTTATTTAATACATTGACGGGCTTCGACCAGCATGCCGCTTTGGCTGAACAGTTCCTTCTTGCTATGAAAGGAGAAGAGGCCCATGATGCGTGATGTTTTAGGCTTAAAGAAAAGTGAAAAGACGCCTATCTACTTGCGCCTGCTCGATCTGATTTCATTTATCTACACGCGTTCAGGGGTGAATTACCCTCAGATGCGCTCAATTCTTGCGCTTAAAATGACGATGGACGGGAGAAAAGACTCCGCTCTGCCCGGATTTGAATCTGGACGACGTTCTGACGAGGAAAAGAATCAGTTTTTCTCGAGTCTGTGGGTGTATACGCTGATCAGTCTGTTCTTACTGTTCTTATTCGCATATGATAACTGGGTCTTTCAGTATACGACCTATTTCAGTTTTTTGTTTATTATGACTTTTTCTACCTTACTGGCCAATTTTTCCAATATCCTGCTGGATACGAAAGATGCCATCCTGATCGGAACGAAGCCGGTTGATCGGAAAACATTAGGTGCTGCAAAGGCTACTCACGTTGGGATTTATCTATTGTCGTTTACACTGGCAATTGGATTGCCTGTTATTTTGTTTACCTTTTACTTTAACGGCATCGTTGCCGGCATCCTGGTCTTTTTGTTGTCCCTACTTGCATCGCTCTGGTGTCTGGGTCTGACGTTGTTCGTTTACGCCACAATTCTGAAACAGTTTGATGGGGAACGGCTGAAAAACATTATAGCCTATAGCCAGATTTCACTTTCCGTCTTTATGGTCCTCGGCTATTATCTCGTCGGTCAAATTTTCCAGGTGATCGATCCGGAAACGCTGCTGGTTGAAATGAACCTTTCTGTAGCGCATGTGCTATTGTTTCCAATGTGGTTCGTCGCACCGTTTGGTATGCTGCAGGAAGGCGTGACGGCAACTTACTTGGCCTATACGGCATTGCTGCTTGCCGGAACTGTGTTTCTGGCTTTATTATTCAACTGGAATACTGACAAGATCGAAAGCAATCTTCAGAAGATGGATTCATCAAGTACTAAACGGACAAAACGCTCGGCTATTGAGCGGACAGCTGCCAAGCTCTTCTGTCTTGATCCGCTTGAAAAAGCATATTTCCACTTTGGCTGGCAGATCACTAAGACTGAGAGAGAATTTAAAACCAGACTGTATCCATCTATCGCTAGTGCACTGGTTTTTCCAATTGTCATGACGTATACCACATTGACCTCAGGAGAACCGGGTGTAGCGCAGAGCCCAGTGACCTTTTTATACTTGCCCTACTTTACGATGCTTTTGATACCTGTTCTGGCAGTCTCCATCCAGTTTTCTAAAAACTACAAAGGGAACTGGGTATTTAATCTGACACCGAATGATTCAAAAGCACCGTTTATGCGAGCCGTTGCAAAAGCCATGCTGATCAAGATTTTAGTACCGCTATATACAGTAGTCGCTATTCTGGTCTTGTACTTCACAGGCTTTTCGTACAGTCTTCAACTGATCAACGGCTTACTGCTGACGAGCGTCATATTGTATGTTGAAATGAAACGCTCTGTTACTGCTCTTCCGTTTTCGAGAAAGTATTCAGCATCAGAAGCGAATATGGGCTGTATGGGAACGCTGATTTTCTTCATCCCAGTTTTCGTCATATCGGTCATCATGATTGTCAGTCAGTTGTTCGTTCCGTTTGCTGAATGGGCTATCCTACTGATTCTTCTTGGACTAAACGGCTGGTGGATGACAAAAGGCTTCACCCGCAAAACTAAATAAGGTAAAGAAAAAGAGGCGCTGTATTTTCTCCTTTTTTTTAATGAACAAGTAAGATACAATTAAACCAATTAGACTAAGCAACTCAAGGAGATAACTACTATGGAACGCATTATTTTAACAGGCGATCGCCCGACAGGTAAATTGCATTTAGGTCACTATGTCGGCTCATTACAAAATCGCGTACAATTACAGGAAGATGAACACACAAAAATCTTTATTATGATCGCAGATCAGCAGGCGCTGACTGATAACGCTAAAAACCCGGAAAAAGTTCAGCAAAGTCTGATAGAAGTGGCATTAGATTATCTGGCTGTTGGCCTGGATCCTAAGAAATCGACTATATTTGTTCAATCTCAAATTCCACAGCTACCGGAATTGACAATGTATTACCTGAATCTCGTAACGGTTGCCCGTCTGCAGAGGAACCCGACTGTGAAATCAGAAATCCAGGAAAAAGGCTTCAATGAAAGTATTCCAGCTGGATTCTTTATGTATCCGGTAAGTCAGGCAGCTGATATTACAGCGTTCAAAGCGACTCATGTACCCGTTGGAGAAGACCAGAAACCGATGCTTGAGCAAACTAGAGAAGTTGCCCGTGATTTCAACCGTACGTATGGTAAAGATGTCCTTGTAGAACCAGACATCATGCTTCCGCCAAAAGGTCAGGGACGTCTGGTCGGGATCGATGGAAAAGGCAAAATGAGCAAGTCGCTCAATAATGGGATCTATCTATCTGACAGTGCAGAAGATATCCAGAAAAAAATTATGAGCATGTACACTGATCCCAATCACATTCGTGTGGAAGATCCCGGTCAAGTAGAAGGGAACGTCGTCTTTACTTATCTGGATGTGTTTGATGATGACAAAGAAAAAGTTCAGGAGTTAAAAGACCAGTACCGTGCCGGTGGACTTGGAGACGTTAAAATCAAACGTTACTTGAACGATGTCCTGCAGGCGAAACTGCAGCCGATCCGTGAACGTCGTGAAGCCTTTGCCCAAGACAGAGGCGCTGTCTTAGAGATGCTGAAAGAAGGCAGTCTAAAAGCAGAAGCAGTCGCAGCTCAAACGCTTGACGAAGTTAAAGAGGCTATGGGTATCAATTATTTCAAATAATAGAGTGTCTTATAAGTATTGTTTTTCTGTTCAACCAAAACTGTTTAAAGAAGTGATGAGAATGATCGAACTGAAACCTGTAACCAAACATAATTATATGACAGTAGTGGATTTAAAAGTCCATCCGCATCAGGAAGATTTTATCGCATCAAACTGGTTGTCTCTTTTAGAAGCGTCATACGAAGAGGACAAATACCCGTTTGCCATTTATCAGGAAGGAACGGTGGTCGGATTTCTGATGTGCAGTTATTACCCTGCTGATGATGCCTATCCGATCGACTCATGGTGGCTCGAACGCTTGATGATCGATAAGGCCCACCAGAAAAAAGGGATCGGAAAAGAAGCACTAAAACGCTTCTTGAATGAATTTAAACCGGATGAGAATGTATCTGAGATTAGAATCGGAGCCGACCCAAAAAATGAGTGGGCGATTAAGCTCTACGAATCATTTGGATTCAAACAAGAAGGAATGGTCGAAGACGAGAATGTCTACGTTGGCGACTGGAAAGCTGAATAGTGATCAATGATGAGAGAATGAGTCTGCGGACTCATTCTTTTTTTATGGGCTTAGGTTCTTTAAGAGGGAGCATACTCGCTGGTCAGCGAGTATGAACTGCATTGAAAAGGGTGGGGGAGCTAATTTCTTGCCAGCAGCCAGCTGTGTTTGGCATAGTGACGAACCGATCATACTGGAGTGGACTGAAGATGTAGCGTGTTTGGTTAACTCTCGCAGCTAGTCTTGTCGAGTCTGCTGAAGAAGTAGGCAGTTAGGTAAGCTCAAGGAAGAAAAAACTGGAGTAAACTGAAGTAGAGCATACTTCGGTAAAGTGAATTAGCATTAAAAATGAGTATGTCGAAGTCGGTTCGACTTCGGCATACTCAAATGGGAAACTCTCTCAGGAGACTGAAGCTGCGACCGCTTCGGCACACTCAATAGCATTCGTCTTTCAGTGTGCCGAAGAGGAGTAAATGTTGGCTAACTGCGTTTTAAGATTCCTTTGAGTTGACTGAAATGAGCGGCCGTTACTCACAAAAGGCGAAATCAGTACCAGTCACGTCGCTGATTTCGGGCATTAATCAGGAAGGTTTTTAGTGATACGTCATCTTCATCTTGTAAGGCTTGTTTAAACGTGTTGAGTTCTGCTTCAAATGCTTCAATTGAAGAGAGTAAGGCATCTTTATTGTAGAGAAAGAGCTCTCCCCATAAGGATTCGTTGATATCTGCAATACGAGTCAGTTCCTTGAAGCTGTTCCCTGCAAAAAGAAGCGTATCGTCAGAAGCCTGGGTGCTGTTCACAACAGATACTGACAGGACATGCATCAGCTGGCTGACATAAGCGATCTGCTCATCGTGCTGTTCAGGAGTGACACGGGTGACTGTATCAAAACCGGCATCGGTGTAGAGCTGCTCAACTTTTTTAATGTTTTCTTCCTTGTTGATTGAAATAGGTGTGATCAGAGCGTTAGCTTGAATGAATTTCGATTCATCTGCTCCTGCAATTCCTTTTTTCTCGCTTCCGCGCATGGGGTGAGCAAAAATAAAATCGACATGATCTGGTAGAATCTGCTCCACGTTACTGATGATGGCGGTCTTCACACCGGTCACATCAGTCAATACAGCCCCCGGTTTAAAGTGATTTCTGTGCTCTTGAACAAAGGAAGCTATCTGACCAGGGTAAAGAGTCAGCAGAATCATATCCGCTTCTGCCAGAACTTCATCCGGCAAAGTGGTGCCTTCATGAATGAAGCCTTTATTAAGAGCCAGTTCAATCGTCTGTTTGTCGATGTCGACGCCGATTATACGGTCGTAGCCTTTTTTCATTAGGCTCATCGCGAAGGAACCCCCAATGGCGCCAAGTCCGATGATGACTAAAGTCATGTTAAGTGCTCCTCGGATAGAAGTGTCTCAAGTGCCTGTATTCCCAGCACATAACCGGTCGATCCAAACCCGGAAATCTGACCTGCACAAGCAGGCGCAATGACGGACTCTTTTCTGAATGCTTCTCTGGAATGGATTGCACTTAAGTGAACCTCCACAGTTGGAATCGAGACCGCTTTAATGGCATCGTGAATAGCATAACTGTAATGTGTATAAGCAGCCGGATTGATGACGATCCCACTAACATTTTCTTCATAAGCATCCTGTATCTTATCGATCAGCATGCCCTCAGAATTACTCTGAAAAAACTCATAAATATGACCGTTTTTAATAAGGTAGTCCTGTATCCGTCTGTTGATATCATCAAGTGTTTCGGTACCGTAAACGTCCGGTTCTCTGGTGCCCAGCAGATTTAAATTGGGGCCATTAATGATCCATATTTTCATGACACATCTCCTTTTCTGTACTGTTTGGGTAACTGTTCAATAAGTGAATCGATTGTTTCTTCGAGCGAGCGGTCGTTGATGACGATGATATCGGCCAGCTGTCTGTAAATCTTTTCCCGCTCCTTATATAAATCACACAGCACATCGGTTCCATCCTTTAACAGAGGTCTGTGCTCAATTTGAATATCATCGGCAATCAGTCTGACAGGGCGATCAATCCAGATGATCAGACCCGTTTTCTTCAACCACTGGTGATTCGCCTCTTTAACGACTGCACCGCCACCAGTTGAAATGATGCTGTTTTTTTTAGCAGCTAATGCTTTGCAGGCATCCGTTTCAAGTGAACGAAAGGGTTCTTCACCTTTTTTAAATAGTTCTGGAATAGAAAAGCCGGAAACCGCTTCGATATACTCATCCATATCTATAAAAGATAAGGGCAGGCGTCTGCTCAGCTCTTTTCCGATTGTCGTTTTTCCGCTTCCGGTCATGCCGATCAGGACAAGATTAGACATAGCCATCAGCCTTCCTTCCAGTGGGTGTAATCATGGACCAGTTCTTCTACTAGTGTTTCAGAAAATGTACGGTTCTCCCAGATTTCAACAGATTTAACAGCCTGTCCAACCAGCATCTCTAGACCATTCACAGCCGGTTTGCCTTGGTCTTTCGCCTGCTTGAGAAAAGTGGTCTCGAGGGGGTTATATATCAGATCAATACAGGCATTAAAACGGGTAATCGTTTCTGCCGTAACAGGTGAGGCTGACATATTAGGGAACATGCCGACGGGTGTTGTATTGATAAGGTAATCGCCTTTACTATCAGACAACTCGTCATACGTCTTATAGGTTATAAGGCTGTTTTCCAGAACAGCTTTAGATGAACGGGAAACGAGTGTAATCGATTTTGCTCCATGATCCTTAACATATTGTACGACCATTTTAGAGGAGCCGCCGGTGCCCAATATGGTGACGTGGCGACCGTTCAAATCCCAGTTTCGACGTTTGAATAAGAGGCCGAAACCTTCATAATCCGTATTGAAGCCTTTCAGATAACCGTTAGTATTCAGTATTGTATTCACTACCCCCAAATTTTCTGCAGTAGGGTCGATTTCATCCAGGAAGGGGATGACGGTTTCCTTATACGGGATCGTTACATTCGATCCGCTGATCGACAAAACCCGAAGACTGTTAACAGCTTGTTCTACTTGATCGGCTGGAACAGGGAAATTTTTATAAGCAGCATGTGTGCTGGTTCTTTTATAAATCGTTTTGTGTAATTGTGGTGATAAACTGTGTGTCAGTTTTTCTCCAATCAGTCCATAAAACTTCATTTGGTCACCTCGTTTTTCTAAAAGTATAAACAACTGGTTCGGTAAAAAGCAAATCATAGTTAGGCTATTGTCCTACTCTATTAGAGTGTAACATGAGAGGTAAATGATAAAAACAAGTATTATTTTTAATGTATTCCTTGACATTCATTTTTTTACTTGCTAATATTGTGAGCACAGTTAGTTAATGGCTGAAACAGTTGAGGAGTGTTATTGATGAATACACAAAAAAATAACTTAATGACCCCACAATTGAATCGTTATTACTTTAGCTTCTTTAGGAAAATCTATGGAGGCTAGAGCACTTTAAGCTGTTTTCAAAACAGTGCCCCCATAGATTTCAAACGAAATCGAATGGGCGCACACTTATAAAACTAAGCAACACTTTATATATGTGATTTTAACCAACGCTGCATTCGATTATCTTAAACAAGATAACCGTGTGCAGCGTTTTGTTGTGTCTGTAGGAATTTTCAATTCCTTTACAGACACAATATCAGAGGAGCGTAGCGACTGTGAGTCCTTAAGAAGTCCGTTAGAATTTTCAATTCTTACGGACAAAGTATGAGAGGAGCGCAGCGACTGTGCTTTAAAGCACCAAGTTAGACGCACATCAATCAGTCAAACTAAAGTAAGGAGCATTCAAACATGGAAGGTAGCAGTGACAGCCACTTTACCAAGCGACACCAGTGGAGGGGATTAGATGATTATTCACACGTTAGGGCCCGAAAGTACCGATAGTTACGCGGCAGCCAAAACATTAATCAATTCAGAAGAGGATGATATCGTTGGGTATCCGTCCTTTGATACCATTTTACATGAACTTGAAAATCTTAAAGGAGATTGCGTGTTATTTCCTGTCGCTTTCCAGAGTGCGAGACGATCATATGGGTGGAAAGAATTTAATTATGATCACTGGGAACAAATAGAACTTATGCAGGTTTTCGCTAAGAAGACGAAGCCAATGGTTCTGATCAGAAATAATGCACGCAGAGAGAACAGCGCCATGATCCATCCGGCAACGACTATATTTTTACAGAAATATCTGCAACAGGAGAAAGAAACGATTCCGATCACCTATACAGATAGTAAAGTGAAGGCATGGACAGCCTTTCAGAAAAAAGGCTTGAAATATACCATCATTAGCGAAGATATTTACGACAAAGAAAAATGTGATGATTATCAATTGATCGAGCGTTATGAACCGGAAATGGTCTGGTGCTTGTATAAAATAAAAGATGAAGAGGAGAAAATAAAATGATTATTGTATTAAAACAGGGAACAGGGTCAAAAGCAATTAAGGACATTACAGAAAAAATTGAAGCACAGGGGGTATCGATCAGTCACTTCTCAGATGTGAAACGTGATTTTCTTGGCGTGATCGGAGATACGACTGGTTTGGACACGCATAGAATTCAGGCCCGTCCGGAAGTCGAGAAAATTGTCCGAGTAGAAGAACCATACAAGCGTGCTAACCGTAAGTTCCACCCGGAGAATTCAGAAATTCAAGTGGGACAGGAAACAATTGGTGGACACAAGCTGGGAATCATCGCAGGACCGTGTTCAGTAGAAAGTGAAGAGCAGATCATCAGAGTCGCTAAGCAAATCAAAAAAGCCGGTGCAAACTTCCTTCGTGGAGGAGCATTCAAACCGAGAACCTCTCCTTACAGCTTCCAGGGTCTTGAGCTTGAAGGGTTACGCATGCTTCAGGCTGCTAAAGCAGAGACAGGTTTACCAATCGTTACTGAACTGATGTCAGTGAAATGGATAGATGAATTTGTAGATTCTGTTGATATGATTCAAATCGGTGCACGTAACATGCAGAACTTTGATTTACTGAAAGAAGTAGGCAAAACGAATAAACCAGTGTTGCTGAAACGTGGGTTGTCTGCAACATACAAAGAATGGTTGATGTCAGCAGAATACATCATGTCTGAAGGAAACGAGAACGTTATTCTATGTGAACGTGGAATCAGAACCTTCGAAACAGGGACACGTAACACACTTGATATTCAGGCAGTCCCAGTCATCAAAAAACTGTCTCACTTGCCGATCATAGTGGATCCAAGTCACGCAGGTGGCATGTCTTACCTGGTTGAATCAGGCGCTAAGTCCGGTATCGTTGCTGGAGCAGATGGTCTGATGATCGAAGTGCATAATGATCCTGAAAATGCATGGAGTGATGGCGAACAGTGCCTGACACCTGATGAATTCGGTCTGCTGATGGAAAAAGCACAGAAACTCGCTGAAGTGGAAGGGCGCTCTGTACCGTTGTCAACTGAAGTATCCACTCACTAAGGAGTTAATCAGATGAATGAAATTCACATTGAAGTGCCTCAGGAAAGAACAGATTACACTATAAAAATTGAAAAAGGCCTGCTCCATAGTGTGGGCGAAGAACTGGTTGATATGACAAGAAGTAAACGAGTCGCTATCGTAACCGATAAGACTGTTCATCATCATTATGGTGAAACAGTAGAAACTCAGTTAAAACAGTCTGGTTTTGCAGTTCACTCCATCATTTTAAAACCGGGTGAGCAGACGAAGACTTTTGCTTCTATGCCGGGTATATACAGTGAACTGATCCTTGCCGGAATCACGAGAAGTGATGTCATTATCGCTCTTGGTGGAGGAGTAGTCGGAGATATTGCAGGATTTGTGGCAGCTACTTTTCTGAGAGGGATTGATTTTGTTCAAATACCGACCTCGCTGCTGGCTCAAGTCGACAGCAGTGTCGGAGGAAAAGTTGGCGTCGATCTGCCGGAAGGGAAAAATCTGGCAGGCGCCTTTTATCATCCTAAACGGGTCCTCATTGATCCGGATGTGCTCGGTACTTTATCTGATCACTATTTCTCAGATGGAATGGCGGAAGTCATCAAATACGGCTGCATTAAAGATACAGCATTTTTCGACAAACTGACTCAAATGGATTCAAGACAAAAAGTCATGGCTGATATAGAGAATGTGATTGATACCTGCTGCAGAATCAAGCAGGAAATGGTTCAGCAGGATGAGAAAGATAAAGGTATCCGTATGCTGCTGAATTTTGGACACACGCTGGGTCATGCTATCGAAGCCTACTATAATTACCAGTCGATCACGCATGGTCATGCGGTAGCGATCGGGATGGTGACTTTAACAGAAATCGCTGAGTCAAAAGAGCTGACGGTAAAAGGAACGGCTGATAAGATAAGGAAGTGTCTGTCAGGCCATTCATTGCCACACAGCTTGAATGATCCTGACGCCTATGATGACATTTTACCTTATATACAAAAAGACAAGAAACAGCTGAACAATCAGTTGCATATTGTTACTTTAAATAAGATGGGGGAAGCCGTTACGCATCAGACAGATGTCGGGTTTTTCGATCAGTTAAAAATAGGAGGACAGATAACGTGACTCACTTACAGCTTGAACCAACAAAAATAGCGGGGACAGTCACTGTTCCTCCTTCAAAAAGTCTGGCGCATCGAGCAGTCATCTGTGCCGGTCTGGCGAATGGACGCAGTACCGTTAAAAATATCCAGTACTCTGATGACATCAAAGCGACTGTTCAAGGCCTACGTGAAATGGGTGCTGGTATTACAGAAGAAGAGAATTCCCTAGTGATTGATGGAATCGGACTGAACGCAAAAGACAAGCGTCATAATAATCACTCTGCACGCACGATTGATGCAAATGAATCGGGATCAACACTTAGATTTCTAGTGCCGGTCGCTACATTGTTTGAAGGGAAGACCCGTTTTATCGGAAGAGGGAAGCTAGGGCAGCGGCCACTCACGCCTTATGAAGACTTGTTTAATTCACAAGGACTACTCTTTGCTGCAACCAATACGGAAACGCTGGATTTGACAGTCGAAGGGCCTCTGTTGCCTAAAACAGTTGAACTTAGAGGAGACATCAGCTCACAATTCATCACTGGTTTGTTAATGACGATGCCTTTTTTGGATGGCGATTCTGAAATAAAAGTGACGACACCACTTGAATCCAAGGGCTATATCGATTTGACACTCGACGTTTTCAACACATTTGGATTAAAAATTCAAGTCGAAGAAGAGGGTCAACTATATAAAATACCCGGGAACCAGTCGATTAAAGCGGCAGACTATACTGTTGAGGGGGATTACTCTCAAGCAGCCTTTTTCCTGAGTGCGAATGCTTTAGGGAATGCGGTTGATATTAAAGGGCTTAATGAGGAGTCTCTTCAAGGAGATAAGGCGATTCTATCAATTATTGATACACTCAAGCAGGACACGGACCGCGTCATAGACGGGTCTCAGTGCCCGGATATCATTCCAGTTGCGGCATTAGTTGCAGCCTTGAGTGAAGGACAGACACGTATCAAAAATCTGGAACGTCTGCGAATCAAAGAGAGCGACCGTCTGGAAGCGACTCAAAAAGAACTCGAAGCTATCGGAGCAGACATTAAAATAGAACACAACGATTTGGTAATCAAAGGGGTGGCGTCATTAAAAGGCGGAACAACCGTCTGGAGCCATAAAGACCACCGGATGGCCATGATGCTTGGCATTGCTTCAACACGCTGCGAGCAGCCGATTATCATTAAAGACACTGATTGTGTCGCAAAATCATACCCGGATTTCTGGGCTGTATTTAAAACATTAGGAGGAAAGATAAATGAGCGGCATTTGGGGTAAACAGCTGGAACTATCGCTATTCGGTGAATCACACGGAGATGCGATAGGTATTACGATCAATGGATTAACACCTGGACTGAAAATTGATATGGATAAAGTACTCGTCGAAATGGCGAGACGGGCACCAGGTTCGAGTGAATTGACCACACCACGTAAAGAAAAAGACTTACCTGAAATCTTGAGTGGCTTTTTAGATGGAAAAACAACCGGCGCACCGCTGACGGCTATCATTAGAAATACCAACACACGATCTAAAGATTACAGCCTACTCAAAGACGTCATGCGTCCGGGGCAAGCAGATTATCCTGGTCGAATGAGGTATAAAGGGCACAATGATCACCGTGGGAGCGGACACTTTTCTGGTCGAATTACAGCGCCGATAGTCTTTGCCGGAGCTATTTGTAAGCAGTGGCTGGAACAGAAGGGTGTAACCATCGGATCTCATATCCAGTCCATTGGGTCAATAGAAGATGACCGCTTTTCAGACCAGAAAGAAGTCACACTAGAACAAGTCGAAGCCTTTAAAAAAGAACAGCTACCTCTTTTCAATAAGGAGAAAAAGCAGGCCATTCACGACTTGATTATAGAAGCAAAAGATGAAGGCGATTCAGTAGGCGGAGTTGTTGAGACGTTTGTACTGGGGATTCCAGCCGGTTTTGGAAATCCGTTCTTTGATTCAGTAGAGTCCACACTGGCACACCTTGTTTTTTCCGTTCCTGCCATCAAGGGTATAGAATTCGGAACAGGATTTGACATCACGAAACTTAAAGGCTCTGAAGCCAACGATGAATACTACTACGATGAAAACAATGAAATCAAAACGCGTTCCAATAACAACGGGGGAATTATTGGCGGTATCACATACGGTATGCCGATCGTCTTCAGATCAGCGGTCAAGCCTCCAGCTTCCATCAAGAAAAAACAGCAGACAATCAATGTCAAAGAAGGAAAGAATGCTGAGCTGGAAGTCGAAGGTCGCCATGATCCCTGTATTGTCCCCCGAGTACTGCCTGTTTTAGAAGCAGTGACCGCAATTGGACTGACAGATCTGATGCTAGGTGGGAATTAAATGACGGAACTAGATAAGTATAGAAAAGAAATTGATGAAATAGACCAGGAGTTGACGACCCTTTTTGAAAAAAGACTGGAGACAGTTTTAAAAGTGGGAGAATATAAAAAGACACACGACTTACCCATTCTGGATTCTAGTCGTGAAGAGGCCGTTATACAAAAAAATACTGAGCGGTTAAACAATAAAGCATATGAACAGGAACTGTCAGACTTTTATAAAGCCTTAATGACTATTACAAAAGAAACCCAACAGAAACTGATGACTGAAGAATAAACTAACTGGACTAAAAAAGACACGTTTGATCACCAATAAGTGATCAAACGTGTCTTTAGTCTTATAGCACAGTTTAAACGTACGGGTATTCTATAATTTCCATATCATTTTCGTCAATTGTAACGGCAGTAAATGCATCTGCATTATGGAACATGCGCCTGCACTCTTCGCTTAAACGAATTAGTTTCAGAGATTTGCCACGCTCTTCATAGCGTTTAGTCAATGAACTGATTGCTTCTACAGCGGAGTAATCCGACACTTTTGCATATTTCAAATCTAACACAACTTCGTCTGGATCCTGGTCTATGTCAAAGATATCTCTGAAATTCAGTACAGATCCGAAGAAGATTGTTCCGTTGATTTTATACGTTTTTTCGTGATCGCCAGTTTTTTCAACATTGGCATAGATAACTTTTCCTTTTTCCCAGGCGAAGATCAATGCGGATACGATAACACCGACAATGACAGCGGTAGCTAAGTCAGCGAAAATAGTAATAACAGATACCACTAAAATAACTAAAATGTCTTGTGCTGGCACTTTTCCTCTGTAGCGCAGGCTTTCCCACTTGAATGTCCCGACTACGACCATGAACATAACGCCAACCAGTCCTGCTAGAGGAATGGCATTGATGAAGGCTGAACCGAACATAATGAAAAACATTAAAGAAGAAGCAGCGACTAGTCCTGATATACGACTGCGTCCACCGGATTTGATGTTGATGATTGATTGACCAATCATCGCGTCCCCGCCCATACCCCCAAAGAAGCCGTTAACTAAATTGGCCATGCCTTGGGCAACTATTTCTTTATTGGTGCGACCTCGCGTGTTGGTCATCTCATCGATCACCTGTAAAGTCAATACGGCTTCTGCCAAACCAACTAGTCCACCTATAATGGCATAAGGGAATATGATACTAAGGGTCTCAAAATTGATAGGCACCATTGGAAGGTGGAAACTTGGAAGCCCACCGCTGATTTCCATACCTGCGAAGTCCTGTACATTCTGTAGATGGAAACCAAAGCGACCAAGAACAACAGCGATGATCGTCATGACAATGATAGCAATCAAACTGGATGGAACAGCTTTAGTCAGTTTAGGGACAAAGTGAATCATTAACATAGTAAACAATACAAATCCCAACATGATGGCGATTTGTGGCCCTGGAAGCCAACTCGACTGAACGACTTCTGACCCGTTTACAGTAGTGATCTGATTCGTTTTGAATAAATCCCACTGAGAGAAAAAGATGAGAATGGATAAACCATTCAAAAAGCCAAGCATAACCGGATAGGGAATAATCCGAGCATACTTGCCTAGCCGAAGGACTCCAATCAATATCTGGATGATTCCCATAAGTACAACGGTAGCGAATAAGTACTCAAGTCCGTGAGTTGCGATCAGTGAAGCGAATACGACGGAGATAGCTGCGGTTGATGAACTGATCATTCCAGGTCTACCTGTAAAGATAGCAGCTACGAATCCGATCATGACTGCAGTTTGCAGACTCAATATCGGACTGACGCCTGCGACGAATGCAAAAGCGATTGATTCTGGAATCAATGCCAGGGCAACGGTTAGTCCAGAAAGGAAGTCGTCTTTCAGTAATGTCTTGTTATCTTTCAGCAATTGTTTCAATCGAAACGGGCTGAGATTTTTTTTATCTATAAATTGCATGGGTTTCCTCCTTTTTTCTATGCCTTGTTTTTACAAAGCTCACAGTTAAATAGTCTACCATAATATTAGCGAATTGCCCATATCAAATAGGTAAGCAACAGGCTTTTTTTGAAAACAACGCTTACATTATGTACGTTTTTTGTCTATGGTTAGTTCAATGTTCGGATGTGAGCATAGTGATCTTTTCCATTAAACACTAAGAAGCCAGACAAGAGTGATCTTGTCTGGCTTCTTTTAACTTAGTATGCTCAGATCCTAGCGAAACTGACCTTCACCAAAAATAATATACTTTGATGACGTTAATTCGGGCAATCCCATCGGTCCACGTGCGTGAAGCTTCTGTGTGCTGATGCCTATTTCTGCACCGAAGCCGAATTCGAAGCCATCAGTGAAACGAGTTGAAGCATTAACATAGACAGCTGCAGAATCCACTTCACGGTGGAATCGTTGACCAGCGAAATAATCAGTTGTGACAATCGCTTCCGAATGACCAGTGCTATAGCGATTGATATGGTCAAGCGCCTCATCCATAGACGAAACGACTTTGACAGCAAGGATGTAATCGAGAAATTCTGTTTCCCAGTCTGTTTCAGTCGCAGGTACAGTATTTTTGAGTATCTTTTCGGCTTTTTCATCCGCGCGCAGTTCGACTGACCATTCGGATAAAGCCTGTTCAATGACTGGCAGGAATTCGGCTGCGACATCTTCGTGAATTAGCAGCGTTTCGGCTGCATTACAGACAGAAGGACGGTCCGTTTTGGCATTGACGATGATGCTTTTTGCCATTTCCAGCTGAGCGGTCTGATCGATGTACACGTGACAATTTCCTGTTCCTGTCTCAATGACTGGGACAGTTGCGTTTTCGACCACTGCTTTGATTAGATTAGCTCCCCCTCTTGGAATCAGGACATCCAGGTAGCGATTCAGCTGCATCATTTCTTTAGCAGTTTCCCTTGAGGTGTCTTCAAGTAATTGTATTGCGTCACTTGGAAGGGAACTTTTCTCCAATGAGTCGCGCAAGCTTTTAATGATGGCTTTATTGGAATTGAAAGCTTCTTTGCCTCCGCGTAAGATGACAACGTTCCCTGACTTGAAGCACAAACCGGCCGCATCAGAGGTCACATTAGGACGCGCTTCATAAATGATTCCAATCACGCCTAAAGGAACGGACTGTTTGCCAATTTTAAGACCAGCTTCGTTCGTCCACATGCTGTCGACTAGACCAATTGGATCAGGCAAAGCGGCAATATCTCTAAGGCCCTGTGCCATTGCTGTGATGCGCTCTCGAGTTAAAGTCAGACGGTCAAGTAGAGAGTCGCTGATGCCGGCGTCTTTAGCCTGTTTAGTATCCAGTTTATTTGCTTTAACGATAGCATCTACTGACTCAAGCAGTCCATCAGCCATCAGTTCGAGTGCTGTATTTTTTTCTTTTGCAGACGCCTGAGCGAGCTGTCTTTCAGCTTGTTTGGCGTTCTGGCCTAGTTCAATAAGTGTCTTCATATAGAGTTTCCTTTCTATTAATCAGCGGCTCTTTACTGAGAAGAGAAGAGCGTGCCGATATGTTCGCCGGACAAAATACGGAAGAGGATAGACAAGTCTTCTCCACTAGCCAAAATCATGTGTTTTTTGGCTTTCAGTACGATTTGTGCAGCGTTCAATTTAGTGATCATGCCACCTGTGCCGAACTTTGTGCTTGAATCCTGAGCGAGGGCCAGAATATCTTCGGTAATATCAGTAATCGTATCAAAACGAGTCGCATCGGTATGCTTCATCGGATTTTTATCGTAAAAGCCGTCAATATCAGACAGCATGACAAGCAGATCAGCGTCCGTCAGTTCCAGAACGATAGCAGATAGTGTATCGTTGTCGCCGAAACGAGTCAAATGATCCAGCTCTTCAACCGATACCGTATCATTTTCGTTAACGATCGGAATCACATGTTTAATCAGGAGCTGTTCAAAGGTATTAACCGTATTTTTTCTGGAAACAGGGAAATCTGTGACGTCTTTTGTCAGCAGGACCTGACCGATCTGATGACCATAGTGGTAGAAGAACTGACTGTACAAGCTCATCAATTCCGTCTGGCCAATGGAAGCAATGGCCTGCTGTTCAGGAATCGTTACAGGTCGCTTTGTCAGGCTCATGCGGGCAAGCCCGACACCGATAGCACCAGAAGAGACTAGAATCACTTCTTTCCCCTGATTTTTCAAATCGCTTAAGACGAAAGCTAGTTTTTCCATCTGTTGCAGGTTTATAGCGCCATTAGGGTACATGATCGTACTGGTCCCGACCTTAATGACGATGCGTTTGCTATTTACTATTGAGTGTCTAATGTGTTCAGTCATGAGTTCATCCAATCCATTACATAATTAATTTGAAAAGGTAACAAGGGTTCGCTAACTTTTAAATAGTATAACAAGTTATGTTTGGAAAAGCTAGATTTCAAGGTGAACTATCCGATTCTAAGCGCTATTTCAAGTGTAAACAGAGCATTGTGATGTAGTTTAGGTTTTTAAATTTGCTCAACTAAACATATCGTGTGTGTATTTTGAGTATAGGGTTGCTTGAGATCCTTAAACTACAGTTATAATCTCAGCTGTGTAGTTGGGAGCCTGCTGATCTGATTAAACTCGATTAGTGTCTTGAGATTATGGAGTTCAGTCTACTGAGAGAGACGTAAACTGCACTATAATAAAAAAGCAGACAGCACTGTCTGATAAGGACGGTGCTGTCTGCTTGCGATAGTTACTGCTGTAAGTGATCGAGAGAGTATTCGTAAATAGATAATTCGACCTGTGAACCTTCTGGCGTCTCTTTTAAAGCAAAGTAGCCTGAAAAGGTGGTGCTCATTGAGTCTATATCAATGACTTGAAAGAGGGGGCGACTCCTGTCTTCGGAATAATCGTCTTCATAGGCATAAATATGATGATCGACTAGATGAAGACCCTGATTGAACGTGCGGTTGTAGTAATCCACCTGTATTCTTCCTATAGTAGGTGTGGCCATTTCAGTAGTTCCTAATTCAGTTAAGGATTCATCATCAAAGGTCCATTCATTCCACTGAATCTCTTCCCCTAAATCATTTCCTACTAAAATAGTTTCTGCTTCACTTAAGACAACAGTCTGTCCTTCCTCAAATGAAGGGATTTCTTTAACAGCCTGTGTCTGTGTATCGTAAACATAGTAAGCAGAAGCGGTATGGTCCATTACTTGGCCGTACTCATCTGTTTTGCCTGCTAACAAGGAGCGAAAAGGGATGAAGCGTTCCGTTTTAGTCTGTGAAGAGGAGAACTGAATATTATCTGATTCAACAGAAAGTCCGAGATTAATGACGGGTGTCAACTCTTCTTCAGGATCAGTCAAATCAACTGAATAAATGAGCCAGTCAGTATCCAGATTCTCATCAGCAGCTTGAGTGACGATCGTAATAGACGGGTAGTCAACATAAGCAGCTATGACAGTGTGGTAAGATCCACCGGTTAAAAGGGTCTCGTGTGCCTGCTCTTCGCCAGTTTCTTTATCCAGGACACTGATTGAGAGGGTGTTATCTTCGTACTGTCTCCAGTTTACATCTGATTGCATAGCTGTATACAGAAGGTAATCGTCTGTTTCAGTAAAATGATCGGTCACTCGTGTTTTTCCTCTCATGAAAGAGCGGTAATCTTCAATATACCGATTGATTGCTGAAGAAAAAGTATAATCCATTCTTTGGATAACGGATTGATTGTCAATGTTTTCAAATTCACCGTTTTTGAACTCATAGCTTGTACTTCTGTTATAACTGGCATAATCGTATATATTTGCGACGGTATGTAACAGGTCTAATTCTGCACTGTCACCTTCTTCGGTTACGAGTTCAATCTCTGGAGCACCAGATTGAGCCTGTGCCTGATAAATCGAAAAGCCAAATAAGATAATCAAGCAAAGCGCAACGATGCTGATTAATTTAGAATATTTAGTCATCTATCTGTTCCTTTCTATATCGTTATTTTTTTATTCAGTAAGTGGCGGCTCACAAAGAGTGAAGTGACAGCAATTACCAAAAGCATACTGGCTACAATCATTATGGTTTCCGATCCGTATAAAATGTACTGATTCTGGAAAATATCTGTCAAAAACAGAGGGAATAGAGTTAATGCTAGTGCTGAAGCGCCATACATTATGCCCATGACAATCCCTTTCACGGAAAAGCTGCGTTCCATCAATATTAGAGTAAATAAAACAACAATAAAGACGAGGCCTATGCCATTGATCATTAAGAAATACATGAGGTCTATTGGTAAGAGATAATAGAATAAGAAGTTCTCTTGTATGGCCTGTAGAGCAGACATGTCGGCGAACCATTCAGTTGGCACGATAGCTGATACAATTTGAAACCCGATAAATAATGAACTAATCTGAGTAGCAATCAGGCTGAAAATCCCTAAGTAGATGACAATCAGCTTTGAAAAAAACAGTTGCATACGTGGAACCGGAAGCATCAAGAGGCGGTAGGCAAAGGTATTTTTACCCATCCATTCTCTATACCAGATGAACAGAGAATAGATAAGGAGGCCGCTCACGCCAAGTGCAATAGGGCCAGCGATCCATAGAGTGTTAATGGCATCATAGAAAGTGAACGTTCCATAATAGTCCAGTGCCTGCTGACTCGTTGCCGATTGTGTAGACATGTATTCGTTCAAACGACTAACGTGGCGCATGGGCGTCATAATGTAGCCGATCAGGTTAGCGCCTAATGTGATACCGATTAGGATATATAAGAATTTTGACATTCTATCCAGTTCAAAGGCAGTTAGATTAAGTAATGACTTCAGTGACTTTTTCATCCGTTATAAACCTCCCTCATGACGTCGATAACAGATTTTCCTTCTGTTTCACGCATGACTTCTGCATTAAATTCCTTATAAATCGTTCCTTCATCCAGTAGAATCACTTTGTCCAGTAAATGTTCGATGTCATTGATCTCATGAGTCGTAATCAGGACTCCGCGGTCTTCCACCAGATAGCTGCTGAAGACTTCGGTAATCTGCTCGCGTGTAAAAATGTCGATACCCGAGAACGGTTCATCCATCAGAATGTAGTCGACATCCAAGGCCAGTCCAAGCAGTAAATTCACTTTCGCCTGGTTTCCCTTGGATAGATCCCGAAGCTTGTCAGATGGATTCAATCTGAAAAATTTAACGATATCCTTTGCCCGTTTCACATTCCACGTATCATAGTAATCGTTCATAAAATCCATACTTTGCTGAACAGTAAAATGGGGCAGGGAAATCGAGGCATCAGGAATAAACACAATTTTATTGTAAAGCTCTGGTGTTAAGGGTTCGCCGTCAATTGTAATGGTTCCTTTTTTTATAGGGGTCAGATTCATAATAGCATTGAGTATCGTCGTCTTTCCTACGCCATTGACTCCGACGAGACAGCTGATTTCTCCCTTTTCGATAGTAAATGAAATACCGTTCAATACTTTCTTTCGTCCAAACTGCTTCTGGACATCTTTTAATTCAATCATTTAACAGCCTTCTTTCTATTTGAGAGTGCTTCCTGAATCATCGGAAGCAGTTCTTCCAGGGACATATCGATCGGGTCAATAGCGGAAACAAAACGATCGATTGCCTGATTCAGCCATTCTTTCTTCAGCTGGTTTAATACAGCTGGGTCTTCTGTAATACGGCTTGGTTTGTTCGGTTCAGTAAATATCAATCGTTGTTCCTCCATTTCGCTGTAAGCCCTCTGTACTGTGTTAGGGTTAATTTTCATCTGATTAGCCATCTGCCGACGTGATGGCATTTCTATACCGGGTTTTAACTCTCCGGATACAATCTGCTTTTTCAGATGAGTGATAACTTGAAGATAAATAGGGTCGCGCTTATTAAATAGGACGCTCAAGTGGATAACTCCTTCCAATGCATGATGGTCAACTGTATTAAGTGATTGGTACAGTCTGGGCAAAAAAATGAAAACTCACTGTATTAATCGCGTGGTACACTACGGGTAAAAAAAGCAATGAATCGGATGCTCTTTACAATCTGTATTATATGCTTAATACAATCTCTCTGTCAACACAATTATAAAAAAGACCGAACTTCCTGAAATGTGTCAGCCATTCAGGAAGTCCGGTCGTGATCGGTTATTTACTTATACGAGCTAATCTGCCGGTAACAAGCGGTTTTTTGGCTCCGCCAGTTAACTGACGTTTCAGTGCGTAGTATGATCCTAAAAGTGGGAAGAGTGCTGCAACCCAGGCTAGCGGGTTAGACAGGCCGATTCCTACAAAGCCCAGAGATCTGGACAACAGCAAGGCTGCTCCAACGCGTGCGAACAATTCAAACAACCCGGCTATGGTTGGGGCTGTGCTTTTCCCAAGTCCCTGAAGCGTGTAACGGTGAACGATCAGGGTAGCCAGGAAGATGTAGAAAGTCGAGTTCGTCAGGAAATACAAACGAGCCATATCAAGGATTTCGGTATTTTCTGGTCCCACAAAAAGCATGGCGATCTGGCGGCCAAAAATAACGAGAAGCGCGCCGACGATGACACTGTAGGCAATTGTAACTTTCAGTATTTTCTGTACACCTTCCCATACGCGGTCCAGATGTCCTGCCCCATAGTTCTGTGCGGTGTACGTGGCCATAGTGATTCCGACTGCCATGAGGGGCTTAGTCGCTAGGGAATCAATTTTTTGAGCAGCAGTTGTAGCAGCGACTGCTTCGGGTCCAAGGGTATTTAATGTCATGGATACAGCTATCATACCAATAGCGATCAGTGATGTCTGAAAGCCCATTGGGAATGCGATAGCTGAGTGTTCTTTAATCTGCTTAAGTCCAGCTGACCAGTCTTCTTTGTGGATTCTGAATAAAGGCACGCTCTTCTTAATATAAATCAGACCAATAGCGCCTGAAACGAATTGTGAAATAACAGTAGCCAGTCCTGCACCGGAGACGCCCATATTGAAGACCAGGATAAATACCAGATCCAATACAACGTTGAGTACAGATGAGATAGCCAAAAAGACGAGAGGAGCTTTCGTATTTCCGATCGATCTGAGTAAGTTTGATACAAGGTTGAAGAGGACGACCCCGCTCAGACCGGCAAACATCATGGTCAGGTAATCATTAGCATACTCGATCAGTTCCACAGGCGTGTTCATGAATTCCAGAATTTGACGACGGAAAGTCAGCGACACGATTGTCAGTATGACTGAGACTGTACCAGCTATGATCACACTGGCTGCTAAATTTTCGCGGATTGCTTGTTCATCTTTTTTACCGAAACGCTGAGCGGTCAAAACGGCTAAGCCGGAAGTCAGCCCGATAGCCAGACCTAATACGAGAATGTTGATGCTGAGAGTCGAGCCCACAGCCGCGAAGGCATTGACGCCGATTGTCTGACTGACGATGTACGTATCTGCCATTTGGTATAATTGCTGCAGTAAATTACCGAAAATGAGAGGCAATGTAAATAATAATATTAATTTTAAGGGGCTTCCTTTTGTCATATCTTTGTTCATGTTGGGTTCCTCCAGTAAAACGGGTCTTAATCGTTTAAATATCTTTTTAGTCGTTGTTTTCATTGATTTTCAAATCAAGAGTATTTTTACAAGTATAGGCACTTATAATTAATAAGCAAGGCATATAGTCATTTAATTGTGACTATTTTTTGACGGATAAACAGGGTGAAATAAGAAGCCGTTTTCATTGTCCGAGGGACGGTGTTCCCTGTTCTGACAGGGAGGTTTTGAAAATGTAGACAATTTATGACGTATGAGAATCCAATGTGACATCTGGCAGGCAGGAGGTCACTTGCATGGGCTATTTAAGAAAAATCAGTAGAATATGAAGAGCCAATTCGATCAGCTCCAGATTAACAGCTCATTTAAACGACATTTTGTTAGAATAAAACACAATATGATATAATTAAAACTGATGAGCTTTATCAGACAATTTATTTTGACTGAATTATAGTCATTTACTGTAAACAGATTAGAAATATAAGTGATTTCAGGGTATAATTCACCTAATACTTGACATTTAAAGTCTATCTAGTATGTTATTTAAAGAAGATTTAAGACTAAAGACTAAAAGATCTCATTATAATGAGAAAAAAAGAGCCAGCTACTAAAAACTGGTTGACGATCCTTACGAATCGAAGACTATCAATCAGTCTAATCCATTAAAAGTATAGACGAAAAGAGTGAATCTATGGAAACCGAGCACAAAGCAGTTGTTTTAGGATGTAATTATTATATTGGATTAAGCATCATCCGGTGTTTAGGACAAGAAGGGATACCTGTCACAGGCGTGCACTACCAGGAAGAGGGTGCGTATGCATTTAAGTCCAAGTATCTGACAGAAAAACTGATTGCACCACACCATGAAAAAGAAGCAGAGCAGTTTAAAGACTTTCTGATCGATTATGCAAAAAAACAGACTCATAAACCGGTCCTGTACCCTACAGCCGATCCGTTTGTTCTACTGATTGACACGTATTTTGAGGAATTGACACAGTATTATCTCATTAATCAGACCAAACCGGGCTTCTGGAGTGATATAATTGATAAAGACAAGTTATATCTGCTTGCTGAACAGCATAAGGTGTTGACTCCAAAAAGTTTCAGTACACAAGACGCGGATCTGATTGAAAAGGTTGAAACTGAACTAGGGTACCCGTGTATCATCAAACCGTTTGATTCCTCGACCTTTGTTGCGACTTTCAGACGTAAACTGTTCAAGATCAATAATAGAGAAGAACTGCTCGAAAAACTGAAGGCTGTTAAAGAAAAGAATATTGAAGTCGCTGTACAGCAGCTGATTCAGGGATTCGATGATCATATGTATACGTTCGATGCTTATTTAAATCAGGAAGCTAAGGTAACTCATTGGGTTACAGCTCAAAAACAAAGACAATACCCCATCAATTTTGGTGCGTCTGTCTACATTAAACAGAAATACGTCCCAGAACTAGTTGAAATAGGAAAACCCTTTTTAGAAGCTATAGGGTATAAAGGGTTTGCTGAAATTGAGTTTAAAAAAGATGAAAAGACCGGCAAGTATTACTTAATTGAAATCAACGCCCGCACGACAAACTTTAACCAGATGCTGGCAGAAGTCGGCTTTAACATGCCGTTGTTAGCCTATAAAGAATTGACTGGACAGCCTATCGGGCAGAAAGTGCTCAAAGACACGACAGATTACGGGTTCCATTATATGTATGAAGATTTGCACGCATCAAAAGCCTATATCCAGTCAAAACAGCTGTCAGCTAAGCAAATCATGAAGACCTATACGGAAAAAAGAGTCGGTGCCATCTGGAACAGTAAAGATCCGAAACCTGGTTTTGCTTATATTGGAATCATTCTGAATAAAGTAAAGAAAAAAGTGATCGGATAAATGAAAAAGTAAGGTAACTGAGGGGTTTCAGTTTACCAAAAAGGAGAAACTTTACATGCGCTTATCAGAATTACTTGAGTCTATATCAATAGTAGATTCTAAAAATCATGAGGATGCTCCCATCAGTAAGATAGCCTATCATTCAAATGAAGTCGAGGAGGACTCATTGTTCGTATGTATTAAGGGGTATCAGACAGATGGCCATCAGTATGCAGAAGATGCCGTTAAACATGGAGCAGCAGCACTCGTTGTTGAACATTTCATCCCCGGAATCACCATTCCTCAATTTCTGGTTGAAAACAGTCGTGAAGCACTAGCTGCACTGGGTGATCACTTTTATAATCATCCTTCAAAGGACTTTACAGTGATCGGCATTACAGCCACTAATGGGAAAACGTCTACCTCATTTATGACCAATGCGATTCTGGAAGAAAACAACTGGAGAACGGGTCTTATTGGGACAGTGATGGTGAAGTATGGAAAAACACTGGTGCCGAGTGTCTTAACCACTCCTGAGTCCCTGGACTTGCATGGCTATTTTGCCAAAATGAGAGATGAACAGATTTCTCATGTCACGATGGAAGTCTCATCTTCTGCATTGGATTTGAGCAGGGTCGGTAGTGTTGATTTTGACATTGTGGCTTTGAATAATATCAGTCGTGAGCATATTGATCTGCACGGCTCATTTGAAGAGTACTATAACGCAAAAGCCAGTCTCATCAGAGAAGCCGGGGCAGAACAGTTTGCTGTTTTGAACCTGGATGATGATCATTCAGCTTCTTTAGTGAATGAAACAGAATCGTCTGTTGTGACTTACGGTATAAAGAACGACACTGGCCATCTTTACTGTTCAGATCTGGACATCGGCAGTGGAAGAGGTTCGTTCAGAGTCGAAATTAAAAAACCGTTTAAGACGATTTCAGGTACTACAGTGGGTAAAACCAGTTTTACGGTTGAACTCTCAGTGGCAGGTTATCATTCTGTCTATAACGCCATGGCGGCCATCACAATCGGACTGATAAGCGGTGTGGATATTGAAACAGTCAGATCGGGTATCAGAAACTTCAGTGGAGTGGAACGTCGCTTCCAGTTCATCTATGAGAACGACTTTAAAATTGTCGATGACCACTTTGCAAATGCCGGTAATATCGAGGTCACACTTGAAACGTTGACGAAAATGGATTATAAGAATCTGCATATTGTCTATGCCATCCGAGGAAACCGGGGAGTCACCACTAACCGTGAAAATGCCGAAGCACTGGCAAAATGGGTCCCTGCTTTAGGACTGAAAAAAGTGATCGTATCGTTAAGTGAGTCTCATGTTATCGATAAAGACGATGTCCTGCCCGAAGAACTCGCAGCCTTCGAAGAAGAAATGGAAAAAGTTGGTGTAGAGGTCGAGCTGCACAAAGAAATGCCGGATGCTCTGCAGTCAAGCCTGAATCAGGTCGAAGCTGGTGATGTGATCCTAATTGGTGGCGCACAGGGAATGGACTTTGGGGCTAAATACATCCTCAACCAGTTAGCCGACATGAGAAGTGATCTGGATAAGGAAAAAGTGCTTAGACCATTGGCTCATAGAGTAGCTGGGATCGATGAATCATTCTTGACTAAAGATCAGTAGCTCGTGTTTATAAAAAACAGGCACAATAAAACCGAAAGAATTTTTGCACTCAAGACAAAAGTTCTTTCGGTTTTCATTTTATTTAGTGTTAGTGAGACTGTCCATCAAACTCTAGCTTACTTGAGTTTGGACGAAGCGGGTCGTGCGGTAACTGGAAAATCCAGTTCCTCAGGTGGTGTAACCGTCATACGGCCGGATAATGTTCGTTTAGTAGAGCGGTAAGCCATGACCAATGGCACGAATGCTGCAATCCATGCTAACGGGTTGGCAATTGCCGCGCCTAGAAAGCCTAAAGGAATAGAGAGGAATGCTGCCGCACCAATTCGTGCAAGCAGTTCTCCTATACCTGCAACGGTTGGAGCAAAGCTGTTTCCCAGCCCCTGCAAAGTGTGTCTGTAAATAAAGAGGACCGATAAAATAGAGTACAGTGGAGCGGTAGATAAAAAATAGAACTGGATCATGCGCAGAACTTCTGCTGGAGCATCTGCCCCAACGAAAATCGTAGCGAGAGATCGTCCCCATATAACCAGGATGATCCCGATCACAATACTGTAAATCACGCTCATCTTCACTGCCTGATTGACTCCGTACCAGATTCGATTCAGTTTACGGGCACCATAATTCTGTGCGGCGTATGTAGACATCGTTACTCCAAATGACTGGAGTGGCAGGACAGCGACCGAGTCGATCTTTTGAGCTGCTGTATAGGCAGCAACAGAAGCGGCTCCCAGCTGGTTCAGTGTAATCGTGATAGCGACTGACCCGATCGCAATGATCGAGTACTGGAAACCGTAAGGCAAGCCGATGCGTAAGTGTTCTTTGAATTCAGCCTTGCTAATAAGTGCCCAGTCTTCTTTGTGAATACGTAAAATCGGGACTTTTTTCCAGATATAAATCAGGCACAGGACACTGGAAGTGATTTGAGCAACTACTGTCGCTAATGCTGCACCGCCGATCCCCATATCAAAGACTAAAATAAACACGTAATCGAGTACGATATTTAAAATGGATGTCACGATCAGGAAATAAAGAGGTGTTTTGCTGTCACCAATAGCACGCAGCAGATTAGCCAGAAAGTTGAAGAGTATGACAGCGCCGATTCCTCTGAACAATATATTCAGATAATCGTAAGCATAGGCATAGGTTTCTTCAGGCGTCTGCATGATAGTCAGTATCTCTTCAGTAAAAGTAGTGGTCAGTGCAGTTAAAATCACGGCAATCGTGACACTGATGATTAAACTGGTTGCCAGGTTCTGACGAAGACTTTTCTCATCTTTACGTCCGAAACGCTGGGAAGTGATGACTGCAAGCCCGGCAGTGATTCCGATGGCCAGTCCCAGAATCAGAAACTGAAGACTCAGGGTTGACCCTATAGCTGAGAATGCCGTGACACCAATGGTTCTGCTGACGATAAAGGCATCTGCCATGTTATAAAACTGTTGAAACAAATTTCCGATCAGGAGTGGTATCATAAAGCTGACAATCAGCTTGACTGGATTCCCCTCGGTCATGTCTTTTTTCATTGTCTTCCTCCTTGCCATAACTGAACAATATATGACAAAGTGTCACCCATTCAGTGAATAAATAGCATTTTCGTTTAAAATTAGTACCAAGCTATTATAGTCCTATGGGAAGAAAAAACAAGAGGGTCACACACATATTTTTTAACTTTAGTAACTTAAGTGAATAAACGACATCAAAGTCTTCAACTCGAAAGAGTTTTCACTTCTGTTATTGACCGCTCATCCTTATTGGAAGATGTATGTAGAGGATGTATAAAAAAAGAGTGAAGGGACTGTAAACCTTGTATAGTATGATACAGATGTGAGAGAATACATAGATGAAAAAATCAGGGCAAAGAAAGGGTAAATACAGATGATAGAGATGAAAGAATTCATAAGTCAGTCAATAAAAACTGAAAGCCTGCGCACGTTAAAAAAACTGATTGCAATCCCTTCATTCAATACAACAAATGGAAACGAACGTGCATTTCCACCATTTGGAAAAGGAATCGATCAGGCTTTAAAAGAAGTACTGACCGTCTGCGACAAAATTGGAATGGATACATTTTATGATCCAGAAGGATTTTATGGCTTTGCAGAGTATGGAGACGGAGCTGAAACTGTAGGGGTTCTGTGCCATTTAGATGTAGTCCCTGAAGGCGATACTAAAAAGTGGGATAGTGATCCGTTTGAAGCAGTTGAACGGGATGGGGCTGTATATGGACGAGGAACTCAGGATGATAAAGGACCGACCGTTGCGGCTTTATACGGATTAAAAGCGTTGATTGATTCAGATGAAACCTTTACTAAAAAAGTGCGCTTTATTTTCGGAACAGATGAAGAAACACTCTGGCGCTGCATGAAAATGTATAAAGAACATGAAGCAGTGCCGGATATGGGATTCGTTCCGGATGGGACCTTTCCGCTGACATATGCTGAAAAAGCTTTGCTGCAAGTGAAACTGACCGGTCCAGGAGCAGCGAAAATGGAAATTCAGTGTGGTAAATCGCCTAATGTTGTACCAGACACAGCAGAATATATCTGTGGAAATGTTGAAAATCTGTCAACGATATTCGATTATATGTCGATTCCTTATTCCATACAGGGAGAAAAAGTGACCGTTCACGGGAAAAGTGTTCATGCCAGTCAGGCTCAGGATGGAAAAAATGCAATAGCACTGCTTGCAAAGGGGCTTGTAGGCTTCCAGCCGCACCCAGCTGTTTCATTTATTGGAGAAAAAATTGGTCAGGAGACTAACGGACGGACCTTGTTCGGAGAAGTGAAAGATGAGGTTTCAGGTGAACTGACTCTTAATGTAGGGACACTGGAAATAAACAGCAATTATTCAGAAATCACTTTGGATATACGTATTCCTGTTACACAGGATAAAGAATTGATTGTTGAAAGACTGATTGAAGCGAGTGCGCTGTATGGACTGGAATACAAAGAATATGATTATCTGCCGTCTCTTCATGTGCCGCTGGAAAGCGAACTGATCCAGACCTTATTGTCAATCTATAGAGACAAAACGGGTGATCAGAGTGAACCGACGACTTCAGGCGGAGCGACTTACGCACGGTCAATGCCGAATATGGTCGCATTCGGGGCTCATTTCCCGGGCAGTAAAAGTTTAGCGCATCAGGAAAATGAGCACATTGATTTAGATGATTTTTACAAGTCAATGTCGATCTATGCAGAAACGATTTATCGATTGGCTTGTCAGGACTAATTTGGGCCCAGACTAATTGACAATCTGATTACAAATCATTAAATTTTAGTGATTTTGCTACCGCTCGTTTAATAATAACACTATAATTAAATTACAATAAGATAAGTGTGTGCGTATAATGTTATTATATTCTCTGCTTAAAAGACTGGAGTGTTTAAAATGACTGAAAAGTCACTGTTTGTTCCTGTTCAAAAATCAAGGATCAATGCAAATGTGTTAAAAATCATTGCGGTGCTGGCGATGTTTATTGATCATGCATCACATCTGGTTACTGATTTCGGTACACCTGAACGGTGGGTCGCGCATCTGGTCGGACGCTTAGCCGCTCCAGTTATTTTTTTTCTGGTAGCAGAGGGTCATCATTATACCTCTGACAAGAAAAAGTATATTTTCAGACTCTTTCTTTTTGCTGTGCTCTCGCATGTTCCGTATAACCTGTATTTTGGATTCAGTGTATTTAGAGGGACGAGTGTTATCTGGACATTGATGCTGGGGGTCATTGCACTATCTGTCATAACCAGTGAAAAAACCAGCGCAATCATCAAACTTGTCGTTTTAGGCGCGACCCTGCTGATGTCCATGCCAGCCAACTGGCACTACATAGGGGTCTTGTGGATCATTATATTTGGGCTTTACAGAGAAAATGTCAAATTGAAAGTATTTATGTTTGTACTTATAGGTCTGGTATTTTACATTCTTCCTGGTATTCAGGATATCGGAATGTATTCGACCTACCGTTTGGGTGTATTCCTGACTATTCCATTTTTCACCTTATATAACAGGAAACCGGGACTGAGAAATCCATTTACTAAATGGGTGTTTTACTGGTTTTATCCGCTGCACCTGATCCTTTTGTTTGGAATCAGAGTGTTGATGAACAGATAACCTAAAAAAAGAGCAACACTCAAAAAATTATGATACACATGACGAGTTTTGTATGCTGAGGGGTAATATAATTGAAGAATAAAGAAACAGTTTTAAAAAGCCTGATTGCGTTTTTGAGCCTGGTCATAGTACTTGGAATGGGGTTTTTAGTCAGCAGGTATTTAGGAACACCTGATATTCTCGAAGAAGAGCAGGTGCCGCCAACTGAACAGCAGGGGCAGGATGATCCGGTCACGCCACCACCTACACTCCCCCTGTTTTACAATGAAGATTTTGAACTGCCGATCGTAGGAGCTGCTGGTTATACTTCTGTTAGAGAGCACATGTACGATGAGCCGGGAGACACTTCCTCTATCGTCGGAACTCTCGATTCAGGTACGCCCTTTGAAATTAGAGAAGAGCAGGGTGGCTGGTGGCGAGTCAGAACAGATGAACTGGAAGGGTGGATAAGGCACAAAGCCGCATTTATTAATCTGCCGGATGTCATCCCGTCGATCGTTTATCATCACACCAACAGCCATGAATCGCTGTTTCAATCGTCATTCACTGACATTCCAGGGGTGACGGGTGAAGCGATCAGCAATATGATCGATCACAATGAACGTCTGGATAGAACAGAATTTATTTTCCCGATCCTATACAGTACAGCTTATAAGGTATCCCGTGCACAGCAGATAGCGCTGTTCAATGGTGAAACACTGGTTATTTATGAGACTTATCGCTCGCAGGAAAATAGCGAGCTGGTCAGAGAAGCACTGGTTGAACTGATAGAAGAAAACGAAGAAGTCGAAGAAGGCGTGACGGAAGCACCCTGGAGTATCGGCTGGTTTATCCATTCCTCCATATCCAATCATAACCGTGGAGCAGCAATTGATCTGACTCTGGCTCAGGTAAATGAGATATCAGAAAAAGTGGTAGGCGACTTTGTCGTCAGAGAAGTGACCGATTACAGTATCTATGAAATGCAGACGCCTTTTCATGAGTTGAGTGTCAATTCGGCGCTCTTCGAAGAACCGATCAGTTCAATGGATAGAGATGGATGGCGTGAACTGGATTTTAATCCGGATGTAGTAGATGCTTCTAAGCGAATGGTCGATTATATGGTCCAGGCCGGATTTACACCTCTGGCTTCTGAATGGTGGCATTTTAATGATCTGGATGCCCTTGAGGCACTGGGACCCGATGCTAGTGTGGGTGATTTTGACATCACAAGATCGATAAACAGCCAGCCTTCCTGGGAGGAAGTTGAAAGCTTTTCAGATTGAGATCAAGGAGGACTTTAGTCAAATAGTGCCGGAGTTCAAACGTGACTTTTTCTATCCTTGAAGCTGATGTCTTTTACCCAATACTTTTTAATGAAATGAGTGAGTACATGACTGCAGATGAGAAGATTATTGGCGTACTGGGTGGCATGGGTCCACTCGCTACAGCTAGTTTTTACACTAAGCTGATCGAAGAAACGCATGTGAGCAAAGATCAGGATCATTACCGTGTCATTATTGACAGTAACCCTAAAATTCCTGACCGGACTAAAGCCATATTATATGGAGGAGACTCTCCTGTTGAAGAAATGATCAGAACGGCGCAGAATCTCGAGAAGTCCGGGGCGTCTGTCTTAGTGATGCCCTGTATCACTGCTCATTACTTTCATGAGGAGATACAAAAAAGTGTGACGATTCCTTTTTACCATGTCCTGAAGGGACTCAGCGATTTTCTGGATACAGTTTACCCGAGTGTTAAAAGGATAGGCGTGTTATCGACCACTGCGACGAGACGGTCTAATCTGTTTCAGTCCGTTATCAGAAATAAAGAGGTTGTTTTTCCGGACGACATCGACCAGGAAACTAAAGTAATGGAAGCTATTTTTGGAGAGAACGGAATCAAGCAAGGCAATAAAGGCGATCATCCCAAAAGATTACTAAAAGAAGCGGCAGATACACTGATACAAGGTAAGCAGTGTGAACTGATTATCGGCGGGTGTACAGAAGTGGAACTCGTATTACATTCCGGTGATATCCCAGTCCCGTTTATCGATCCCATGAAAATTGCAGCCCGAAATCTGACGGGTTCCTGAAGATGGAGAAGGTTCAAAAAGGCTTTCGCATCAGGAGTCAGCAGAAGAATTATTTACACATTAAGGAGATCAAAAAGTGAAATGGAAAGAAATTGTTAACTATATTAATGAGATCGGTCAGCATGAACAGCTGAATGATCTGGACATAAGCGGTGTCAACGAGCGGGCGAGCAGTGTACGAGATGGTGAGATATTCGTGGCAATCGAAGGCTTCGAAAAAGACGGACACGATTTTATTGAACAGGCGATCGATAACGGAGCAAGTGTAGTCATCGGTCAGAAAGCATTATCTGACTTAACGGTTCCGTACATTCAAGTCGAGAATTCGAGAAAAGTGATAGGAGCCCTGGCGGCAAACTTTTATGAACACCCCAGTAAGGATAAAATCGTCATCGGAATAACAGGAACAAACGGTAAAACGACGACCGGATTATTTACGACTCATCTACTGCGTAAAGCAGGCTATTCGGTTTCATTCTTCGGGACTGTGTTCAACGAAATAAACGGACAGCGCATGGACAGTTCCCTTACGACACCCAGCGCATCGATGATTCAGAAATCTTTATCCGAGTCTACTGATGAGGTTGTCGTTATCGAAGTATCGTCTCAAGGCCTTCAGCAGCACAGGATGGAAGGAATGGCTTTTGACTACGGGCTGTTCACCAATCTTCAGCATGATCATCTCGACTATCATAAAACGATTGAAGATTACTTTATGGCGAAGAAAAAATTATTCTCACTGCTTAAACCTTCAGCTAAGGCGATCGTGAACAGTGATGATCATTGGGGAAATAAACTGGTCGATATTCTGAAAGACGAGCAGATCGAGGTGCTGACTGTTTCGGAAACGGGTGACCCTCATACTCATTACGCGTTCGAAACAACAGTGAAAAACAGATTGACTATCAATGAGCAGACCATTCAGGCGCAGGCGCCACTTCCTGGTAAATATAATCTGCTGAACCTGTCGATGGCCGCAACGGTCCTGAGTGATCTGGGACATAACATCGATCAGCTGGAAGAGATGATAAAAGACCTTGAGCCGATACCTGGCCGTTTTGAAGCGTACGATCTGACGGATACTGTAAAGGCAGTGATCGATTATGCGCACACGGCAGAAGCACTGGAAGCTGTTTTATCTACTTGTAAGGCTATGTATCCTGATCACAGACTGAATCATGTATTTGGATTCAGAGGTAACAGAGACAGTTCCAAACGGGAAAAGATGCTCAGTACGTCCATTCAGTACAGCGATCATACCATCCTGACACTGGATGACTTGAACGGTCTGGCTGAGGAGATCATGAAGAATACCTATATCAGTATGGCCCAGTCGTATTCAACGATCGAAGTGGACATCATAATGGACCGGTCACTCGCGGTAAAGCAGGTCATTGACAATGCTGAAGAACCGACACTGATCCTTTTGACAGGTAAAGGGCATGAAGACTATACGTGCACGTTCAATCTGCCTGTTCACTCAGATAAGGAAACACTGGATTATTTAACTGATTATTATATGGATTAGAGAAAAAGTTTACACATTTGACAGGGTGACGGAGCTCACTCTCAAATGGTAAACTTTTTTTGTTTAGGGTTGACATTTACCGATTACAGTTGTAAACTATGTTTAGAAGTCAAATTACATGTGTAAACGAAAAGGAGTGAACGAGATGGAGGAGCCTCAAATCTCACCATCAGAGTGGGAAGTGATGCGCGTCGTCTGGACGACCAGCCCCATTACCAGTAGAGAAATCAGCACGATACTAAATGAGAAGAAAGACTGGAAACTGGCTACGACGAAAACGCTGATCGGCCGTTTAGTCAAAAAAGGCATGCTGACAGCAGAGCCGAATGGACGGCAATATGATTACTCGCCGGCTGTTACAGAAGAAAAAAGTGTGGAAGAAGCTACAGAAGCACTGCTGAGTCAGGTCTGTACAAAAAAAGCGGGTGTCACCATTCAGATGATGCTGGAAAACAGTACCCTGAGTCTGAGTGATCTGGAAGCTCTGGAAGACGTAATCAAACTGAAGAAAGAAACTGCACCATTGGAAGTCGTGTGCAGCTGCATACCGGGCCAGTGTTCCTGTGTCCACTAAGGAGGAATCAGAATGAATTCAAAATCATACCCGATTGAAGGCATGACCTGTGCGTCTTGTGCCAGTACGGTAGAAAAAACAGCTGGAAAAGTAACCGGAGTGGTCGAAGCTTCTGTCAATCTGGCATCTGAAAAGTTAAATCTCAAGGTCGACCAGAAAAGCTTTGATCCGGAAAGTCTGGAAAAAGAAATCGATGCAACCGGCTATACAGTCGTCATGCCGCAAATGATCACGAAAACCTTTGATATAGAAGGCATGACCTGTGCGTCCTGTTCAGCTACTGTCGAGAAAACAGCCAGCAAGCTGGAAGGAATGGAAGCTGCTTCAGTGAATCTGGCGTCAGAGAAGATGAGCGTGACGTATAACCCACTGCATTTGTCAGTCAGAGATATATCGGACGCCATCAGTCAGTCAGGTTACAAAGCGATTCCCAAAGAAGAAGAAACGGAAGTAGCGGGACCGACTGATGATAAGAGTGAATCGAAAGAACAGATCATTAAAAACCGGACGATTCTGATTGCGGTCTTTACGATCCCATTGTTTTACATCTCAATGGCGCCCATGATCGGTCTGGGTCTACCGGGACCCATCGACCATATGATGAATCCGGTCAGGTATTCTCTTATACAGCTGGCTTTGACTGTTCCCGTCATGTGGTATGGACGGTCATATTTCCAGCAGGGCTTCAAGACCTTGTCAAAAGGCCACCCGAATATGAACTCGCTTATTTCACTAGGAACAGCTGCTGCATTCATCTACAGTGCGGCCGCAACCTACGCGATCATTTTCGATGGAGCAGATTTGGCGATGATGCTGTACTATGAAACAGCAGCCGTTATTCTTGCTTTCCATACACTCGGGAAATACTTGGAGGAACGATCCAAAGGACGGATGTCTGAAGCCATTCAAAAACTGATGGATCTGGCACCTAAAACAGCCCGTATTGTTCATAACGGCCAGGAAGAAGAAGTTGCGATTGAAAATGTGTCCCCTGGAGATATTGTCAGAGTCCGACCCGGTGAAAAAATGCCGGTGGATGGTGTGATCGTCAGAGGACGCACAGCGGTGGATGAGTCCATGCTGACCGGAGAGAGTATGCCAGTCGATAAAGAAGAAGGAGACGGCATCATTGGCGCCAGTATGAATAAAAATGGCTCTGTGGATTACCGCGCCACTAAGGTGGGAAAAGACACTACCTTATCCCAGATCATTAAACTAGTAGAAGACGCTCAGGGATCAAAAGCGCCGATCGCCAAACTGGCAGATATTATCACTGGCTATTTTGTACCCATCGTAATGGGATTGGCACTACTGTCTGGAGCTGTCTGGCTGATTGCCGGCCAAAGTTTCATATTTGCTTTAACGATTATGATCTCAGTTCTGGTTATTGCCTGTCCATGTGCGCTGGGGCTGGCGACACCAACTGCTATTATGGTGGGAACAGGTAAAGGCGCTGAACATGGTGTCCTGATTAAAAGTGGAGATGCACTGGAAACCATTCACAATGTTGAAACAATCGTCTTTGATAAAACGGGGACCCTGACTGAAGGAAAACCAGTTGTGACCGATATTCATGTAGCGGAACACTCAAACTTTTCAAAAGACTTTCTGCTTAAAATGGCGGCTTCTGCAGAAAAAGGCAGCGAACACCCTTTAGGCGAAGCCATTGTTAAAGAAGCAGAAGGGAAATGCATTTCAGCAATTGATTCCAATCGCTTTGAAGCGATACCCGGACAGGGTCTGAAAGCAGAAGTGGATGGCGCTATTCTTTTCTTCGGTAACAAAAAATTGATGAGCGAACAGTCATTGGCGTATACTGAACTTGAGGAACAGGCTGATGCGTTTGCTGATGAAGGAAAAACACCGATGTATCTGGCAATAGACGGAAAAGTTGCAGGACTGATCGCAGTAGCCGATACCTTGAAGGAAAACAGTGTACAGACTATACGGGCTCTCAAAAAAATGGGAATCGAAGTGGCGATGATTACCGGAGATAATACCCGTACGGCCAATGCCATTGCGCAGTTAGCCGGAATCGATCGTGTACTGAGTGATGTCTTACCGGAAGATAAAGCCAATGAAGTCAAAAAATTGCAGGCAGAAGGTAAGAAAGTGGCAATGGTCGGGGATGGAATCAACGATGCTCCGGCGTTAGCCCAATCAGATATCGGGATCGCCATTGGATCGGGAACAGACGTTGCTGTGGAATCAGCTGATGTTGTTCTGATGAGAAGTGATGTAAAAGAAGTACTGACGGCAATTGAGCTGAGTAAAGCCACACTTAAAAACATCAAACAGAATCTGTTCTGGGCATTTGCCTATAATATTGTCGGGATACCGATTGCGATGGGATTATTATTCATGTTGGGTGGCCCTTTACTCAATCCAGTATTTGCAGCCGCAGCAATGAGTTTCAGTTCTGTCTCTGTTTTACTCAATGCATTAAGACTTAAAAAATTTGCTCCAACCGCAACGGAAGCAGTAACCAATTAAACACTTAAAGGAGAGAATAAGCAATGAAGTATACAGCTATAGTAGAAGGCATGCATTGCAACGGGTGCGCGAACTCAGTAAAAGCCGCGATTAGACAAGTAGACGGTGTACAGAAAGTCGATGTCAATCTGGAAAGCAAAGAAGCAGTAATCGTTTCTAAGAGCGAACTGTCTGAAGATAATATCCGAGAAGCACTGGCGGACACCACCTTTACAGTAGAATCTGTAAACTCTTAATAAAATTAAGCAGTCAAGCTGTACTCCAGAGGATTCGGGGTGCAGTTTTTTTGTTTTGTGAAGATGGTAACACTTACAATACTTCACTTTTTCAATCAAAATTGCTTACAGATTAAAAAAAATAGTGTATCATTAAATAACAACACTGTAATTTTGTTTGAAAGAGAGTAAATAATTGTTTAAGACTGATAAAGAAGGTGAGAATATGAAAAAAAGTACAGCATATGTCCCATTTAGATTCAGGTTAAATCCGATTAAGCGAATGGCCATGTTTCATTTCCATAAAAACCCGGATGCAGAATATGAAGCATTCGAATTCCACTATATAGACGGTGAACCTTACGGAAAAGGGTTCCGTGTACTGGCGTGGCGTACAGATGGGTATAGAGATTCCTATGTCCAGGACACCTTATCCATTCCTGAAGAAGAAGAAATTTTGTCTATCGGAGGGAAAGGGTTGAAAGAGCGCTTTGTAGTTGAATTTGATGAAGCTTATTTTGAGCATGATAATGGACAGTTGGATGCAGGATTTGTGTTTTTTGATAAACTGGATCGTCGGATCGTTCTCTACGTCGATGAAAAAGTCGATAAAGAGACTAAACCGCTGACCTGGTTGCCTTCAGTGGGTAATCACATTGAAGAACCGCATTCGATGCCCCTCTTTTTCCTGTACAATTTTGATTTTGCACGCAAGAGAGATACAGAATTCTTCCTTTCAATTGATGGAGAAATGATTGATATCGATCCGTTTGCATTCCCGAAAGATTTTCAGGCAAGATATTATATTGAGTTCTCAACAGACTCGGTCGTCACCAATTTTAACGAAGGTGGACGCTACACTTTGGAACGCGTAGAGATCGATGAGAATGGAACAGCAGAAGGTAAAAACAACACTTATTTCTATGAAAAATCAAATGATTTGAATAAACTTAAAAAAATAACAGTGAATCATGCAACGAACCCGGTAGAAGTCGATTTTACACCGGCTTTCCCAAATCACCTGGAAGTTAAAGCAGGCAGACCGATTTACGGTGAATTCGAGATCACTCCTTCCGGGGAAGCTGGATCACTTAAGGGGAAATACAATGTGGTGTATCAGCAGGGAAAAGCCATTATCAACCTGTCATTCCCGGATGCCTGGAACACGCCTAAGGGTGCCAGTATCGAACGCGTGATCAACAGCATGACCCCTAACATTAAATCATGGTACCGTACTTACCAGTGTACGCAAATCGTGCAGCTGGAAGACATGGATACATCTGTCCAATGGAAACGTGTCGACCCGGATCGACGAACAATATATTAAGAGCATAAAATGAAACAGCAGACCACTCGTCTGCTGTTTTTTCTTACTTGTGCGCCCGGCATGGGCGATAACTTGGTGGTGAAAGTCCACTACAGACTTGGCAGTAGGAACTGTTAGCGAAAGACAAGGGTGTCCGCCGTGAGGCGGAATCTGAAGGAAGTCGGACGCAAATGCTTGCACTGACGAACAGAAACTTCATACCAAGGCTTAATAGAACGGATGAGCTTGCAAGAC